>JBQCHY010000030.1:0-21494 GCA_051954235.1 Xanthobacteraceae bacterium
GCAGGCGGGGACCCAGAATCCCCGGCAGTGGTTGTTCGTAGGTATGTGCAACAGGCGCTTTCTTTGATCACGCCTGGTGCGGAGTCTGGGTCCCCGCCTGCGCGGGGACGACGTTTTTCGAGTTGCTACTCCGTGTGCGCAAGAATTCCTGCTCAGACGACGCCGTTATCGCTAGCGCTCAATGCGTCGCCTCAAGCCGCTCCTCGGTGAGGAGCCGCATCGCGGCTTCGGTGTCCATCGGCTCGCCGAACGCAAAACCCTGCGCGTATTCGCAGCCGAGCTGATAAAGCTCCACCGCGTCGGAATCGGTCTCCGCGCCTTCCGCCACGACGTCCATGCCGAGATCGTGCGCCAGCGCGATGATCGATTTCAGGATCACCGGCCGGGTGCCGCGGCTGGTGGTGCGGACGAAGGATTGGTCGATCTTGATGGTGTCGAACGGGAAGCGTTGCAGATAGGCCAGCGAGGAATGGCCGGTGCCGAAATCGTCGAGCGACAGGCCGACGCCGAGTTCGCGAATCCGGTGCAGCATCTGGGCTGCGTGCTCCGGATTTTCCATCACCAGCGACTCGGTCAATTCCAGCTTCAGCGTGCCGCGCGTGATCGAGGAGCGCGACAGCACGGTGCGGATGTCGTGAATCAGATCGTGCCGCAGCAATTGCCGCGACGAGACGTTGACGCTGACGAAAATCGGCGCGCGGGACGCACGCGTCGCGCGCTGCCAGATGCTGAGCTGGCGCGCGGCCTGATCCATCACGAACATGCCGAGATCGATGATCAATCCGCTCTGCTCGGCGATGCCGATGAATTCGATCGGCGACATGCGGCCGAGCTTCGGGTGATCCCAGCGCGCGAGCGCCTCAAAGCCGGCGATGGCACGATCCTCCAGCCGCACGATCGGCTGATAGAGGATGGTGATTTCCTCGCGCTCGATGGCGCGGCGCAATTCGGATTCCAGCGTCAGGCGGTCGGTCTTGCGCGCGCGCATCGCCGGTTTGTAGACGTCGATGCGATCGCCGCCGATGCGCTTGGAGTGATACATCGCCAGTTCGGCGTCTTTCACCAACTCGTCGTTCGGTGTGGTCTGCGGATCGCTGAGCGCGAGGCCGATCGAGGCGGTGAGGAAAATCTCGCGGTCGTTGAAGGCGATCGGCGCGCGGATGGTCTTGCGGATGGTTTCAGCAAAAGCGGTGATGCGCGGCGATTCCTGCTCCGACATCAGGATCAAGCCGAACTGATCGCCGCCAAGGCGGGCCAGCGTGTCCTGCGGTTTGAGAATGCGCGTCAGTCGTCGTGCCAGTGTCAGCAGGATGGAATCGCCGACCGCGACGCCGACGGAATCGTTGACCTGCTTGAAGCGGTCGATGTCGATCACCATCACGGTCGGTCGCATCGCGGGCACGGACTTCGACAGGTTGCTCAGACTGGCGAGGCGATCGAGGAACAGTTTGCGGTTCGGTAGGCCGGTGAGGTTGTCGTTCACCGAGTCGTGCAGCAATCGTTCCTCCGCGTTCTTGCTGTCGGTGACGTCGGTGAGCGTGCCGATCACGCGGAGCACTTCGCCGTCGGAGCCGACGACGGGGCGCGCCTTCAGCGAGAACCACATGAAATGCCCGTCTGCGGTGCGCAGGCGGAAGTCCTGCACCAGTCGGCCGCGACGTTGATCGAGCACGCTGTCGAGCGCGGCGCGGAAGCGGTCCTGATCGAGTGGGTGCAGCACCTCGAGCCAGACCGCCGCGGCGTCTTCCAGCGTGCCGCGTTTCAGGCCAAGCAGCGTTTCGGTTTCGGGGCTGGTGAACACCTTGTCGGCGGCGACATCCCAATCCCAGATCAGGTCGCCGGAGCCGGTCAACGCCAATGCGCGACGTTCGACATCGGAGACGACGCCGCCGGCGGTACCGCCGGCGAAAGCGTGCTGCATCACCGTGAAGCCGATCAGCATCACGATCAACACCAGGCCGCCGAGCAAGGCCGGGCCGACGATGTCGTTGGTGACGCTGCCTTCGACCGTCATGCCGGCTGCGATCACCCACACCACCAGCAGGAACCAGGTCGGGATCAGCAGCACCGCGCGGTCGAAGCCGTGGGTCGAGAGATAGACGATCAGCGCGAAGCCGAACACCGCGATCATCGCCAGCGAGATGCGCGCGATACCCGACGCTACCGCCGGATCAAACAGCGCCAGCGCCACCAGCGAGCCGAGGAAGGCGAGCCAGCCCAGCGTGATGTGCGAATAGCGCACATGCCATCGGTTGAGGTTGAGATAGGCGAACAAGAACACCAGCAGCGTCGCGGCAAGGATCGCTTCGCCGGCCGCGCGCCAGATGCGTTCGGCGCCGGCGGACATATCCAGCACCTTGCCCCAGAAACCGAAGTCGACGCCGATATAGACCAGCACCGCCCACGCCAGCGCAGCTGCAGCAGGGAACATGATGCTGCCCTTCACCACGAACAGGATCGTCAGCACTAGCGCCAAGAGACCGGAGATGCCGATGACGATGCCCTGATACAGCGTGAAGGAATTGACCTTGTCCTTGTAGGCGTCGGGCTCCCACAGATAGAGCTGCGGCAGCTTGTCGGTGCGCAGTTCGGCGACGAAGGTGATCACCGCGCCGGGATCGAGCGTGATGCGGAAGACGTCGGCGGTGGGATTCTCTTGTCGTTCGGGACGATCGCCTGTCGACGGCGTGATGGTCGCGATGCGCGAGAGGCCGAGATCCGGCCACAGCAGACCGGACGAGACGATACGGTAATGCGGCGCGACGATCAGGCGGTCGAGTTGATCGTCGGTATTGTTGGCGAGCGCGAACACCACCCAGTTCTGTCCGCCTTCGCGCGCGCGCACTTCGACGCGGCGCACGATGCCGTCGGTGCCGGGCGCGGTCGACACCTGAATCCGGTCGGTGTCGCTATGCTGATGTTCGAGAACCGCGGTGAGATCGATGGCGGCTGCGTCGCTGCGGACGCTGACCGCGTCGACGGCATAGGCGGGCAACATCGAAACCCAAAGCGTGAGGCCGAGCGCCAGCAGCGCAAGAAACCTGATCGGACGCAATCTCGAGTCTCCACGTTGAACGGCGCCACGCGACAAGGACAGCGTTGCGCGAGGCAACGAAACGGACACGGAAGACGCTCACGCAGGCCGATCAAACCCCGTTGCTATCGGCCCGTCCCCCCGGGTCGGATAAATGCCATGGATGCATGGGAATTCAAAGGCTTTCCCGTTGCGATCCTGCGCGTCACACCGTCAACACAATTTTGCCAACATGTTGGCTGGTTTCCATCCGGCGATGCGCGTCGGCTGCGTTGCGCAGCGGAAACGTGCTGTCGATCAAGGGTTTCACCTTGCCGGCGCGGATCAGCGGCATCACCTTCGCTTCGATGGCGCTGACCATCGCGGCTTTATCGGCCGGGCTTCGCGGCCGCAGCGTCGATCCGGTGTGGACAAGCCGTTTGGTCATCAGCTTGGCGAAGTTCACCGTCGCCTTCGGTCCGCCGAGGAAGGCGATCTGGACGATGCGCCCGTCCATCGCGGCGGCGTCATAATTCTTTTCGATATAGTCGCCGCCGACCATGTCGATGATGAGGTTCGGCCCCGCGCCACCGGTGAGTTCCCGACTGACGGTGACGAAGTCCTGCGTCTTGTAGTTGATGGCGTGGTCGGCGCCGAGCTTGAGGCAGGCATCGGCCTTGTCCTGCGAACCGACGGTGACGATCACCTTCGCGCCGAACGCCTTCGCCAGTTGAATCGCCATGGTGCCGATGCCGGAGGAACCACCATGGATCATCATGGTTTCGCCGGCCTGCAATTTCCCGCGCTCGAACACGTTGTGCCACACCGTCATCAGCGTTTCCGGCGTGGCGCCGGCCTCGATCATCGACAGTGCATCGGGAACCGTGATCGCTTGGGCATCCGGCGCGATGCAATATTCGGCATAGCCGCCGCCCGCCACCAACGACATCACCTTGTCGCCGACCTTGTGCTGCGTGACGCCGGGACCGACCGCGACCACTTCGCCGGCGATCTCGAGGCCGGGCAGGTCGCTGGCCCCGGGCGGCGGCGGATAGCTGCCGGAACGCTGCGCCACGTCGGGCCGGTTGACGCCGGCGGCCGCGACCTTGACCAGCAACTCGCCGGTTCCGGGCGCGGGGACCGGGCGGGTTTCCGGCAGCAACACTTCGGGGCCGCCCGGCTTGCTGATGCCGATCACGGTCATTTGCGCGGGCAGCTTTTCCATGATTTGTCCTCTTCTGAGTGCGGGAACCGGTTCTGCTTATAGCGTCTTGAAGCGGAGGTGGTATCGGTCTCGACAAAGAAAATGCATCCGGGAGGTCGGCGATGGCGGGCGAGGACGATGACAGGCCGCGGAAGAAGGTGAGCCACGAGATCGGCCAGGACCTCTCGCTGTTGTCGGTCGACGAACTCGGCGAGCGCATCGCGCTGCTTCAGGCCGAGGTCGAGCGGCTGACACAGGCCATGACGAAAAAACGCGCCTCGAAGGACGCCGCCAACAGCTTCTTCAAATCGTAGGTACGGATCGCAAGTCAGATCGGTGATGCGACGACATCATCCTGAGAGGCGGACCACAAATGAGGCGTCATCGTCCGCGGAGGCGGACGATCCAGTATTCCATGTGAACGCATGGGAAATTTGAACCGCCATGTCGTACTGGATACTCCGCTTTCGCGGAGTATGACGCTCCCTATGGTGCAGATCCCGCGCAACAAGCGAATTTTCGGTCAGACTCCGAGATGCGAGCGAAGCGAGCCTCGAAGGATCGCCGTCGCCCTTCGAGGGCCGCTGAAGAAGCGGCCACCTCAGGGTGACGGCTTCTGCTCTCATCTTGAATCCTGCTTTCGAAGTCATAGGCCACTGACCCAATGCGGGACACGTCCTCGTGCGCGCATGCGAATCCCGCATCGGCCAATGGCCGACATGGCAAACGAATCTTAAACAAAACCATTCATTTACGATCAGTTAAGGCTTCTGGTTTATGACTGGAGTTGTCCTCGTTTGGACACCGAGTGGCTCCTGTCCACTCTGTTTGACGCCTCCCTGTTAAACCACTTCAAGCCGCCGGTCTTCGGCGGCTTTTTTTTGCGTCAAAACGCGACAAGTTCCCTGTTCGCCGGCTTGGAAACCATAATTTCGGTTTGTCCGTGCGGATGCTGGACTCCCGTCCCGCCGGGAGTAATGATTTGTTCACTATAAGCCGACCGCGCTTTGGATCATTCGGCGAGACGCCGGTGAAGTGGCAGTACGAATCGCACCCGCACGTTAAGCAACAAGCGTAGCGAACGGCCTGATCATCCAATTGAAACGGAGCGGCACGATGAGCGTAATCAGTAGTGTGAGGCGTTAGCGATGTCGGATCGTTCCCTAAGCGAAGCGGGTCTCGTCCAGTTCAGCGAGCGCCTGACCAACTCCCCGGCGTTCGGCACTCTGTTCCGCGAAGGCATGGACCTCGTCGAGGAAACCGCCGCCTATCTCGACGGTCCCGGCCGCACCGAGGCCAAGACGCTCGATCGTCCCGTCGGCTTGACCTACGCCACTGAAAGCATGCGCCTGACGACGCGGCTGATGCAATTGGCCTCGTGGCTCTTGCTGCATCGCGCGGTGAAGGAAGGCGAGATGACGCTGACTCAGGCCAATCGCGAAAAGACCAAGGTGAAGCTCACCGCCGCCGAGCCCGGCGCGGACGACATGCTGGCGAAACTACCGTCACAGTTGCAGGACCTGATCGCCCGCTCGGTGGCGTTGCAGGCCAAGGTGCGCCGCCTCGATGCCACCATCCATTCGCCGCTGACGGAACGTCCCGCTGCGATCGGCAATCCGCTGGCGCCGCAGCTCAACCGCCTGCGCGCGGCCTTCGAACGCCAGACCGGCTAAGGGCTATCAGCATTTTTGACGAAATCGCCCGGACGATACCTCACCTCTCCCCATCGGGGAGAGGTCGGAGCCGCAGGCTCCGGGTGAGGGGGATCGAGCATCAACTAAGACTGTAACCCCTCACCCCAACCCTCTCCCAACGGGAGAGGGGGAGCGCATCGTTTCGCGGCAATGTTTCCGTTAAAGCCAAAAAGGCCCCGGCGCGAACCGGGGCCTTTTTTGTATGTGGATCGCGGGTTGCCGGCCGGGCATCGGCCGGCGGCGAGGCGAAAGCCTCAGTCCTTCTTGAGGAACCCGGAGAACTTCTTCTGGAAGCGCGAGACGCGGCCGCCGCGGTCGAGGAGCTGCTGGGTGCCGCCGGTCCAGGCCGGGTGCGACTTCGGGTCGATATCGAGGTTCAGCTTGTCGCCCGCCTTGCCCCAGGTGGAGCGCGTCTGGTATTCGGTCCCGTCGGTCATCACGACCGTAATGTTATGATAATCCGGGTGAATTTCGGCTTTCATGGCATACCTCTGGCGCGCCCGGCGCCTTCATTGCGATTGATCAAAGTACGGGATTTGCGGCGCTCTATAACGCAGACAGGATGCCGAGACAAGCGCCCGTGCAATTTGCCAGCGGGCGCAGCCGGGCCTATGGAGCTAGGGCTTCTCTGGAGCTGTTATAAAGTGCGACGTGGTTGGGACTGCGAGGCGACATGAGCCCGGTATTGCGGCGGAACGATCAGCAGGCAGCGGTGGCGTTGCCGCGCGATCCGGTATCGGTAGCGACGGTCGCCGAGGCCGACGCGGCTGCGCACCTTCATAGTGAAGCGGAAGCCGCGACCACCGATCGCCGTCGCGGGCTCCGTCCCCTGCTGGCGCTCGCGCCCTACGTCGCGCGCTATCGCGGCCGCGCGTTCCTCGCGCTGATCGCGCTGGTGGTCGCCGCGCTGACGACTCTCGTGGTACCCATCGCCGTGCGTCGCATGATCGACTTCGGATTCAGTCCCGAAGGCATCGCGATGATCAACAACTACTTCAGCGTAATGCTCGCGGTGGTCGCGGTGCTGGCCGGCGCCAGCGCGCTGCGCTTCTATCTGGTGACGACGCTGGGCGACCGCATCGTCGCCGACCTGCGCGGCGACGTGTTCGCGCATCTCACCGCGCTGTCGCCGCGCTTCTTCGATTCCGCGCGCAGCGGCGAACTGATCTCGCGTCTCACCGCCGACACCACGCAGATCAAATCGGCGGTCGGCTCCTCGGTGTCGATCGCGCTGCGCAACTTTGTGCTGTTCGTCGGCGCGGCGTCGATGATGGTGGTCACCAGTCCGCGCCTCTCGGGCTTCGTGCTGGCGGCGATTCCGCTGATCGTGCTGCCGCTGGTGGCGTTCGGCCGATGGGTGCGGCGGCTGTCGCGTAACGCGCAGGATACGCTGGCGGATGCCACCGCCTATGCATCGGAATTGCTCAACGCGATCCGCACCGTGCAGGCCTTCACCAACGAGCGGCTGGCGTCGACGCGATTCAGCGGCGAAGTCGAAACCGCATATGAAGCGGCGCGGCGCTCGACTCAGGCGCGCGCGACGCTGACCGCTATCGTGATTTTCATCGTGTTCGCCAGCGTGGTGATGATCCTGTGGATCGGCTCGCACGACGTGCTGGTGGGGGAGATGACCGCCGGTCGTCTCGGCCAGTTCGTGCTCTATGCCGCGTTCGCGGCGGCGGGCCTCGGCCAGCTCAGCGAAGTGTGGGGCGAAGTGTCGTCGGCGTCCGGCGCCGCCGAGCGGCTGTTCGAAATTCTCAACGTCAAGCCGGCCATCGTCGCGCCGCCCGTGTCGCGGCTGTTGCCGGAGCCTGCGCGCGGCGATGTTGCGTTCGATAATGTGCGCTTTGCCTATCCGACACGGCCGCAGGCCAACGTCATCGACGGCATCTCGTTGTCGGTTCGTGCGGGCGAAAAGGTCGCCATCGTCGGTCCGTCCGGTGCCGGCAAGAGCACATTGTTTCATCTGCTGTTGCGGTTCTACGATCCGACCTCCGGCGAGATTTCCTATGACGGTGTGCCGATCAAGTCGGTGTCGCCGCAAGCGGTGCGGCAGCGCATCGCGCTGGTGCCGCAGGAGTCCGTGGTGTTCGCCGCGAGCGCGCGCGAAAACATTCGCTTCGGTCGGTTAGACGCCACTGATGCCGAGGTCGAGCGTGCAGCGGATTTGGCCCACGCCACCGAATTCATCAAGCGACTGCCGAACGGTTTCGACACGCCGCTCGGCGAGCGCGGCGTGACGCTGTCCGGCGGTCAGCGCCAGCGCATCGCGATCGCGCGCGCCATCCTGCGCGATGCGCCGCTGTTGTTGCTGGATGAGGCGACCTCGTCGCTCGATGCCGAATCCGAAACACTGGTGCAGACCGCGCTGGAAGAACTGATGCGCCATCGCACCACGTTGGTGATCGCCCATCGCCTCGCCACCGTGCTGTCGTGCGACCGCATCCTGGTGATGGATCAAGGCCGCATCGTCGAGCAGGGCACGCATGCTTCGTTGGTCGCGGCGAACGGTCTCTACGCGCGGCTGGCGCGCTTGCAGTTCGAGGGAGCGTGATCGCTTTTACCCTCTCCCCTTGCGGGAGAGGGTGGCTCAATCGCGCGTAGCGAGATTGAGACGGGTGAGGGGTCACGTCTCATTGCGTGGCTGAACCCCTCACCCGCCTTCGCTTCGCTCAGGCACCCTCTCCCGCAAGGGGAGAGGAAAAGATCACGGCTTCCATTCCATCCGCAGCACCGGGCGGCCGGATGTCGGATTCACGTCCTCGCCGGCATGCGTAAAACCGTTGCGTTCGTAGAAGCGGATGGCGCGAGCGTTGTCCTTGTTCACCAGCAGCGACACAATCGTGGGCGACAGCTGCTTGGCTTCATCGAGCAGGGCAGCGGCCAGTGGTGAGCCCCATTGTTCCGGCGCGACCACGATCTGGTCGAGATAGCCGGCCGCATCGATGGTGACGAAGCCTTGCAGCACATCGGCGGTCTCGGCGACAACGACTTGGGCGATGGGAACGAGTTCGTTGCGCCAGCGCTCGCGCCACCATGCAACACGGGCGGCGAAGTCGATCGACGGATAGGCCAGTTGCCACGTCCGCTGCCACAACGCGATAGCTGCATCCTCGTCGCTCTCGCGATAGGGACGTAACTGGAATGAGGCTGTCATTGAAGCACTCTCGTCGTCATGCCCGGGCATAGCCGTTCGAAGAACGGCGTCGCTTCGCTCGCCTATGTCCCGGGCATCCACGCCTTTCTTGTCCGGAGCGCCGCAAGACGTGGATGGCCGGAATAAATCCGGCCATGACGAAATGATAGGGTGCGAGAAGACATGGCAACTATTTTTCCGTCAGCTTCAATTCGATGCGGCGGTTGCGCTTGTAGGCTTCCTCGGTGGTGCCGGTATCGAGCGGCTGGAATTCGCCGAAGCCGGCGGCGACGAGGCGCTGCGGCGGGACGCCGAGCGATACCAGATACTGCACCACCGAGATCGCGCGCGCCGCCGACAATTCCCAGTTCGACTTGAACTGCGGGCTATTGATCGGCCGCACGTCGGTGTGGCCGTCGACGCGGAGCACCCAGGCGATCTCGCTGGGGATTTTCTTGTCGAGGTCTTTCAGCGCGTCGGCGAGCTTGTCGAGTTCGGCTTTGCCTTCCGGCAGCAGCACCGCCTGTCCGGTATCGAAGAACACTTCGGACTGGAACACGAAACGATCGCCGACCACGCGGATATCGGGCCGGTTGCCGAGAATCGCGCGCAGCCGCCCGAAGAACTCCGAGCGATAGCGCGACAGTTCCTGCACCCGCTGCGCCAGCGCGACGTTGAGCCGTTGGCCGAGATCGGTGATGCGGGTCTGCGATTCCTTGTCGCGCTTCTCGGACGCGTCGAGGGCGGCTTCGAGCGCAGCGAGTTGCCGCCGCAGCGCGCTGATCTGCTGATTGAGAATCTCGACCTGCGCCAGCGCGCGCGCGGACACCTGCTTCTCGGAATCCAGTGCCTTGTTCAACTGGTTGGCGCGGCCGGCGGCGTCGTTGCCCGCGCCCGCAAGTCCTTCGTACAGTCCTTTGGCGCGGTCGCGTTCCGCTTCAGCGGTGGCGAGCCCGGCGCGGGTCTGCGAAAGTTCATCGGAGAGGTTGAGTTGCGCGACCTTTTCCAGCGACAGCAATTCGTTCAATTGCGCAATCTTGGCGTTGAGTTGCTCGAGCGCCTTGTCCTTGCCGGAAACTTCCTGCGACAGGTAGAACTGCACGACGAGGAACACCGAGAGCAGGAACACGATAGCGAGCACCAGCGTCGACAGTGCGTCGACGAAGCCCGGCCAGTAGTTGAAGCCGGAATCGGTGCGGCGACGGACCAGCGCCATCACAAATCTCCACTCAGATGCCTTTCGGGTTGCGCCGCAATCCGCTCCAGCAATTTCTTGATCTCACGATTCTGCTCGCCCTGTCCGTCGGCCCATTCGCGGATCATCTGCTGTTCGCCGCGCATATGCTGTACCAGCCCCTGAATGGCGTCGGCGAGATTCGCCATCGCCGCGGTGGTGCCGCGGCTCGATCCCATCTCCTCGACGGTCGAGCGCAGCCGCTCGATCGCCACCTGCATCTCGCCGCCGCCGGCCGACGCCTGGCCGCCTTCGCCGGTGTATTCGCGCACGGTGGAGGCCAGCCAGTCTTCGAGGTCGGTGTAGAAGCGGTTCTGCGCCTGGCTCGATTGCAGGTCGAGGAAGCCGAGGATCAGCGATCCGGCGAGGCCGAACAGCGACGACGAGAACGAGATGCCCATGCCGCCGAGCGGCGCGGCGAGACCTTCTTTCAATGTGTCGAACAGCGATCCGGAATCGCCGCCGACCTTCAGCCCGTCGATGATGTGGCTCACCGAGCCGACGGTTTCGATCAGGCCCCAGAAGGTGCCGAGCAGGCCGAGGAACACCAGCAGGCCGGTCATATAGCGCGAGATGTCGCGCGCCTCGTCAAGACGGGTGGCAATCGAGTCGAGCAGGTGCCGCATGGTCTGCTGCGAGATCGACATTCGCCCGGTGCGTTCGCGGCCGAGGATCGCAGCCATCGGCGCCAGCAGCACCGGCCGCCGGTCGATCGCAAGTCCCGGATCGGCGATGCGGAAGTTGTTGACCCAGGCGACTTCCGGATAAAGCCGGATCACCTGCCGGAACGACAGGATGGTGCCGATCAAGAGCACCGCGACGATCAGGGCGTTGAGGCCGGGATTGGCCATGAACGCCGTCATGATCTGCTTGTAGAGCACCACCGCGACCAGCGCGCATAGCACCAGGAACACCAGCATGCGCACGAGGAAGATGCGCGGCGACGACAGCTTGGTCAGTTCGAGTTCGAGAGAGCTGCGGGATGCGGAGCCTGATGTGGATCCTTGCGCCATGGTGCTTTCATTGGGTTCGAGAAACGCATTGGTCAGTCGCAATATGGCACAGCGCGCGCGCGAGGGAAGCACGTCGGATCGCTAAACTGTTGCCGATGTGTATGGCCCTGAAACTGCGCGCACGTTGGTGCCTTGCCGACAAAACCGCTGCATCATGACAACAGCTTGAATTCGTGTCCGGTTTCAGCCGATCTGTCCGAGCCATTGCGTGAAAATGCGTTCCGCCTGCGCGGGGATGCGCGGCGCGACCTGCGCTGTTGCACTGCGAAGAGCGGGGATCGCAATTTTCGCCGCGCCGAGTTCGACGGTGTGGCCGACATACCATTCCTCCAGCCGCGCCGGATCGGCCTCGACGTGGAATTGCAGCGCGAGGGCATTGTTGCCGAATGCGAAGGCCTGATTCTCATAAGCCGGCGTCGAGGCGAGCCGGGTTGCGCCCGCCGGCAGGTCGAAGGTGTCGCCATGCCAATGCAGCACCGCCGCGTCCGGCTCGCCGAGCGGGGCGAGACACGAGGCGCGGCCGTCGTCAGTCAGTTGCAACGGAGCCCAGCCGATTTCCTTGACCGGACCGGCATAGACGCGCGCGCCCAACGCCGCCGCCATTAGTTGACTGCCGAGGCAAACGCCGAGCGTCGGCTGGTCGCTGGCGAGACGTTTCTCGAGCAGCGTGATTTCCTGTGCGAGGAAAGGATAGTCACGAACGTCGCCGACGCCGATCGGGCCGCCCAGCACGATGAGGAGGTCGGCATCGGCGATCTTCTGTTGGGTGAGATCGGCGGTGGCCGCTTCAAGAATTTCGTAATTCCATCCGGCACGGGTGAGAACCGGTGCCAGCAGACCAAGATCCTCGAAAGCCACATGTCGTAATACGATCGCGCGGCGCTGTCGGTCAGTCATGGGGTGCACCTGTAAGGTGGTGGCTTCTTGGTGATCGCTGGGTCGGCGACCGCGCCAGCCGTTGAAAGCATTGGTCGCGCGGCGACTATACAATCTTCGCGGGCCCCGACAACGCGACAAACATCATGGTTGTTTTGTCGGACTCGCAAGGTAATCTCGGCGCGTTCCGGTTCGATGTCGTTTCGCGTGGTGGGCTGTGCGTCCGTGCCGCGTGGCGTGGCGGATTTGCGAGTCGGGACATCAGATGCAAACCGCCACGATACCGGGCAACCTCATGCGTGACCGAGATGCCTAAGTCCACCGCCAAATCGTCCGCTGCCAAACCGTCGGCAGCGAAGCCGTTGCCGTCGCTCAGCGTCCGCATCGATTTCGATTCGGACAGCCGGCTCGGTCCCGGCAAGATCCAGTTGCTGGAAAGCATCGCCGCCTGCGGTTCGATCTCCGCCGCCGGCCGCGCGATGGATATGTCCTACAAGAGGGCGTGGGACCTTGTGGATGACATCAACAGGTTGTGCGGGCAGGCCGCGGTCGCGCGGCAAACCGGCGGCAAGCACGGCGGCGGCGCGACGCTGACGGCGTTCGGTGCGTCGCTGGTCGAACGCTACCGGCGCATCGAGCGCGCGGCGGCGACCGCGGCGCGCAAGGATCTCGCGTCGTTGCGCTCCGATATCGGGCGTGGCGGCAAGGCGGCTACCTGACGGCGTTCTCGGTCGCCGACAATCCGACGACTGCCATACGGCAAGCGTGCTGCTCGCTTCGGGGCGACATGTTCAAATCATCCATAAGGCGCTAGGTTGATGCGCTAATGGATATACCGGCAAGGGTGCAGACCTCCCGACGGTGTATCGCCGATGATCCGCCGGGCAATGAGGTGATCTCATGTTCGATGCGCAATGCGATGTTGCCGCGCTGGTCTATGAGGCGCATCAGCAGCCGGACGACGTGTTGCTCGATTTCGTCGCGGCGCTGAAAGCCGAGGGACTGCGACCCGTCGGTCTGGTGCAGTTCGGGCATCACAATGCCGGTGTCGCGGAACTCGCGGCGATGATGGTTCACAGCGGCGAACGCGTCGATCTGTTTCAGGAAACATCTGCTTACACGCAAGGCCGGAGGCTCGATCTCGACAAGCTTGCGGCGGCGCGCGGCGCGATGACGGCGGCGATCGATCAAGGCGCGGACCTGCTCATCGTCAATCGCTTCGGGCGGCAGGAGCAGCAGGGCCGCGGCCTCGCGCGCCTGATCGAATATGCGCTTACCGCCGATGTGCCGGTGGTGGTTCCCGTGCCGGCATTCCGCTTCGACGATTGGATCGCCTATATCGAAGGCATGTGCGTGAAATTGCCGTGCGATGGCGATGCGCTGACAACATGGTGGCATGGACTGGCGCAGCGCGATCGCACGCGGCATGTGCAGCACAACGCTTGCGAGGCGCTCAAATAGAGCCGCGCGACGCAACAATCGAAGTCATTGCGCATCATTCGCGCATTACAATTTCGTCATGTTGATGCTTCGTCGCTGGTACTCGCGTGTTCGCGGCGATGGATAAATTGTCGCAGTCATGAGCGTGCGCGACGTTCTGGACTCATTCCAAATTTATTCTCGTTCTTCACGCCTCGACTCACAATTATGTGAGTCCTGCAAAGTTGCTGCGACTTCAACGAAGTAACGCGCTGTGGCATTGCGCCGCCGCAAAATTTGTTGCGTCGCGCTCTCGCTGCGTTACTTTTGCGAAATCAAATGACGTCAAAGTTCGAGCAGACAACGCCGCGCGGCCATGCTGTCGCGGCTTGCTTTTGATTCATGTCTGACGAACGGGATAGCGAGGCGATGGAACCGACAATGCGACGAGGAATGCGAACTGGACTCGGATTGGCGCTGTTGCTTGCAGTGAGCCCCGTGCTGACCGCATGCGACGAGCCCGCCTCGGCCGTCGCGGCGCAGCCGGCATTACCACCGCCGGAAGTCAGCTTCGTCACCGTCAAGCCGCAGCCGTTTGCCGTCGTGCGCGAACTGCCCGGCCGCATCGCGCCGACGCGCATCGCCGATGTTCGCCCGCAAGTGTCCGGCATTGTCGTCGAGCGCCTGTTCCATCAGGGCAGCGACGTGAAGGCCGGCGATCCGCTCTACAAGATCGATCCGAAGCCGTTCGAAGTCGATCTGATGGCGCAGGAGGCCGCGCTCGCCAAGGCCGAGGCGGTGCTCGATCAGGCGAACCGCCATGCCAAGCGCATCGAAACCCTGACGCATCAGCACGTCGCCTCCGAGGCGCAGCATGAAACGGCGATCGCAGCGAAGCGCCAGGCGGAGGCCGACGTCGCCGCGCGCAAGGCCGACGTGGCCCGCTCCCGGCTCAATCTCGGCTACGCCACCATTCGCGCGCCGATCAACGGCCGCATCGGCGCGGCGCTGGTCAGCGAAGGCGCGCTGGTGGTGCCGAACGACACCACCAATCTCGCCTCGATCCAGCAACTCGATCCGATCTATGCCGATTTCACCCAGTCGGTCAGCGACCTCAACAAATTACGGCGTGCGTTCGCGCGCGGCGATCTCGAACAGATCGAGCCGGGCGCGGCCAAGATTCGCCTGATCGTCGATGATGGCGCTTATTCGCACACCGGCAAGCTGTTGTTCTCGGAAGCCAAGGTGAATGCCGAGACCGGGCAGGTGACGCTGCGCGGCGAGTTTCCGAATCCGAACGGCGAGTTGCTGCCGGGCATGTATGTGCGCGTGCTGATCGAGCAGGGCATCGACACCGATGCTATCGCCGTGCCGCAGCAGGCGGTGCAGCGCAGCCGCGACGGCGGCAGCGAGGTGTTCGTGGTGCGGCCCGATAACCGCATTGCCGTGCAGGCGGTGCGCACCGGTGGGGTTCACGCCGGCAAGTGGCTGATCACCGATGGCCTCAAGGCCGGCGACCGTGTCGTTGTCGAGGGCTTCCAGAAATTCGCCGCCGGCGACGAGGTGAAGCCGTTGCCGCTGCGCGAGGTGGCGACCGGCGCGATTGCATCGGACGATATCATCAAGGCGACGCCGGCATCGGTCAGCGATTGAGCCGCTGATGCCGTCTTTCTTTATCGATAGGCCGATCTTCGCCTGGGTCGTCGCGCTGTTCATCTGCTTGATCGGCGCGATTTCGATCCCGTTCCTCGCCGTCGCGCAGTATCCGATCATCGCGCCGCCGTCGATCTCGGTGTCGACCAGCTATCCGGGCGCTTCGCCGGAGAACCTCTACAACAGCGTCACGCGCTTGATCGAAGAAGAGCTCAACGGCGCCAACGATATCCTGAGCTTCGAATCCACCAGCGACTCGCTGGGACAGGTGGAAATCACCGCGTTCTTCCAGCCCGGCACCGATGTCGCCATGGCGTCGGTGGACGTGCAGAACCGCATCAAGCGCATCGAGTCGCGGTTGCCGCGCGCGGTGTTGCAGCAGGGCATCCTGATCGAGGAAGCCTCCAGCGCGGTGCTGCAGATCATCACGCTGTCCTCGACCGACGGCAGCATGGACGAAGTCGCGCTCGGCGATTTCATGGTCCGCAACGTGCTCGGCGAAGTCCGCCGCATTCCCGGCGTCGGCCGCGCTACGCTGTATTCCACCGAACAGTCGCTGCGCATCTGGATCGACCCGGACAAGCTGGTCGGCTTTAACCTCACCGCCGACGACGTCACCAAGGCGATCAACGCGCAGAACGCGCAGGTCGCGTCCGGCAGCGTCGGCGCGGAGCCCAGCAACAAGGATCAAAAAGTCTCGGCGCTGGTGCTGGTGAAGGGCCAACTCGGCTCCCCGGACGAATTCGGCAGCATCGTGCTGCGCGCCAATCCCGACGGCTCGACGGTGCGGCTGCGCGACGTCGCCCGCATCGAGATCGGCGGCATGGGCTATCAGTTCACCACGCGGCTGAACGGCAAGCCGGCCGCGGGCCTGTCCGTGCTGATGTCGCCGACCGGCAACGCGCTGGCGACCGCGAGCGCGGTCGAAGCCAAGATGAAGGAACTCTCAAAGTTCTTCCCGGCGAATATCAAGTACGAGATTCCCTACAACATCACGCCGGTGGTGAAGGCCTCCATTGAAAAGGTGGTGCACACGCTGATCGAGGCGGTGGTGCTGGTGTTCCTGGTGATGTTCTTATTTCTACAGAACTTCCGCTACACCATCATTCCCACCATCGTGGTGCCTGTGGCGCTGCTCGGCACCTGCGCGACGCTATTGGCGTTCGGCTACTCCATCAACATGCTGACGATGTTCGGCATGGTGCTGGCCATCGGCATATTGGTCGACGACGCCATCGTCGTGGTCGAGAACGTCGAACGCATCATGGCGGAGGAAGGGTTGCCGCCGAAGGAAGCGACCCGCAAGGCGATGTCGCAGATCACCGGCGCCATCGTCGGCATCACCACGGTGCTGGCGGCGGTGTTCGTGCCGATGGCGTTCTTCCCCGGCTCGGTCGGCATCATCTATCGGCAGTTCTCGGTGACAATGGTGGCGGCGATCGGTTTCTCGGCGCTGATGGCGCTGTCGCTGACGCCGGCCTTGTGCGCCACCTTGCTCAAGCCGGTGAAGGCCGGGCACGGCCATGCGCGGCGCGGCTTTTTCGGCCTGTTCAACAGTGCGCTCGACCGCACCCGCGTGCGCTACACCCGCACCGTGGGCTGGTCGCTGAAGCGCACCGGCCGGCTGATGATCGTTTACGCCATTCTGCTCGTCGGCCTCGGCTGGGCCTTCGTGCGGATGCCGGCGGGCTTCCTGCCGATCGACGATCAGGGCTTCATCACCACCGACGTGCAGACCCCGGCGGATTCGTCGTTCGCCCGCACCGAGGCGGCGGTGAAATCGGTCGAGGACTATCTCGCCAAGCGCGACGGCATCAAGGACGTCACCTTCCTCACCGGCTTCAGCTTCCTCGGGCAGGGCATGAACACTGCGCAGGCGTTCATCACGTTGAAGGACTGGTCGGAGCGCGGAAGCAAGGATTCCGCCGCGGCCATCGTCAACGACGTCAACAAGCACATGGAAGGCCTGCGCGACGCGAAGATCTCGGCGTTGCAGCCGCCGCCGATCGATAATCTCGGCAATTCGTCGGGCTTCAGCTTCCGCTTGCAGGATCGCGGACAGAAGGGCTATCGCGCCTTGCGTGACGCCGCGACCAAGCTGGTTTCGGATGCCAATGCGAGTCCCGTCTTGCAGAAGGTCTACGTCGAGGGCCTGCCGGAAGCGCCGGTGGTCAATCTGATGATAGATCGCGAAAAGGCGAGCGCGTTCGGCATCACCTTCGAGGATATCAACAACACCATCTCGACCAATCTCGGCTCGGCCTACATCAACGACTTCCCCAATCGCGGCCGCATGCAGCGCGTCATCGTGCAGGCGGATTCGTCCGACCGCATGAATGCCGACGACATCCTGAACTACAGCGTCAAGAATAGCCGTGGGCAGGTGGTGCCGCTGTCGTCCTTCGCCACCATCGAGTGGGCGCGCGGGCCGACGCAGATCGTCGGCTTCAACTACTACCCGTCGGTGCGCATCAGCGGCGAGGCGCGGCCCGGCTTCACCTCGGGCGACGCCATCAAGGAAATGGAGCGGCTCGCCGATCTGTTGCCGCGCGGTTTCGGTTACGAATGGACCGGCCAGTCGTTGCAGGAAAAGCTCTCCGGCTCGCAGGCGCCGTTCCTGCTGGCGCTGTCGATTCTCGTGGTGTTCCTATGTCTGGCAGCGCTGTACGAGAGCTGGACGATTCCGCTGGCGGTGCTGCTGACGATCCCGCTCGGCATGGTCGGCGCGGTGATCGCCTCGACGCTGCGCGATCTGCCGAACGGTGTGTACTTCACGGTGGGATTGGTGACGATCATCGGCCTCGCGGCGAAGGACGCCATTCTCATCATCGAGTTCGCGAAGGACTTGCGTGCCGAAGGCAAATCGCTGATCGCGGCGACGCTGGAAGCCTGTCAGCTGCGCTTCCGGCCGATCGTGATGACGGGTCTCGCCTTCGTCAGCGGCGTGTTACCGATGGTGATCGCCAGCGGTGCCGGCGCACAAAGCCAGCAGGCGCTCGGCACCGGCGTGATGGGCGGCATGATCGCGGTGGTCATCCTCGCGCTGCTGATGGTGCCGGTGTTCTTCGTCTTCGTGCAGCGCCTGTTCTCCCGCGCGGCGCGCGAGGAAGGTCGGGCAGATGCCGGATTCACCCCGGCGCAGGTGTCGGCGGCGGAGTAACGACGAAGCGTTACAAAATGCACGGCCTAACCCTCTCCCCTTGCGGGAGAGGGTGGCTTCGCGAAGCGAAGACGGGTGAGGGGTAAGCCGGTGCGCGCCAACCCCTCATCCGGCACGGACTGCGTCCGCGCCACCTTCTCCCGCAAGGGGAGAAGGAAGAAAAGCGCGCTGGCTCATCCAAGCATCACAATTACTTCTTCAGCGGCCGCAGAATCTTCGTCAGTTCGGCGTGGATGATCTCGTTGCCGCAGACGACGTCGCCGGTGACCAGCGGATCGCCGGGCGTCTGGATGTCGCTGACCACGCCGCCGGCTTCGCGGATCATGATCAGGCCTGCCGCGATGTCCCACGGCTTGAGGTTGCGCTCCCAGTAGCCGTCGAGGCGGCCCGCCGCGACGTAAGCGAGGTCGAGCGACGCCGCGCCGAAGCGGCGCAGGCCCGCGACGCGCGGCTGCAACGCCGTCATTTCGTCGCGCGACAACGGCAGGTCGCCGCGGCCGATGTGCGGCAGCCCGCAGGCGATGACGCAATCGTGCAACTGCTTGCGCGCGGCGACGCGCAGCCTTGTGTCGTTGAGGAACGCGCCCTTGCCGCGCTCGGCGATGAACAGGTCGTCGGTGGCCGGATTGTAGATTACACCGGCGATCATCGTACCTTCGCGTTGCAGGCCGATCGAAATCGCAAACTGCGGAATGCCGTGCAGGAAGTTGGTGGTGCCGTCGAGCGGATCGACGATCCATGTATGGGTTTTGTCAGCGCCTTCGCGGGTGCCGCCTTCCTCGCCGATGAAGCCGTAACCGGGGCGGGCTTTCGAGAGGTCGCTGTAGAGCATCTCCTCGGCGCGCTTGTCGGCGGCGCTGACGAAATTGGCCGGGCCTTTCAGCGACACCTGGAGATTTTCGACTTCACCGAGATCGCGGCTCAGGCTGCGGCCGGCGCGGCGCGCGGCCTTGACCATGACGTTGATGAGGGCGGAATGCAGCATGAGCGTCTCGATTCATCGCGCCCCAACGGGGCGTTTGGTGAGGGGATTGGGTGCCTTGCGGGGCGCGTGCCGTCAAGAGCCGTTCTTTGGCCCGATCTTCGGGCCGATCATTTGGTGCCGAGCCATTTCCGGGCGGCGGCCTCGACCTTGGCCTGATCCTCCGGCGTGAGCCGCGCCAACGCCTCGTCGAGCAGCGGATCGCCCTTACCGGCGGTTTTCGCCACCAGATGCCATTTCAGTCCTTCGATCATGTCGACCGGCACGCCCTTGCCCTGCGTCAGCACCAGCGCGAGCCGGTTCTGGGCGATGGGATTGTTCTGCCGCGCCGCCTTGCGCAGCAAGGAGATTGCGGCGACCTCGTTCTTGCTTGTGCCGGTGCCGTTGAACAGCGCGATGGCGTATTCGACTTCGGCGGGAATATTGCCGGCCATCGCGGCGGCTTGCAGCAGCCGCACCGACTTGTCGATGTCCTTCGGAACGCCGGTGCCTTCCTTGTAGAAACTCGCCAGCGCGTATTGCGCCTCGGCGTTGCCGGCGTCGGCGGAGATCCGCAGCAGTTCGGCGGCGCGCTTGAAGTCCTGCGGGAAGGTCTGGCCGTCGACATAGAGCAGCGCCAGATTATAGGCCGCCTTGGGCTCGCCGAGTTTCGCCGCCGAAGCCAGCAGGCCCGCGCCGCCCTCGCGGTCGGCCGGGCCGCCCTGTCCGCCGATCTTCAGCATCGCCAGCGCGAACATCGCCTCGCGGTCGCCCTGGTCGGCGGCGCGCTTGTACCACTGGATCGCCTTGGCGTAGTCGCGTTTGACGCCCTGGCCGTTGGCATAGAGTTCGCCCAGCATGGTCATCGCGGCGGTGTCGTTCTTCTCCTGCGCGCGCTTCGTCGCGAGGTTGAACGCCGTGCGATAGAAACCGCGCTGATAGGCGCCGAACACCAGATCGACATTCGGCGGTTCGTTCAGCACGGCGTCGAGATCGTTGCTCTCGGCGGTGGCGGCCGCCTTCGCCGCCTCAGGGGACGCCGGCTTTTCCGTCGTGGTCGATTTACGCACCGGCGGGAGCGCGGACTTGGCCTCCGGCTTCGGAGCGGGTTTCGGCGCCGCTTTCGGCGTGTGTCTGGGTGCGGCTTTCGGCGCCGGGTGATGCTCGGGCGCGGGCTGGGCCTGCGGCTGCGGAATCGCGGCCGGCGGCACCAGCGAGAGCTGCGCTTGCGCGCTCGGTGCGAGCAGCGCCGAACCAAACAGAATCGTGACGGCGCGCAGCAGTCTCATGCCCGCGTCAATTCCGCCCGGTGAAAGAGTGTCCCGCTGCCGCATAACCGTCCTTGAGCGCTGCGGCCACATCCGCAAGCGCCGCGGCCGGTCCCGCTTGATCGGACCAAATCATGTCAGCGACAAGGACAAAATCGGCGCCTGCGGCCGCGAAGGCGCGGGCTTCGTCGCGGCTCGCGGCATAGCCGACGCAGGGCGGCTCGAACAGCTCCGCCCACCAGTTCAGCCGTTCCGCGACGGCCTCCGCCGAGGGGCGCTCGCCGCGCGCATCCGGCTCGCCGAACAGCACATAATCGGCCCCGGTTTCGCCCGCGACCATGGCGTCGTGGCGGGTGTGTAGCCCGCCGACGCCCGCGATGCGATTCGGCTTCAGGCTCGGCAGCGTTTCCTGCATGTCCGCGAGACCGGTGAGATGCGCGCCATCGGCGCCGCCGCGCGCCACCAGATCGGCGTGGCCGTCGAGCAACAGCGCGGCGCCGGCGTTCTGCACGATGGGGGCGAGCGTCTTGATGCGGCCGATCAGGGTGCGCGGATCGCTGTCGACCAATCGCAGCAGCACGGCGGCAATATCGGCGCTGGTGAGAACGTCAGGCAGCATGGCGGCCAGCGCCGTCGCGTCATCCACCACGGGCGTCGCGAGATACAATCGCGGCATCGGACGGGCGGGAGCGGATTTCGCGGACATGGAGTTGCCTTAAGTGGTCAGACTAGAGAGCATCCGACGTAAAGTGAAGCGGCGCACCCTCACCGTCGTGAATACCCCGCGTTTAACAGGCCAACAAAATATATTTAAAAAAAATAAAAAAATAATTGTATTACCGGGAAAAACCCACCCAAAAATA
>JBQCHY010000031.1:0-59074 GCA_051954235.1 Xanthobacteraceae bacterium
AACGAACTGTTCGAGTATATCGTCTACTACAACACCTTCAGACCCCATCAAGCCCTCGGCGGCAAAACCCCAAAGGACTTCGCCGCCGCAAAATCAAACAACCCTCAATCAGCGAATTAGTGAACTCGCACAATTGCGAGCGAAGCGAAGCAATCCAGAAAACAGATAAGCAAGGACTGGATTGCTTCGTCGCTGCGCTCCTCGCAATGACGAATAAAACAGCGATCGAACCTAATTCGTCATCACCGCGACAGGAACGCCGGCACCGTCATCGAGCGCAGGATGTCGCGTGTGACGCCGCCGAGCACGAATTCGCGTAACCGCGAATGGCCGTAGCCGCCCATCACGATCAGGTCCGCTGACTTGTCCGCCGCATGCGACAAGATCACGTCGGCGATGCTGCGATCCGGTGCAGACGTCGTTTCGATTTCGACTTGAACGTCGTGCCGCGCCAGATGATTGGCGATCTCCATGCCGCGAATTTCGCGATGCGACGTGTCGTCCTTGCTCCGCGTGACATTGAGAATTTCAACGGTGCCCGCACGCTTGAGGAACGGCAATGCGTCGTTCACCGCGCGCGCGGCGGGCGCGCCGCCATCCCAGCAGCATAGCACCCGATCGAGCTTCAGACCTTGGGACTGAATGTAGGGCACGACGATCGCCGGCCGTCCGGTGTTGAACAACGCGGCCTCGATGATCAGGCCGTTGTCAGGCCCTTCATCGTCGGTCTGTCGCAGGATGCTGAGATCGTAATGCCGCGCGAACGACGCGAAGGTGTCCGCCGCGCCGAAGCCGGTATCGAGCACCAGATGATCCGAGATGGAAATTCCGTTGCGTCCGGCGACGGCATGAAAGCGGGTGAGCGCCGTGCGCGCCGCCTGTTCGCTCTGCGCGAGGATTTCCGCCACCACGCTGCCGGGGACGCCGGCCATGCCGTAATCGGGAAGACCGGTCAGGTTGCCATAGGCCACGCCGGCGAGATGAGCGTTGAAGGTCTCCGCGACGGAGACGGCAAAGCCGAGCGCCTGATCGTGCGACTTATCATGTTCGAGTTTAACGATAAGGTCTTTCATGGCTGACACTCCTCGATGACGATGACCTAACTTAACGTGGCGTCGCGGAACCAATTTGCGAGTCCGCAATCAGCGGCGGGATTTCTGGCGCATGCGGCATCGGCGCGCATCCGCGCGTGCGGGATCACAGGGCCTTTTAGTTCGAGCATGATCTTTCCCGAAAACCGGGGACCACTTTTCGGGATCATGCGTCTCGCTTCACAATTTCGTGCTTGTGTAACGATCTCGCGACACCTTGGTGCCGTGGTGCGGCGATGGGTAGCCAAATGCTTGCTGGCATCTCGCTCGCGTCCGCAGCAAAATGCCCCATGCATCACAATACCCCATTGATTTCCACGGTCGTGGTCGGCCTCGTGCTGGCATTTATTCTTGGCGCGCTGGTCCAGCGGGTGCGCGTCTCGCCGCTGGTCGGCTATCTCTTGGCCGGCGTGGTGATGGGCCCGTTCACGCCCGGTTTCGTCGCCGATCAGAACATTGCCAACGAACTCGCTGAAATCGGCATCATCCTGCTGATGTTCGGTGTCGGCCTGCATTTCTCGCTGAAAGATTTGTGGTCGGTGCGGGCCATCGCGCTACCCGGTGCCGTGGTGCAAATCTCCGCTGCCACCGTGATGGGCTGGGCGCTCGGCTGGGCGCTGGGCTGGAGCACCGGCAAGGGCATCATGTTCGGGCTCGCGCTCTCGACCGCGTCCACGGTGGTGCTGCTCCGCGCCATGCAGGAACGGCGGCTGATCGACACCGAGCGCGGCCGCATCGCGGTCGGCTGGCTGATCGTCGAGGACGTCGCCATGGTGCTGACGCTGGTATTGCTGCCGGCGCTGGCGGGCCTGATGAGCGAGAACACGACGGGCAGCTTCGATCTGTCGGCGCTGATGTGGCCGATCGCGATTACGCTCGGCAAGGTCGCGGCCTTCGTGGTGTTCATGCTGGTGGTCGGCCGGCGGGTGATCCCGTGGATCCTGCACTATGTCGCGCATACCGGCTCGCGCGAACTGTTCCGGCTGGCGGTGTTCGCCATTTCGCTCGGCGTCGCCTTCGGCGCGGCGATCCTGTTCGATGTGTCGTTCGCGCTCGGCGCGTTCTTCGCCGGCATGATCCTCAGCGAATCCGAATTGAGCCAGCGTGCCGCCAATGAGACGCTGCCGCTGCGCGATGCATTCGCGGTGCTGTTCTTCGTGTCGGTCGGCATGCTGTTCGATCCCGCCATCATCGTGAAGGAGCCGCTGCCGCTGCTGGCGACGCTGTTCATCATTCTGTTCGGCAAATCGATCGCCGCCTTCGCCATCGTCCGGCTGTTCGGGCATCCGACCTCGACCGCGTTGACGATTTCCGCGAGCCTTGCGCAGATCGGCGAATTCTCTTTCATCCTGGTGACGCTCGGCGTCAGCCTGTCATTGATGACCGATCGCGGCCGCGACCTGGTGCTGGCCGGCGCGATCATCTCGATCATGCTCAACCCGCTGTGGTTCGCGCTGCTGGATCGCTTTCTGGCGAAGCGCGAAGCCGCGAAATCGACCAACGAAGGAAGCGGCATTGAGATCGCCGTCGCCGACGAAGGCAGCGCTACACGCGAACCGCTGCCGGTGTCGCCGCTCACCGATCATGTGGTGCTGGTCGGCCATGGCCGCGTCGGCAGCGTGGTCAGCGCGGCGTTGCGGCAGGCCGGGACGCCGGTGCTGGTGATCGAGGACAATCCCGGCATCATCGAGCGATTGCGGGAGCAGGGCGTCGAGATCATCAGCGGCAATGCCGCGGCGCCCGATATGTTGCAAGCCGCCAATGTCGGCGCCGCGCGCGGCTTGCTAGTGGCGATCCCGGATGCGTTCGAGGGCGGCCAGATCGTCGCCAAGGCGCGCGGCATCAGCGCCAGCCTGCCGATCATCGCGCGCGCGCATTCCGAGGAGGAGATCGCTCACCTCAAGCATCACGGCGCGACGTCGGTGATCATGGGCGAGCAGGAAATCGCCAAGGCGATGCTGTCGCAGATCGCCGGCGGTGTAACGGCCGCGCTTGCGCCGAAGTCGGCGGAAGGCGGTCAACCGTCGGCGGCGTGAGCGTCAGGCAGTTCGCGGAATATCGCCGCCGAGCAATTCGCGCGTCGCCGCCGGGATCGGCACCGGGCGATGTGTGGTCTGATCGGTGTTGACCCAGACGATCTCGCCAGTCGCCAACAGTTCGCTCTCGTCCTTGCGGAAGATCGCGAGTGCGAACGTCATGCTCGAATTACCGATCTTCGCGACGCGCACGCCGACGTCGAGATCCCAGTCGAACCGGATGGGGGCCTTGTACTCGACCACGGCTTTCACGACGTGAAAATCGACGCCGGACTTCTGCGCGTCGGCATACTGGTCGTAGCCCAGCGCGCGGAAGAATTCGGTGATCGCGGTGTCGTAATAGGTGAGGTAGTGCGCGTTGAACAGCACGCCCTGGCCGTCGATCTCCGAATAGCGCACCCGGAACGGATGGAAGAAACGAAACTGGTCGCGTGTCGTCATGGCCGTATCATCTCTTTCTCTGGTTCGAACTCATGAAAAAGGGTGGCGCGGATTCCGTGCCACCCTTTGTCGCGAATGAAGGCTGGCGTTACGCCGGCGTCATTGCCGCGGTGAGGTTCGCCGCGACCTTGTCGAGGAAGCCGGTGGTGGAGAGCCAGCGCTGGTCGGCGCCGACGAGCAGCGCGAGGTCCTTGGTCATGAAGCCGGACTCGACTGTCTCGACGCAGACCCGCTCCAGCGTCTTGGCGAACTTCGCCAGCTCTTCGTTGTTGTCGAGCTTGGCGCGATGCGAGAGACCCTGCGTCCAGGCGAAGATCGACGCGATCGAGTTGGTCGAGGTTTCCTTGCCTTTCTGGTGTTCGCGATAGTGACGCGTCACGGTGCCGTGGGCGGCTTCGGCTTCCACCGTCTTGCCGTCCGGCGTCAGCAGCACCGACGTCATCAGGCCGAGCGAGCCGTAGCCCTGCGCCACGGTGTCGGACTGCACGTCGCCGTCGTAGTTCTTGCACGCCCAGACGTAGCCGCCGGACCACTTCAGCGCGGAGGCCACCATGTCGTCGATCAGGCGATGCTCGTAGGTCAGGCCCTTGGCTTCGAAATCTTTCTTGAACTCGGCGTCGTAAAGCTCCTGGAAGATATCCTTGAAGCGGCCGTCATAGACCTTGAGGATGGTGTTCTTGGTCGAGAGATACACCGGATAGCCGCGCGACAGGCCGTAATTGAACGAGGCGCGGGCGAAATCGCGGATGGAATCGTCGAGATTGTACATTCCCATGGCTACGCCGGCGCCGGGGGACTGGAAGACTTCGCGCTCGATCACGCTGCCGTCCTCGCCGACGAACTTCATCGTCAGCACGCCCTTGCCGGGGAACTTGAAGTCGGTCGCGCGGTACTGGTCGCCGAAGGCGTGGCGGCCGATGATGATCGGCTTCGACCAGCCCGGCACCAGACGCGGCACGTTCTTGCAGATGATCGGCTCGCGGAAGATCACGCCGCCGAGGATGTTGCGGATGGTGCCGTTCGGCGACTTCCACATCTGCTTGAGGTTGAATTCCTTCACCCGCGCTTCGTCGGGGGTGATGGTGGCGCACTTGACGCCGACGCCGTGTTTCTTGATGGCGTTGGCGGCATCGACGGTGACCTGATCGTTGGTCTTGTCGCGGTATTCGATGCCGAGGTCGTAATATTCAAGGTTCACATCGAGGAAGGGGTGGATCAGCTTGTCCTTGATGTATTGCCAGATGATCCGGGTCATCTCGTCGCCGTCGAGTTCGACGACGGGGTTGGTCACCTTGATTTTCGCCATGGGGAAGGGGGCCTTTTCGAAAGTTCGCGTGACGGGGCGCGGCTGGTTTTTGATTATCGCCGGGCTATAGCACCGCACAGCCGGCGACGAAAGCCGACGCGCCCTCCGAAGGGAGCCCATTTCGATCAATTCCGCCATGCGCGGGCCGGCTTTCGGACAATTTGCCGGCGGTTCGGCCCGATGCCGGCGCGAGGGTTGCATCGCAGCGTCAAAAATGCTCGACAAACCCATCCTTGGGCTGGAGAAAACCCGCCGCGAGGCCAATCCGAAACGACTGCACGCAACCGGCTCGCAGCCTCGCGCGGCCCATCGACGCAACCACCAGAAAGCGACACCGCATGTCCGGCTCAGGCACCGACAAGACCAAGACCGGCCACGCCCTCGAGGGGCCGGTGGTGGTGCTGGTCGAGCCGCAGCTCGGCGAGAACATCGGCATGTGCGCGCGCGCCATGGGCAATTTCGGGCTGACCCGGCTGCGGCTGGTGAAGCCGCGCGACGGCTGGCCGAACGTCGCCGCGCAGCGCTCAGCCGCCGGCGCCGATCATATCCTCGACAAGGTGGAATTGTTCGACACGGTGGAAGCGGCCATCGCCGACGTGTCGCTGCTGTTCGCCACCACCGCGCGCGCCCACGATCAGGCCAAGCCGGTGGTGGGGCCGGAGGCGGCGGCGCGGGAGATGTCGACCCATATCGCCACCGGCGCCTCCGCCGCGATTCTATTCGGCCGCGAGCGCTATGGCCTGACGAACGACGAGGTGGCGCTGGCCGACCGCATCGTCACCTATCCGGTCAATCCCGGCTTCGCCTCGCTCAACCTCGCGCAAGCCGTGCTGCTGATGGGCTACGAGTGGTTCAAGCTGGCCACAGCGAACGCGTTGCCGTTCGCGATGCCGGAGCGCTCCGAGCGCGCCTCGCAGCACCAGATGCAAGCGTTCTTCGACAATCTGGTGAACGAACTCGACCGGGTGGAATTCCTGCGCCCGGCGGAAAAGCGCGACACCATGCTGGTGAACCTGCGCAACATTTTTACCCGCATGGAGCCGACCAAGCAGGACATGCACACGCTGCACGGCGTGGTGATGGCGATCGCGGAAGGGCGCAAGGGCCCGGCGAAGGGCGGCGTGCTCGATGCCAGTCAAGGCAAGCGGCTGCGGGAGCTATTGGCCGAGCAGGGTTCGGGCGGCAGCGACGGCGGCAGCATTCGCGGGCTGGCGCGGCTGCTCCGCCGCAATCCGAGTGACGCCGAACGCCTGCTGTGGAAGGCGCTGACCACCGACCGCCGCTTCGCCGGCCAGTTCCGACGCCAGACGCCGGTGGGCCGCCACATCCCCGACTTCGTCTCCTTCGTCCACCGCATCGCCATCGAGATCGTCAACCCGAACGAAGCCCCCACCATCCCCACCGACCGCGCCGCGCGGCGCGAGTGGCTGGAGGCGAGGGGTTATCGGGTGGTGGATGTCGAGGCGGTGGCGGTGGAGAGCGATTTGGCGCGAGTGCTGGATGGGCTGGCGGGGAGAGTGGAGGAGGGTGCGAAGCCGTAGGGCGCTCGTTAGTCGGTGGAAGAAAAATCAGTTGGCCTCTTGTTGATACGAAAGTTTCCGAATTCCCTCCATTGGGTAATATACTCGCGGGCGGCTTCCTTGGCCTGCCGCCTGCCAATCCCATCTGCGCGCGCCCGCTTTACTGCAACTTTAAGGAAAATCTTTTCCCACATCGTGCCAAAGCCAGTTTCAGGGATATTCGCGATGACTTTTGGTGCATTTGGGTTCTTGATTAAACGATCGCCGGGCCGGCCAGCTTGTATGTAGAGACCTTTTGCGTGAATAATTTGATCAACTAGTCCGCCTTGCTTATCGGGATCGAAGGCGAGAATAACGGTCAAATCCATCGGACCGCTGAAAGTTAGAACCAGCCCAATCCGATCCGAACCATCTTCCAACGTTGCCCATTGTGAAGTCACGTCGCCCGGACCTGAGTACTGGTGCACCCTGATAAATTCTTCCAAGTCCGGCCGATTCGACGTGTCTAGAATGACCAACGGGATAAGGCGACCATAGCCCAACGTTTCCGTTGCGATCGCAGCATCAGCCACTATGGGGACAAGGCGCCCCGGTAGTTTTTGGGACGACTTCTTCAGTCGGGTGCGCTTTAAAAACATTGCTATATTCCCGAACATTTAGTGGCTCGACAACCGTCTCATTCTCATGTGCATCAATGAAGGCAAAGCGGGTTCCTTTGATGGAAGCACCTTCTAGGATGGCATTCTCCACTGCAAAGAAGGCCCAACCCGATACGATCTGATGTGCGTCAATGCGAAATGGCACCTGAAGATGCTTGGCTGATTTATCAGCAAAAAAGCTCGGTGGCGGGTCCTCTGGACTGACCTTTACCGTAAACTCTAAGCCACCTTTCTTCGCGTAAGTTAGGTGGAGAGCTGTAGATGCTATTCCATTGTCGTTATCTGATTTATTGCTTAGTGAAACCAGCACTGCATATACGCGCGCGCTCGGCCTAGCTCCAACCGTAATATAAGCATCTTGAAGATATGAGGCTATCGACGGCTTACGACGTGATTCTTGCGCTTCGGAAATGCGCAATGCCAACTGCGACGTTCGCAAATTAAATAGTGAAAGAGCAAACGCCACCCAGGCAGCGATTGCACTGGCAACCGCTGCCCAAGTTTGTGCGCTCCAATTTATGTCGAATCCGAGAAAGGTCATCTCAATTTAACTGCGGTGCATATAGTCGTGCGCAGTAATTCTATATCATCACTAACGCGGTTCGCATCGGCAATTAGCAAGCGTAGCCCGGATGAGCGCAGCGACGTCCGGCTTTCCTTAATCATGTTTGTTCCTGCATATCGTTACGCTCGTGTGGACTACGTGCTGCGCCCAGGCGAGGACGGCGCTCGGATCACGCCGCCGGTTTGACAACGTGCCACTCGACAGTCAGGCCCGCCTTAGTCGCGAGGATCATCAAAGCATCGAGGCTGAACTTGTCGATGCGCCCGCGCAGCAAATCGTTCATGCGTGGCTGAGTCACGCCCAGCCGTCTGGCGGCGTCGGCCTGTGTCAGTTTCCAGCCTTCGACAACGTCGCGGATGGCGATCATCAGCGTGGAGCGCGCCTTCATGTTGGCGGCATCGGCCGGAGACGTTTCCAGCGCATCCCAGACATTGTCGAAACGTTGCTCGGTCATGGCCGCTCTCTCCGCATCAAGTCTCTGAACCGCGCGGCGGCGAGCTCGAGGTCGCGTTTCGATGTCGCCGCGCTCTTCTTCTGGAAGGCGTGCAGGATGTAAACGGCATCCGCCAGCGCGGCGATGTAGATCGCCCGATAGGCGCCGGCGGCATCCCGCACCCTGATTTCCCGAACGCCCGGGCCGATGGTTTTCATCGGCTTCCAGTCATCGGGGTCGAGGCCGCGTTGAAGCCGATCGATCTGGAAACCCATTTCGCGGCGCGCGCCGTCGGGAAACGCACGCACCGCGTCGAGGGCATTTCCGATGAAGGACACCGGCTTCATGGCTGAATTATATCAGTTTTGATATATTTAGTCCAGTACCGCTTGAAGGGGCGCGCAAACGCACTCTTTCCTATCTTCGACTTCTCGCGCCCCTCGGCCGCAACGCCGGGTGATCGTCCTCCATCGGCGTATTGGCGTCGATCACGAGGTCCACCGCCTCCTGCGGGGCGCGGTCGATCTCGACGCCGCGGCGGTGCATTTCCCGCAGCGCGGCGCGGATCGCTTCGTCCTCCTTCATCGTCTGCCATCCCGTGCGCGCCGTCCCGATAAGGAACGGGCGGCGCTTGTTGCCCATGGCCGTGGTCCGCGCCATCTTCACGACCTGTAGCGCCTGCACGAGCTTGTCGAGATCGGTGTCCTCGCTCTCTTCCAGTTCGCGCACCATGCGCTCGGCGATCGCGACCAGTCGCCCCGTCAACAGACGCAATTTCGGCCCCGGTCCGGCGCGCCAACGCGGCACGTCGCCGGGCGCGCGCGGCGCGAATGGCGGGCGCGTCCAACTATAGTTTTTCGTCCAGATCGAAATGGTCGCGCGCTTGACGCCGGTCTTTTCTGCAATCTGATGTTGCGACAACGTGGTCTGTTCGATCAGTCGGCGGACCCAAGCCACGGTCGAATCCGCATACGGCTGCCGCCCGCCGCGTCGCCGGTGCGGAACCGGTTGCGGGTCATCAGCCGGCTCGTCGGGTTGGACGCGGAGGCGGGTGAGAACGGGTGGGATATGAGGGAGGATCATAAAACGGAATATAATCCTATATCCGTTTCAAGGCAAGCCGCAGGCAAAAGTATTAGCTGGTCATGGCCGGATTTATTCCGGCCATCCACGCTTTGACGGACAGGCAGCAAGAAAGACGTGGATGGCCGGGACAAGCCCGGCCATGACGGAGTTGGGGCGGGCGCGGCCAAAACAATTCGGGCGCCGCTTTGAGCGACGCCCGGATCGATTCTTCTCAGGAGGCGAGGGCTCAGATTCCCGCTTTCACCTGAGCGACGGCTTCGGCCATCAGCTGGTCCATCTTGGCGCGGACCTGCTGTTCGGTGACGCCCTTGCCGGCGAGGTCGGTCGCGACCTTGCGCAGCACGTCCTTGTCGCCGGCTTCCTCGAAGTCCGCGGCCACGACATCCTTGGCGTAGGCGGCGGCCTCGTCGCCGTTCTTGCCGAGCTGTTCCGCGGCCCACAGGCCGAGCAGCTTGTTGCGGCGGGCCTCGGCCTTGAACTTCTGCTCCTCGTCGAGGGCGAATTTCTTTTCGAAACCTTCCTGGCGCTTGTCGAAGGTCGTCATGATTCGGGTTCCGATCCTGTTTCGGGCCGTTGCGGCCGCATTGCGGGGAGTGGTCCGCGAGCATAGATAATTGGCGAACAAGGCCAAAACAACGGCGCCCGAGGTCGCAGGCCGGACGGACGGGTTAGGTATAACTGGCCGGCGATTGAGCGGATCGATTGTGCTCAGGCGACCGATCGGGTAGGTTCGGCCCCAGGTCCGGTTCTTGTTCTGTTTCGCATTTCCGGTCTTCACGGCAGCTCCGTCGTGGATCGCCTCTTTGAACGGAGCACACCCCTCCCATGGATTTCAACAACACACGGTACATCCCCATGAGCCGTCGGCGTCGCATTTATGAAGGCAAGGCCAAGGTCCTGTACGAAGGGCCAGAGCCGGGAACCCTGATCCAGCACTTCAAGGACGACGCCACCGCGTTTAATGCCAAGAAACACCAGGTGATCGAGGGCAAGGGCGTCCTCAACAACCGGATTTCGGAATACATCTTCCAGCATCTGAACGACATCGGCGTGCCGACCCACTTCATCCGCCGGCTCAACATGCGCGAGCAGTTGATCCGCGAGGTCGAGATCGTGCCGCTCGAGGTGGTGGTGCGCAATGTCGCCGCCGGTTCGCTGTCGCAGCGGCTCGGGATCGAAGAGGGCACGCAGCTGCCGCGCTCGATCATCGAGTTCTATTACAAGAACGATCAGCTCAACGATCCGATGGTGTCGGAAGAGCACATCACTGCGTTCGGCTGGGCGACGCCGCAGGAGATCGACGACATCATGGCGCTGGCGATCCGCGTCAATGATTTCCTCTCCGGGCTGTTCCTCGGCATCGGCATCCGCCTCGTCGACTTCAAGATGGAGTGCGGCCGGCTGTTCGAGAACGACATGATGCGCATCATCGTCGCCGATGAAATTTCCCCCGACTCATGCCGGTTGTGGGATGTGAAGTCGAACGAGAAGCTCGACAAGGACCGCTTCCGCCGCGATCTCGGCGGGCTGATCGAAGCCTATACCGACGTCGCCAAGCGGCTCGGCATTCTGGCGGAAAACGAACGGCCGGTGGGTGCCGGTCCGGTGCTGGTGAAAGGGTGAGGCTGCCGTGAAAGCGCGTGTGACGGTAACACTGAAGAACGGCATTCTCGACCCGCAGGGCAAGGCCATCGAAGGCGCGCTGAAATCGCTCGGCGTCGACGGCATCGCCAGCGTGAGGCAGGGCAAGGTGTTCGACATCGAACTGCCCGGCGCCGACAAGGCCAAGGCCGAAGCAGCGCTGAAGGACGCCGCCGACAAGCTGTTGGCGAATACCGTCATTGAGAACTATCGGGTCGAAGTGCTGAGCTAGGTTTGTCGAATGAAATCCGCCGTTCTTGTCTTCCCCGGCATCAATCGCGAACGCGATATGGCGCGCACGCTCAAGCTGGTGTCCGGTCATGAGTCCGCGATGGTGTGGCACGCCGAAACGTCGCTGCCGAAGGGCACCGATCTCGTGGTGCTGCCCGGCGGCTTTTCCTACGGCGATTACCTGCGTTGCGGCGCCATCGCCGCGCGCTCGCCGGTGATGGACGCGGTGCGCAAGTTCGCGGCCGACGGCGGCCTCGTGCTCGGCGTCTGCAACGGCTTTCAGATTCTCTGCGAGTCCGGCTTGCTGCCCGGCATCCTGATGCGCAACGCGCGGCTCAAGTTCATCTGCCACGACGTGCATCTGCGCGTCGAACGGTCCGATACGCCGTTCACGCGCGGCTACAATGCCGGGCAGGTGATCCGCGTGCCGGTGGCGCACGGCGAGGGCAACTACGCGGCCGATGCGGAAACGATCAAGCGGCTCGATGGCGATGGCCGCGTGCTCTATCGCTACTGTTCGGCCAGCGGTGAAGTCGGCGACACCCACAACATCAACGGCGCAGCGCAGTCGATCGCCGGCATCGTCAACGAGCGCGGCAACGTGCTCGGCATGATGCCGCATCCGGAGAACCACGTCGAAGACATCATGGGCTGCACCGATGGCCGCGGCCTGTTCGCCGGCCTCGCGGCGCATCTGGAGCAGGCCGCTTAACTCAAGCCGCTGGCGCGGGCGCTGCCGGCTTCCGCCTCACCTTCTTGATGGTGGCGGAGAAGGTGAACAGGGTTCGCTCGCCACAGCGCAGCGTGCCGCGCAGAAAGATCAGCGAACCGCCGGCGCGGGTCACTTCGCCGTCGCAATCGATGCGGTCGCCCTCGCGCGCGGCGTCGAGGAAGTCGCAAGCAAAAGAGATGGTGACGCCGGGGCCGTCGAGATGCTCGCGCGCGAGCGCGAACAGGCAGTAGTCCGCGAAGGTCATGTAGCAGCCGCCGTGGACGTTGCGCATGCCGTTGAGGTGCTTGGCCTCGACCCGGAAGGCGCAGCGGACCGTGCCGTCATCCTCGATCTTGTGCCAGAACGGGCCGTTGTTGGATTCGAAGGAATCCCGTTTCCAGGTCCGCCAGCCGGCGAATTCGCCCTCGGTCTCGATATGGACGGCCCGCTTCAGCGGGGTGGAGATGGCGATATTGTCCACGGGTTCAGGGCTCCCAGCAAAGTGCGTCGCGGAGGGTTAAATCCGATCCTTCGGGATTGTGCAAACCCGGGCGTACCAGGGTTGCGGGCGGATCGGGCGGGAAAAGGGGGATGGGGGCTTTTTTCCCCGGCATGATCTCCTTAATAAGGGGCACCTGCCATAAAGACGTGCATGATGGAACATCAGCCCAAAATCACTCCTGAACTGGTCGCCAGCCACGGTCTCAAGCCGGACGAGTACGAGCGCATCCTGAAGCTGATCGGACGCGAGCCGAGCTTCACCGAACTCGGCATCTTCTCGGCGATGTGGAACGAGCATTGTTCCTACAAGTCGTCGCGAATCCATCTGCGCGGGCTGCCGACCAAGGCGCCGTGGGTGCTGGTCGGCCCGGGCGAGAACGCCGGCGTCATCGATATCGGCGACGGGCAGGCCATCGTGTTCAAGATGGAGAGCCACAACCATCCGAGCTTCATCGAGCCCTATCAGGGCGCGACCACCGGCGTCGGCGGTATTCTGCGCGATGTCTTCACGATGGGCGCGCGGCCGATCGCCTGCCTCAATGCGCTGTCGTTCGGCGCGCCGGAGCATCCGAAGACCCGGCATCTGGTGTCGGGCGTGGTCGCGGGCGTCGGCGGCTACGGCAATTCTTTTGGTGTTCCGACCGTCGGCGGGCAGGTGCGCTTCCACACCCGCTACGACGGCAACATCCTCGTCAACGCCATGGCAGTGGGGCTGGCGCGTACCGACGGCATCTTCCTCGCGGCGGCCTCCGGCGTGAACATGCCGATCGTCTATCTCGGCTCCAAGACCGGCCGCGACGGCATTCATGGCGCGACCATGGCGTCGGCGGAATTCGATGACGACAGCGACGAGAAGCGCCCCACGGTGCAGGTCGGCGATCCGTTCGCGGAGAAACTGCTGTTGGAAGCCTGCCTCGAAATCATGGCGAAGGACTGCGTCATCGCCATTCAGGACATGGGCGCGGCGGGGCTGACCTGTTCGGCGGTGGAGATGGGCGCGAAGGGCGATCTCGGCGTCGATCTCGATCTCGACGCGGTGCCGACACGCGAAACCGGCATGAGCGCTTACGAGATGATGCTCTCCGAGAGCCAGGAGCGCATGCTCATGGTGCTCAAGCCGGAGAAGGAAAAGGAAGCGGAAGACATTTTCCGCAAGTGGGGCCTCGATTTCGCCATCGTCGGCTACACCACGCCGACCAAGCGTTTCGTCGTCAAGCACGGCGGCAAGGTAATGGCGGATCTGCCGATCAAGGAACTGGGTGACGAAGCGCCGGTCTACGATCGGCCGCATGTGCCGTCGCCGGCATTGCCCGTGATCCACGCGCGCGACATTGCGCCGCCGGTGTCGGTGACCGATGCGCTGGTGAAGCTGATCGCGGCGCCGGACATGTGCTCGCGCCGCTGGGTGTGGGAGCAATACGATCACGTCATCGGCGGCAACACCGTGCAGCGGCCGGGCGGCGACGCCGCGGTGGTGCGTATCGAGGACGGCCCGAAGGGGCTCGCCATGACCGTCGATGTCACGCCGCGCTATTGCGAAGCCGATCCGTTCGAGGGCGGCAAGCAGGCGGTGGCGGAAGCCTGGCGCAATGTCACGGCAGTCGGCGGCAAGCCGCTCGCCATCACCGACAATCTCAATTTCGGCAATCCAGAGCGGCCCGAGATCATGGGCCAGTTCGTCGGCTGCCTGCGCGGCATCGCGGATGCCTGCCGCGTGCTGGATTTCCCGGTCGTGTCCGGCAACGTCTCGCTCTACAACGAGACCAACGGCCGCGGCATTCTGCCGACGCCGTCGATCGGCGGCGTCGGACTGCTGGACGATTTCACCAAGTCGGCCACGCTTGCATTCAAGGCTGAAGGCGAGACGATCCTTCTCATCGGCGAAACTAAAGGCTGGCTCGGCCAGTCGGTTTATCTGCGCGACGTCTGCGGTCGCGAGGAAGGCGCACCACCGCCGGTCGATCTCGCTGTGGAGAAGCGCAACGGCGATGTCGTGCGCGGCATGATCCACGCCGGCACTGCGACGGCGGTGCACGATCTCTCCGATGGCGGTTTACTCGTTGCGCTCGCCGAGATGGCGATGGCCGGCAACATCGGCGCTGTGCTCGACGCCGCGCCGGGTGCGATCGTTCCGCACGGCTATTGGTTCGGCGAGGATCAGGCGCGCTACGTTGTCACCGTGCGCGATGCTGACCTGCTCGGCGTGTTGAGCAAGCTGAAGGCGGTCGAGGTGCCTTGCGTGCAACTTGGCAAGACCGGCGGCGACGCGATCGCGGTTGCCGGCGAGCAGCCTGTGAAGATCGAGACGCTGCGCGCGGCGTTCGAAAGCTGGCTGCCGGATTACATGGCCGGGAAGAACTGAGGCTTTCGTCGGTTGTCATTGACCTCTCAGTCGTCATGGCCGGATTTATTCCGGCCATCCACGTCTTGACAAGGTCGCAGCAAGAAAGACGTGGATGGCCGGGACAGGCCCGGCCATGACAGAGGATGGGATCGCGCAAGTCGCTGTCAGCAATAGAATTAGTGGCGCTCTGGAATACTGGATACTCCGCTTTCGCGGAGTATGACGTCTTTCGTGTTGATGCTTCAGTCGGCCAAACGGGACTTTCTCACAACACCCGCTGCGAGCCCGGTATCATCCGCAGCAGCCGCGTGGCGATCCAACTTGTCGCCATTGTCACGACGAAGGCGATCAGTGCCTTGACGATTGCAGGCCAGTCGAGGTCCAGCATCCAGTATTGAATCCACAGTATGAACGCGTAGTGCACCAGGAAGATGCCATAGGCATCGTTCTGCATCGGATCGAGAATGCTCCAGCCCTCACGTTTCAGGCGCATGAAGAAGGCGAGGATGGTGAACATCATCCCGGCGCTGAAGATCACGAACAGCACGCTGTAGCTGGCCTCGTACCACATCGGCAGCGTGTCGGGATTGCCGAGGATTTCGCGCTTGATGTAGATCAGCCCCCACAACCCGGCGTAGGGGATGAGGGTGACGATGGCCCAGTTCATCCAGTTCGAATTCGCGAGTTTGCCTTCGGACGCCAGCACGCCTTCGCTGAAGCGGCCGGCGCCGATGCCCGCGCCGATGAAGAAATACAGCGCATAGAGCAGGACGCGACTGGCCTGTACCGAGAACGGCCCCCATTCGAACCAGTAGCTCGGACCAAAGATCAGCCGCATCGGGACGTAGGCAATGGCTGTCACGATCACCAGCACAAGGAAGAACAGTGCGGGGCTTTTGAAGCCGCGCACGGACAGGCGGTTGATCCAGAACAGCGAGTTCGAACTGATGCGAAACAGCGCGCCGGCGGCAAGATCGAACAGCAACAACACCCAGACGAACCACACCGGACCGCTTGGCCATGGTCCCTCGGTCACCATGTTCCACCAGAACGCGCTGAAGCGCAGGTCCGGCTGCTCGCGCAATGCCAATGCGTAGTACGCGATCGGGATCACCGTGAGCGCAGCGATCACGAACGGCAGTCCCAGTCGCAGCAATCGATCATAGGCGAAGACGCCGGGCACGCGGCGCGCGAGGCTCGGCCAGACGAACAGGCCCGACAGGAAGAAGAACATCGCCATGAAGAAACTGTCGGTGGCGAGCACGACCATGTCGAAGCCGAGCCACGATTTCGGGTCGGTGTGTCCGAAATAAGTGTACGGGATGACCGCGTGGTGGATGACGACAACCACGGTGAGGAACGTCCGCGCGCGATCCAGCGCCAGGTTGCGGCCATGCGCCTTGGATGCGATCTCGGGAGCGACTTCGGGCGCGGGATGGGCAATCGACTTCATGCAGCCTCCTGCGCGACGTGGCGGCGTGTGTGATCCGTGCTCGCACCTGACCGCGACGGGAACCATGTTTCGAGGCCGGTGTTATCGCATGAGAATCCTGGAGAGCAAAAGATGAGTATTCTCAAGTGGGCCCTGATTTTTCTCGTGGTCTCGATCATCGCCGGATTGCTGGGTTTCACCGGCGTATCCGCGGCATCCGCCGATATCGCGCGCGTGCTGTTCTACATCTTCGTAGTGATCTTCCTGGTGCTGCTGATTCTGGGCCTGACGATCTTTCGAGCGTAGCGGACCATTCCTTCGAGCTTGGTCCGGCCAGAGCCATCAGTCAAAAGACCTCGGGGAGAGCATCTCCGAGGTCTTTTGGGAGGTCTACTCAAATGCGATTAGTCGCAAAGCGCTCAAACATTCTCGGAGTCGTGCCCCCGCAGGCGGGGGCCCACCAAACCAATGATTGGTTATATAAGATAAACTGGCCATGGTTGATGGAGCCGAGCCGCTGCGGCGTATGGGTCCCCGCCTGCGCGGGGACGACGCCTGTTATGCTGTGAATATGTATTCCGTCACGACACCGGCAGCTCTTCAATGGTTACCTTGTCTGGATAGAACGCCAGATGCCCGGCGATCTCCACCATGGCGGGATACGGCGTCTCGTAACTCCAGATCGCATTGTCGATGGTTGGCCCGTTCTCGATGCGGATGCTGAAATAACTCGCGTCGCCTTTGTAGGGGCAATGCGTGACGCGGTCGGTCCGCAACAGTTTCGTGCGATCGGCATCGGCACGCGGAATGTAGTAGACCGCCGGGTAGGTCGCTTCCCGCAGCGTGAGCGCATGGGTGGTGTCGGCGATCACCGTGCCGCCGGCGAAGACGCGGATGCGCTTGGTCGCGGGTTCGATGGTGATCGGATGGTCGGGGCCGGGAATTTTCATCGGCAACCTCGTAAGGGCAGCCCCGATGCCGCAGGCGATGGGGCGGGCTATTGTCGGTGAATCGGATATAGTAGTCTCAATACGCCGGAAACAGGGCCCGCGTCAGGTCGCGGATCGCCGTCCGGCTGCCTGGAGAAGTGTGATGCCGATGGATGCCCGCGATATCGAATCGATGATCAAGGCGGCGATTCCCGACGCCGAGGTGACGATCCGGGATCTCGCCGGTGACGGCGACCACTATGCGGCGACGGTGATCTCAGAATCGTTCCGCGGCAAGTCGCGCGTGCAGCAACACCAGATCGTCTACAAGTCGCTGCAAGGGCAGATGGGCGGCGTGCTGCATGCGCTGGCCTTGCAGACCGGCGTGCCGGACTGAAGATAACCGAAGGCCGGCGAGGGCGGGGAACGGCGCATGACGCAAGCAGGACCACGCAGGACGTTGCTGCGCGAACGTAATCCGAAGCAGCATCACCGCGTCACTTTCGTCGAACTGTTCTTCGATCTCGTCTTCGTCTTCGCGGTCACCCAGATTTCGCACACGCTGCTGGCGCATTTCTCGCCGCTTGGCGTGGCGCAGGTCGGCATCCTGATGCTGGCGGTGTGGTGGGTCTGGGTCTTCATGTCCTGGGTCACCAACTGGCTCGATCCGGAGCGGACGCCGGTTCGCGTCATGCTGTTCGTGATGATGGTCGCAGGGCTGTTGCTGTCGACATCGATCCCGAAAGCGTTCGACAGCCGCGGCCTGACGTTCGCGCTCGCCTATGTCGCGATGCAGGTCGGACGCTCGGTGTTTTTCATCTTCGCGGTGCCGAAGTCCGAGACCGGTCATCGCAGGAATTTTCAGCGCATCGCAATCTGGCTCTCGATCAGCGGTGCATTCTGGATCGTCGGCGGCCTCGCCGATCCGGAGACGCGGCTGTGGTTGTGGCTGATCGCGCTTGCCATCGAATATTCCGGCCCCGCCATGCGCTTCCGCACGCCGGGCCTCGGCGCATCCTCGATGCAGGATTGGGAGGTCGAAGGCGGCCACATGGCCGAGCGCTGCGCGCTGTTCATCATCATCGCGCTCGGCGAATCCATCGTCGTCACCGGCGCGACGTTCAGCGAGGCGCCGTGGACGTGGACCAGCGCATTCGCATTCGTGATCGCGCTGCTCGGCTCAATCGCGATGTGGTGGATCTATTTCCACATCGGCGCCGAAGCCGGCTCGCACCGGATTTCCCACGCCGACGAGAGCGGCCGGATGGCACGGCTGGCCTATACCTATATCCACTTGCTGATCGTCGTCGGCATCGTGGTCTGCGCGGTCGGTGACGAGATGCTGCTGGCGCATCCGGGCGGTCATGACGGCCATAGCGGCACGAAGGAATTGCTTGCCATGATCGGCGGGCCGCTGATCTATCTCGCCGGCGTCGTCCTGTTCAAGCGCACCATTCGCGGCCACCTGCAATTGTCGCATCTGGTCGGCATCGGGCTGTTGATCGTGCTGATCCCGTTCGGCGCGATGCTGTCGCCGCTGTGGTTGTCGGCGACAACGACGGCAATCCTGATGCTGGTCGCGGCATGGGAAGCGGTGTCGCTCGGCTCGCCAGAGGCTTCAGCAGAATCTCACACTGAGGCCACCAGCGCGTGAACCGAGAACAGGTTGTCGTCGTCGGTCCATGAAACCTGTGGCGTCCAGCCGGTGCTTTTGGCCAGCGTGTTGAAGCGCTCGAGGCTGTATTTATAGCTGTTCTCGGTGTGAATGCTTTCACCCGCGCGGAACGACACGCTCTTTCCGAGAATACGCACGGTTTGCGCCTTGCGGCTCACCAGATGCATTTCGATGCGATGGCGTTCGCGATTGTAGATCGCGCGATGTGTGAACGCCGCGAGATCGAAATCGCCGCCGAGTTCGCGGTCGATGCGCGCCAGCAGGTTGAGATTGAAGCGCGCGGTGACGCCGGCTGCATCGTTATAGGCGGCGTGGAGCACGCGGTCGCTTTTCTCCAGATCGACGCCGATCAGCATCAGCGCGCCGGGGCCGAGAATCTGCCGCGCGCTGCGCAGGAAGGCGCAGGCCTCGTGCGGTTCGAAATTGCCGAGCGTCGAGCCGGGGAAGAAGCCGACCTTGGGCATGTCGGCGACGGCCTTCGGCAGTTCGAACGGCGCGGTGAAATCGGCGACCACCGGCGCGACCCGCAGCATTGGAAAATCGCGCTGCAAGGCGCTCGCCTGCGCCTTGAGGAAGTCGCCAGAAATATCCACCGGCACATAGGCGCTGATCCGGCAATGCTGCAACAACAGCCGGACCTTGGTGGTGGCGCCGGCGCCGAATTCCACCAGCGCCGCGCCCTCGGGAATGATCGCGGCGATCTCGCTGCGGCGCGCGCGCAGGATGCCGAGTTCGGTGCGCGTCGGATAATATTCCGGCAGCACCGTGATCTGCTCGAACAGTTCGGAGCCGGCCGCGTCGTAGAAGTATTTCGGCGACAGTTGCTTCGGCTGCCGGCTCAGGCCGTCCAACACGTCGGCGGCGAAGGCCGAGGTTTGCGGATCGAAACGCTGGGCCTTGGCCAAAGCGGCGGCGTGGACGTTCATGGGAAACTCCTGGCGTTCGGATGCGGTGGATCAATCGCCGTAGTCGGCTAGGCGCAGTCCGGTGAACTGCCAGCGGTGGTGCGGATAAAAGAAGTTGCGATAGGTCACGCGGCTATGGCCTTGCGGCGTCGCCAGCGACGAGCCGCGCAGCACAAGCTGGTTGACCATGAACTTGCCGTTGTATTCGCCGAGCGCGCCCTCGATGGCACGATAACCGGGATAGGGCGCGTAGGCGCTGCGGGTCCACTGCCAGACGATGCCGTAGGCGTCGTCGAGAAGACCGGCGCGCGCCGCCACTTCCCATTCCATCTCGGTCGGCAGGTGCTTGCCGCGCCAGCGCGCGAAGGCGTCGGCCTCGTAGTAACTGACATGCATCACCGGCGCGTCGAGGTCGAGCGGCCGCAGGCCGCCGAGCGACATGACGCGCCATTCGCCGTCGCTATTGTGCCAGTGGCCGGGAGCGTCCCATTGCTCGGCGCTCGCCTTGGCGAAGCCGTCCATCAGCCACAGCGTCGGCGTGCGATAGCCGCCGTCGTCGATGAACGCGAGCCACTCGCGGTTGGTGACGAGGTGTCGCGCCAGCTTCACCGGGCCAACCAGCGCGCGATGTGCCGGCTTCTCGTTATCGAAATGAAACGTCTCGGCGGCATGGCCGATGCTGTGGATGCCTTCCTTCAATTCGCACCACGCTTCGCCATTGCGAGTGGAGGCGGGCGGCACCCACGCGGGATCGTAGGCGGGATAAAGCGGGTTCTGCGCGAAGGCGTGCAGGATGTCGGTCAGCATCAATTCCTGATGCTGCTGCTCGTGGTTAAGCCCGACTTCGGCCAGCGGTGCGAGCTCGGCCAGTTTCTCCGGGGCCGCCTCGTTGAAGAACTTCAGGACGGCCGCATCAACGTGGCGGCGATAGGCGGTCACCTCGGCCGCGCCGGGGCGGGTGAGATGGCCGCGTTCGGCGCGCGCGTGGCGAGGCCCGGCGCTGACGTAATAGGAATTGAACAGGAAGGCGTAATCCGGATCGAATGGCTGATAGCCGGGGCAGTGTGGCCCGAGCAGGAATTGTTCGAAGAACCAGGTGGTATGGGCGCGGTGCCACTTCGCCGGGCTGGCATCCGGCATCGACTGCACCGCCTGATCCTCGGGGCTGAGCGGAGCGGCCCGGCGTTCGGTTTCGTTGCGGACCGCGAGATAGGCTTCCGAGAGGCGGGCAGCAAGATTCGCCCCGGGCGGGCTGGTGCCATCCGGGCGGATTGAACGGTCGGCTGACAAGCGGTCGGCCGCGGATGAGGATTGCGTCACGGACATCTCCGGTTCAGGGAAAAACGCAACTCTGGCGGATGGGTTCCGAAGAAAAATCTTGTCAGCGGTAACTTAGGATCGCGGATCGGGATGTTAACCCCCGCCAAAGGGCGAAGATAATGGTGGATGCCGCGGGCAGGTTCGCCCATGACGCAGCCTTGATTGGTGAACAAGCCGGAAAACCAAGCATTTTTCTTGGGATGCAAAGGCTTTCGGGCTACATATATGAGCAGCAGGTTGGTTCGCGGGCGGTCGCGGACAGCGCCGCAAGAAGGATGCAAGATGAGCATTGAGCAGTTTATCGAGAACGAAGTGAAGTCGAATGACGTGGTGCTGTTCATGAAGGGCACGCCGCAATTCCCGCAGTGCGGATTCTCCGGCCAGGTGGTGCAGATCCTCGACCACATCGGCGTCGGCTATAAGGGCCACAACGTGTTGGAATCCCCCGAACTGCGCGACGGTATCAAGATCTATTCGAACTGGCCGACCATTCCGCAGCTCTACGTCAAGGGCGAGTTCGTCGGCGGCTGCGATATCGTCCGCGAGATGTTCCAGGCCGGCGAATTGCAGAAGATGTTTGCCGACAAGGGCATTACCCTCGGCGCTCCGGCCTGACGCCGTTCTCGCGACAGATCGGCGCGACGCGTTTTGACGTCGTCGTTGCCGACATCACGACACTCGATGTCGATTCCATCGTCAATGCGGCGAATAATTCGCTGCTCGGCGGTGGTGGCGTCGACGGTGCGATCCATCGCGCCGCCGGCCCCGAATTGCTGGCCGAATGCCGTAAGCTGGGCGGCTGTGCCACCGGCGACGCCAGGATCACCAAAGGTTATCGGTTGCCGGCCCGCCATGTCATCCATGCGGTGGGTCCGGTCTGGCACGGCGGCGGGCAGGGCGAGGACGCGGCATTGGCCTCGTGCTACCGCCGCGCCACGCAGCTTGCGGCCGAGCATGATCTTCACTCCATCGCCTTTTCCGCCATTTCCACCGGCGTCTACGGCTTTCCCGCCGAGCGGGCGGCGCGGGTCGCCGTGACGGCGACGCTTGCCGCCACCATGGCGTCGCGTCTTGAGGCTGTCATCTTCTGCTGTTTTTCAGAGCCCAGCGCGGAATGGCATCGGCAGGCGTTGAACGCGATTGCGCCCTCTTGATAACCTCTCGCCGGCCACGCATTCTCCGAACGGGGACGGAGCAAAATCAGATGAATCCAGGATTGACGATCGGTCGGCTTGTGGGCGCGGCTTTGCTGTTTTTTGCGGTGTCGAGCGCGGCGCATGCGGAAGGAACATTTGACATTCCCGCCGGCGCCAAATTCTCGCAAGCGAAGCTCGCGAAGATCGCCGACTTCTTCAACAACGAGATCGCGCAGGGCAAGATTCCCGGCGCCGTGCTGGTGATCCATCAGCACGGCAAGCCGGTCTACACCGGTCTGTTCGGTGTCCGCGATGTGGCGACCAAGCTGCCGATGTCGCTCGATACCATCTTCCGCATTTCCTCAATGACCAAGACGATCACCAGCGTCGCGGCGATGATGCTGATCGACGAGGGCAAGCTGAAGCTTGACGATCCGGTTTCGAAATACATTCCCTCGTTCGCCAACATGAAGGTCGGCGTGCCGAAAAAAACGGCGGATGGCAAAGATGTGCTTGAACTGGTGCCGCTGAAGCGTCCGATCACAGTGCTCGACCTGATGCGGCATACGTCGGGCATCACCTATGGCTTCTATGGCGACAGTCTGGTGCGCAAAGCTTATGCCGCCGCCAACGTCTTCGACGGCGATCCGACCAACGCCGAATTTGCCGAACGGATCGCTGCGCTCCCGTTGCAGGAGCAACCGGGCACGCTATGGGACTACGGCCATTCCACCGACATTCTCGGGCGTGTCATCGAGGTGGTGTCGGGCAAGTCGCTCTATCAATTCGAGAAGGGCGCGCTGCTCGATCCGCTCGGCATGACGAGCACCGGCTTCTATGTTACCGACCCGGCCAAGCGCGATCTGGTGGCGCAGCCGATGCCGAACGACAGCAATTTCCGCGTCGGCTACAAGCTCGATCCGCTGGTGCCGCGCAAGCGCGAAGCCGGCACAGGCGGCATGATCTCGACGCCGCACGATTACGTGCGTTTCGCGCAAATGATCCTCAACGGCGGCTCGTTTGACGGCAAGCAGTATCTCAGCCCGAAGGCATTCAAAGAGATGACGACCGATCACGTCGGTCCCGGCTCGGGGATCGAGCGTGACTGGGCTTATTTCCCCGGCGACGGTTTCGGTTTCGGACTCGGCTTCGGCGTGCGCACCGATCCGGGCAACGCCAAGCCGCCGCCGCCCGGCGACCTCGGCGAGTTGAAATGGGACGGCGCCAGCGGTTGTTACTTCGTCATCGATCCGAAGCAGGACATGTTCTTTGTGCTGATGGAGCAAACGCCCACCGAACGCCAGCGCATCCAGCGCACGGTGAAGCAATTGGTGTATGAGGCGCTGGAGAATTGACGCGATAGCCCTATCCGTCATTGCGAGCGAGGCAATCCAGCGATGTGGCGCTTGTGAGACAGGCAGCGCGTGATACCTTGGTTCTGAATTTCCCGTCATGCCCGGGCTTGTCCCGGGCATCCACGTCTTAGCGACGCTTGTTAGACAGAAAGACGTGGATGGCCGGAATAAATCCGGCCATGACGAAAGAAGAAAGCGAAGCACGATACCCGCTACTTCTTCTTGCCCTTCGCCTTGTTCAACGCCACAGCCGCACGGATCAGCGCCTTTAATGCCTTCTCGTTGATCTTGTCGCCCTCGTGAAAATCGATGGCGCGGCGGGTGTTGCCGTCGAGGCTAGAGTTGAACAGCTTCGCCGGATCGTCGAGCGACGCGCCCTTGGCAAACGTCATCTTCACGGCGGCCTTGTAGGTTTCGCCGGTGCAGATGATGCCGTCCTGTTCCCACACCGGCACGCCGCGCCATTTCCATTCCTCGACGACATCGGGATCGGCCTCTCTGATGATGGCGCGGATACGCCTGAGCATCTCGCCGCGCCAGTCACCGAGCTCCTTGATCCGTGCATCGATCTGTTGCGACGGCGTTTTCGTCTGCGATCCGCTTGTTGCCATCTATGCCTCTCGCGATCTTCAATCCGGCAGCGCCAAGACTTGCTCGAGATTGCCGAAGAACTTCGGCCATCCGTATTTCGCGCCCTGATAGGCCTGCTGCTGATCCGGATGGAATCCGATCTGCTCCATGCGCAGATGTGTGCCGGATGAGGTCGGCGTCAACGTCCAGGTGACGACGGTTTCAAGGCCGAGCGCATCCCATCGATACGATAGCGATTTGTTCGGGTCGATCGCCGTGACCTGGCATTCGACCGTGCCCCAGTCCGCGCGCAGCGTGAAGCGATGATCGACGGCCGGCTTGAAGTCGGTTTTCATCAGCCACTCGTCGATCAGGTGCGGTTGAGTCAGCGCGCGCCAGACCTTCTCCGGCGGATGCGGCATGTCGCGTTCGACGACGACGGAGAGCGTTTCGGCTGTCACAGTGTTCATTGGTCCATCCTTTTCAGAAGGTCTTCGAGTTTGTCGAACCGGCTGTTCCAGAAGCCGGTCATTTGGCTGGTCCAGTCGACCAGCGGTGCGAGCGCGCGAACCTGCGCGCTGTAGTGGGTCTGCCGGCCTTCGTGGCGGTCGCGCACCAGCCCGGCTTGCTTGAGCACGCCGAGGTGTTTCGAGACAGCGGGCTGCGAGATGCCGGCGCGGGCGGTGAGGGCGCCGACCGTCAATTCGCCGTCCCGGCAGAGCCGTTCGAAGATCGCCCGGCGGCTGGGATCGGCGAGAGACTTGAATAATTGGTCGGGGGTGGAAGGGTTCATGATATATAACTCGTTGGCTATGGGTTAATTCATAACCGTTGAATTATGTATGAGTCAAGCGAAAAGACTCGATTTGCAGGCATGGAACCGCCTGGGGCTGGGGGAGGCGAAGATTCAGATGCCGCGCAGGATCTCGCGGGTCAGGCCGATGGTGTCGTCGATCATCGCGGCCGTGACGTCGAGATGGGTGCAGGCGCGGATGCGGCCGTCCATCATGGCGAGCAACACGCCGTGTTTGCGCAGCGATGCAACGAGTCTGTCACTGGAAAGGCCCGCACCGCTCGACTCGAAGAACACCAGATTGGTTTGCGGCTCCTGCACGCCCATGCCGGCAATTTGCGACAGGCCCCGCGCCAGCGCCTTCGCATTGGCATGATCATCCGCAAGACGCTCCACATGATGGTCGAGCGCATGAATGCAGGCGGCCGCGCAGACGCCGGCCTGCCGCATCGCGCCGCCGAGCTGCTGTTTCCAGCGCCACACCTCGTCGATGAAGGCGCGTGAGCCGGCCATCGCCGCGCCGATCGGCGCGCCGAGACCCTTGCTGAAATCGATCCACGCCGAATCCCAACCCGCCGCCATCTCGCGCGCGGAGATGCCGGTGGCGACGCAGGCGTTCATCAGCCGTGCGCCATCCATGTGGGTGGCGATGCCGTGCTGTTTCGCCAGCGCGGCGATGCCGGCCAGCGTTTCGCGCGGCCAGATGGTGCCGCCGCCGATGTTGGCGGTCTGCTCGGCACTGATCAGCGTTTGCGGCGGCTGATAGCGCGTCGGCGGGCGCAGCGCGGCGCGCAGCGTATCGAGCGTGAACTGTCCGTCGCGGCCGTCGAGCGGCATGATCTGGAAGCCGCCGAGTGCAGCATGCGCGCCGCCTTCGCGCGCGATCAGGTGGGCAGTGCGCTCCGCGAGAATTTCATCGCCGGGGCGGCAATGCGCCAAGGTTGCCGCGACATTGCACATGGTGCCGGACGGCATGAACACCGCGGCTTCCTTGCCGAGCAGATCGGCGACGCGTTCGCACAAGAGGTTGACGGTCGGATCGTCGCCGATCTGCTCGTCGCCGACCTCGGCGCGCGCCATCGCCTCGCGCATCGCCGGCGTCGGCCGCGTCTGCGTATCCGAGAGCAGATTGATGCGGATCGGCGGTTGCTTCGGATCGGTGGGCGAGGGGGCGTAGGGCATTTTCAAACGTCTCGCATTGGAGAGTAGTCGTCACCCTGAGGTGGCGGAGCGCAGCGAAGCCCTCGAAGGGTGACTGCGAAGGCATGTTCCTGGGCAGTCATCCTTCGAGGCTCGCAAGAGCTCGCACCTCAGGATGACGGCACGCTTGACGCTTACAACAACAAAAAGGCCCCGGCAAAACCGGGGCCTTCGTATCGCGATAGTCGCGTAAAGATCAGCGCGAATAGAATTCGACGATCAGATGCGGCTCCATCTGCACCGCGAACGGCACGTCGGCCAGTTGCGGAATGCGGATGAAGGTCGCGGTCTGCTTGCCGTGATCGGCTTCGATGAAGTCCGGCACATCACGCTCGCCGAGCTGGTTGGCTTCGAGCACGATCGCGAGCTGCTTCGAGGCGTCCTTGACCTCGACGACGTCGCCCGGCTTCAGCTTGTAGCTGGAAATGTTGACGCGCTTGCCGTTCACCTTGACGTGGCCGTGGTTGATGAACTGGCGGGCGGCGAACATGGTCGAGACGAACTTGGCGCGATAGACGACGGTGTCGAGACGGCGCTCGAGCAGGCCGATCAAGTTCTCGCCGGAGTCGCCCTTCATACGGGTCGCCTCGACGTAGATGGCGTAGAACTGGCGCTCGGAAATGTTGGCGTAATAGCCCTTCAGCTTCTGCTTGGCGCGGAGCTGGGTGCCGAAGTCGGAGAGCTTGCCCTTGCGGCGCTGGCCGTGCTGGCCGGGGCCGTATTCGCGCTTGTTGACCGGGCTCTTCGGGCGGCCCCAGATGTTCTGGCCCATACGGCGGTCGATTTTGTACTTGGCTTCTGCACGCTTTGTCATCGCGTCCTCTATGAGTTGGTGGTTTGAGGAAACGCGCCCTCCTGTGCAACAGGGCTAGGCCCCAGTGCCGACAGGTCCGTCCTTAAAGCATAAGGGGAGGACCACGGGTCGCGAAACGCAACGCGGGCCGAAAACGGCCCGCGAGCAAGCGGTTTCTAGGGGGATCGCGCCGGAATGTCAAATCCCGCTGGGGTGGTTTCGTGGCGCGGTTCCGGCCCGGATCACTTCGCCGGCGAGGCCAGCGGCTTGGTCTTGTCCACGACGTAAACCCCCAGCACTTTCAAGTGTTTGCCTTCGTGGACCTTGGCGTCGTGCACGACGCCGGCCGGGATCTGGTAGGAATCCCCGGCCTTAAGTTGCAGCGGCGGTTTGCCGTCGATCAGCAGTTCGGTTTCGCCTTCCAGCACGTAGCCGGTTTCGATTCCGGGGTGGGTGTGGCGTCCGGCCGAGCCGCCGCCGGGAATTTCGGCGATGCCGGTCACGGTGACGTAGCCGTCCGGAAACTCGACCTTCTGCAACGGCGTGCGCTTGATGCCGCCCTGCTGCGCGGCGGCGGCTCCCGCCAGCGCGAACGACATCACTCCCAGCCCAAGACACGATCCCAGAACGATTGTCTTGATCATCATTGTTCCTCCCAATGGAGCGCTCACGCTAGCAGCGCTCTGTGGAAGGGAGAAGTCCATCGATAGTCGGGTTAGGCCGCGACCTCGTCCGCGAAGGAATGCACCAGCGCCTCGGCCGCCAGATGCCGACGTCCCGAGGTGAAGATCAGGCGCGGATCGCCGGCCGGCGGCAGGCCGGCGCTGTCCAGACCGAGCAGGTTGGAAACACGGCGGGCGATCGCGGGGGCCGGGTCGATCCACTCCACCGGCCAGGGGGCGAGGCGTTCCAGCCGGTCCAGCAGCAGCGGATAATGGGTGCAGGCCAGCACCACGGTATCGGTGCGGGCGTGGCCATCGACGAAGCAGGGCGCGATCTCGGCGGCGATGTCAGCATCCGGGATGCTCTCGCCGTTCAGCGCCGCTTCGGTGAGCGATGCGAGGCGGGGCGAGCCGACCAGCGTGACCTCGCAGTCGTGGGCGAAATCGCGGATCAGCGCGCGGGTATATTCGCGCTGCACGGTGCCCTTGGTACCGAGCACCGAGACGTGACGTGTTTTCGAGCGTTCGCAAGCGGGCTTGATCGCCGGCACGGTGCCGACGAACGGCACGCTGTAGGCGGCGCGCAGGTGGCTCAGTACCAATGTCGAGGCGGTGTTGCAGGCGATCACCACGAGGTCCGGCGTGTGCGCGGCGATCAGGTCGCCCATCAGGGGCACCACGCGGGCGATCAGTTCGGCCTCGGTATGCTGGCCGTAGGGGAAATAGGCGTCGTCGGCGACGTAGACGTTCCGTGCCTCCGGCCGCGCCCGCACGATCTCGCGCAACACGGTGAGGCCGCCGAGACCGGAATCGAACACGAGAATGGTGGGACGCTCAGGCACCTGACAATTCTACCCCCAACGTGGTTACCAGTAGGTTGTCATTGCGGCGGGATCAGGGAAGGGAACACTTTGCCACTTGCGGCTACACCGCTCTTACCTCAGAGCTTGGCCGGAAACGAGGCGTCATCGTCCGCGAAGGCGGACGATCCAGTATCCAGGGCGGACGTAAGGACGTATTCGAAGTGATATCGAGTACTGGATGCTCTGCCTTCGCGGGGCATGACGGCTTTCGTATTGCGCCTTTGTTCAAAAATCTCCGATCGGTAAGCCCGCTCACGCGGCTCCGAACACCCGCTTGAAGATCGTATCGACGTGCTTGAGGTGATAGCCGAGGTCGAACTTCTCGTCGATCTCGGCATCGCTGAGATACTTCCGCACATCTGCATCGGCTTTCAGCAACGTGCGGAAATCGCCTTCGCCGCGCCACACCGGCATCGCGTTGCGCTGGACCATCTTGTAGGAGTCCTCGCGGCTCGCGCCCTTCTGCGTCAGCGCGATCAGCACGCGTTGCGAGTGAACGAGCCCGCCGAGGCGGTCGAGGTTTTTCTGCATGTTGGCCGGATAGACCAGCAGCTTCTCGATCACGCCCGCGAGGCGGTTGAGCGCGAAGTCGAGCGTCACCGTGGCGTCGGGGCCGAACATGCGCTCGGCGGAGGAGTGCGAGATATCGCGCTCGTGCCACAGCGCGACGTTCTCCAGCGCCGGCGTCACATAGGCGCGCACCATGCGGGCAAGGCCGGTGACGTTCTCGGTCAGCACCGGATTGCGCTTGTGCGGCATCGCCGACGAACCCTTCTGGCCCTCGGAGAAGAATTCTTCCGCTTCCAGCACCTCGGTGCGCTGCATGTGGCGGATTTCGATGGCCAGCCGCTCCATCGACGAAGCGATCACGCCGAGTGTTGCGAAATACATCGCGTGACGGTCACGCGGGATCACTTGGGTCGAGATCGGTTCGGGCTCGAGTCCCATCGCCTTGGCGACGTGTTCCTCCACGCGCGGATCGATCTGCGCGAAGGTGCCGACCGCGCCGGAGATGGCGCAGGTCGCGATATCCTTGCGTGCCGCGATCAGGCGCTCCTTCGCGCGCGAGAACTCGGCATAGGCGTAGGCCATCTTGAGGCCGAAGGTGACCGGCTCGGCGTGAATGCCGTGCGAGCGGCCGATGGTCGGCGTCATCTTGTGCTCGAAGGCGCGCGTCTTCAGCGCGGCGAGCAGCTTGTCGAGATCCTTGAGCAGGATGTCGGCCGCGCGGGTGAGCTGCACGTTGAGGCAGGTGTCGAGCACATCCGACGACGTCATACCCTGGTGCACGAAGCGCGCCTCGGGGCCGACGATCTCGGCAAGATGTGTCAGGAAAGCGATGACGTCGTGCTTGGTCTCGCGCTCGATCTCGTCGATGCGCTCGACATTGAAGACGGCATCCTTGGCCTTGGCCCAGATGGTCTTGGCGGCGTCCTTCGGGATCACGCCCAGTTCCGCCAGCGCGTCGGCGGCGTGCGCCTCGATCTCGAACCAGATCTTGAAGCGGGTCTGCGGCTCCCAGATCGAAGCCATTTCGGGGCGGGTATAGCGCGGGATCATCGACAACTCTTCATGCAGGGGATTACGCCGCGCTGTAGCAGTTTGCGCCCCGTCAGACCACCCTCGGCCGCGCATTTTTGCCCTGAAAACGCGGCGGATCGGGTGTGCGGGATAATCCAATAGGCCGACCGGAAGCCGTCACCCTGAGGTGCATTGCGTAGCAATGCCTCGAAGGGCGACGGCGATCCTTCGAGGCTCGCGGCTTACGCCGCTCGCACCTCAGGATGACGGCAGCACTTCCATTCGGACGACCGTGCTCCAGCCGCTTACGGCAGCCGACGGGTCACCGCCATGAAGCGGCGGTTCGGGCCGGCGTGGAATTCGTGGGCGTCCACCGTCTCGATCAGCACCGCAAGCGTCTGCGCGCCGTCCTTGGCCTGATGGTGATAGACCTCCGCGATGCCGTAGGCGGTGATGCAGCGGCGGTGCGTCGGCAGGCGCCTGTCGTCGTTCAACACCATCGGTGCGCCGCCGTCGACGGTGAGCGTCAGCGTCATGCCGGTGACGATGACGTCGCCATAGGTGGAGCGTCCGCCGGCGCCGTAGCACGAGGCTTTGCCGAGAGCCTTGTCGGTGATGGCGAGCGTCAGCTTGCGGCCGTCGGGCAGGGCGATGTCCTGCGAAGTCGCGAGCGGCTTCGGGTCCATCTGGTATATGCCGATCTCGTCCAGTTCCATCGACGGCTTGCCGGGAAAATGCGTTCCGACATCGTGAATGAGCAGCGGATCGGTGATCAGCCGCGCCTTGCGCATCGCCTCGTTGCGTAGCTCAGGCAGATCGTGTCCTTCGTCCTCGTTGCTTTTCATCGTGATGGGCGTGCCTTTGACGAATGCGTCACGTGCCGTGTCGATGACTTCGATCCGCGCGATGTGTTCAAGCGAGTCGTAGAGCGTCGTGTATTGCTCGAAGGCAAAGTGGCTGCCGCTGGGCGAGAAGCCGATCACGCGGCGCGCGGCGGCATCGCCCGCCATCGCGAACGGCGCATTACCGATGGAGGCGCTGACGATGATGAGAGCGATGCGGGCGAAAGCGGAGAGCCGTTTCAAATGAGTGAATGTGTTCTGCATGCCGCTTCTGTCGCGACGTGCGGGAACAAAGTTCACATCGATTGGCGCTCACAGATCGGCGGCGCGTGCAGTTCGACTGCGTTCAAGAGCCGCATCTGAAACGATATTCTTTCGCGTCGAAACGGAATTGAAACACGCTGGATATTTCCGCGCGTTCATTGCGATTCCTATTTCATCATTGCGAGCGACGCGAAGCAATCCAGTCCTTCTTTAGGCGTCTGGATTGCTTCGTTGCGTTCGTTCCGTGTAATGACGGGGAAACGCGATTTCTCAGAAATGATTTCGAAGGTCCGTTGAACCGATCGATGCCGAGTTCTTTAAGAATCAACTCGCCAAATTCGTCATGGCCGGGCTTGTCCCGGCCATCCACGCCTTTCTTATCGAGCCGCCGCAAGGACGTGGATGGCCGGAATAAATCCGGCCATGACGACAACCAAGGTAACTCGGCCCGTCACACCATCTCCCCGCGCGCCGCTGCGGCCGCATGGCGGATCGCGTCGATGTTGGCCTTGTAGCTTGCCTCGGTGCCGCCCTTGAACACGGCGGAGCCGGCGACCAGCGCGTTGGCGCCGGCGGCGGCGAGTTTCGCGGCGACATCCGGCACTACGCCGCCATCGACTTCAATATCAACCGGACGGCCGGCGAGCATCGTGCGCAGATCCGTCACCTTGTTGATCATGGCCGGAATGAACGCCTGCCCGCCGAAGCCGGGATTGACCGACATCACCAGCACGAGATCGACGAGATCGAGCACGTATTCGATCGCGGAGAGGGGCGTCGCCGGGTTGAGCGAGACGCCGGCCTTCTTGCCGAGCGCGCGGATCGATTGCAGCGAGCGATGCAGATGTGGCCCGGCTTCCGCGTGCACCGTGATGTGATCGCAGCCGGCCTTGGCGAAGGCTTCAAGATACGGATCGCACGGTGCGATCATCAAGTGCGCGTCGAATATCTTCTTGGTGTAGGGGCGCATCGCCTTGATGACATCGGGGCCATAGGAAATGTTCGGCACGAAGTGGCCGTCCATCACGTCGAGATGCATCCAGTCGGCGCCGGCCTGATCGACGGCGCGGACCTCTTCGCCAAGGCGGGCGAAATCCGCGGCCAGGATCGAAGGAGCGATCACCAGCGGGCGCGGCGCGAAAGGTTGGGACATGGCGGCTTCCCGGGCTCGTGTGTTGGAATGCGCCCCCGGTATCACGCGCGGCGTGGCGGGGCAAATCGGGCCAAGATCGGGCGGCAAGGGTTGCCGTGGTGCCAGTGACAACGGCAGCATTTGCCGGGCGATGCGATAGTGCTCTGAGAAATTGTCTCGATTTTACAAAGTGATGAGCTCCGGCATGCGGCTTGCTTTCATTTGGGTCAGCGGGTGTTGTGCTGCCTTAGGCGGCTGTGCGTAGGGGACGAACATGCTGGCAGCTTTGGGTGCCGTATCCACGATTTTCGATGTGTTGAAATCGCTGTCGTCGTCGACCTCGTCGCAAGGAAGGACGGGTTTCACGCAAACGGCTGCATCGTTCTCGACCACGACGACCTCGTCGATGGCGGTGACGCTTCCGGTATCCGGCACCGGGACGAGCGGCGGCAATCTATCGCCGGATATGCTGAACGCATTGTTCGCGGCGCAGGATCAATCCGGCGCGAGCGCATCGCAAAAGAGCAAATCGGATGCGCTAAAGGATCTGTTCGGGTTGCTCGACGGCGACGGCAACGGCGCGATCAGCAAATCCGAATTCGAGAATGCGCTGGGCGCGGGCGGCACCAACTTAGCTGCCGCCGACAACGTCTTCGCTAAGATGGACAAGGACGGCGACGGCAAGGTGAGTTCGGATGAAATGGCGTCGGCGCTGTCAGGCTCACGGCGCGGGCATGGCCATCATCGTCACGCCGGCGGCGCGAATGCCGATCCGTTGATGCAGGCGCTGAGCGGCGCATCGACGACAACCACCGGCAACAGCGATGGCTCCTCGACGACAACGGTGACCTATGCCGATGGCTCCAAGGTGACGCTGACGAGCCCGCCGAGCAACGTCACGTCGAGCACCGCAGGCTCGTCCTATAACTTCGTCGAACAGGCGATCCAGCGGCAGGCGCAGGCCATCGCCGCGTCAACCGCCGCTGGTGCAAGCGCATCGCTTTCGGTGAGCGCCTGATCTGTCCGCGAGCATTGTTTGGTCAACGCTCGCATGCGGTAAATTTCTGCGCTTGATATCCGGAGCAATTCGCAATTCGGCGGCAATTTGCCGCCGTTTCATTTTTCGCTAACCATGCGCGCCAGTAATCGACCCCGGAGCAAAGTCTTGCGAGGGGTCGATGCAGAGCGCGAAAGTATTGATCATAGTATTTTTACTGATCGGCATCGAGACCGTGCGCGCGGCCGACACGGTGTCGCCGACAACCCAGCACGACTTTGCCGCATCATTCCTGCTGCGTGGCGGCTACGACACCAACCCGGAATTTTCATCCGGCAACGGCATCGGAGGCAGCGCCTTCATCGGCGCCGAGACGGCACTGATTGCGGGAAGCAAGACCGACAACACGACGATCGGCGTGGCGGCTGAAGCGGGCACGGTTCACTACGCCAATCCGCAGGCGACGCCGACCGAGCGCGGCAAGGTGATCCTGCGCGGCTCGCTCGGCGACGATCGCCTGAAACTGAGTTCGACCACCACCATCGCGGATGTGTCGAGCTACAACCTGCGTTCGTCGGAAGTCAGCCAGGCGCTGAAGCTGGAAGCGAAGATTGATCAGTTTAAGTTGTTCGTCACCGCGGAGGGCGGGCAGTCGAGCCTCAACCAGACCAATGCGATCTTCCAGGATTTTCTGCCGTCGTCGCATCGTTTCATGCGAAGCGCCATCGTGCCGGGCATTTCCTTCGTACACGGCAAGGCGGAAGTGGGCATCTCGGTCAATCTTTCGGCACGGCGCTATCATGACGAGTTCGATGACTTCGGCTACCGCCGTGACAACGAGCGGGTGCAGCCGTTCGTGTTCGCGAAGTATGACGGCGAGAGCTTGACCGCGTTCGGATCGGTGTCGCGGCTTTACGGAAAGTGGCACGATGTCGATTTCAGCGACGTCGATCGCCTGCTGTTCGACGCCAACATCAGTTGGCGTGCAAAGCCTTTCAAAATAGACCTTCTGGCGACACGGCGCACTTCGGAGACGACCTTTCCGATTTCGCCGATCACCATCGATACGATCTATTCCGCCAAGGCCTCCTGGACCATCGATCCGAAATGGGCGCTCGCGGCCTCGCTCGGCTATGCCGATACCGAGTATCTGGATTCGCCGTTCGTTGCACGGACGCTGACGTATGGTCTCGGCGTCACGCGTGACCTCGGTGACGATCTGACCCTCGGTCTCGATCTGACGCGCGCGCAGGGAACGCTGATTTCCGGCGCGCGGGCCGATGCACTCATCGTCATGTCGTCGCTGACCAAAAAATTCGGCGCGCCGACCAAGACCGCGGCGCCGCTTCACCCGGTGAAACTCGCTACGGCGCAATAGTGCGAAGTCATGCGGGCGGGGAGATCCCCGTCCGCAATCGCATCGTTCAGTAGCAACCGCAGCCGCCGTGTCCACCACCGAGCAGCCCGCCGAGCAGATTGCCCTTGCCGAGCACCGCGCCCAGCACGCCGTTCTTGCCGGTGGTGACCGAGACGTTGGTGACAAGCGCGCCGCGCCCATTCACCAGCCCCAGCACGCCGCCGTGTCCGGACAGCACATTGGCGCCAATCGCGATGCCTTGACCACCGCGGCCATGCCCGCCGCCGGCCAAAGCCGGAGCGCTGGCAAGTGCGGAAGCGAGGGCGGCGAGAACCAGAATTTTCTTCATGACGTTTCTCCACTGTTTGATGCGTGCTCACAGCGAGCACGGGAGAAGCATCCGCCGGCAACGAGGAGGCTGCAATCTATACTGAAAACTAATCTTAAATAGCGCGCAAAAGCTCGTATCAATACATATTTTGTCTTACATATTTGCCGCATGTACCTCGCATTAATACTGGAATTATTTGAATTGCGCGAGGCATTGTCGGGTATTTTCGCCCGCGCAAGGTTTTCGGGATTCTTGCGGCAAAACCGTGTTCGCTCTGTTGGCCTGATTATGGCCGCCGGAGATCGCACGTCGTCACTCGGTCGCGCGCTTAAATTCAGGTCACGCGTTACGTCCGGCTGTCGATCTCATGGAACGGATAGCGGTCGCGGATTTCGCGATTGAAAAAACCGCCGCGCGAGTCAGCGTGTGTGAAGGCATCGTACACGCGCTGCGCTACGCCGTCATAGATGTAACGGCGACCGCTGACGAAGGTGACTGTCAGACGGTGCGAAGGGCCGTCGTAGCCGATATCGCGGATTGCCGTTGAAGGCATGACGCGCTCCGAACTCGTTCGGAGCGACAACGCTTCAGGACGTGGTTCGTTGCGCCGGAATTTTTCCTCTTGCAACTGCGGCGGCGCATTCAGTCTCGAACGGATTGATCTCAACCTTTGCCGAAACGATCCTTCCACGCCGGCTGCGCGCCGGGGAAGAGCAATGCGGTCGCCTCAAAGACGCCGCGCGCGATGGCGCGCGCCACAACGTTGGCGGCGGCGGTGCCGAGTTCGGTGAGGCCGTAGAGCGGATCGATCGGCTTCGCGCCGGTGGCGGCCGCGAACACGAGGTCGCCGTCGAGCGGCGCGTGAACCGGGTAGATCGCGCGGGCGAAACCGGTCTGCGCCGACATGGCAAGCCGCTGCGCCTGCGCCTTGGTGAGCAGGGCGTCGGTGACCACCGCGACCAGCGTGGTGTTTTCGATGGCGGTGGCGGTCGCCGCGCCCTTGATCCGCATGGCGCGCATGTCGTCGGTGAAGGTCACGGGCATCCCGCGGCCGCCGAATTCACCGCCGATCTCGTAAGGCGCCGACCAGAACCACGGGCCGTCGCCGATGGTGACGCTGCCGACCGCATTGACCACGGCAATCGCGGCGACGCGAACGCCGTTCGGCAACTCGGCGGAGGCCGAACCGAGGCCGCCCTTGAAGTTCGCGGTGGTCGCGCCGAAGCCCGCGCCGACGGTGCCGAGAGCGAAGTCGTCGCCGGCGGCGCTTGCCGCCGCATAGCCGAGATCGCGATAGGGCGAGAAGCGGCCCCACGTCTTGTTGCCGCCGTTGAGGAGGTCGAACACGATCGCGCCGGGCACGATGGGGATCACCGCGTCGGCGATGGCGAAGCCGCGTCCGTGTTCGGCGAGCCAGCCCTGCATGCCGCCGGCCGCATCGAGCCCGAAGGCGGAGCCGCCGGCCAGCGCGATGCCGTCGATGCCATCGACGGTATTCACCGGATCGAGCAGGGCGCTGTCGCGGGTGCCGGGGCCGCCGCCGCGAATGTCGAGCGAAGCCACCGCCGGCTTGTCGAACAGGATGGCAGTGACGCCGGACGCTAACGCGGCATCGTGCGCGTGGCCGACACGCACGCCGGCAATATCGGTGAGAAGGTTCTTCATGCTGCGGCGTCCTTCGTCTGCTGCGTTCGGCGGCGTCGGTCCATTGTCGATGATGCAGGATGTGATTCCGACATCGTTGTTTTCGGCAAGGATCGATTGCCCGGTCAAGTCCGAGAATGCCGCAGCGGCGCGCGCCGCGCCGATCACACCGCGATCACAACTCCCGTGATGGCGCCGCCGGGCCTTGCATCCGGGGGCCACGCCGGTGCAATTAGAGCCGGATCAATCAGGATTGATCGTCCTTGCGAGCGAAGCGAAGCAATCCAGTTCCTTCCGAGCGGCTTCTGAATTGCTTCGCTACGCTCGCAAGGACCAGAAAATGAGCCTTTAGAGACATGCGCGTATCCTCCCGACGTCACGATTTACAACGCAAGCTGTTGCATGATGCGGCACAGTTCGGCTTCGGGATGCGCGCGGCATGATCCATGACGTCACCTTGCCGGCTGCGTTGATTGCCGGCCTCATCAGTTTCCTGTCGCCTTGCGTGCTGCCGCTGGTGCCGCCTTATCTGGTCTATCTCACCGGCGCGTCCATCGAGCAGGTCGCCGACGAGGAGACGCCCGAAGCGTCCAAGCGCAGCATCATGCTGTCGGCGCTGCTGTTCGTGCTCGGTTTCTCGACGGTGTTCGTCGCGCTCGGCGCCAGCGCCAGCCTGATCGGCGGATTGATCCGCGCATGGTCGGCGCAACTGTCGATCATTGCCGGCATCGTCATCATTGTCATGGGGTTGCATTTTCTTGGCCTCACGCGGATCGGCTTCCTGATGCGGGAAGGGCGACTGTCGATGCCGAAGCCGGTCGGGCTGTGGGGCGCCTACATCATGGGTCTCGCTTTCGCCTTCGGCTGGACGCCGTGCATCGGGCCGATCCTCGCCGCGATCCTGTCGGTCGCTGCTGCCGAAGCCACGGTGACGAAAGGCGCGGGGCTGCTCGCGGTCTATTCCGCCGGGCTCGGCATTCCGTTTCTGCTGGCGGCGCTGATGATCGAGCAATTCTCCAGCCTGTTCGCGCGCATGAAGCGGCACCTTCACGTCATGGAGACGGTGATGGGCGTGCTGATGGTGATCACCGGCGTCGCGTTTCTCACCGGCTCGATCACCTGGCTGAGTATCTGGTTGCTGGAAACCTTCCCGGCGCTGGCGGACTTCGGCTGACGCGGGGCGTTTGATTTTTGTCGTCCCTGCGAAGGCAGGGACCCATACGCCGTTTCGTTCGTAATGCGAAAGGCGGTCGCGACCGTGATGCAAAGTCATTCTTGCATCCCTGCCGCCAGGGAGTCTGGGTCCCCGCCTGCGCGGGGACGACTTTGATACTTCATCCCCGCGCGAGATCGAGCAGGCGGTCGCTCTGTTGACGCGGCGGGCGTGTGCGGCCGGCGCCGCGGCGGCTTCGGTAGGTCGTGATCGCGACCGCGATCCAGGCGGTGTGAAAGGCGAGGCCGGCGAGCACCACGACCTGACCCGGGATCGGCCCGATCGCCGCGCGCGCCCAGACCTCTTGCAGCGAGGCGACCGGCGCGGGATGGATCAATAGCTTGCCGACATAGGCCGTGACCTGGATCAGGAAAATCCAGCAGTAGTTGTGGCGCAGTCGACGGCCTATCGCTTCGGCATAGGTGATGTGGAGATTGGGCTTGCGGTAGTCTTCATACAGCGTTTTGTTCCAGCCGTTTTCTGTACGAACCCCATCGCCGCGCAGGATCGGCCCGAAGAAATAGACCTCGAAGATGTGCGCGCGCATCCGCCAGAAATCGAAAAAGCGATAGCGTCGCGCTTCGATGCCGAGAAAGGTCACCACCAGCAGCCCGACCACGACGAGCGGCAGCGGCGAGGCGGATTCGCTGCTGAATGTCAGCGAGAGCGCGATGCCGGTGGTCAGCACCGCCCAGTTGGTGGTGGCGTCGAGCCGCGTGCGCCACACCGTGCTGCGATAGACCTCGCCGCGATAGAGATGCGCCAGCGCGGTGATGTCGGCGGAGGAGAAAGCGGGATTGGCGTCTTCGACGGGACGGTCGCTGGGACGATCGTTCATGGCTCGGTTTCCTCCGCTGACGTCGCTTGCGCTTAAGCCTGACGGTGTCGCGGCGCTGCCGTTTCTCCCGGAGACTGCCTCAATGAGATTACGTCGGCGCGCGCTGGGTGCAACGAGGAATTGCGGGCGGGGGATGGGGCGGGCTGTGCTGAGGCCGCGGCTTTTGTGTCCGATTCGAACTCGCTGTGTGGACTGATTTGCAGCACTAACATCGTCGTCCCCGCGAAGGCGGGGACCCATACGCTGTGTCGTTCATGATGTGGATTGCGGTCGTGATTTTTGACGAACCCTCGCGTGAACGATGACCGCCAGGGGTTGTGGGTCCCCGCCTTCGCGGGGACGACGATGAGGGTGTGGTTTGGTAACTGGATTATCCGAGCCGTCATTGCGAGGAGCACTCGCGACGACGTAATCCAGTTCTTGCTTTGTGATTTTCCGGATTGCTTCGCTTTGCTCGCAATGACGGTGGATAATCGGCTCGGACAAATCCTTATCGTCTCACAAACGAAACGCCCCGGCAGGGCCGGGGCGTTCGATGTCGTCGATCGGCGCGAAAGAAGCGCGATGTCTCGGGCCTCGTCACAACATCAATCAGAGATCTCGGCGTAGTTGCCCTTGGCGTCCCACTTGTAGACGACGTAGTCGATCGCCTTGATGTCGCCCTTGGCGTCGAAGCCGAGTTTGCCGAGCACGGTGTCCCATTCGCCGTCCTTGATGACCTTCATCACCTTCTGCGGATCGGTGGTGCCGGCCTTCTTGACGGCTTCGGTCCACACCTGCATCGCGGCGTAGGTGTAGAGCGTGTAGCCTTCCGGATCGATGCCCTTGGCCTTGAACTTCTCGACGATCGCTTTCGCCGTCGGCTTGTTGCGCGGATCGGGGCCGAAGGTGAACAGCGTGCCCTCGGCTTGCGGGCCGGTGATCGATGCGAATTCCTTGTCGTTCATCGAGTCGCCGGACATCATCACGGTCTTGAGGCCCTGGTCGCGCATCTGGCGCAGGATCAGGCCGGCCTGCTGATGATAGCCGCCGATATAGACGAGATCGATGTTGTCGCGCTTCAGCCGCGAGACGATGGAGTTAAAGTCCTTGTCGTCCTTGTTGTAGGACTCGAACATCTTCTCCTGGAAGCCGGCCTTGTTGAGCGCCTTCTTGGTTTCGTCGGCGAGACCCTTGCCGTAGGTGGTCTTGTCGTTGAGGATCGCGACGTTCTTGCCGGCAAAGTTCTTCGCGATGTATTGCGCGGCGACCACGCCCTGCTGATCGTCGCGGCCGCAGATGCGCAGCACGTTCCACAGCTTGCGTTCGGTGAACAGCGGATTGGTCGAGGCCGGCGTAATCTGCAACACGTTACTGTCGGCATAGGCTTCCGACGCCGGGATCGACGACGACGAGCAGAAGTGTCCGGCGACGAACGGGATGCCCTGGCTGCCGATCTTCTCGGCGATGGAGCGCGCCTGCTTCGGATCGCAGGCATCGTCGCCGACGAACAGTTTCAGCTTCTTGTTGAGCACGCCGCCGGCGGCGTTGGCATCGGCGACGAATTGCTCGGCGCCGTTCTGCAACTGGCGGCCGAAGGCGGATTCGCTGCCGGTCATCGGGCCGGCCACCGCGATGGTGATGTCCTGGGCGAAGGTCGTGGTCGAGAGCGCCAGCGAGGCGCCAAAGGCCAGGCTCAGAACCTTGCCGATCAGCTTCAAAGATTTCATGCGGGTGTTCCTCGCGGGGTGATGGGATGCACCGGGCTTCGGCCGGTTTTGCAAATCGACGGCATTGTCCGATGATTTGCCGCCGGTGTCATGGGCAAATTTCGCGCACGGCCCGCCCTGGGGACCGCGTCACTTGGTCGCCGTATTCGAACCGCCCTTGGGGCCTGAAACCGCGGCACAAGGGCAGTCATACTCCGCGAAGGCGGAGTATCCAGTACTCAATGCTGGTATTTCGGTCGCATGCGCCCGGAGTACTGGATCGTCCGCCTTCGCGGACGATGACGCTGCATTCTACGACTACACTCCTAGACCCTCAGCCGTGGCGGCCGCCTTCGAGGTAGGCGGCGCGGATTTCCGGGCGTTGCAGCAGTTCCATGCCGGGGCCGCTCATGGTGATGAGGCCGTTGACCATCACATACCCGCGATGGGCGAGGCGCAGCGCGTGGTTGGCGTTCTGCTCGACGATCAGCACGGTGAGGCGGTCCTCGCGGTTCAGCGTGCGGATCGCGGAAAAGATCTGCTTGGTGATCAGCGGCGCGAGGCCGAGCGACGGCTCGTCCAGCAGCAACAGGCGCGGGCGGCTCATCAGCGCACGGCCGATCGCCAGCATCTGCTGTTCGCCGCCGGAGAGCGTGCCGCCGCGCTGCGTCATGCGCTCGTCGAGGCGCGGGAACAGGTTCAGCACGCGCGCGAGGCTGGCGGCGCGCTCGGCGTCGCTGCCGGGCGTTGCGTCGGCGCCCATTTGCAGGTTTTCCGCCACCGTCATGCGCGGAAAGATGCGGCGGCCTTCCGGCGATTGCGCGATGCGCAGCCGCGCCACCTCGTGCGCCGGCAGCGCGGTGATGTCCCGGCCGTCGAACAGGATGTGGCCGGCGCGGGCGCGCGGCTTGCCGAAGATGCTCATCATCAGGGTCGATTTGCCGGCGCCGTTGGCTCCGATCAGCGCGACGATCTCGCCGGCCTTGATGTCGAGATCGACACCCTTGAGCGCTTCGATCTTGCCGTAGGCGGCGCGCAGGCCGCGAATGGCGAGAAGGGACTCGCTCATCTCGCGGCCTCCGTGCCCCGGACGCGATGCAAGACAACGTCTTGCGTCGCCGAGCCGGGGTCGTCGCGGCGCACAGCGTTTGTGAAGGTACCGGTTCTGCGGAGCAGCGCGAGAGCGCTGCACCGCGCCCGGGACACGGTCCAAGAAGCACTCATGCGCCGCCCTCCATCACTTGGGCGGCGTCTTCCTCGTCGGCGCCGAGATAGGCGGCGACGACTTTCGGATCGTCGCGCACTGCGCGCGGCGCGCCGTCGGCGATCTTGACGCCATGGTCAAGCACGACGATGTGGTCGGAGATTTCCATCACCACGCTCATGTCGTGTTCGATCAGCAGGATCGAGGTGCCGATGTCGTCGCGGATCGACAGCAGCAGGTCGCTGAGCGCGGCGCTCTCGTTGGCGTTGAGGCCGGCGGCGGGTTCGTCGAGGCAAAGCAGCGCGGGTTGCGCGCACATCGCGCGCGCGATCTCCAAGCGGCGCTGGTCGCCGTAAGGCAGGTTGCCTGCGGCGTCGTCGGCGCGATCCAAGAGGCCGATGCGTTGCAGCCACTCGCGCGCGAGATCGATCGCCTGCCGCTCGGCGGCGCGGAACGACGGCGCGCCGAACAGGCCAAGCAGGCTGAAGCCGGAGGCGCGCATCAGGGTGTTGTGCTGCGCCACCATCAGGTTTTCCAGCGCGGTCATGCCCGGAAACAGCCGGATGTTCTGGAAGGTGCGCGCGACTTTCGCGTACTTGCAGATGCGGAAATCGTGCAGGCGGTCGAGCCGGAACGTCGCGCCGTCGTCGTGCACCAGCGTCATGGTGCCGCCGCTCGGGCGATAGAAACCGGTGATGCAGTTGAACACGGTTGTCTTGCCGGCGCCGTTCGGGCCGATCAGCGCGGTGATCTGGCGGCGCTGCGCGGTGAACGACAGGTCGTTGATGGCGAGGATGCCGCCGAAGCGCATCGTCAGGCCGTCGATGGCGAGGATCGGCGCGGTGTTCGTCATCCGTGGCCTTCCTTCACCAGCGATGCCGATATCTCGGTGCGCTTTTGCAGGAACACGGTCGGCGCGCGATGGCCGATCAGGCCGCGCGGCCGCCAGATCATCAACAGCACCATGACGCCGCCGAACACCAGCATGCGGAACTGATCGAGGCCGCGGAACAGTTCGAAGCCGCCGATCATGGCAATCGCTGCGAGCGCGACTCCGAGTTGCGAGCCCATGCCGCCGAGCACGACAATGGCCAGCACCAGCGCCGATTCCTGGAAGGAGAACGACTCCGGACTGATGAAGCCCTGACGCGTGGCGAAGAACGCGCCGGCGAAACCGCCGAACATCGCGCCGATGGCGAAGGCGGAGAGTTTCGTCGTGGTGATGTTGATGCCGAGCGCGCGGCAGGCGACTTCATCCTCGCGCATCGCTTCCCAGGCGCGGCCGATCGGAAGGCGGCGCAGGCGAATGGTCACCCAGTTGGTGATGAGCGCCAATGCGAGGATCAGATAGAACAGGAACACGAGACGATGCGTCGGCGAAAACGGCACGCTGATCATCGCCGCGAAGCCGTTTTCGCCGGGCGTCAGCGGAATGCCGAACACGGTGGGACGCGGAATGCCACTGATGCCGTTCGGCCCGCCTGTGAGGCTTTGCCAGTTGAGGATGACGAGGCGGATGATTTCGCCGAACGCCAGCGTCACGATGGCGAGATAGTCGCCGCGCAGCCGCAGCACCGGGAAGCCGAGGATGACGCCCCACAATGCCGCGAGCAGGCCCGAAATGGGAAGCAGCACCCAGAACGCCCACGGCCCGAGTTGCTCCATGCTGAACGTGACGTAAGGGAAAGCGTCCGTGACATGCGGCAGCGGCAGGCCGCTTTGCGCCAACAATGCGTAGGAGTAAGCGCCGACCGCGTAGAACGCGACGTAACCGAGATCGAGCAGGCCGGCGAGGCCGACGACAATGTTGAGGCCCCAGCCCAGCATCACGTAGGTCATCACCAGAATGGCGAGGTCGAGCAGGTAGCGTTCCTTGTAGAAGATCACCGGCACCAGCAGCGCGAAGATCAATAGCGCCGGCGCCAGAAAACGGCCCAGCATTGCGAAGCCGCCGCGGACGCTCGCCGGCAGTTCGACGCTGCCGACCGGACCGATCCAGCGCCGCAACAGTTCGATGACAATGGAGCCGACAAACACCGCGCCGACGATGGCTGCGAGTTCGCTGAACCGTGTCCAGTAGATGAGCTGCCCCGACGACCCCGCTTCGGTGCGGATGCCGATCATCAGGAAGAACAGCACCAATGCGACCAATGCACTGATAACGGCTTTCTTCAGGATGAAGCCGAACCCGGCGATGGGCTCGGCGCTCGCCGGATATGAGGCGGGTGCTGCCATCCGTCAGACTTTTTCGACTTCGGGGCGGCCGAGCAGACCTGTCGGCATGAAGATCAGCACGATGATGAGGATCGAGAACGCCGCGACGTCCTTGTATTCGACCGAGAAGTAGGCCGACCAGAACGTCTCGATCAGGCCGATGGCAAGGCCCCCGAGCATCGCGCCGGGCAGCGAACCGATGCCGCCGAGCACGGCGGCGGTGAACGCCTTGATGCCGGCGATGAAGCCCATGAAGAAATCGACCAGGCCGTAATAGAGCAGGTACATCATGCCGGCGACGGCGGCGAGCGCGGCGCCGATCACGAAGGTCATCGAGATGGTGCGGTCGACGTCGACGCCGAGTAATGCCGCCATGGTCTGGTCCTGCTCGCAGGCGCGCATGTCGCGGCCGAAGCGGGTGCGCGACACGATATAGGTGAAGGCGGCCAGCAGTACGACGGTGGTGATCACCACCACGATCTGCACGTTGGAAAGCTGCACCGCGAAGTTGCCGGAATCGTGCAGCGTGTAGCCGCCGGTGATGATCGGCGGCACCGGTTTCACGCGCGCGCCCTGTGAGACTTGCGCGAAGTTGGAGAGCACGAACGACATGCCGATGGCGGAGAGCATCGGCGCGAGGCGGAACGATTGCCGCAACGGGCGATAGGCGATGCGCTCCACTGTCCAGCCGTAGAGCGCGGTGACCGCCATCGCCACCAGCAGCACCAGCAGCAGGATCACCGGCACCATCGTCATCCCGATCGATACCAGAATGAGGAACGTGATGAGCGCGATGAAACCGCCGATCATGAAGATATCGCCGTGGGCGAAATTGATCATGCCGACGATGCCGTAGACCATGGTGTAGCCGATGGCGATCAGCCCATAGATCGAGCCGAGCACCAGGCCGTTGATCAGTTGCTGGAAGAAATAATCCATCGTCCCCACGATTCCGCCATCTCCGTCTTTAACAGCGGGGTTTTGCAACGGCAACGGCGGGAATTGCCGCGTGTGGATCGTTGTGCGCCGCCACCAGAACCTGATCGGCTTGGATTGAAGCGCGAGCCGTCATCCTGAGGAGCGAGCGAAGCGAGCCTCGAAGGATCGTGGCCGTCGCCCTTCGAGGCCGTCGCTACGCGCCGGCACCTCAGGGTGACGACATCAGTTCAGCCTCCGAAAATCATGCACCAAATAGCGTCGGCGTTGACCGTCGGTGGATTCGGGCGATAATGCGAAAGTCATGTTGTTTCGACGGATTTACCGGCGTTCCCGGCGCGGTGAGGACGTTGCGGCCGCGCTGCGGCAGGCGATGAAATCCCATCTGTGCGGCAACGCGAAAGGTTCCGCCGCCCTCAATTTCCATTCGCCATCGTTCGTTTCCGCTGGCCGTCGTCTGCGCGGAGGACCCGTCCCGCGACGCGGACAGCCGGCGCGCGATTCGCGCCCGCGAACACCACAGCAATACCATTCATCGATGAGGGGGAAGGGGACATGACCACGGAAGCCTCGAACAACGTCGTGCTGCCGGACGACACCAGCCTGCTGGCGTTCTATCGCGACATGAACGTGCCGGAGCGGCGCACGTTCTGGGCCTGCGCCACCGGCTGGGCGCTCGACGGCATGGACTTCATGATCTATCCGCTGGTGGTCGGCACCATCATCGCGATGTGGCATGTCGATGCCGGCATGGCCGGGCTCGCCGGCACCACGACGCTGCTGGCGTCGGCGGTCGGCGGCTGGATCGCCGGCTACATGTGCGACCGCATCGGCCGCGTGCTGACGTTGCAGATCACCATCATCTGGTTCGCGGTGTTCTCGCTGGTCTGCGCCTTCGTGCAGAATTTCGAACAACTCTTGATCGCGCGCACCATCCTCGGCCTCGGCTTCGGCGGCGAGTGGGCGGCGGGCGCGGTGCTGATCGGCGAAACCATTCGTCCGCAATATCGCGGCCGCGCGGTCGGCTCGGTGCAATCCGGCTGGGCGGTCGGCTGGGGGCTCGCGGTGCTGACGCAGGCGCTGCTGTTCAGCTATATGCCGCCGGAGCAGGCATGGCGCTGGATGTTCGCGGTCGGCGTGCTGCCGGCGGTGCTGGTGTTCTATCTGCGGCGCTATGTTGAGGAGCCGGCGGTGGCGGTGGAAACGCGGGCGCGGCAGAAGGCCACCGGCGACCGACCGGCGATCTGGGAAATTTTCTCGGGGCCGATGCTGAAGACCACGATTCTCGCCTCGCTGGTCACCACCGGTTGTCAGGGCGGCTACTACGCCGTCACCTTCTGGGTGCCGCGTTTCCTCACCACCGAACGGCATCTCTCGATCGTCAGCTCGACCGGCTATCTCGCGGCGCTGATCATCGGCTCGTTCGTCGGCTATCTGGTGGGCGCGTGGCTTGCCGACCGTATCGGCCGGCGCAACCTGTTCCTGATCTTCTCGCTCGGCGCCATCGCGCTGGTGCTGCTCTATACGCAAGTCGAATTCACCAATGAGGTGCTGTGGATTCTCGGCTTCCCGCTGGGCTTTTTCGCGTCGGGCTATTTCTCCGGCATGGGCGCGTTTCTCACCGAGCTGTATCCGACGCGGCTGCGCGGGTCGGGGCAGGGCTTCTGTTACAACTTCGGGCGCGGCATCGGCGCGCTGTTTCCGTTTTTGGTGGGACACTTGTCGGAGACGACGACGCTCGCCAACGCCATCGCGATCTTCGCGGTCGGCGCTTACGTGCTGTTCTTCGCCGCCGCCTACGCGCTGCCGGAAACGCGCGGCCGCGTGCTGACGGCGGGGGCTTAGACGATGACCGATACCACCGACGCGCCGCCATGTCCGCCGCCGCCCGAGATCCAGCCGCAGCCACGCCTGATGCGAGTGCCGCCGGGCGCGGTCGATACGCATTGCCACGTCATCGGTCTGCCACCGAGGTATCCGTTCGTCGTTGGGCGCAGCTATACGCCGCCGCAGGCGTCACCGGCGGCCTATATCAACCTGCTCGACACCATGGGCATGACCTATGGCGTCCTCACGCAGGTCAGCGTGCACGGCACCGACAACCGGTTGCTGGTCGAGGCGCTGACGGTGAACCGGACGCGGCTGCGCGGCATCGCGGTGCTGGGGTTGGACGCCTCCGACACTGAGCGCGCTGCGTTGCAGGCGGCGGGCGTGGTCGGGCTGCGGCTCAACGTACTCTATGGCGGCGGTATCGGCTTCGACCGGGTCGAGGCCTATGGCGCGCTGTGCAAGGAGATGGATTGGCACCTGCAATTCCTGATCGACGCCGGCGAACTGCCGAAGATCGCGCCGCAACTGGCGAAGCTGCCGGTGCCGTTCCTGATCGATCACATGGGGCATTTTCCGACCTCGCGCGGCGTCGACAGCGAAGGCTTCCAGACCTTGCTGGCGCTGGTGCGCGACGGGGCGTGGGCGCGGCTCTCCGGCGCCTATCGCACGACGGTGCAGGGGCCGCCTTATGACGACACCGTGCCGTTCGCGCAGGCGCTGGTGGACGCCGCGCCGGAGCGCTGCGTCTGGGGATCGGACTGGCCGCACGTCGCCAACTGGGGCGTGATGATGACAGTGGCCGATCTGCTCGACCTCCTGGCGCGCTGGGTGCCCGACGAGGAACTGCGCCGCCGCATCCTGGTCGACAACCCGCATCGGCTTTTCGGATTCGGCGGCTGAGGGGCGTAGCCGCTTGCCCAGGATGGGCCGCCGCTTGTCCACAGCGGCATTAAGGTTAACAAATGGTTTCGATTGCTGCCGCGTGGCGGCGGGGCTTTCGTCGTCGCAGGCGCCCGGGCGATTCCGCGGGCGCTTGTCACAGGCGGGCTCCATGCAGGCGAACCGGCAAACAAATTGGCGATTGAGCACTTTCAGCGGGCTTCTTCTCGCGGGCTATTTCGTGCCGGTGTGGACAATCGCGGCGTGGCGCATCGTGCTGTCGCCGATCCACGGGCTGTTCGAACGGCCGAACGTCGCGGTCGCGATGTTCATCAGCGATCACCTGCAAGTTCCCGCGCTGATGACGGTGCGCTTCGCCTGGCTTTTGGCGCTCGGCAAGCTGACGGTGGTGGCGTTCTTCCTGTTGTTCGCGGCCCTGATGCTGCGACGGGCGGTGCGTCTCGGGCGTGGTGGCGACGAGGCGCTGGGCATCGCGCTCGGGCTGGGCTGCGTCATCAGCTTCGCCAGCATGATGTTTGCCGCGCAAGTCGGCGAGGCGGCGGCGTTGCAACTACACGCCACCGAGCTCATGTTGCTGCTCGGCACCTCGATCCTGATGCTGGTGGATCAGCCGGTGACAGCGACGGCTGAAACCGACGCCGAACCTCCGGTGGCGGATTACGCCTTGAGCAATCCAAGTTCCTGAACGACCGCGCCGGCTTCCTTCACCGCGTGGTTGGCGGCGGGCACGCCGCAATAGATCGCCTGCTGCAACAGAATTTCCTTGATGTCGTCCGGCGTGAAGCCGCCTTCGGCCAAGGCGGCGCGGACATGCAGGCGGAATTCATCCCATTGCCCCAGCGCCACCATGGTGCCGATCACCAGCACGCGGCGGGTGCGTTCGTCGAAATGCGGCCGCGTCCAGATCTCACCCCACGCATGCCGCGTGATGAGATCGATGAAGTCGGCGTTGAAAGCATTCTTGTTGTTGACCGATTTATCGACCCAGGCATTGCCGAGCACCTTGCGGCGCATTTTCATGCCGTCGTCGCGGCGTTGTTGGTCGTCCATGATTGTCTCCGATTCTACCTCGCCCCGCTTGCGGGGAGAGGTCGCGAGCGAAGCGAGCGGGTGAGGTGGTGCCTGCGCTCGCTGTTTGAAGTGCCGCTCGCGCCAAGAGTGCCCCTCACCCCGACCCTCTCCCCGCAAGCGGGGCGAGGGAGTTTTCAGCGTTGCGTGAGGAAGCCGATGACGGCTTCGGTGAAGGCATGTGACTGCTCGACGTTGGAGATGTGCGCGGCGTCGAGGATGGTCATGCTGGCGCCGGGAATGTTGGCGCGAATGTATTCGCCGGCCGCGATCGGTGTCGCGGCGTCATGTCGTCCCGCGATCACCAAGGTCGGCCGTGAGATGTGCGGCAACAGATCGCGCTGGTCCAGCGTGCGCAGCGCTTCGCAGCAGGCGATGTAGCCGGCTTGCGGGGATGCGATCAGCATCGCCTTCATCCGCGCGGTGACGGCCGGCTCGCGCTCGCGGAAATCCGCCGTCAGCCAGCCGCCGATCACCGCATCGGCGACGGAGGCGATGCCGCCTTCTTTCACGGCTTTGATGCGGTTGTCCCAGTTGGTCGGGTCCGGGTAGTAGCAACTGGTGTTGCAAAGGATCATGCGGTCGAAACGCTCGGACGCGTTGGCGCCGAGCCATTGCCCGACCATACCGCCCATCGACAACCCGCACCAGTGCGCCTTGCGAATGTCGAGCGCGTCGAGGATCGCCAGCACGTCGCGACCGAAACGCTGCATCGAATAAGGTCCCGCCGGCACGCCGGATTTGCCGTGGCCGCGACGGTCGTAGCGGACCACGCGAAACTGCTTGGCGAGCGCGCCGAGTTGCGGCTCCCACATCGCCATGGTGCAGCCGAGCGAATTCGACAGGATCAGCGCGGGGCCGTCATCGCGGCCTTCCACCGCGACGTTGAGCGGGCAGCCGTCATCGGCGTTAATGGTGGACATCGAATAGATCCTCCTTGTTCTTCCGTCATTGCGAGGAGCGTAAGCGACGAAGCAATCCAGATCTCGCTTTGTGACTTTCTGGATTGCTTCGCTTCGCTCGCAATGACGACGGTTAGTTATTTTTCAACGACGCCAGCAGCCGGTCGATCAGCGCTTGCGACGCGCCCTGATAGGCCAGCGGGTCGAACAGTTTTTCCAGCCGCGCGGCATCGAGATGGGCGGTGACGCGCTTGTCGTCCGCGAGCACGTCGCGCAGGTGGCGTTTCGATGTGGCAGCCTTGCGCGAAGCCTCTTCGATCAAGTGATGGGCATCGGATTTTCCGATCTTGTCCGCCAGCGCCATCGTCACCGCTTCGGCCATGATCAGGCCGTGGGTGGTGTCGAGATTGGCGCGCATCCGGTCTGTGTCGACTTCCAGCCCTTCGGCGATGTCGACGATGGCACTGAGCGCGCCGGAGGTGACCAGCAACAGCGTCGGCAAGGTCGGCCATTCGGCGTGCCACGGCCCGGCGCTGCGTTCGTGTTCCTGCACTTGCGCTGCGAAAATCGTCGCGGCGAGGTTCGGCGCCATGGTGGCGGCGGCGAGTGCGGAGGCGGCGGCGACCGGATTGCGCTTGTGCGGCATGGTGGAGGAGCCACCGCGTCCCGCGCCGGCGGGCTCGAAGGCTTCGCCCACGTCGGTCTGCATCAGCAGCGAGACGTCGCGGGCGATCTTGCCGCAGGTGCCGGACAGGATCGCGAACACGGACGCGGCTTCCGCGATGCGGTCGCGGTGGGTGTGCCATGGTGCGTCGGGCAGCGGCAATTGCAATTCGCGCGCAAGCGCCTCCGACACCGCCATGCCCTTGTCGCCCAGCGCCGCGAGCGTGCCGGCCGCGCCGCCGAATTGCAGCGCCAGCCCGTTGTCGCGCAGCGCCTTGAGCCGTGCGCGCGAGCGATGCAACGCGGCGGCATATTCCGCGAGCTTGAGGCCGAACGGCATCGGCAGCGCGTGTTGCAGCCAGGTGCGCGCCACCATCGCGGTGTTGCGATGCGTTGCGGCAAGCCCGGCGAAACCGGCGATGGCGCGGTCGAGATCGGCCAGGAGCGCATCGATGCCCGCGCGCAACATCAGCATGGTGGCTGTATCGATGATGTCCTGGCTGGTCGCGCCCCAATGCACGTAGCGCGCCGCGTCCGTGTCGGCTTTTGCGACCTCGACGGTCAGCGCCTTGACCAGCGGGATGGCGAGGTTGCCGGCGCGGGTGGCGGCCTCGGCCAGCGCGGCGATCTCGAAGCGCTCAGTGCGGCAGGCCGCCGCAATGGGCGCGGCGGCCGCTTGCGGGATGACGCCGATGGTGGCCTCGGCCCGCGCCAGCGCAGCCTCGACGTCCAGCATGTGTTGGAGGAACGCGCCGTCGTCGCAGACCGCGCGCATCGCGGCGCTCGACAGCATCGGCGCAAGCAGGGGGGAGAGGGACGTGCTCATGTACCGGAGACTCTAATCGGTCCCAACGGCTTATGCCAATCCCTCCGATACCGTCCGCGTCCCGCCGGTAGGACGTCGCCTAATTCGATGGTCCTCTTTTATTTGGCGGCGGCAGGCGCTACTTGAGGTCATCCAGATTCAAACACCATGCCGTCGCCCGGAGATGGCAGACGACGAGGAGGCGCCTCCATGGCCATGACGATGAACGGCGAAGTCCAGCTCGCCGCGCCACGCGAGACCGTGTGGGAGAAGCTCAACGATCCCGAAGTGCTGAAGTCCTGCATTCCCGGCTGCGAGGAATTGGAGCGCACAGAAGACAACGGTTTTCGTGCGGTCGCCAAGATCAAGGTCGGGCCGGTGTCGGCGCGCTTCAAGGGCAAGGTGACGCTGAGCGATCTCGATCCGCCGAACGGCTACAAGATCTCCGGCGAGGGCGAGGGCGGCATCGCCGGCTTCGCCAAGGGCGGCGCCGTCGTCGGCCTCACCGACAAGGACGGCGGCACTTTGCTCAGCTATAATGTCGAGGCGCAGATCGGCGGCAAACTGGCGCAGCTCGGCCAGCGCCTGATCAACGGCACCGCGAAGAAACTGGCCGACGAATTTTTCGCCGGTTTCGCCCGCGCCGTACAAGGCTAGAGCAGGTTTCGTTCAGACGGAGCCACTATCCTCGTCATGCCCGGGCTTGTCCCGGGCATCCACGTCTTAAAATGCTGCAAAACGAAAGACGTGGATGGCCGGGACAAAGGCGAGCGGAAGCGACGCCGTTCTTCGAACGGCTATGCCCGGCGATGACGGATTGGAGTGTTTTCGGAAAACACGAAACGCATCTCGGATGCGAGGCTGATTCTGTCCGAAAGGCGTCACCGCGGCGTCATGACAATGGCTTTGTCGGCGTGGTGGGGGCATGGCCCGCGCGCGCCGGGCGAGGTTGCCCAACGTGCCGATGGGCCATAATATGCCTTTGGAATGATTTCAAAGGACCGCGTCGCACGTCATGCGGCGCGGACAGAGAGTGCATATGGCCAAGATTTCTCTCATCGTGAACGGCAATCCCGTTACCGCGAACATCGACCCGCGCACCTTGCTGGTGCAGTTCCTCCGCGAGCATCTGCGACTGACCGGCACCCATGTCGGCTGCGACACCTCGCAGTGCGGCGCCTGCGTCGTGCATCTCGACGGCAAGGCCGTGAAGTCCTGCACCACGCTGGCCGTGATGGCGGACGGCGGCAGCGTCACCACCATCGAGGGGCTGGCGCCCGAAGGCGCGCCGCTGCATCCGATGCAGGAGGCGTTCCGCGAGAATCACGGGCTGCAATGTGGCTTCTGCACGCCGGGCATGATCATGACGGCGGTGGATCTGGTGCATCGCAAGGGCCACGACCTCGACGACCACACCATCCGCGAGGAGCTCGAGGGCAATCTCTGCCGCTGCACCGGCTATCAAAACATCGTGTTGTCGATCGCCGCCGGCGCCAAGGCGATGGCGAAATCCGATCTCGCATAACCGCATCAGGTTTTCGCAGGCGCTGCACGGGCAAACAGTTTCAGGACCTCACGATGTACGAATTCAAATATCATCGGCCGGCGACGGTGCGGCAAGCCGCCAACCTCCTGGCCAAGAATGAAGACGCCAAGCTGATCGCCGGCGGCCATACACTGGTGCCGGTGATGAAGCAGCGCCTCGCGGCGCCGCCGCATATCGTTGATCTCACCCGCATCGAGGGCCTGAGCGGCATCGAGATGAAGGGACGTTCGCTCGCGATCGGAGCCACCACCAAGCACGCCGAGGTGGCGGACTCGAGCACGGTGCGCGAAGCTATCCCGGCGCTGGCGGAATTGGCCGGCGTGATCGGCGATCCGGCGGTGCGCCACAAGGGCACCATCGGCGGCTCCATCGCCAACAACGATCCGACCGCCGATTATCCGGCGGCGTGTCTGGCGCTCGGCGCCACCATCGTCACCAACAAGCGCCGCATCAAGGCCGAGGATTTCTTCCAGGGCCTGTTCACCACCGCGCTGGAAGCCGACGAGATCATTACCCGCGTGATGTTTCCGCTGCCGAAGAAGGCGGCCTACGAGAAATTCCGCAATCAGGCGTCGCGCTATGCGCTGGTCGGCGTATTCGTTGCCCGCATGCCGTCGGAGGTGCGGGTCGCGGTGACGGGCGCAGGATCCGACGGCGTGTTCCGCCTGACCGCCTTCGAGGACGCCCTGAAGAAGCGTTTTTCGTCGAAAGTGCTGGATGGCTTGCCGATGTCGGCCGATGGTCTGAACAGCGATCTGCACGGCAGCGCAGAGTATCGCGCGCACTTGATCGGGGTTCTGGCGCGCCGTGCCGTCGATGCCGCGAACAACCGCGGCTAGAGCATGATCCCCGACCCGAAGGACCGCGCCGGCGTCAAGTGCGAACTTTCGGAAATATCTTGCTCAAACAAGAAGATGAACGACGAGTCTGATCCAACGCAGTAGGATCGGACTCGCGTGGCCCGGGTTCCTTCGCCGCCCGTCCCAGCGGGTCTGCCAACGGAGGATAGTTCCAAAGGCCACTAGCAATTTTCAGTTTCCGGTAGAGTCTAGGGTTTGACATTCGCATTGCGAAAGCGCGGTTAGGTCGTTGCGAACGTCAAGTCCACTCCACCGCAGCGTCCAGACTGGCCTGATTTGATGAGTAAGACTCAAAGCCTCCCCGATTCCGTCGATGCCACGCTCCAACTGCTGAACAGCCACGGTTACTTCGCCGAACGTTCGCTCGCCACCGTCGTGTATCTGTCGCTGCGGCTCGGGCGACCGCTGTTTCTTGAAGGCGAGGCGGGGGTCGGCAAGACCGAGATCGCCAAGGTGCTGTCGGCGACGCTCGGCCGCAACCTGATCCGCCTGCAATGCTACGAGGGGCTCGATGTCGCCTCGGCCGTTTACGAGTGGAACAGCGCGGCGCAGATGATCGCCATTCGCCTCGCGGAAGCGGCCGGCGATTCCGACCGCGAGCAGTTGTCGAGCGATATTTTCAGCGAACGCTATTTGATCAAGCGGCCGCTGTTGCAGGCGCTGGAGCCGAACGTTGCCGGCGCGCCGGTGCTGTTGATCGACGAGCTCGACCGCGCCGACGAGGCGTTCGAGGCGTATCTGCTGGAAATCCTCAGCGACTTCCAGGTCACTATTCCGGAGCTTGGCACCTTCAAGGCGCCGCAGTCGCCGATCGTCATCGTCACCTCGAACCGCACCCGCGAGATCCACGACGCGCTGAAGCGGCGCTGCCTCTATCACTGGGTTGACTATCCGTCGGCCGAGCGTGAACTGGCCATCGTCAAGTCGCGAGTGCCGGGCATTTCCGCGAAACTGTCGCAGCAGGTGGTGCGCTTCGTGCAGGAACTGCGCGATCAGGACTTCTACAAGAACCCCGGCGTCGCCGAGACCATCGACTGGGCCACCGCGCTGACGCAACTCGACGCGCGCTCGCTGACGCCGGAAGTGGTCGGCGACACGCTGGGCGCGCTGCTCAAGTATCAGGACGACATCGCGAAAATGCAGTCCGGGACCTTGCAAAAGGTTTTGAAGGAAGCCACAAGCGATATATAAGTAGAAATATATCGCGAAAGTCGTCGTCTCCGCGAAGGCGGGTATGCACACGCCCATTATTTTCGTCATGGCCGGGCATGGCCGTTCGAAGAACGGCGTTTTATGGAACGCCTATGTCCCGGCCATCCACGTCCTTCACGTTGAAACTCTAAAGACGTGGATGGCCGGAATAAATCCGGCTATGACGACAGAGGGGTTCCCGCCCTCGCGGGGACGACGCCGAGAATGTGGTGACAATCCGTCGGAGCCGCCAATGACAACGTCGTCGCCCGTAACCGGATTGATCGCCGATAACGTCGTCGGCTTTGCCCGCGCGTTGCGGGCGGCCGGCATTCCGGTCGGGCCGGGCGCGGTGATCGATGCGCTGGAAGCCTTGCGCGTGATCGATATCGGACATCGCGGCGAGGTCTACGCCACGCTGGAAGCGGTGTTCGTCAAGCGGCATGAGCATTCGCTGATTTTCGCGCAAGCCTTCGATCTGTTCTTCCGCGCCGAGCAGGAGTGGATGCATCTGCTCGACTCGGTGCCGTTGCCCGATCAGGCCAAGCCGAAGCCCGCGCCGGCGTCGCGCCGCGTGCAGGAGGCAATGTCTCAGACCAAGAAGGTCGAGCAGGTCCCCTCCGAAGAGGCGCAGGAATTGCGGTTGTCGCCATCGGATCAGGAGATTCTGCAAAAGAAGGATTTTGCGCAGATGAGCGCGGCGGAAATCGCCGAAGTCACCCGCGCCATCGACAAGATGAAATTGCCGCAGGCCGAGTTGCGGACGCGGCGCTTCGCGCCGGATTCGCGCGGATTGAAACTCGATCTTCGCCGCACCATCCGCGCCAGCCTGCGCACCGGCGGCGACATCGTCGATCTGCGTCACTTGGGTCGCATCGACAAACCGGCGCCGATTGTCGCGCTGCTCGATATCTCCGGCTCGATGAGCGAATACACGCGGCTGTTCCTGCATTTCCTGCACGCCATCACCGACGCGCGCAAACGCGTTTCGGTGTTCCTGTTCGGCACCCGGCTGACCAACGTTACGCGCGCGCTGCGCGCCCGCGATCCCGACGAGGCGCTAGCGAGTTGTTCGTCCACCGTCGAGGACTGGGCCGGCGGCACGCGGATCGGCACCTCGCTGCAAACCTTCAACAAGCTGTGGGGACGGCGCGTGCTCGGGCAGGGCGCGATCGTGCTGCTGATTTCCGACGGGCTGGAGCGCGAGGCCGACGATCGGCTGGCGTTCGAGATGGACCGCTTGCATCGCTCCTGCCGCCGCCTGATCTGGCTCAATCCGCTGCTACGCTTCAGTGGTTTCGAAGCAAAGGCGCAAGGAATCAAAATGATGCTGCCGTATGTTGACGAATTCCGTCCGGTGCATAATTTGTCTTCCATCGAGGACTTGATCGCCGCGCTCTCCGTAGCGCCTTCGCCGCAACGGCGCGACGCGATCCGCCCCGCAGCTTGACGAGAGGTCCACTATGCTCGAGCGCGACGAAGATATTCTGCAAGCCGCCGAAGAATGGAAGAAGGCAGGCCACGGCGTGGCGCTCGCCACCGTGGTCGAAACCTGGGGCTCGGCGCCCCGGCCCGCCGGCTCCAATCTGGTGATCAACGATGAGGGCACGTTCCTCGGTTCGGTGTCCGGCGGTTGTGTCGAAGGCGCGGTGGTGACCGAAGCGCTCGACATCATCGCCAGCGGGCAACCGAAGCTGCTCGAATTTGGTGTGGCGGACGAGACCGCATTCAATGTCGGCCTGTCCTGCGGCGGCACCATCCGCGTGTTCGTCGAGAAGGTGGCGTAGGTGAATCTGGAGACGCTGACGCAGGTCAATATCGAGCGTGCCGCGCGGCGGCCGGTGTTTGTCGTGACCGACGTGACCGATGGCGCGCAGCGCATGGTCAAGGCCGCCGATCTCGCCGGCGATCCGCTCGAGGCCGAACTGCGCAAGCAATTGCGCATGGGCAAGAGCGCGATGATCGAGGCGGGCGGCAAGAAGCTGTTCGTCAACGTCTACGCGCCGGTTGCGCGCATGGTCATCATCGGCGCGGTGCACATCAGTCAGGCGCTCGCGCCGATGGCGCGCTCGCTCGGCTACGACGTCACGGTGGTCGATCCGCGCACCGCATTTGCGAGTCCCGAGCGGTTTCCCGACGTGCGTGTTGTTGCCGATTGGCCGGACGTCGCGCTGCCGCCGCTCAATGTCGATCACTACACGGCGTTCGTTGCGGTGACGCACGATCCCAAGATCGACGATCCGGCGCTGCTGCATGCGTTCGAGCGCGACTGCTTCTACGTCGGCGCGCTCGGCTCGCGCAAAACCCACGCCAAGCGGCTGGACCGGCTGAAGACGCAGGGTGCGAGCGACGACGATCTTGCCAAGATTCACGCGCCGATCGGGTTGCCGATCGGGGCGATATCTCCCGGCGAAGTCGCGGTGGCGATCATGGCGCAGATCACTGCGCAACTGCGATTGCCGAAAGAAGGTGCGTCATGAAATTCGGACCGGCCAAACCTGACGATGCCATCGGCGGCGTGACGGTGCACACGCTACGTCAGGGTTCGCTGGTGATGAAGAAGGGCACGACGATCGGCCGCGCAGAAGCCGACGCGCTGAAGGCCGCCGGCGTCGCGCAGATCGTCGTCGTGCATCTCGAGGACGGCGAGGTGTCGGAGGACACGGCCGCCGCCGATATCGCCCACGCCATCGCCAGCGACGGCGTGACGGTCGAGCGCGCTTTCACCGGCCGCGCCAACCTGTTCGCGACGCGGCCCGGCGTGCTTGTGGTGGACCGCGACGCGGTCGACCGCATCAACAATGTCGACGAGGCCATCACCTTCGCGACGCTGTCGGCTTACAAGCCGGTGGTCGAAGGCGAGATGATCGCGACGGTGAAGCTGATTCCGTTCGGCGTCGAAGGCAAGTTGCGCGATGCCGCAGTGAAAGCCGCCGGCCAGGACGCATTGCGCGTCGCGCCGTATATCATCAAGCGCATCGGCGTGGTGTCGACCATGCTGCCCGGTCTGGTGCCGAAGGTGATCGACAAGACTCTGCGCGTCACCGCCGAGCGCCTTGCACCTGCCGGTGCGAAGATCGTGGTCGAGAAACGTGTGCCGCACGATCAGACGGCGCTCGCCGCCGCGATCGCCGAGGTTTTGAAACTCGACGTCGAGATGGTGATCGTGTTCGGTGCGTCCGCCATTGCGGATCGTCGCGATGTGATTCCGGCGGCGATCGTCGCCAATGGCGGCAGCGTCGATCATTTCGGCATGCCGGTCGATCCCGGCAACCTGCTGCTGCTCGGCGCCGCCGACGGCCGCCCGGTAATCGGCGCGCCGGGCTGTGCGCGCTCGCCGGTCGAGAACGGGTTCGACTGGGTGCTGATGCGGATGCTGGCCGGCCTGCCGATCAAGCGTTCGGATATCACCGGCTTCGGCGTCGGAGGTTTGCTGATGGAAATCGTCACCCGGCCGCAGCCGCGCGTGGCCGAACCCGCGCCCACCGACGACGCCAAGATTGCCGCGGTGGTGCTGGCCGCCGGCCGCTCGACCCGGATGGGCGGCCCCAACAAGATGCTGGCCGAACTCGGCGGCAAGCCGCTGGTGCGGATGGTGACCGAGCAGGCGCTGGCCTCGAAAGCGTCGCCGGTGATCGTGGTCACCGGGCATCAGGCCGATGAGGTCGAGAAGGCACTCAAGGGTCTCGATGTCACCTTCGTCCGCAATCCGGATTTCGCCAGCGGCTTGGCCAGTTCGGTGAAGACCGGCATTAGTGCGGTACCCGTTGAAGCCGCCGGCGCGATGGTCTGCCTCGGCGACATGCCGCTGATCGACGCCAGGCTGATCGACAAGCTGATCGGCGCGTTCTCGCCGGAGCGCGGCAGTCTGATCGTGGTGCCGACCTGCGACGGTCGCCGCGGCAATCCGGTGCTGTGGTCGCGGCGTTTCTTCGGCGAACTGACGGGATTGTCCGGCGATATCGGCGGCCGGCATCTGGTCGACCATCACAGCGAGGCAGTCGTCGAAGTGCCGGTGGACGGCGACGGCGCCTTCCTCGACATCGATACGCCGCAGGTACTGGAAGTGGTGCAGCGCGCGGCGCAAGCCGACGCGCCGCCGACGCAGCCGCGTATGCCCTCGCGCTCGCCGAGTTGATCGCAGGAACACTTACATCGGCGTCGTCCCCGCCTGCGCGGGGACGACGGGTTTTGTGTTGCATATCTGTCCACAAAACGAAATTCCGGTCAGGCTTCCGGGTTCCCTCCGTTCACCAGTTTGAAACCGTCAGCCCCTTAGCATTACTCCGCTGAGCATTTTGGGGGTCGGGGATGTTGTCACGACGCGTTGTCGCGCGCCGTTTTTCGGCGCCGTTACGGATCGTATTCGGTGCCGCCGTAGGACTGCTGCTGATCGGAGCGGCGGTCGCGCCGTCTTATGCCGCGGGTGCCTTTGCCATCGGCAAGTGCGGGGCCTACGGCAAGGCCATCGACTATGCGGGCGTCACCGAGGCCAAGGCCGCCGCGCGCAAGAATTGCTCTGGCGATTGCACCATGGTCATCATGAAACGCGCCTGCGCCGCGCTGTCGGTGGACATGACCAATCCTTGCGGCGCGCACGGCTATGCCGTGGAGTCGCGCATCTCCACGTCGCTCAACGCTGCCGTCCGCAAATGCTACGAATTCGGCGGCAAGGAATGCGTGATCCGTGCCTGGGCCTGCGACGCGCGCGGCTGACACGGGACGATTGAATCGTCATTGCGAGGAGTACCCGGATCAGTGCTTTGCACTGTCCGGGCACAGGCTCTCGCGACGAAGCAATCCAGTCCTTACTGCTTGGCTTTCTGGCGACTGTGTTGATGGTCAAGAGTGTTTGTGTCGCCATGGGGTGTTGTCTCTGGCCATCTGGTTGAGGATGGTGAGGAGTTTTCGTGCGATGGCGATGATGGC
>JBQCHY010000032.1:0-47448 GCA_051954235.1 Xanthobacteraceae bacterium
AGGCGGGGACCCAGAATCCCTGGCGTTGGTTGTTGCGAACACCTTCGCCATTGGTAGATAGAGCCGAACCGCTGCGGAGTCTGGGTCCCCGCCTGCGCGGGGACGACGCTCTCGGCTCAGCGGTTCTTGTTGTTCGGCTTGCGCTTCTCGATGAAGGCGGCCATGCCTTCGGAGCGGTCTTCAAGCGCAAAGGTGGCGCGGAACAGGTCGCGCTCAACGTTCATGCCTTCCGTCAGCGGGGTCTCGAAGGCGCGGTTCACCGCGAGCTTCGCCATCTCGGCTGCGGGGCGCGACATGGTGGCGATCTTCTCGGCGGCGGCGAGTGTTTCGTCCATCAGCTTGTCGACGGGAACGATGCGACTGACGAGGCCGGAGCGTTCGGCTTCGTTGACGTCCATCATGCGGCCCGTCAGGCAGAGGTCCATCGCCTTGGCCTTGCCGATGGCGCGGGTCAGGCGTTGCGTGCCGCCGATGCCGGGAATGGTGCCGAGCGTAATTTCCGGCTGGCCGAACTTCGCGGTGTCGGAGGCGATGATGAAATCGCACATCATCGCCAGTTCGCAACCGCCGCCGAGCGCGTAGCCGCTCACCGCCGCGATGGTCGGCTTGCGGCAGGTCGCGACGCGGTCACCGCCGATCTGCTTGAAGTCCTCGTTGAACATGTCGATGAAGCCCTTCGGCTGCATCTCCTTGATGTCGGCGCCGGCCGCGAAAGCCTTTTCGTTGCCTGTGATGACGATGCAGCCGATGGCGTCATCGGCCTCGAGGTCGTCGATGGCAGCGGCGATTTCCTTGAACACACCGAACGACAGCGCGTTGAGCATCTTCGGCCGGTTCAGGCGAACGAGGCCGACGGCGCCTTTTTTCTCAACGATGATGTGTTCGAACGTGCTCATGATCCACCCTGTCTTGCGCTGTTGAAGCCCTCTCGGGACGCGCGCAATTTGCCCGCTGCCGGGCGATGTCGCAAGGGTGCGTCATGCGCAGAAATGCACAAGGGCGGATGGAAAAATGCCGCGCCTTCATCGCGGGAGGAAAACGACGAAGGCGCGGCACGACGGCTTCGATGTTACGCGATGAGCATGCGCACCGCCGAAGCCAAGGTCAGCAGTCCCCCAAAGGCGATGAAGATTTTCCCGATCAGCGAGGCCTGTGCCCAGCTCGAATTGTCGTCGCTGGAGGCCGCCTGTCCGGTCGTAACGGAAGCGGGTGTATTGACGGACGCAAGCGCCAGCGTCGGCGCCGGCTCGGCCTGTGTGGTCATCGCGCGGTCGACGTCATTGACTTCGTCGGAGGACACCACGCCCGCTTCGTTGGCGGCGTCATTCTTGGCTTCCGTCTTCGGGGCCTCGGCAGCGGCAGCGTTTGCAGGCTGCGGTGCCGGAGATCCGTCATTCAGCATGGCGGGCGACGAACGATCCGCGATCGACGCAGGAGCGGGCGCTAGCGGCGCGACATTGCCGGTGGTCGGGTGATTGTCGAGCAATTGCGCCTTGGCGTTGGCGACCGACGACGAGAGCGGGGTTTCGGCATCCTTCGCCGGCGCGGCGTTCGCCTTGTCGGGAACGGTGGCGTTGTCGGCGTCCGCGACGCGGGCCTCGCTGGCGGCCTCGGTTTCGGCTTGCGTGGTTTTGACCTTGGCTTTGGATTCCGATGCGGTCTTGTCCTGCGCGGCAGCCCTGCGGGAATGCCGATGCGATCGCGATGCACGGTGCCGGCGGCTGTGACGCGAAGATGCCTTACGATATTTGTTGAGCGCGACCGGCTGGCCGGCGTCGGCGGCGGGTTGTTCCGCGGCCGGAGCGGCGGCCGGTGTCGGTTTGGCTCCGAACAATTGTTGCAGCGCATTGGGTTGCGTCGCCTGTTGCGCAGCAGCAGGCTGCACGGCCTGCGTCGCCTCCTGTGCCTGAAGTGGTCCGACGCACCAGAGCCAGATTCCTGCTGCGACCATCAATGCCGAGCGCCCGCTGGCCTTGATATTCATTGGCAGTCTCCCCGTTCTTTGACTGTATTCCGAATCCGAAGTTCGCCCGTTTCGACAGCGGCTTCTCAGCGAACCCCTCGACCGCCGCATTGGTCCCAGTGCGCAGAGAGACTCCCGGCGTGACCACACCGCGGCAAAAAAAGGGAATCTTTAGACACGCTGGGGAATCCGCCCGCGCGAGCTGACCGTGTCAGCAGGGCGGATCAATGCTATGGATGAACGTGGCCGGCGAAGCGGCTCCACCGTAAGGGATTTCGGGAATATCGCGACGAGGCAGCCATTTCAGGCTCCGGCGCGGCGTTCACGATTTCGTGATATCGGCTGCGGGGCGTAATAACCTCGCATGCGGACCGAATGGCATTTCAGGAGCGCGCGTGCGCGGACGTGACGAGGAATGGACCGACCTGATGCGGGCGGCGAACGCGGGCGATACCGCGGCCTACCGGCGTTTGCTGGAAGCCGTGAGCCCGGTTCTGCGCGCGGCGACGCATCGCGGGCTCGTCCGCGCCGGTCAACCGGTCGATCAATCCGAGGATATCGTGCAGGAGATTTTGTTGGCGGTGCACCTGAAGCGGCAGACCTGGGACGCGACCGCGCCGTTCGCGCCATGGCTGTTCGCGATCGCACGCAACAAGCTGATCGATGCGTTGCGCCGGCGCGGCCGGCGGGTCTTCGTCAACATCGACGACTTCTCGGAAACGATGGCGGCGCCGGCGGCGAGCGAAACGCTGTCGCCGGGTGAGGTCGCCACGCATCTCGACGGCTTGCCGCAACGTCAGCGCGAGGTGTTGAAATCGATCGCGGTGGAAAGCGCGTCGATCAAGGAGACCGCGACGCGCCTGGCGATGACCGAAGGCGCGGTACGGGTGGCGTTGCATCGCGGCCTTGCCAGCCTCGCTGCGAAATTGCGGGAGCCATGACGATGCAGACCGATCGTTTGATTGCCGCGCTTGCCGTCGACGCCAATGCCGCACCGCGCCGGATCGGTCCGGTGCTGGCGCTGGCGCTGCTGGCGGCGCTGCCGGTGTCCGTCGCGCTGTTCATGTCGATCCTCGGGATGCGGCCCGATGTGCGGACCGCGATGCATAATCCGTTCTTCGACCTGAAGTTCGTCGTGACGCTGACGCTGGCTTTCGCGGCGGTCGTCGTCAGCCTTCATCTGGCGCGTCCCGAAACATCGTTCGACAGATGGGGATGGCTGCTGATGCTTCCGGTCGGCGTTATTGCCGTAGGGATCGCGGCCGAGATGATGATGCCGCACGAGCGGCCATGGCTGACACGACTGATCGGCAACAACGCGATGTCATGCATGGCATCGATTCCGCTGTTCGCGTTTCCCTTCCTTGCTGCTGCTCTGTTGGCCTTGCGGCGCGGCGCGCCGGCGCATCCTGCGTTGGCGGGTATGACGGCGGGACTTCTTGCAGCAGGACTGGGCGCGACGCTCTATGCGTCGCATTGTGCCGACGATTCTCCGTTGTTCGTGGTGACGTGGTACTCGATCGCGACGGCATTCGTCGCCGCCGTCGGCGCGTTCGCCGGTCGTCGCATGCTGCGTTACTGACGCCTGCTATCAGGGCTTCGGCTTCGGCGCCGTGGCTTCCTGCATCTTGTGGAAGCGGAGCACCTGTTGCGCGGTCGACAGGCGAAGCCGCTCGTAAATCTGACGGGTTTCATTGATATCCACCGCCGGTCTGCCCGTCACCTTGTCGCGTAGCGCGATGATCTGCCGGACGGTCGGCCACGACAGGTCGCAAACCTTGGCGAGGATCAGGATGCCTTCGATGTGCGATTCCACCATCATGGTCTCGACCAACGATACCGGCACCTTGGCGAGACAGGAGATCGCCGCATTGGTTTCGTCGAATTTGCCGGCGCCGGCGAATTTGGAGATTTCCTGCTCGTCGAGCCGGCCGTCGTCATAGAGCAGTTGCACCAGCCCGTGCGCGATTTCAGTGGCGGCGCCGATTGCCTCCGGTGCCGCGGCGGCCTGCTTGGTTGCGGCCGTCACCGCCGCGAGAATATCGGCGGCACGCTCCGGATGGGCCTCCGCGAGCCGCGCCCGGACCGAGGCCGAAGCCTTGACGATCAGCTTGAGAAAGTGTTGCCGCGGAATCGACGGCCGCATGCCGAGGCAGACCGCGATGCCTTCATCGCGTTCGGCGTGGGTCAGCAGGCCGCGATAGCCGTTTTCCGAAAACATCGCGCCCGGGTTGCTGGCGGTGCGCTGGATGACTTCGTCGTCGCCGTGTTCGATCAGCACATCGGTCACCGCGCCGCTCAGGCTGCGGCGGCCGGAGATCGCCAGAAGGTGAGCCTGGCTTTTACTGAGCGCGTTGGCGATCAGCATGTCGTCGGTGAGGCGCTCGGATTGCGTCAGCATCGGCGCGGCGACCTCGATCAGGTCGTCGAAGGCCAGCGTCTGCACCGTTTGCGGCGGCGCCTTCGGGACAGGAGCCAGCCGGTTGGACAGCATTACCTTCGCTGAGGTCTCGATGTGGCGCATCAGGCAACGAAAGACGTCATCGAATAGATCGATCTGCTCGTCGGAATAATCGTCGACAGCGTGCAGGAACAGATCGGTCACCCGGCGCAGCGTTTCCACCCGTCGCGCGACGGTGCCGTGCGCCAGCGCGGTTTGCAATTCATCCAGCAGATTGATCTTAGCGGCGGGTGCCGTACTCATTCGAAACTCTATCCTGGAGCGTAATCATCGGGAGAGGCAGATTCTATGCCTCCGGAAACGTGTAGGCGGGAGGATCAGGCGCGGGCGACCTGGTTGCGTCCGGCCTCCTTGGCGGCATAGAGGGCTTCATCGACACGCGCCAGCAGCGTGTCGGGGTTCTCGGTCGATTTCAGTTCGGCGACGCCGGCGGAAATCGTCACCGCCATGCCGGACGAGAATGCGCTCCAGTCCAGTTCGGCGACGATCATACGAAGACGATCGAGGATGTTGGCGGCGGCGGTCGCAGGTGTCTCCGGCATGATCAGCAGGAATTCCTCGCCACCGTAGCGGCCGAACCGGTCGACGCTGCGGATGTTGGCGAACACCGTGATGGCGAAGGTGCGCAGCACCTCGTCGCCGATCGGATGGCCGTGGGTATCGTTGATGCGCTTGAACCAGTCGAGATCGATCAGCGCGACCGAGCAGGGCGTTCTGCTCCGCTGCGCGCGAGCGACTTCGTCGTCCAGCATCCGCATGATGCAGCGGCGGTTGAAGGAGCCGGTCAGTTCGTCGAGTTCTGCCAGCTCCTCGATGCGCCGATAGGCTTCCTTGAGCTGGCGGCTTTTGTTGTAGAGCGACTCCCGCAGCGAGTTGCTGAAGATGCCGATGAACATGCAGCGGCCGATGGTGAGCGCGAAAGCGACCATGGTAGCGACGCGGTCCGGGAAGGTCGCAACCGGCATCCCGATCGGCTTGTCGCCGCCGAGAAACAGCGCGAGGAGGCCGATCGCCATCGCTGTCCAGACCAGCGCCGTTTCGCGCGCGGAGGCGCGGAGCGAACTGAAGCTGAAGACGGTGAACAGGTTGCAGAGAAACAGGAAGCCGGCCTGCGGCGCGGCCCATGCGAAGGCCAGCATGATCGACAGGCCGACGATGGCCTGCGGGATCACCAGGAAGTCGTCGGTAAAGCGCTTGCCGAGGCGGGTTTCGTAGAGAATGCCGAAGCCGAGCACCGACCCTATGCCGCAGATGAGATAGGCCGGCGCGATTGTCCACGAAATGGCGCCGGTTTCGGCATAAACACCGAGCAGAAGGGCGTCGACGAAGTAACTGATGCAGACATAGCCGAGCATCTGCCGGCGGATTCTGATGTGCCGACGACGCGCTCCCAGACTCGAACGTCTTTCAGAATCCGCTGGCTTCTCGGCGAAGAGGCTCGACAGGGATGTTGCGGCGGTCTGCATGGCCTGGCCGTCAAATATGAACCGTCTGTTAAATCGGCGTCTGCAACCCTACGGGGAAAAGCCTTTAGGTTTGGTATCTTTGGACCGTCAATCAGTGACTTAAGTGCACCGAAGCGGCCGTTTCGGCATCACGAAAGACCGATTCCCGCAGGCTGGTACCATATTTTTGGATGCAACCGGGCGATGCGTGGCAAAATGGCGCAACCGGAGATCGCGTCACGGGAAGGCTTTTTCGCCTGTCTGGCGCTCCGTTTGCGGTGCCTGTATGCCTTTGCGGCACCCGCCGTCACCCACACGCCAGCCGACTTGCGCCAAATCGACGATTTGGGGCATTTTGGCGGCGACCACCCGCGTCGGCTCCTTTCAATTTGAAAGTTTTGATCCTGCGCCTCGAACCTTCTCTCGGCTCAAGCCGACCCACTTTGCGAGATGGCCATTGAGTTCGACGTCGGAGACCGCAGACGAAGCCCTGATTGCCCGGATTGCTCAAGGCGACAAATCCGCCATGCGGGTGCTGTACGGCCGCCACCATGTCCGGGTGTACCGCTTCGGGGTTCGCCTGGTGCGGAACGAACAACTCGCCGAGGACCTCATCAGCGAGGTCTTCCTTGATGTTTGGCGGCAGGCAGGTCGATTCGAGGGACGGTCGACGGTTTCCACCTGGCTGCTCGGGATTATGAGATTCAAGGCGCTTTCGGCCCTGCGGCGCAGGACGGATGCGGAACTGGACGAGGAGACGGCGGTATCGATTGCAGACACTGCCGACGATCCGGAAGTGACGATTCAGAAGAAGGACACCGGCGATGCCTTGCGAGCGTGCTTGACGTCACTTTCTCCGGAACACCGGGAGATCATCGATTTGGTCTATTACCACGAGAAGTCAGTGGAAGAGGTCGCCGAGATCGTCGGGATACCGGAGAATACGGTCAAGACGCGATTGTTTTATGCGCGGAAGAAGCTCGCCGTCCTGCTTCAAGCCGCTGGCATCGAACGAGGCTGGCCATGAGGACAATGAGCAACAAGATCATGGACAACGAACCCGAAGAAGTCGAGGCGCTGTTGCCGTGGTATGCCGCGGGCACCTTGAGCGAGCGTGATTCACGCCGCGTCGAGGATGCGCTGCGGCGGGACGCCGTTCTCCAGAAGCAATATGCCGTGATCCGCGAAGAGTATGCCGAAACGGTCGCGCTGAACGAAGAGTTCGGTGCGCCTTCATCGCGCGCCTTGCAAACATTGATGGCGGCCATCGACGCCGAACCGGCGCGCGCGCAATCAGCGGCAGCCCAGAAACGGCCGGGCCGCTTCGCAGGCTTTTTCGCCAGCCTGTCGCCGCGGACGCTGGCGTGGTCGGCTTCCTTTGGTGGGTTGGCTTTGATGGTGCAAGCCGGTCTGATCGGCACCATCCTGATGCGGAGCGGGCTCGACGCGTTCCAGAGCGCCGACTATCAGCAGCATGTCGAGCAGACATCGACGCGTTCGGTGCCTGAAACGACCACGATATCGCCATCGCAGAAGCGATCGGCGGAGGTGTCCGTCGATCTGGCCAGCCGCGAGCGCGCTCCGCAAAGCGCCCCGGCGCCGGTTCGGCAGCAGCCTGCATCGCCGTCGCTGCAAGCTGATCAGGCGCGCCCCAGCAGTTCGGTGGTGGCCCGCTCGCAGCCGCCGCAGGCCGTCAATCGCTCGATCACCGGCGCGCCCACGGCCGCCATGAAGGACGTGATTGCCGCAGTGACATTCCGTCCGGATGCCAAGATGTCGGACATTTCCACGCTGCTGGGCAGCTACCATGCCTCGGTGGTGGGCAGCGACGGCGGTGTGCTGCGCTTGCAGTTCGAAGGCATGACGACGACCGCGGATCTCAACATCATCCTCGCCGCCCTGCGTAAGGAGCGGATCGTCGCGGAAGCTGCGGCCGTGCCTTAAGCGCGACGGCAACGGCGTTTCTCACACTGACGAGCGACACGGTAAACGTCGTCCCCGCGCAGGCGGGGAGCCCCCTCCGTCGTCATGGCCGGATTTATTCCGGCCATCCACGTCTTTGCGGAGGGCCAACATGAAGAACGTGGATGGCCGGGACCATAGGCGAGCGAAGCGACGCCGTTCTTCGAACGGCTACGGGCGAGCGAAGCGACGCCGTTCTTCGGACGGCTATGCCAGACCATGACGGAAACAATGGGTTAGGTCCCGCGCCTCTGCAGGGAGGACGCTGAGGAATTCCAGTTGGCCCCGGCGTGAAGTTGCGATGCGCAAAGTCGCGCCGCGAAAGCCGACGGCGCAGTAGTGCGCATAAGCGAGACGGCGTTATGCGAAAAAGGGGGTGACCCGCCCGGGGGGACAACCGGGCGGGTCAAGCCATATGGGCGCAGGGGTGGATGGGCGCTCGCGCCAAATACGGCCATGGTGGGGGGATGTTGCGCTCCCACAGTTATAGGTCGCGACAACTCCGAAAACGTTCAAAGACCGTTCGCTTTTTTTGAAGGGCGGATCGTGAGGTTGAGCCTGCGAAGCAATTCAATACCGCTTGCCATGCGCGACGGCGGCTTGGCGCGGATCGTGCAACCAAATCTTCATTCGGGATTTCGGCGCGCGACGGACTGGACAGCGCGAAAGTTTTCCACAGTATATCAAGATACCTACTCAAGTGATTCGTCGCGTTGCGTCTGTGTCCGTTTCCCTCCTTGCGGACTTTTTCATGGCACAACGAACCGATCTCGAACGTGGCCGCGCAATTGTCGAGCGCTGGCGCGCCCTTGCCGAGCAAAGGCTCGATTACCTCATCGCTCTACAAGAGAGCGGTCGCTGGCAGCGGTTTCATAGCGAGCCGGACTTTCTCGACAACCTCCGCGAAGCCAGAGACGCCGTCGAAACCTGGCGTCTGTTGGCCTCGCGCGAAGCATCGCTGGATAACCGGCCGATCGATTTTGCTTGGCTAGGGCAGGGCGCGGTGCCGCTGGCGCAGCGCGATATCGTCAAACGCGACGATTGCGCGATGACCGTTGCGCCGATCGCAAGTCCGCCGGTCGCGCCGGTAATCGACTTGCCGAGCGTCGCCGATGCGTTGCCATTGCCGGGTCAGGCCGCGAGCCTCGATCTCGCGACGATGCAGAGCCGCTATCCGCTGCTGCGCAACGGGTTGTAGCGCCGAACGCAACCGTTCCGGCTTCGGTCCAAGCCGGAACGTGATCGCCTTGGATTTCTCACATCGCAGGACTTAGTCCCGGCCAGCCTCGATGAATTTTCGGGCAGTGTATTCCGGATTGGTGAGCAGCACTTCGTGACTGCCCTCCATACCGATTAAGCGAAACACGCCAAGCCGGTTGGAGAGGCGAGGGTGTCGGCCCCATTCACCCTGTGTGATGTCGTTGTCCTCGTAGGGTGCAAGATAGCTGAAGGCGTTCGGAATCTTGTCCCAGCCCGTCATATCCGCCTTGTCGGTGAACGCGCCGTAAGGTTGTGGCCTGAGCTTGTCGTAGATTTCTTGCGCCTGTTCGAGCGTGCCGTCGTTGAAAAAGCCGTCGCGCCAGACAAAGAACGGCAAGACCACCGAGCCGTCCTTGCGTTCATCGGCGCTGGCCTGCAAGGCCGCCCGCAGGTGCGGCGGCAGTTCATCAACTAGGGCCTTACCCTGCGCGGGAACGAATGCCGCGAAATAGACCAGGCGACGAAGACGTTCCGGCATCTCAATAGCGACCCGCGAGATCAGATAGCCGCCCCAGCTATGGCCGATCAACACATAGTCGCGGAGATCATGTGCCCGAATGTAATCGATGATCGGCTGCGATGCGCCGCGAAGATCGACGTGTTTGTCGTCATGCGGTCCGAGCCCGCCTGCGGTGGGTGTATGAACCTCGTGACCCGCCTTCTCAAGATGCTTGCGTACTGGATCCCAGAGTTCGCCGTAGTGCCAAGCGCCGTGAACCAGAACAAACCGCATGATGGTTGCCTCCCATTGAACATTCCGCCTGACAGCGGATTTGATTTGCAATGGTCGTTTCGGTGGGGAGAGATCGCTAGCGGCAATGCGAACGGCACTATCGGATTGACGCAAATCTTTGCCTGCGGAAAGCGTTACCCGCGTGGCTTGGCGAGAACGTCGGACGGCTTCTCTCCGAAGCGTGCCTTGAAGTGAGCCGCGAATTCGCCGAGGTGGAAGAAGCCCCATTGCAGGGCCACATCGGTCACTGTCACGCTGCCGCGCGGTGCGGTAGACAGAGTAGCATGGACGCGCTCCAATCGCTGTTCGCGCAACCATTGCCGCGGCGAGATGCCGAGGTCGCGTTGGAAGCCTACTTGCAGACTGCGCAGGCTGAGCCCGCATGCGCGCGCCACTTCCGACATGCGCAGAGGTTCAGCGATATGTTCGCGCATATGCTCCATCGCCCGCCGCACCTGTCTGGAATGCGTTCTATCGCCGTCGGTGGAAACGATAGACGTAAAGTTATTGGGCTGCGACAGCAGCAAGGTTTCGATGATCAATTCTTCCAGATGGACGAACAGCCGGGGATGGCTTAGCGCCACCCCCGATGCCGAAAGACTTGCGGCGGCCTCGAGCAATCTGTTCCAGAAATTCGGCATGTCGGTCAGCGCCAGTTCGAAGTTAACCGGCGCGATGGTCTCGGCTCCCGAGAGGCCGGCGCACACTGCCTCGACCCGCCGCCGGTCGAGCCGGAGAACGATCTGATCGAATCTGCTGTCGATATCGAACCGGAATTCACGATACGGACCCACGATCGCACCACGATGCGGCTCCACTTCCGTACTCGCGTTGCCGTAGTGAAATCGCGCCGCGCCGTGAAGTGGCAGGGTAATGAGAAAATTATCTTCCTCGGGCACAAAAGGGGCGACGGTAACGTCCCCACCGTAGCGCAAACGATTGAGCGACAACTGACCGATCTGCACATGATGTAGGCGCGTTGCCAGTTTGGCGCTTTTGCCACGCATCAAAAGCCGATGAGGGCGAAGTGTTCGGGTGCAACTCTCGACCACCTCGTCGAGATTGCCGCTGGCCAGCATGAGGTGCCGGGCTTCAAAAAGACGATCCGCGACGAACGGCGTCGCCATCGTTGCTATCCTCGTCAGGTCACGCTACGCGATCCCCATGCGCGGAACCGAGCGCCATGGGTTTGTCAGAACTCTAGCAAAGCCTATGGAGGCTGCAAGCGCGCAAGGGCCACATCGGCAGCTGGCGGCGAGCCGGTTGCCGCCTATCGCACCGTGTTGACGCCCAACGCGATCTGCTTGAAGCGCGCGGCTCCGTCTCGCGTGAGATCCGGCGTCACCGGCTTGGCGTGATCGAGGCCGACCACCGCGCCGCGCGGCGCATCCGAGATCAGGTTGCCGTTGACCAGCGCCGTGCCCGCGCCGTCCGCCACCGACACGCCGATGCCGATGAACGCCTTGCGGATAACGTTGCCGGTGATCGCGACATCGCGCAGATACTTGCCCCAGCCCGCGACAATACCAAAGGCCGGTGCGTTCTCGATGACGTTGCCGGACACCGCGCTGTCGGCTTCGATGTAGATGCCGATGCCGGCGTCATCCTCCGGCGCGGTGGCGATCGGCCGCTTCGGCAGCAGGTTGCGGATGATGTTGCCTTGCACGACGGCGATACGGCCGCCTTCGTTGAAGTTCGCCACCGAAACGCCCACCGCCGCGCGGTCCACGGTGTTGTTGGCGATCACCGCGCCTTCGAACGCAAACTCGGAATACAGCGCCACTTCGCGCACGTCGCTGACGCTGTTGCCGGTGATCTGGATGTTCGAGGCCGAATTGCCGCGCACCGCGGAGTAGTCGCAATTGCGGATGCGGTTGCCGCGCACGATGACGTTGCCGGCGCGAAACGCGTTGATGGCGTTGCCGTATTGGCCCGAGCCGCCGGGGCCGGCCTTGATGTCCTCGATGCGGTTGTCGATCACCTGCGTGCCGTCGTCGCCGATTGCGGTGCGCAGGATTTCGATGCCGTTGTCGTTGGTGTCGGCAATGGTGTTCTGCGCCACCAGCAGGCCCTGCGCATCAAACGAGACGACGGCGGAGGTGGCGATGTGCCGGATGATATTGCCGCGCACGTCGCCGGCGATATTTTCCAGCCAGATGCCGTTGCCGCCGCTGCGCACGATCTCGCAATCGACGATGCGCACATCGCGTCCCGCGCCGCAATGGATCAGGCCGCGCCGCTGCGGCAGCGCGATGCCGCCGCCGTCGAAGGTAATGTCGCGCAGGCCGATGCTGTTGGCGCCGGCCGCCGTCAGCAGGGAAGGGCCGCCGGTGAAAACGAGCTTCGTCGCGCCGCGCACGCCGGCGAGTTGTGCGCCGTTGGAGAGATTGAGGAGACCGGTGCGATAGACGCCCGGCGGCAGCGCCAGCGGCGCTCCCGCGCGTGCCACTTCGTCGAGCGCGCGTTGCAGCGCGCGGGTCTGATCGTCGGGACTGCCCGGTCGCACGCCATAATGGGTGGCGTCGTGGCCGAGCGCCGAGGTCAGCGGCGCGGCCTTCGGTGCGCGTTGCGCCCATGCAGGCATCATGCCGGCGACCAAGGCGGTCGCGGCGATCCCGATTGCATCACGACGGTTGATATCCATGCGCGCAGCTCCGGTCGGCATTCGTACCGATGTCCGACCAGATAACGCGAAAACATGAAGGCGCGCGGCTCAACACCGAGCGAGCCGCGCGCCTTCCTATCGGTAGGGTTAATTAATGCGCCTGCTTGCTCGGCGTGAACATGCGGCCGCGTTCGGTGACCAGTACGATGCCGATCGAGGCCAGGGTGCAAACCAGCGACCCGACGGCGAATGGCAGCAACGTGCCATCGTAAAGCTGGCCCAGCGTGACGCCGATGCCGATGCCGATCAGCGTCGTAATCGAGCCGTAGAGCGACGATGCGGTGCCGGCGATGTGGCCCTGCGGCTCCATCGCGAGTGCCGTGAAGTTCGACATCATCAGCCCGAAGGTGAACAACGCGAGTGCCGACAGCGCCATGTAGAGCGCCAGCGGCAGCATATGGGTGGACGCTGCCACCAGCATCACCGCTGCGACCAGTGCGTAGATCACCAGCGCCGTATGCGAGATCACCCGCATCCCGAGCCGGATGACGAGGCGCGAGTTCAGGAAGCCGGCGAGCGCAATGCCGATCGCAATGGTGGCGAAGGCCAGCGGAAAGTAATGGCCGAGGTGATAGATCTCGGTGAACACCTGCTCCGACGAGAACACGTAGCCGAACAGCGTACCCTGAACGCCGGCCGCGGCGAGCGCATATCCGATGGTCTGGCGATTGGTGATGGTCTGGCGGAAGCTATCCAGCACCTGCCGCACCGTCAGCGGCTTGCGGCCACTAGCGGGCAGCGTTTCCGGCAGGCGCAATGCGCTCCATGCCAGCGCCAGCAGGCCATAGGCCATCAGCACGATGAAGATGCCTCGCCATTGTCCGCCGACCATCACCGCCTGTCCGAACGACGGCGCGACGATCGGCACCGCGACGAAGATCATCATCACCAGTGACATCACGCTGGCCATGCGGCGGCCGGCATAGCAGTCGCGAACGATGGAGGTGGCGATCACGCGGGTGGCTGCGGTGCCGAGCCCTTGCAGCGCGCGCGCCACCAGCAGCATCTCGAACGAGCGCGTGAACAACGCCAGCAGGCTCGCGAGGCCATACAGCACCATGCCGCCGAGCAGGACCGGGCGACGGCCGAAGCGGTCCGACAGCGGACCCATCGCGAACTGGCCGATGCCGAAGCCAAGCAGGAACACGGACAGCACGCTTTGCAGATAATTGCCGTCGCTGATGCCGAAGCTCGCGCCGATGTTCGGTAGCGCCGGCAGCATCATGTCCATCGCAAGCGGATTGAGCGCGATGATCGAGGCGACGATCGCGACGAATTCAGGGAATCGCATCGGGCGGTGGGTCGCGGAAACCCACGCGGTTGCAGTGGTATTGGTATCGGTCAAGGGAATCTCTCGAGGCTTTATAGTCCCATGATGGGGGCGGATGCTGCGATGCACAACCCATCTTCGGGAATGGCAGGTCCGCCGAAAACCGCAGACGCCGTCAGGGGTTGCCTTATTTGCGGCGCGCGAGGGCCGTCATTTGCAGCAGCAGTGCTTCGCCGGCTTTGGCGAGTTCAGCCTCGGTCATGGGGCCGGGCGCGACCGGCGGCACGTGGATGAAGGCGGCAAGGCGAGGACCGACGCCGTTCCGGGCGGCTTCGAGCGCCCGCCAGCAGAGGTAGTTGCACAGATAGCTGCCGGCATTGCGCGAGGGTTTTGCGTTGCCGCCGCTCGCTTGCACCGCGCGTAGCAACCGGCGGGTATGCGGGCCGAACGCCATCGCCTCCGCGCCGGGCTTGATGGCGCAACTCGTATTGTAGCGGCCGTCGCGATCTGGCCAACGGGTGGTGAGGGTGTTGCGCGCGCGGGTCTCGATGCGGAGATACGGTGTGCGCGCGGCGAGGCCGAACATCAGGAGCGCGTGCGGTTGATGGCGCGCCAGCAATTCCGGCAGTTGCAGATCGACCGCGCTGTACGACACCGGAAACACATGGCCGACCACCGTGACATCCGCGAGCGCGGGGTGTCGCAAGCGCGCCAGCCGCCCGACCAACGCCTGCGTCGGATTACGCGGCGCGCCGGGAAACGGCCCGAAGCCGGTGACGAGAATGCGGAGCGGTCTGTCACTCAAGACAACTGGCCCTCATTGCTGTCGTCCCGCGCAGGCGGGGACTTCTCCGTCGTCATGGCCGGATTTATTCCGGCCATCCACGTCTTTGCGGAGATACAACATGAAGAACGTGGATGGCCGGGACAAGCCCGGCCATGACGGAAACAATGGGGTTAGGGTCCCGCGCCTACGTGGGGACGACGCTACGATTTTCTGCGTGTTCTGAATCGCTACCGCAACAAGTCCGCAATCTGCTCGGCGGCGAGCGCCGGCGAGGTGCTGCCGTTTCCGACGCGCGCCTCGATCTGCTTCACCTTGGCGCGGATAGTCGTATCGCTGCGCAGCCGCGCCTTCATGCGGTCCTCGAACATCGACCACATCCACTTCACCTGCTGTTCGCTGCGCCGCGCGGCGAATTCGCCGGACGCATTCATGGCGGTGCGGTGCTCGACGATTTTTTGCCATAGCTCCGGCACGCCCGCGCCGGTGAGGCCGGAATAGGTCAGCACCGGCGGAAACCAGTGTTGCGAGCGCGGCGTCAGAATCTTCATCGCGCCGCGATAATCGGCGGCGGTGCGGTTGGCGCGCTTGAGGTTGTCACCGTCGGCCTTGTTGATCGCGATCATGTCCGCAAGTTCGATCAGACCCTTCTTGATGCCCTGCAATTCGTCGCCGCCACCGGGCAGCATCAGAGCGAGAAAGATGTCGGTCATGTCGCAGACCGCGGTTTCCGACTGGCCGACGCCGACGGTTTCCACCAGCACCACGTCGAAGCCGGCCGCCTCGCACAACAGCATTGCCTCGCGCGTTTTCGCCGCGACGCCGCCGAGCGTGCCGGAGGAGGGCGAGGGGCGAATGAACGCGCGCTCGTCGTTGGAGAGTAGCGCCATGCGCGTCTTGTCGCCGAGGATCGAGCCGCCGGTGCGCGCCGACGACGGATCGACCGCCAGCACCGCGACGCGATGACCTTGCCCGATCAGATACATGCCGAGCGTATCGATGGTGGTCGATTTGCCGACGCCGGGCGAGCCGGTGATGCCGACGCGATAGGCCTTGCCGGTCGAGGGCAACAGCGCTTGCACCAGTTCGCGCGCGGACGCCTGATGATCCTCGCGGCGGCTTTCCACCAGCGTGATGGCGCGCGCCAATGCGGCGCGGTTGCCGGCGCGGATATCCGTCGCGAGCGAGGAGGGAACAGCCGGTCGGTTCATTTGCTCTCGGTCTTGGTTTCGGGCGGCCTGTTGCCGGCGAAGATCGCCGTGCCCTGCGGCGAGAGATACGCCTTGAACGCCTCCCATGGCACGAACACGATGTAGCTGCCTTCGGCATAGGAGCCGACCGCATAGGGCGAATAATAGAAATCGAGCCCGGCACTCTTGCCGGCGACGGTCGAGGGCGCCAACGACACCGCGCCGACATTCAACAGTTTCGGCTCGATGCCGCGTTGCCAGATGCCATCGTCCTCGACTTCGCGCGCCTTCTTCTCGGCCTTGACCGCGTCGATGGCGGCGGCCTGCAACGCCTTCATTGTCGGGCCGTCGTCGGCGGTTTCCTTGAAGAACGGCCGTACGCTGATCTGCTTTTTCGCGTCAAGGTCCCACAGGATAGTGTTGATCTCGGTGTTGGGATGCGCGCCGCCGGTGTAGACGTAGTCGGTACGCACGATGCTGACGTATCGTCCGTCGACTTTCGAAGTCTGGCTGTAGTTGCGCTCGAAGGTCCAGGTGCGGCCGTCGCGGAACAGTTCCGGGTCGGACTTGAATTCCGCGGCGGCCTCGGCGCGGTTCGTCTCCATCCAGCGTTTGCCCTCGGCGAGCAGATTGGCCGCAAGCGGCGCATCGGTGCGGATCGCGGCGTCGAGCGTGACGCTGGCGTCGACGTATTGAGTCTTCACCGCGGCGTCGGGTTTTGGCTTCGGCGCGGCGGCGAGGGCAGGTGAAAGCAACAACAAGCCAAGCAGCAGCGCAAGGAGTGTCGCCAAGCTGCGATGTGAAGCGATCAATGATTCAGTCCTTTGATCATTTGTCCAACGAACGTCTTGAGAGGCTCAAGATCGTTTTGAACCATGTCCCACAGAATTCCGGCATCGGTTCGATGATAGGCGTGCCGAAGCCAATTGCCGAGGTCGGCCAGCCTGCGCCAGTTGATGGTTTGCTCGCCGGCTTTCAGGTCTGGGGGAATGTGCCGCGATGCCTCGCTGATGATTTCGAGCGATCGTTCGACTGCCAATCGCAGCATCATGTCTTCGGCGAAAGCATCGCGCGTGCGCTCTGCCAACATCTGTCGGATATTATCGATCGCCTCATCGATATGGGCAAGGCGTTCGGCAACGGTCGGTCGCACGTTAGAAAACCTCGACGATATCGTCAGCGATTCTTTCGGCGAAACGCGATGGTATCGACCGGCGCATCGTCGCCTGAGTATGCAAACCCGTCGCATCGTTGATGATGTGTTCGACGCCGATCAGATTGAGAATCGAAAACGATACATCGGGAGGGACTTCGACAAGCACGTCCAGATCGCTGTCCGGGCGATTGTCTCCCCGTACACGCGACCCGAAGAGGGCAAGTTTGCTCACGCCCTCTGCCTTGATGGCGTGAGCATTCTCACGGATCGTCTGGATGATCTCGTCGCGTGTCATCGAAGCCGCCTTGTTCACGGTCCAATGCAGCCTAGCAGTTACTCCGCCGCCTCGCTATGCCCGAGCCGCGCATTGAGTTTGTGGATCAATTCTTCGGCGGCGTCGGCGATGACGGTGCCGGGCGGGAAGATCGCTTCGGCACCGGACTTGTAGAGCGCATCGTAGTCCTGCGGCGGCACCACGCCGCCGACGATGATCATGATGTCCTCGCGGCCCTGCTTCTTCAGCGCGGCCTTCAATTCCGGCACGGCGGTGAGATGCGCGGCGGCGAGCGACGACACGCCGAGAATGTGCACGTCGTTTTCCACCGCCTGCCGCGCCGCCTCGTCGGCGGTGGCGAACAGCGGCCCGATATCGACGTCGAAGCCGATGTCGGCGAAGGCGGACGCAATCACCTTCTGGCCGCGGTCGTGGCCGTCCTGGCCGATCTTGGCGACGAGGATGCGCGGGCGACGGCCTTCGGCATCCTCGAAGGCGTCGATCAAAGCCTGCACCTTCTCGACGCGGTTCGACATGGCGGAGACCTCACGCTTGTAGACGCCGGTGATGGAGCGGATTTCGGCGCGATGGCGGCCGAACACCTTTTCCATGGCATCGGAAATTTCACCGACGGTGGCCTTGGCGCGCGCCGCGTCGATGGCCAGTGCCAGGAGATTTCCTTCGCCGGTCTCGGCGCTCTTGGTGATGGCGTCCAGCGCCGCTGTCACGTCAGCTTCCTTGCGCTCGCCGCGCAGCCGCTTCAGCTTGTCGATCTGCAAGCGGCGCACCGTGGTGTTGTCCACCTTGAGCACATCGATGGCCGCTTCGCTGGTCGGCTTGAACTTGTTGACGCCGATCACCGATTGATAGCCGGAGTCGATCCGCGCCTGCGTCTTGGCGGAGGCTTCCTCGATGCGTAGCTTCGGCACGCCGGCCTCGATGGCCTTGGCCATACCGCCGAGTTCCTCGACTTCCTGAATGTGGCCCCACGCCTTGGCGGCGAGATCGTGCGTCAGCCGCTCGACATAGTAGGAGCCGCCCCACGGATCGATGATGCGCGAGGTGCCGCTTTCCTGTTGCAGGAACAGTTGCGTGTTGCGGGCGATACGCGCGGAGAAGTCGGTCGGCAGCGCCAGCGCTTCGTCGAGCGCGTTGGTGTGCAGCGACTGGGTGTGGCCCTGCGTCGCCGCCATCGCCTCGATCGCGGTGCGCATCACGTTGTTGAACACGTCCTGCGCGGTCAGCGACCAGCCCGAGGTCTGGCAATGGGTGCGCAGCGACAGCGACTTCGGATTTTGTGGATTGAACTGCGTCAGCAGTTTCGCCCACAACAGCCGCGCGGCTCGCATCTTGGCGACTTCCATGAAGAAGTTCATGCCGATCGCCCAGAAGAACGACAGTCGCGGCGCGAAGCGATCCACGTCGAGCCCGGCCTTGATGCCCGCGCGCAGATATTCGACGCCGTCGGCCAGCGTGTAAGCGAGTTCGAGGTCTTGCGTCGCGCCGGCTTCCTGCATGTGGTAGCCGGAAATGGAAATGGAGTTGAACTTCGGCATCCGCTGTGAGGTGTAGGCGAAGATGTCGGAGATGATCCGCATCGAGGGCGTCGGCGGATAGATGTAGGTGTTGCGCACCATGAACTCTTTCAGAATGTCGTTCTGAATGGTGCCCGACAGTTTCTCCGGCGGCACGCCCTGCTCCTCGGCGGCGACCACGAACAGCGCCAGGATCGGCAGCACCGCGCCGTTCATGGTCATCGACACGCTCATCTTGTCGAGCGGGATGCCGGCGAACAGCGTGCGCATGTCGTAGATGGAGTCGATCGCCACACCCGCCATGCCGACGTCGCCGGACACGCGCGGATGATCGGAATCGTAACCGCGATGGGTGGCGAGGTCGAACGCCACCGACAGGCCCTTCTGCCCCGCCGCGAGGTTGCGGCGGTAGAAGGCGTTGGAATCTTCCGCCGTCGAGAAGCCGGCATATTGGCGCACCGTCCACGGCTGGTTGACATACATGGTCGGGTAGGGGCCGCGCAGGAACGGCGCAATGCCCGGCCAGGTGTCGAGGAAGTCGATGCCTTTGAGATCGCTCTCGCCATAACTGGCGTTGACCGGAATTTCCTCCGGTGTCAGCCACGGCTTGGCCTCGCCCGCAGCGGCAGCCGGCGCGACGGCTTCGAAAGCAACATCTGCGAAATTGGGTATGCGGCTCATGGTGTCACCATTCTAGCATAAACGGGCCGTGACGTCGCACTGGCCATCCTAGTCGTGATCCGGATGCTGGAAACTGACGATCTTCGCTGTCTTCTCCGCTCCGAAATTGTCCGATGTGGTCGCGCCCGGAAGATCGGCGATCGACATCACCCAATCGAGCCGGGACTCCGTTCCAAATTGCTTGTTCGGGATCACGTCCTGCGGCCGGTCGAAGGCGCCGGTCGTGATCTCGATCCGCGGCCTGCCGATCATGCGATAGGCGAGGGGTGTGCCGCAGGCCGCGCAGAAATCACGCATCGCGAGCGACGACGATTGAAACGTTGCCGGCTTGCCGCGCGTCCAGGTGACGTGCTCCTCGGGAATATCCGCGAGCGACGCGAACGGCGCGCCGGTCGCCTTCTGGCACATCCTGCAATGGCAAATTCCGACCCGGACCGGTGCCACCGACACCGCAAAGCGGATCGCGCCGCACTGGCAGCCACCAGTCAAAACGGGTTGCGTGGTTCCCGACATCGCTCAAGCCATCCGGTCATAAGCCGCGGTCAGCATCGCCAGCGCATTGCCGCCGGCGAAGGCAAAATCGCCGATCCCGGCGGCGCGGAACTCGGCTTCCTTCTCGCCGGGACGTCCTGCCAGATAGATATGGGCTGCCCCCGCCGCGTGAAGGGCCTTGGCGGCGGCAGCGGCATGGTCGGCATAGAGGGCATCCGACGAGCAGAGGCAGGCGAGCCGCGCCCCCGAGGCCTTGAAGGCGTCCGCGAGGGCGGCGGGGTCGATGGTACCATCGCTGTCCAGCGCCTCGATGCCGCCGGCTTCGAACAGGCTCTTGGCGAAAGTGGCGCGCGCGGTGAAGTCCGACGGCTTGCCGAGATTGGCGAGGAAGACCTGCGGCCGCTTGCCGGTCTGTTTCAGAATGGCGTCGGAGCGGTCGCGCAACGCTTCGAACGGCGCGGCGAGGCGGACCGGCGCCAGCGCCTCGAAGGCGACGGCTTCCTTGGCATGTTGTATCGGCGCGGGAGCGGGCGCCAGCACGTCGGGCGTCGCTTCGTTGAGGTTCGGGAATTCGCTGACGCCGGTGACGACATTCCTGCGTTTGGCGATATCGGCCTCGCGCGCGGTGCGCACGCTTGCGATCTTGCTCTGGATCAGGCCTGCTTGCAGCGCCGCGAACGCGCCGCCGGCCTTCTCGATTTCCTGGAACAGCGCCCATGCGCTGTCGCAGAGTTGCTGCGTCAGCGTCTCGATGCCGCCCGCGCCCGCGGCCGGATCGGCGACCTTCGCGAGGTTGGACTCTTCAAGAAGGATCAGTTGCGTGTTGCGCGCGACGCGGCGCGCGAAGGCGTCCGGCAATCCCACCGCCAGCGAATGCGGCAACACGCTGATGGCGTTGGCGCCGCCCAGCCCTGCTGAGAAGGTGGCGATGGTGGCGCGCAGCATGTTCACGTCGCTGTCGCGCCGCGTCAGCATCCGCCACGCGGTTTCGGCGGTGACGAACAACGGCTTCGGCGCAAGGCCGCAAGCCTGTTCGACGCGCGCCCACAACAGCCGTAGCGCGCGGAATTTCGCCATGGTGAGGAACTGGTCGGCGTCCGCCGCAAGCCGCGCCTGAATCGCATCGCGCGCCTCTTCCAGCGAAAGACCGGCCGCTTCCAACGCGCGCAAATAGGCAACACCGGTCGCAAGTACGAAGGCTAGTTCCTGAGCTTCCGAGCCGCCGGCATCGTGGATCACCCGCCCGTCGGCGGCCGCGAAGGGGCCACAGAAGCCGAGCGCTTTCAACTTTGCGATCTTCGCACCGAAGCGCGGAGCCATCGACGCCCAGTCGCCGGCGAAGCCGCCGCGCACCGCTGCGCCGCCGATCGGATCGAAGCCGAACCGCACGTCGACAGCATTCGTTGCGATCTTGCGCGCTTCGAGCAGCGCGACGAGATGGTCGCCGATATCGCGGCCCTGCGGACTGATTTCCAGTTCGAGCGCGATGTCGGCATCGAGATAGACGCCGTCCAGCGCACGGGTCAGCGCTTCCCTGGTCGGCGGCAGGCCGAAGCCATGCGCGGCATTGCTGCCGGCGAACACCAGCGTCAGTCCGCTGGCGCCGTTGACGAGATCTTCCAGCGCCTGCTTGTTGGCGTTTGCCGGATCGGCATGATCGATCCGTTGCATGATCTGCCACGGCGCCGCCAAGGCGCGGCCGACCACCGGCGCGCGTCCCTGCGCGCGGGGATAGATCGGATCGATGCGCAGTCCATCGGCGGTCTTGCCGACCAGCTTTTCGAACGGAGCACCCTTGAGCACGCCATCGACGAGTTGTCGCCAGTTGTCGTAGTTCGCCGGCGCGAAATCAGCCGCCAGTTTCAGATCGTCGGTGGTCGCAGACATTCGGCAGGGTGCTCCCTGAAGGCATATTGTCCTGTTTCGGTCCGGAAAGTGCCATGCCGGATGGCCTGCCGCAACCTGCCGCAGGTTCGCCATGGGATTGCCGCAAGAATCCCGAGGCAAATCGGCTTTGCAAAAATCCAGTCAGTGGAGGTCCGGCAACCGCTCGATCCCCTCGGTCGAGAGGTGCGCCAGCGCGGAGGCGACCGACCGGCCCGCGATTACCCGATCCGGCGCGATTTCCGCCAGCGGCACCAGCACGAAGGCACGTTCGAACAGCCGCGGATGCGGCAGCGTCAGGTCCGGCTGGTTGATGACGGCGTCGTCATAGGCAAGCAGGTCGAGATCGAGTGTGCGCGGCCCCCAGCGCTGATCACGTACGCGACCGAACCGCTTCTCGATCTTCTGTAGCGTGAACAGCAGCGCATGCGGATCGAGACTCGTCTCAACTTCGATGCAGGCATTGACGAAGGGGTCTTGCGCCTCTTCGCCCCATGGCGGCGTGCGATAGTCCGACGAGCGTGCCAGCAGGGTTGCCTGCGCCATGCCGAGGATGTTGCTGATCGCTTTCGGGAAGGTCGCGCGAACGTCACCGATATTGCCGCCCAGCGCGATCAAAACATTGCCCATGGTGGTTTACCGGCTGCGGGTCAGGATGATGCCGACATCGTCGAAGATCGCGGCGATGGGCGCGTGCGGCTTGTGAACCGTCACCTTCACCGTACTGATCCGCGAGAAGGCCGCGAGAATGGCCTCCGCGACCGCGCCGGCAGCACGTTCGAGCAGTTTGTAATTGGTGTCTTTGAACGCGGCGCTGGCACAGGCCACGACGTCGGAATAGGAGACGGTGTCGGAAAGCCGATCGGTGCGCGAGGACTCCGAAAGATCGGCGGCGAGTTCGAGGTCGATGACGAAGCGTTGCCCCACTTCGGTTTCGTGGGCCATGACGCCGTGCCGCGCGTGCATCACCAGACCGCGGATGAAGATGGTGTCGCTCATCGTTTGTCCTTGATGGCTGCCGTGACGCGCAGCGCCTGCACGGTTTCCGCGACATCGTGGGCGCGGACGATACGCGCGCCGCCCTCCACCGCCAGCAGATGCGCGGCGATCGAACCGCCGAGCCGCTCCTGCGGCTTCGACGGCGTAATGGTGTCGATGAAGCGCTTGCGCGAGGCGCCGATCAGCAGCGGCAATCCGAATGCGGACAACTCATACTGCCGCGCCAGCACCGTCATGCTCTGGTCGTGGGTCTTGCCGAAGCCGATACCCGGATCGAGGACGATGTTGTCCCTGGCGATGCCGGCGCGTTCGGCAATGGCGAGCGAGCGGGTGAAGAACGCCGCGATGTCCTGCATGATGTCGATGTTGGCATCGGCGCGCTCGCGATTGTGCATGATCACCACCGGCGCGCGGTGTGCCGCGACGACGCGGGCCATGTCCGGATCGCGTTGCAGGCCCCAGACGTCGTTGGCGATCACCGCGCCCATCCCCAGTGCCCAATCGGTGACGTCCGCCTTCATGCTGTCGATGGAAACGGGGACGCCCAGCGCGACGATCTCGGGCAGCACCGGCTTCAGCCGCCGCATTTCCTCGTCGGCTGAGATGGCGGTCGAGCCGTAGGGACGGGTGGATTCCGCACCGACGTCGATGATGTCGGCACCCTCCGCGATCATGCGCCGGGCCTGCCTGAAGGCATGTTGCGGTTCGAGAAATTGTCCGGCGTCGGAGAAGGAATCCGGGGTGATGTTGAGCACGCCCATGACGGCCGGGTAGGGGCGAGACAGCAGCGCATCCAGGAGCTTGTGTCCGGTCATTGGCGCTGCTCGGGAAGCCGTCGAAATCATGCGCTCGCTTTGCGCGGTTCAGGCTTCCGAGTCAATAATCAATATGCCGGATGTTGGACTGGACGGTGGTAATGATCCCGGTAGGAGGGCCGCCTCAGTAGGTGATCTTCAGCGGCAGCTTGCGGGCCTGCTCGATCAACTGGCCGATGGATTTTTCCGACGGCAGCACCTGCACCAGTTTCCGCTTGCCGTTGGCTTCCTTCATCGCCTGCGCCAGCCGTGCCGGATTACGATGGGTGAATTCGCGCACGGTGGTGACGCCCGCAGCGCGCAGCAACTCGGCCTTCGCCTTGCCCATGCCGGGGATGCGCATGCAATCGGCGATGTTGGCCCATTCGAGCAATTGCTGTTCGGTGAAGTTGGTCTGTGACGCCAGCGCCTTCCGCCCCTTGGCGGTGCGTGCGGCTTCCAGCAGTCCTTCCGTCGTGCGAATGCCCGCCGCTTTGAGTTTAGAAGCGGCAAAGGCCGTCATGCCGTCAATCTTGGAAATCGGATATGTCATGGTGCTCGGCGGTAAGAAGGTGCTTAGGCGAACGGTGTAAAGCCGAACGAAGCGTGTCTGAATGTCCCTGTACGGATCGCGCCCATGCGATCCGCTTCAACTCTGTCGCGGAAAGGTCCGGAAAGTTCACCCGAAAAAATGATCTTGTCGCAGGTTCCCACGCGCTCTTGCGAAGTTCTTTGCGGAACCGCAATGCCGACGTAGCAATCGTACAAGGGTATCGTTGATTGGAGCAGATTGTGCTGGGTCATCGCACCCGCATCCCCTGCATCACGCTCGGCCTCTGCCGTCACGCTGAAATAGTCTCGACTCATACGCCCCGCCCCAGCCGATTGAGTATCGGCACGTTGTTGTGTCCGTCCATTGTGGGCTTTTGCAACGAGAAACACAAGCAGCGCAGGCGCTTCAACTGTTGTCCCGTGACAATCGCACAAGGACTGTTGCAGTAATGCAAGAGCAATTGCCGACGCAAGTTGAAAGTTTCATCATTGGAAGAGATTTTGGATTTTCAATGCGATGGAGAGCAATGTCGCGTCGCCGACATTTCGTCGCACTGCGTTATCGTCTTTCGAAGTGCGGCCTGTTCCACCTGACCCGCAACATGCAGTAGGATGGTGCAGCCACTCACCCCGATCGTGCGAGAAGAGGCCAAGCGATGTCGACGAACGACACCATGACGGATACCAGCGATGCAATCTTCATCGGCAAGGGCGAAGAGCCGGCCTGGCTGACACTGGCGCTCGCCAATCGTCATGGTCTCGTGACCGGCGCGACAGGAACCGGCAAAACCGTTTCGTTGCAGGTAATGGCGGAAGGTTTTGCACGCGCCGGTGTCCCGGTGTTCGCAGCGGATATCAAGGGAGACTTGTCGGGGATCGCGGAAGTCGGCGAAGGCAAGGACTTTATCCTGAAACGCGCCAAGGAGATCGGGCTGAATTTCCAGCCGGATCAATTCTCGACCGTGTTCTGGGATGTGTTCGGCGAGCAGGGGCATCCGGTTCGGGCCACGGTATCCGAGATGGGGCCGTTGCTGCTGTCGCGGATGATGGACCTCAACGACGTGCAGGAAGGCGTGCTCAACATCGCCTTCCGCGTCGCGGACGAGCAGGGCCTGTTGCTGCTCGACATGAAGGATCTGCGCGCCATTCTCAGTTTCGTCGGCGAGAACGCGGCGCAACTCACGACGCAATACGGCAACGTCTCCAAACAATCGGTCGGCAGCATCCTGCGCCAGCTTCTGGTGTTGGAAAATCAGGGGGGCGACAAGTTCTTCGGCGAGCCTGCGTTGCAATTAAAGGATTTCATGCGTACCGACCGCGACGGTCGCGGCATGGTCAACATTCTCGTCGCCGACAAGCTGATGCAGAACCCGCGGCTCTACGCCACGTTCCTGCTCTGGATGCTGTCGGAACTGTTCGAGGAGCTTCCGGAAGTCGGCGATCCGCCGAAGCCGAAGCTGGTGTTCTTTTTCGACGAAGCGCATCTGCTGTTCAACGACGCGCCGAAAGCCTTGATGGAGAAGATCGAGCAGGTGGTGCGGCTGATCCGCTCCAAAGGCGTCGGCGTCTATTTCGTGACGCAAAATCCCGTCGACGTGCCGGACAAGGTGCTGGCGCAACTCGGCAACCGCGTCCAGCACGCGCTCCGCGCCTTCACGCCGCGCGACCAGAAAGCCGTCGCCGCTGCCGCGCAGACGTTCCGTCCCAATCCCAAACTGAACACCGCGCAGGTCATCACCGAACTCGGCACCGGCGAGGCACTGGTGTCGTTCCTTGAAAAGAAGGGTACGCCTTCGATCGTCGAGCGGGTGCTGGTTCGTCCGCCATCGGCGCGGATCGGGCCGGTGACGCCGGAGGAGCGCCAGGCCATTCTGGCGAACAGCCCGGTGAAGGGGAAATATGACACCGCCATCGATTCTGAATCGGCCTATGAGATATTGCAGAAGCGCGTGGCCGGCACGGCTGCCTCAGCGGATGGCTCGGAAGGTGGCGTACTCGGCCAGATCGGTTCGATCGTCGGCTCTATCTTCGGCACCAATACGCCGCGTGGAAAACTCTCGACCGGGCAGGTGATCGCGCGTGACGTCACGCGGTCTGTGACCAACAAGGTGGTCGGCGGCGTCGTCGCCGATATCGGCAAGTCGCTCGGCGGTTCGCTGGGTGGATCGATCGGCCGTTCCATCGTGCGCGGCGCGCTCGGCGGCCTGCTGCGGCGCTGATTTATTGCGAAGGACAAACGGAATCATGTCGACGACAAAACTGAACGCGGTGCTCGACCACATCGACGCGGATTTCGATCGCAGCCTAGAGCGGCTGTTCAATCTCCTGCGCATCAAGTCGATCTCGGCGGATCCGGCCTTCGCCGGCGATTGCAAGACGGCGGCCGATTATCTCGCCGGCGACATTGCCTCGCTCGGCTTCAAGGCCGAGGTGAGGCCGACCGGCGGCCATCCCGCCATCGTCGCCAAGCCGAACGGAAAGGCAGATGCTGCGCGGCCGCATGTGCTGTTCTACGGACACTACGATGTGCAGCCGGTCGATCCCGTGGAGCTATGGCACTCGCCGCCGTTCGAGCCGGTGGTCACCGACCATGCCGACGGCCGCAAGATCATCGTCGCGCGCGGGGCGCAGGACGACAAAGGCCAGTTGATGACCTTTGTCGAGGCGTGCCGGGCCTGGGTTGCTGTCACCGGATCGCTGCCGCTCGATGTCACCTTCCTCATCGAGGGCGAGGAGGAGGTCGGTTCAAAACATCTCGTCAGTTTCCTCGAGAGTAACCGCAACGACCTGAAGGCTGACTTCGCGCTGGTGTGCGACACCAGCATGTGGGACCCGAATACGCCAGCCATCACCACGGCGCTGCGCGGCCTCGTCTATGACGAGGTGCGGATCACCGCCGCCAATCGCGACCTGCATTCCGGATTGTTCGGTGGTGCCGCGCAAAATCCGATCCGCGTGCTGACGCGCATCCTCGGTGGACTGCACGACGACAACGGCCGCGCCACCATTCCCGGCTTCTACGATGGCGTGAAGGATCTGCCGCCGGATATTCTGGCGCAATGGAAGGCACTCGATTTCACGCCGGACTCTTTCCTCAAGCCGATCGGCCTGTCGCTTCCTGCCGGCGAAAAGGACCGGCTGTTGATCGAGCAGGTGTTCTCGCGGCCGACCTGCGACATCAACGGCATCTTCGGCGGTTACACCGCAGAGGGCTCCAAGACGGTGATCCCCTCGCACGCCACCGCCAAGATATCGTTCCGGCTGGTCGGCGGTCAGGATCCCGACAAGATCCGCGCCGCGTTTCGCGACTTCGTCAAGGCGCGCGTGCCGAAGGACTGCCGCGCCGACTTCATCGATCATTCCGGCGCGCCGGCGGTGTCGCTCGACTGGAACATGAAGCCGCTTGCCGCCGCGAAGCGCGCGCTGACCGAGGAGTGGGGCCGCGAGGCGCAACTAATCGGGTCGGGCGGCTCGATTCCGGTGGTGGGCGATTTTAAACGCGTGCTGGGGCTGGACAGCGTGCTGGTCGGTTTCGGTCTCGACGACGACAACATCCATTCGCCGAACGAGAAGTACGACCTCAAGAGCTTTCAGAAAGGCATCCGCTCCTGGGCGCGCATCCTCGCCGCGCTGGCGGACGCGCCGAAGGCGTAGGGCAAGCGGCATCAAGAAGGCACGACGTAAAAACGCTGCCCGGAATTGGGCGGCGTTTGAAGACGTGTAGAGGTTTATGGCGACAGTCTACAGCAAACGTCAGGTCTTGTAACTGGGGTCGAGCCGGTCGAGCTTGCGCAGCAGCGGCGGCCATACGAGCTTGGTCGCGCGCAACTCGGCGCGGTCACGGTTCTCCACCAGTCGCGCATTCTTGTCGATGACATCCTGTTCGACCGGATAGGCGGTGGGGCCGAGCATCCGCGTGCGCACCTGCATGGTGCAGGCCCGCTCCAGATGGAACATGCGCTCGAATGCCGACGCTACCGAGCGGCCGACCGTCAGCGTGCCGTGGTTGCGCAGCAGCATGTGGTTCTTGTCGCCAAGGTCCTTTTGCAGGCGCGGGCGTTCGTCGTGATCCAGCGCGATGCCCTCATAGTCGTGATAGGCGAGGTCGTGGGTGACAAGCTGCGCCGTCTGGTTCAGCGGCAGCAATCCTTCCATGCAGCTTGCGACGGCAGTGCCGTCCGGGGTGTGAAGGTGCAGCACGCAGCCGGCATCCTCACGCACTTCATGGATGGCGGAGTGGATGGTGAAACCAGCGGGATTGATGCTGTATTGGCTTTCGGTGAGCTGGTTGCCGTCGAGATCGACCTTGACCAGGCTCGATGCGGTGATTTCATCGAACATCAATCCATAGGGGTTGATAAGGAAGTGATGCTCCGGCCCCGGCACCCGCGCCGAGATGTGGGTATCGACCAGATCGTCCCAGCCGTAGTAAGCGATGAGGCGATAGGCCGCCGCGAGATTGACGCGCTGCTCCCACTCCGCCTCCGTCATCGTTGCCGAAACGTCCTTCAGGCGTGCTTCCGCTGGCGACATGATATTTCCTCCGTCAGGCCGTTGCGATCGCCGAACCGTAGACCTGTGTTTCGTAACCGGCAAGCCACGGTTTTGTGGTGATCATACCGTTGGTTCGCGCTGGAACCGGCGCAATTGCGGTTGGCGGCGATAGCGATAAGACGCTATCGTGGCGGCCGGATGGGACAGTCGCCGACGCGGCTCAGAGGGGGTGGAGTTCGACATGCTTTTGCTGATGGTTGCCGGTGTCGCCGCTGTTGTGGCGGGTGGCGTGGCAATCTGGTTCGGTATTCCGGTCAAGGAATTCAGCTTCGGCAACACCATGATCCTTGCCGGAGCGGTTGCGATCTGTAGCGGGCTGTTGCTGATTGGCCTAAGCCTCGTCATTCGCGAGCTCAAGGCTATCAAGCAGAGCCTGCGGGAGCGTGCGCTGGAAGCTGATCCTCGTGAGGTGGGCGGACCGCTGCTTCCCGCGGGGTCGATTGCCGGAGGACGCGGCCCTTCCGATCGTGACGCATTCGATGTCCGCCATGTCGCATCGGAAAGCCTTGCGCCTGCCGTGCCTCGCCGACAGGCGGCTCCTCAACCCGACGATGGCGATGTACCCGGGCAGGACGCGATGCGTCCCGAGATGGAAAGCAGCAAAGCTGAGCCCGAAGCCGCGTCGCAGACGCCACCCGCGAAGGGGCGACGCAACCTTCTCTTCTCCTCCTCGCGGAAGGAACGCGACAAGGGCCAACCCGGCCTGTCGGAAAGGGTAACCAATATTCCTTCGGTCGATCCGGCCGCCGAGGTCGAACCCGAGGGAAAATCAGAGCCTCATCCGAGCTTCACCAATACATGGCCGCGCGTCGAACGGTCGCCGCGTCCAGATCTCGCGCCGTTACGACGCGACGCGACCATTGCGGCGCCGCGCCAAGACGACCGAATCTCCTCGTCCGGACCGAGCATGTCGGTTGCGACCGTGGTGAAATCCGGCACCGTCGACGGCATGGCCTATTCGCTCTATTCCGACGGTTCGATCGAAGCGCAGATGCCGGAAGGCATGATGCGGTTCGCATCCATCGAGCAACTGCGCACGCATATTGACCGGACCAGATGACGGTTTCATCTCCGCCACTGTTCTGCCGGTTCAGTTCACAGAAAGATCACGTTGATGGCTGATACGCCTGGCAAGAATTTCATCGACCTGACCGCGACTATCGTATCCGCCTATGTCAGCAACAATCCGACTTCGGCATCGGAGATTCCTGCGCTGATTGGTCAAATCCATGCCGCGCTGGTCCGTGTCGCTGCGGGGCGGGTCGAGGCGCCGTTGGAGCCGGCGAAACCCGCTATTTCGGTGAAGAAATCGGTGACGGCCGAATATCTGGTGTGTCTCGAAGACGGCAAGCGCTTCAAATCGCTCAAGCGTCATCTGCGCACCCAGTACAATATGACCCCGGAGCAATACCGGGACAAATGGGGCCTCCCTCCCGACTACCCCATGGTGGCGCCGAATTACGCGGTAGCCCGCTCGCAACTCGCCAAGAAGATGGGGCTTGGACAGCAGCAGCGCCGGCGGAAATAGTGCCCGGCGGCGCCTGGCGAAGTTTTTTGCATTTCGCTATCCCCGGTCTGTGAACTTGAACTAGGATATAAGAAAATAATCCTAGGAAAAGTATCTGATGAACCGATCTGCTTCACCCGCCGCGAATTCCGTGGCGTCTACCCGCATCCCGTCGTCCGAACGCCTTTTACGGTTCGTCACCCTCTGCGTGGCGCGTGATTTTCAACTTGATCAGGGCGTCTTGCTGGCGCCGACGCGTGGCGCACCGCAGGCGGCATTCGCCCGTCAGGTCGCGATCTATCTCGCGCATGTGTGTTTCGGCCTGAGCTTCGCTACGGTCGGCCGCATGTTCCGTCGCGATCGTACGACGGTGGCGCACGCTTGCAGGGTGATTGAGGATCGCCGCGATGATCGCGAACTCGATCGGCGGCTGGCGGCACTTGAGCGCAGGTGCCGGCGATCGCCGGAGCATGCGCGCCTTGCGGTCAAGGCGGAGCGATGACGATGGCTGGTCAAACCCGACGTCGCAAACGCAATCCGCGCGCCGCTACAGCCACCGTGGCGGGCGCCGAAGTCGATGCCTTCAGGGCACGGCATCTCGATCTGGCCGTGCATGACATCATGACCGATGCGGGCGTCGCCCGCGTGTTGATGAACGACAGCGAAAGTCCACTAGCATGGCTGGCGCGACGCAAGGGGCGCGACGGACGTGCCATGATTGAACCGATGCAGTTCGTCGCCGGCGAAAAATTGCGCGCGGATTTCACACGTGCGCAACTGACGCCACGCGTCACATCAAGCTGGACCACACCGACGGGTGGACGTTCGCACGGAAATAGCGCGGGCGAAATGACCGATCTGATCGTCGCGTCGCGGCAGCGTGTACGACTGGCGCTGGAGGCGTGCGGACCGGAATTCGCGGGCGTTTTGCTGGATGTCTGTTGCTTCCTGCGCGGGTTGGAAGACCTCGAGCACGAACGCGGCTGGCCGTCACGCTCCGCCAAGGTGGTGCTGCAATTGGCGCTCAGCCGTCTCGCTCGGCATTACGGTTTGGAACGCGATGCTGCCACCGGCCACGGCGCACGCTTGCGCACCTGGCTCGCGGACGATGCCGCGTTGACCAGCAGTTGAACTCAGGAAGCGGTGGCGAGATTTTCCCGCGCGTCGTTGCGAATGCGCTCCACCATGGAGCGCAAGCCATTCGAGCGTTGCGGCGTCAGGTGCTCGCGAAAACCCAATTCGTCGAACACGGCGAGGGCGTCGGTGTTGAGAATCTGTTGTGGCGTGTGGTTGGCGTAAAGCGTCAGCAGGATGGCGATCAGTCCACGCACGATATGGGCGTCGCTGTCGCCGAGATAGCGGAGAACGACGTCGCCGTTGGCATTGCGGTCGATCCGTCGGGACAGCCATACCTGGCTGGTGCAGCCGTTGACCTTGTTCTCCGCAGAATGTTCCGCCTCCGGCATCGGCTCGAGTGTGCGGCCGAGTTCGATGACGTACCGGTAGCGGTCGTCCCATTCCTCCAGCAGTTCAAAATTGTCGCGAATCTCGTCGATTGTCATGGCCGCCTGCATTGTTGCCTATGCCATTACATAGGGATGCGGCGGACTTAAAGCGATATTCGCACCGAAACGCGATAAATCGCTCCGAATCAATTGGTTGCGGTGTCGCCATCCAGCCGCCACTCGGCGCGCAGGTCTTCCGTCGTCAGCGTATCCGCCAAAGAACGGGCAGGGATGGAACTCTCCGCACCGCTGCCGATCGACCCGGTTTGATCCGAATGCTTGTCGGTGATGATCTTGTAAAGCTTGCGGGCGCCGTCCTGCGCGCGATGCCCGATCACGGCCGCCGCCTGGCCGCCGACTTCGCAGGCCGCCGGTTGACGTGTGCAGAATTGCGTCATGTCGGAGACGGCCGCCGTCGCCGCCGAAATCGCCTGGCTCGCGCCGACCTGCGGCAGCTTCTCCGATTCCGGTGTGGCGTCCCGCGGCAGCAGCACGAGCACAAGCCCGAGCCAGAATGCCATTCGAAGCAGGAAAAACATCTTGCGTCCCCGTCGTCTCTTCACCCCGTTGCGATTTCGTTTCGCAATCTGCCTTCCTCATAACAGTCGCGAATAAATCCCCGGTGTGCGCGGTCGGCGTAGTTGTCGGAAAATTTGCAGAAAATTTGAGCGATTGGATTCGCTGTAAATTTTCCATTGAGGCGGTAGTGAGGGAGAGGGGGACCCGTTCTTCGCGCGTCCACACTTTCGAAACCATAACGGCTGCGGATTGGAAACCGTGTGTTCACCATTCGGGCTGAATGCCGGCCTGATCGGCGCGGAATGTCGCGCGTGAAGGCCGAGTTTGCGCCAGCGGTGCGCAAACTTAGTGTTCGCTTAAGTTCGGTCTGACACGGTGCCCCAACGATAAAGGGGGCGTTCCGGTCCGTCTGCCAAGACGACCAAGCCGAAGCGCAAGATTGTGACAGCATCGACCGTTCTCAAAGGCTGCCTTGACGAATTGCTGCATCCGTCGGTGCGCTACGACGCACTGGCCGGCGCGCGGCATCGTGCCTTCATGGCGCCGCGTCTGTTGGGCAGCTTTGCGGCCTTCGCCGCCTTTCCGGTCTATCTCGCGTTTCGCGGCGCGCCGACCATGATGGAAGTGGCGGCTGTCGCTTGGCTGATCGTGCCAATTCTCTTGTCCTACTTTCTGTCTCGCACTGGTCGCTATGAAACCGCGCATGTGCTGTCGTCCGCGGCGCTGGTCGGACTGGTGATGATGCTGGCGACGGTGACTGGCGGAATTCAATCCTTCGCGGCGGTCTGGTTGATCGTAGTGCCGCTCGAAGCCGCCTTGTCGGCGTCAAGACGTGTCGTCGGCTTCGCGTCACTGTTGACGCTTGCGGCTGTCGCGGCGTTGATAAGCGTGAGCCATGTCTCACCGTTGCCGATTGCCTATGCCAGCGTTGCGTCGAATCACGCGCTTGTTGGAATGGGTATCGGATCGGCTGTGCTCTACGCGATCGGACTGGCGCTGGGCGCGCAGTCACTGACGCAAACCAGCACATCCCTGCTCAATGTCGAGGAAGACCGCTATCGCCTGTTGGCGCGCCACATGAGCGATGTGATTTCCCGTCATCGCCGTGATGGCGCGGTCGAATTCATCTCGCCGGCTGCGGAAAGCCTGTTCGGCGTTTCGGCATCCGAATTGATCGAACATGGTCTGTTCCAACGCGTTCACGTCGCCGACCGTCCGGCCTATCTGACGGCGCTGTCCGATGCCGCGCGCGGCGGTCAGTCCCGCGACGTCGAATTTCGCGTTCGCCGGGATGTCGCACGCAATGCGGGCGATGATCACCCGAATACGTCGGAATTCATCTGGATCGAGATGCGGTGCCGGCCGCTAGAGATCTCGCCCGACGGCACGACGCGGCCGGATGCCGATGTCGTGGCCGTGATGCGCGATGTGACCGATCGCAAGCATCAGCAATACGCGCTTGAATCCGCGCGCGCGGCCGCCGAGCGTGCCGATGCTTCGAAGAGCCGCTTCCTCGCTACCATGAGCCACGAACTGCGCACGCCCCTCAACGCGATCATCGGTTTCTCGGAAATGATCGTGCATGAAGACGCGATGCAGATCGATGCAACGCGCCGCAAGGAATATGCGCAGCTCATCAATGATTCCGGTCAGCATCTGTTGGCGGTCGTCAACGGCATCCTCGATATGTCGAAGATGGAATCGGGAACGTTCGAAATCGCGCCGGAGCCGTTCGATCCGCATCCAGCGCTGGTCAATTGCTGCAGCCTGCTGGCGCTGAAGGCGCGCGATAACGGCATCGATCTGGTGACCACGGTGCGCAGCGATTTGCCGCAGATTGTTGCCGATCCGCGTGCCTTCAAACAAATCATCTTGAATCTGGTTTCCAACGCCATCAAGTTCACCGAACGCGGCGGCACTGTGACGGTGTCTGCCCAAATGGAGCGGGGAAAGCTGCTGCTGCGCGTTCGCGACACCGGCGTCGGTATCGCGCCCGATGATCTCAAACGGATCGGCGATCCATTCTTCCAAGCGGGCAAGACCTATCAGCGGCGTTATGAGGGGACCGGCCTGGGCCTGTCGATCGTCAAGAGCCTGGTGACGTTGCATGGTGGCGAGATGCTGCTCGACAGCCGGCTCGACGAGGGCACCACGGTCACCGTCATGCTGCCGCTGAAGCCGGAGCCGGTGTCGACGCCAGGCAATATCACGACGCTGGCGCCCGCGTCGCGGCAGATGATGACGACAGATCGAGTGAGGAAAAGTGCCTAAAGCGATGACTGCCGATGGAGGCGCGAAGCAACGCCGCCGTCGTTCGACCGAGGTTGATGCGAAGCGGAAGCCGAAAGCGGAACGTGGAATGGTGACGCGGATATTACTCCATAGTCCGAAAGACACATTCGCGGCGGCGCTGGCACTCGCTGCGGTGATCGCGATTGTCGTCAACGCGCTGTTCCTGCAAGCCGGGCGTCATCCGTCGCCGATGTTCGGCAAATCGGTCGCCGTTCCGCTCGCTGCGCCGTCGGAAACCGCAGCGCTGCTGTCCACCAGTCCATTGCCGCGTCCGCGGCCCAGCGAAGCTGCGATCAGCCGTGCTGAAGCGGCTACAATCGATTCCGGTCCGGCCGAGACGACAAAAAGCATCGACGCGCCACATCCGGCGAAGCCCGCCGCGGCGGCGCGCGCGCCTGCCGTCAAGCAGGCGGCTGCGCATCCGACAGTCGCGCATCACGATCCGCTCGGCGATCTCATCACATCGACCCGGCGCACCGCAAACGTGCAGCGCGCGCTCACGAAATACGGCTACGGGCAATTGAAGCCCACCGGAAATGTCGGATCGGATACGCAGGCCGCGATCCAGAAATTCGAACGCGAACGCAAGCTCCCGGTCACCGGCAAAGTCTCCGAACGGCTGGTGCGCGAACTTAGCGCGATGACCGGTCAGGCGATCGACTGACATTGGTGTTGTTGATGAGTCGCGCAGCCACTGGCGTTAGCCGGGCGGGCCTTTTATCGTGATCCCATGAGATTGAAATCAGCCATCTGGGTCGCGGCTTATTTGCGACGTTGCCAGACCGAAGGAATCTTCGGCGCAGTGCGGCGGCGTGGTGCGGAGGAAGCCGGCGCGGTGTTTGTCAAGCTGGCGCTGATGGATGGGCGCGCGTGGTTGTTCACGCCTGCGCCGCAGAGTGCTTACGACGACAGCCATCCGGTAGAGCGTGTTTTTGCTCCGACTTCGCCCGAGGCGATCGCAGAGCCTGCCGTCGAGGAACGGATCGCCAAGGAAATCCGCTTCGATCCAGACGTCTGGATTGTCGAGATCGAGGACAAGGCCGGTCGCCACTTTCTTGATCTAGCGAAATCCTGATCACTCGTCGGATGCGTGGCGAGCATTCGTTCGCACAGGCGTATCGTTGCTTCGATGCTGTGTGTCTGAGCGCGCCTGCGGTTGGCTCGCGCGGGCGCGATGGCGTTCATCGTCGTGCAACAGTGGCCGGTATTTCGCGCGCGCGATCGGCATGGTCGCGCCTCGCCACGCGGCCAGCAGGACAAGGGCGGTGCGCTCACTCATCTGATCGTAGAGTCGCGATAACCGATAGACAATCGTGACCGATGCGCCGACGTCGGGATTGAGAAACAGCAACACGCGCTGGAAAGCGTCGCTGCTCATGCCTAATGCCTTCAGCGCGCAGGCCAGCGGTTCGCCGCCGCGATCGTCGACCACCTGCGCGGCAACGCGCGTCGGCAGAACCAAGGCATCCGCGAGTTCCAGCTTGAAATTTTCAGGGTCGACCGCGAATGCCGCCATCTCCAAAATCTGAATGGCTTGCGCCGCGCGTGACGCCGGAATGCGGGACGCAGTCTTCAGGGGTGCGTCGGCTAGCTGGAACAGGATCGCCGCGCGCTTGCTGGAGTCCGCTGCGAAGAACATCTCGCTGATCTGCGCCGCGTCGTCAGGCAACATCATGAGAGGCGCGGTAGGCGATGCGGTATTGTTGTTGTCGGCCTCGACCGTGCGAATACGTTCGGGATCGGGCTGCGGAAGAGGACGCGCAAGCGGGCCAGGTTGCTTTGAATCTTGCGCGGGAATCCCAAGTTGCTTCGCGATGATGGTCGGCGTCTGCGGATAGATCGAAAGCCGGGCGCGGACCGCGGCGCGTGTCGCGTCGTCGACCTGATCAATCAACCGCGATGCGAGTTCGACGAATTGCCGCTCTTCATCGTCGGTGTGCGACGGCGCCTGCACATAAAGATCGGTCAACACCCGCAGCAAGGTTGGTCGGATATCGACACCTTCGCGGCGCGACAGCGACATCAGGCCATCGAGGCCGGAGAGCAGGGGAGGTGTTGTCGTCATATTCGCGTGTACGCTGACCGGGGAACCTGATCCCGACTTTAGCGGGTGGGCTTTAACGAGCGGTTAACCATGACTGCTCTTAATAACTTGACGCGGCCAGCCTGTTCTGGTGGGCGGCAGGAGAGCGAGATGGGCATTGTTATTCAATTTCCGGTCGACGTGGCGGCGCGCCGTCCTGGTTCGGCTGCGGATAGCGCCCGGTGCGAGACGATGGGCGATGTGCTGATCCTTCCCGTGGTTCGGATCGAACGCGTGAGCGACGAAACCAACGGCAACAGTCCGGACGAGGGAACCGCGGCGGGACGCCGCCGTCGCCGTCGCGCACGGTCCTGATATCGTCGGATCGTTTCCATGACACGATCGTTGTCGCGCACGCAGGCAACAGCCTTTTCGCTGCTGTGTCTTGCGATCGGATTGGGAGGTTGCAGCGGCGGCGATTTCGGCCGCGCGCGCCCGGATGTGCGTAGCGACGACATGCATCGCTGGATCGGCGTCGAGGCAACCGGAAGCGTCGGTTTGCCGGCATCGCAATTTCAACTCACCGAGAGCGAGCGGCAGTTGCGCGACCTTGCTTATCCGTTGATCGAGCCGCCGCATGCGCGTCCCGCGAAGAGAACCGTGGTCGGCGACTACAAGCCGCTGCCGTCGCCATGGCGCGAGAAGGTGGTGTTCGATCGCACGGCTTATGGCAAACTGCTGATCGACGAGCCGCATCGCTCGCATGCGTCGCGCTACGCGCAGTTGATGGATGATGTCCGCAACGACCTGACACGATTCGATTCCTTCTTCCCGGTCGCGGATCGCGTCATCAGCCTCGACCACAAGCGGCACGCCAGCCTGAAATACATTTCCGAACTGTCGCCGGCGGAACGTTCGGATGCGATGGCCCGCATGGAAGAGAACGCGCTGATCGTGCAGTGGGTGCAGCAGTGCTTGCAGCAGCGGGTGTCCTCTTATCGCTGGGCACTGGAACGGTTGGTGATTCACGCACCCGATGGCGCGGCGGCGGACGCCGATCGGCTGATCAAGCAACTTGCGGCGCAAGCCTCCAACGTGGCGATTGCTACGCCGCCGGTTCCGGGTCGCGTGCTGAGTACGCGCGGATGACGTCTTGAGCATGACGAGTAAGTAAGTGCTTAAGTCTAAATCAATCGACCTTAACGCCCGGCGCGCGGTGTCGGGCCGGGCTTCTGCGGCGGGTCGGTTTGCACCTTGCAGGTTGCTGCGGCGAGCGAGACTTGTGCCTGCGCCATCAGGCCGGTGTCCGCCGCAAGCGCCTTGAGCACGATGAGACCCGTTGATGTCGGCGAGTCGACGATCAGCCGGTCCGCCGCGGTGATTTCTTCGTCCTCCGGTAATGCCGCGTGTTGCGCTTCGGTCATCAAATCCAACTCAATGACTTTGCGCCCGGCCGAGCGATCGTTGATGGCGTAGTAAGCGACGTCGCCGTCAGTGTAGAATGACACCGACGTATAAGCCTGACTGACGGGTACCGCGAGCTTGATCGGTCCGGTCGAGAGATCGTAACGGCAGATCGCGGTGGCGAAGGCCGGATCCATGAACGGGATCGGCGCATTGTTCGGATCGGCAGGCGGAAGTGCCTTCACTGCATTGACGGGCGTGACCCGCTCGAGCCGCGAATACGCATCCTGCGAAGCGATGCGCGGCAATGCCAGCACGCTGACCAGATGCACGAGGGCTCCGAGTAACAAGCCCGCGAGAAGTGCTGCCAGCCACCGGATCATGAGCAGCCCGTCGTCGTGATGGTCGGCATCGGCGCGTCGCGTTGCGTTCGCGTAGCAATGCCTACCGGTGTATCATAGAGACGTAACATCAGTTGATAGCGCTCGATGCCGCCGGTCGGCAGCCAGTTGCCGGAGCGCGCGCGCGAGGCGAGGCGGATGACGAACGAGCCGTCGGCGTTGCGGACGATCTCTTCGCTGGTGAAGCCGTAGCGCTGCAAGGCGTTGGCCACCAGATGCCCTTTGGTATCGTACAAGGTCAGCGTCCAGAACCGCGCCGGCGGTGTGATGCCGCTGACGGTGATATCGCAGCGGCCGTCGAGTGGGCGCTTCGCTTCATCTGCGCTGGCGATGAAGGCGATGCCGTCGCCGGTGCCGAGCGGCAGTTCTCCGCTGCGGACGACGGTCGCGCGCGCATAAGGATTGATTTCGGTGGTGCCGATGCGTGGCCGCGCGGTCCAAGCGCCGATGGTCAGCGTGCCGAGATCGGTGCCGCGCGTCGCCGTCATCCACGTCGCGCCGAGGCCGACGACGGTGGCGATGACCAGGATCAACAATGCCATCAGGATCAGTCGCACGTTTGGACCGTTATCATTATCGTTTCGCCAAACGTTTTCATCACTTGTTGCGCGCCGGTGCCGGAGGTTGATCCGCCGATGACGTCGCCGACGCAACACTGTTTGCCGATGGCGCCGATCCGGTGGTGAACGGATTGGCTGAATCCGTCGACGACGTCTTGCCGACGGTCTTGCCTGCGTCGTCCAGCATCTTCTCGATGCGTACCAGAATCTCCGCGCCACGCCGCGTCAGCACCGGCGGTGGACCGGCCTTGGCCTCGTCGTCCTGCGCCGCGAGTGCGGCTTCATTTGCTGCCGCCGGTTTCGCCAGCACTTCAACGCCGGGGATGGGCTTGATCTCGACGCCCTGATGCGCCGCGACCATGATGTCGTGCCATGTCTGCGCCGGCAGCGAGCCGCCGGTCATTCGGTTGGTCGGCGAGTAATCGTCGTTGCCGTACCACACCGCGCACGTGAAGTTGCCGGTGTAGCCGACGAACCATGCATCGCGATAGTTATTCGTGGTGCCTGTCTTGCCCGCTGTCGGAATGCCGTCGAGCGCGGCGCGGCGCGCGGTGCCTTCGCTGACGACGTGACTCATCATGCCCGCCATATCGGAGGCGACCGATGCCGGAATGATCTGCCGCGGCTGCGGTCCGTCGCGATCCCAGCGCCAGACCAGATCGCCGGCTCCGGTGCGTACTTCGAGGATCGCGTGCGGCGTCACCGCCTTGCCCTTGTTGGGGAAGGCGACATAGGCGACGGCGTGCTCGAGCACGTTGACTTCGTCGGCGCCGATCGGCAGCGAGGGCGTATCCGGCAGCGGCGTGACGATGCCGAATTTGCGCGCGACTTCGATGATCTTGGCGCGGCCGGCTTTCGGCCCGGACTTGCCGCCGAGCGCGATCGAAAGTTTCACCGGCACCACGTTGATCGAACGCGTCAACGCCTGCGTCAACGTCACCGTACCCGAATAGGAGTGGCCGTAGTTCTGCGGACACCAGTTGCCGATGCACACCGGTCCGTCGACGATCGTCGAGGTGGGTTTGAAACCGTTGAGCAGCGCCGTCGTGTAGACGTATGGCTTGAACGACGAGCCGGGCTGGCGCATCGCGTCTACCGCGCGGTTGAATTGACTTGCGCCGTAGTCCCGGCCGCCGACCATCGCACGTATGCCACCGTCCAGATCGGAGACGACGGTTGCGGCTTGCGTCGCGTGATAATCGCGACCGAACTGACGCAACTGGTTTTCGATCGCAGCTTCGGCGGCGTGTTGTACGTTCATGTCGATCGCGGTGCGCACCACGAACACGCGTTCGGTGTAGGACTTCGGGAAGGTGTCGACCACCTTGCGCATCTCGTCGAACGCCCAGTCGAGATAGTAGTTCGGCGAGTTCTCGTCGCGGCGATCGACGGCGGTGGCAGGATTGCGCCGCGCGCCGAACACCTGGCCTTCGGTCATGAAGCCGGCCTCGACCATGTTGTCGAGCACGACGTTGGCGCGCGCACGCGCCGCGGGCAGGTTGATGTGCGGCGCGTATTTCGTCGGCGCCTTGAACAGGCCGGCGAGCATCGCGGATTCGGCGAGATTGATGTCACGCACCGACTTATTGAAATAGAAGTGCGCCGCGCCGTCGACGCCGAAGGTGCCGCCGCCCATGTAAGCGCGATCGAGGTAGAGTTTGAGAATTTCGTTCTTGGTCAGCCGCGTCTCGAGCCAGATCGCAAGGAACGCTTCGTTGACCTTGCGCTCGATGGTACGCTCGTTGCTGAGAAACAGATTCTTCGCGAGTTGCTGCGTGATCGACGATCCGCCTTGCCGCACGCCGCCGGCTTGTGCGTTCGTGACCAACGCGCGGAAGGTGCCGGCGACATCGATGCCGAAGTGATCGTAGAAGCGGCGATCTTCCGTCGAGAGCGTCGCCTTGATCAGGTTGTCGGGAAAGTCTTCGAGCGGGATCGCATCGTTGTGCTTGATGCCGCGGCTGCCGATCGGGTTGCCGTAGCGATCGAGAAAGGTCACAGCGAGATCGGACTTCTTCAGCCAGTTGTCGTCGGCGGTTTCGCGAAACGCCGGCACCGCGAGCGCAAGTAACAGCACGAGACCAGCGAGGCCGATGGTGGCGGCTTCCGACAACGGCTCGATGAAAATCCAGCGTTTCCAGCGGCCGACATAGAAGCGATCCATGAAGGCGGAGTAGCGTTCGTAGAGTTCGCGCGTGGCGGCGCCCGATGAAAACACGGTGGAGTCGATGCGCGCGTCGAAGTCCAGCAGGAAATGCCGGAGTCGTTGCTTCCAATCGCTTGGCAACAGTTGGCGCACAGGACCCTTGACCACTTGCGGCGTTCGAACAAGCCCGAGCGCTCTCGAAACGGCGTCCGGGAATCTTGCGGCAATCCCGTGGCGCTTTTACGTCCGGATTGGCCGGGCCATCTTCTAACCGAGGCCGGTCGATAAACCAATGGCGTCGTTGGCTTTTCCGCCGGTACGGATAACGGCCGCGCGGGCCTTGCCGGAGATTGGAGGGCTCTCCGGCGGATGCTTGCTTGCGCGATGGGGGCGGCTACCCCTACATCATCCCTGAATTCTTGCTTGGATATCTCGACCCGATGACGCGCCGCCCGCCAAAACCTTCCACCCAGGAGGGTTTCTTCTGGAAAACCAAGACGTTGGAAGAGATGTCCAGCGCCGAATGGGAAAGCCTGTGCGACGGCTGCGCGCGCTGCTGCCTGGAAAAGCTCGAGGACGAGGACAGCGGCAAGATCTATTTCACCCATGTCTCCTGCAAGTTGCTCGATGCCGGGACGTGCGGCTGCAAGGACTATGCGAATCGCTCCGCCAAGGTGGCGGACTGCGTGCGCCTGACTCCGGAGAATGTCCGCACCCTGAACTGGCTGCCGCCGAGTTGCGCCTACAAGCTGGTGGCGGAGGGGCGGGACCTCTATTGGTGGCACCCGCTGATCTCCGGCGATCCGAATACCGTGCATGAGGCCGGGGTGTCGGTGCGTGGCAGGGTCTATGGCACCGAGGATGACGTTCCGGATTCGGAACTGGAAGACCACATCGTGCGCTGGCCGGCGCTGTTGCCCAAGCGCGCACGGCTCAAGAGGCGGCCGGACTGATCGATTCGCTCCGCCATCTCTGACAATGCTCACGCGGACGTCATCGCGTATGCAGCGCAGCGCGTGACCCATGCGCCGACGTGGCTGGGCGAATGAACCTGAACACGTTAATTAAGTCGCGGCGTGATGATGCGCGGCGCCGTTAGCGCCGCCGGCTTTTCCAGCGACCGGAATGAACAAGTTCGAACCCCAGACCAGCAGAACGGGCGAGGCGCGATCCTTGTCCGCCACCGAGGCTCGACGGCTGACCGACGAGGTGATCGAACTCGACGGCGCGCCGCCGCTCGCGCCCGGCGATGCGCTGACGCAAAGCGAAGTCCGCACCATTTTGATGAGCGTGATGCTGACGATGTTCCTGGCCGCGCTAGACCAGACCATCGTGGCGACGGCGCTGCCGACCATCGGCGGGCAATTCCGCGACGCGGCCAACCTGTCGTGGGTCATCACCGCTTATCTGCTCGCCTCCACCGCGGTCGCGCCGGTGTTCGGCACGCTGAGCGATATCTACGGCCGCAAGGCGATGATCGTGCTGTCGCTCAGCCTGTTCATCGCCGGTTCGGTGATGTGCGCGCTGGCGCCGAACATGACGGTGCTGATCGTCGCGCGCGGCGTGCAGGGGCTCGGCGGCGGCGGCATCATGCCGATCGTGCAGACCATCATTTCCGATGTGGTGACGCCGCGCGAGCGCGGCCGCTACCAGTCCTATTTCAGCGGCGTCTGGGTGGCGGCAGGCATCGGCGGGCCGGTGCTCGGCGGCGTGTTCGCCGAACACCTGCACTGGTCGCTGATCTTCTGGATCAACGTGCCGCTGGCGCTGGCCGGGCTTGGCCTGCTGTTGCCGCGCATGAAACGCATTCCGGTGTTTCACCGCCGCCGCAAGGTCGATTGGCTTGGCGGGGTGCTGCTGATGGCGGGCGCGGTGATCTTCACGCTGCTGCTGACATGGGGCGGCACGCGGCTGGCGTGGTCGTCGCCCGAAGCCTTGGCGATGATCGGCGCGACCGTGCTGCTCGCGGTCGGGTTCGTCTGGCACGCCGGGCGCGTCAACGAACCGTTCGTACCGCTGCCGTTGCTCGGCGGCAGCGTGGTGCCGTTCGGCATTCTCGCCGGCGGCTGCGCGGTGGGCGCGATCGTCGGGCTGACGGTGCATCTGCCGATCTATTATCTCGTTGTCTACGGTCTCACCGCCAGCGAAGCCGGCCTTGCGCTGATCCCGCTGGTGGCAGTTTCCGTGCTGGGCGCGTGGACCGCGGGCCGCGCGATGGCGACGCTGCCGCGTTACAAGATCGTTGCGATCCTCGGCACCGGCACCGCCGTCGTCACCGGGCTGGTGATGATGTTTGTGACCTTGCCGTTGTGGACGATGCTGAGCGTGCTGTCGGTGTTCGCCTTTGGACTCGGCACCACGTTCCCGGTCAGCGTGGTCTCGATCCAGAACGCGGTGGCGCGGCCGCAGGTCGGCACCGTCACCGGCGCGATGAATTTCTTCCGTGCGCTGATGGCGTCCTTCGCGGTAGCGGCAATGACCGCGCTGCTGCTGATGGCGCTAGGGCAGGGAATCACTACGCCGGATGCCGCCGGGCACGGTATCGCCGCCGATGCCTTCCAGGATGCGACCGCCGCGCAGATGATCGCCGCGTTCCGCTACGTGTTCGGCGCGGCGGTGGCGCTGCTCGGCGTGTCCTTCACCTGCATGCTGCTGATGGAAGAACGGCCGCTGGCCGGCCCCGCCACGCCGCCGGTGGAAATGGCGGAATAAAACACCGCTGTTACCACCGGTCGTCCGTCATCATACCGATCCCGCGTGGCTGAAATAGATTGCATTTGATCGATCGCTCCGCATCCGCGTTAGCGGCTACGCAATCTTTTGCCTCTAGGTTGTCGAGCGCTCGTCCGCCGTGCCACGCACTGATGTGGATGGACCGACCACAGGAGATTCCCGTGCGGCCGTTATTGATGCGATTTCTCGACGATCGATCCGGCGCTACCGCAATCGAATACGCATTGATCGTCACGGGGATCGCCGTGGTATTGATCGCCGGCTTGCAGGCGCTTGGCACTACAACCGTCGCAAAACTTCAACCGATCGCGCCCACGATCGAACAGGCTGGTCGATGACATCTTGCGGCGGATTGCGTGCATAGGAATTTATGCCTTGACAGCGTGACGCTCCTCGGGTAAGGTCACGCCATACTCCACAATTGGGTTTCGCGGACGCATCGCCGGATGAGACGGCGAGCGAGCGCGAGTGATGCAGCCGCGCTCTTCCATGCAAAGCGGCGCGGCATTTGTGCGCGTGCACTTCAACGCGTTGAACTGGAACGATCATTCTTTGCCATGCGTTGCCTCGATGTCGTCGGTCGGATGGTCGGTGAGAAGCGGAGGACGAGAGACGCGGAGGATTCATGGCAACCAAGCAACACGGACATATCGTCGAGACGCCGACCGAGGCGCGCCAGGGTGAACGCGGGCCATCGGTGCTCGCGTTGCTGGTGATCAGCACCGGGCTCGCTATCGTCATCCTCGGCATTATCTGGTTCGTCTTTATTCGCGGATAAGCGATATTTCGCCGGTAGCGGCTTTCCATCGTTGCTAGAGTGCAAGTGACGAAGCGATCCAGTCAGCTTTTCTTACCGATAGCTTAGGCATGACGCATCAACTCGATCCGTCATGCCCGGGCTTGTCCCGGGCATCCACGTACGAAAGACGACGCAAGTTCAAAGACGTGGATGGCCGGGACAAGCCCGGCCATGACGAACGATGATCGAGATGCGTAGCGCGCGACGGCAGTATGCGACAGTAACTGGTAAGGCATGATACGTCGCGCATCGCGCGCGGCACGGGAGCAAACTTCAAATGGCGGTGAAGCGGACGACGAAACCGGTGACGTCGCCGGCCGGAACCGCGCGCGCCAGCGTCGAGAAACGAACTGCGAAGAAGACGACGGCGAAGAAGACCGCCGGCAAAAAGGCAGTCGCCAAGAAAACAGTTTCCGCCGCCAAAACGGCGGCCAAGAAGATTTCGGCCAAAACATCAATCAAAACTTCAACGAGGACTTCGGCCAACGCGGCAGCGACGAAAGCCGCTCCGGCGCGGACGACGCGCGCCACCGCGACGCGCAAGGCCACCGTCGCCAGGACGCAACGACTGGTCGATGAAACGCCGCTCGTCATCGATGAGGGTGACGATGTCGCGAAAGCCAAGGTCGCGGCCTTGCGCGAGGCGAAGGCGAGGGCGCCCGATCATCAGGGCCGCGCCAGGCGCAGCGCGGTGGAGCGTGCCAACGATCCGCCGCCGGCCGCGGGGCAGGCGCTGATCGAACGCGTCAGCCGCGCCATCGAACGCGAACTCACCCAGATCGAAGTGATTGTCGGCGGCCAATACGTCGCGCCGCGCCAACGCACCGAAGCGGAGCGCCGTGCCCGCACGCTGGCATCGCTGGCGCGCACCTTGCGCGAGGTGACGACGCTGCGGCTCAACGAAAAGAAAGAGAAGCGCGAGGATGACGACGCCGTGCCGCGAGATCTCACCGAGCTTCGACTGGCGCTCGCGCGACGCCTGGACCAGCTTGTCGCCGACGCAAAGACTGCACATCCTGACGGGGCTGAATGAAGCCGAACTGGAAACGCTCGCCACCACCTGGGAGATTTTCGCGCATCCGCATCAATGTCCGCCGCCGGTCGCGACCAACGGCGCGCCATGGTTGACATGGCTGCTGGTCGGCGGACGGGGCGCGGGCAAGACGCGCGCCGGCGCGGAATGGATTCGTGCGCAGGCGCTCGGGCTCGCGCCCTTTGCCAATGAGCCGGTGACACGGATCGCGCTGGTGGGGGAGACCGAGCACGACGTGCGCGAGGTCATGATCGAGGGCATCTCCGGCCTGCTGGCGGTGCATCCGCGCCGCGATCGGCCGGTATGGTCGCCATCGCGCAAGCGGCTGGAATGGGCCAACGGCGCGGTGGCCTATGCGTTCTCGGCGGAAGATCCGGAAAGCCTGCGCGGCCCGCAATTCGGTTGCGCGTGGTCCGACGAAATGGCGAAGTGGCGTTACGCGGAGGCGACCTTCGACATGCTGCAATTCGGGTTGCGGCTGGGTGCGCAACCCAAGCAACTGATCACCACGACGCCGCGACCGACCGCATTGCTCAAGCGATTGATGATCGAGCCGTCGAGTGCGGTGACGCGGGCGCCGACGCGAGCCAATGCGCTCAACCTCGCGCCGACATTCTTGAAAAGCGTAATGGCGCGCTACCAGAACACGCGGCTGGGGCGGCAGGAACTCGACGGCGAGATCATCGAGGATCGGCCCGACGCATTGTGGTCGCGCGCGCTGATCGAAGCGTGTCGCGTCGATGGCGCGCCGCAGCTTGCGCGCATCGTGGTCGCGGTCGATCCGCCGGCATCGAGCAGCAAGCGCGCCGATGCCTGCGGCATCGTCGCGGCCGGCATCAGTGAGAGCGGCCTCGTATTCGTACTGGCGGACGACACCGTGAGCGCGGCGACGCCGTCGGCGTGGGCCGCGAAGGCGATTGCGCTTTGGCGCCGGCTCGAGGCCGATGCGCTGGTGGTGGAAGTCAATCAAGGCGGCGAGATGGTGGACGCGGTGATCAAACAGGTCGACGACACCGTGCCGATCACGCCGGTGCGGGCCAAGCGCGGCAAATGGCTGCGCGCGGAACCGGTGGCGACGCTCTACGAACAGGGTCGCGTCAAACACGCAGGCTGCTTTCCGGCGCTCGAAGACGAGATGTGCGACTTCGCCAGTGGCGGCCTCTCCAACGGCCGCTCCCCCGACCGCCTCGACGCGCTGGTCTGGGCCGTCACCGCACTGACCGCCGCCGCGCACGCAATGCCGCGGGTGCGGGAGTTGTGAGCGCGACGTGTCCCGGGCGCGATGCGGCATTCCGATGCCGCATCGCAGAACCGGGACAATATCAATGGGAACGTATTGCGACGGTCCCGGCTCTGCGGTGCAACGTGAAGAACGTTGCACCGCGTCCGGGACAACAAGCTTAAAGCATGTCCGACAAATCGCTCCAATTGGGATTTGTCTGTTCGATCAACTCAAATTTCCATGAACGGCGCCATCGCTTCAATGAATGCTCGCGCGTGCGAGCTTCAAGGATCGATTCATATGGCTCGGCATGAACAAGACGATTGATGCCATAGGTGCGTGTGAAGCCCGGAACGATGCCGGCGCGATGCTCGGTCATGCGTCGCGCCAGATTGTTCGTAACGCCGACGTACAAAACGCCGCGCGGCCGGTTGGCCAGAATATAGACGAAAAAGCCGCCGCCCATTCGTTCGTACCCCGTGCATGAAACCTGACATTCCAGAACCGGGAGCGTCAAGGAATCTGAGCGCGACGTGTCCCGGGCGCGATTCGGCATTCCGATGCCGCAACGCAGAACCGGGGCCATATCAACGGGAACGTATTGCGACGGTCCCGGCTCTGCGGTGCAACGTGAAGAACGTTGCACCGCG
>JBQCHY010000033.1:0-48940 GCA_051954235.1 Xanthobacteraceae bacterium
TGGATGGATGTGCCAGACCATGCGGCGGTTGATCTCTCGGTGCGTCTGGTGCAGGCGGATCGTCGCGCTGCGAAATATGCGGGTCTTGTCAACGCTGTGTTGCGTCGCTGCGCGCGTGAAGGACAATCGCTGCTCGATGAAGTGAAGGACCAAGCGCTCGACGTGCCGCCGTGGTTGCTGGCGCGTTGGAGCGCGCATTACGGCGAGACGGCGGCGAAGGAGATCGCGGTCGCGATCGGACACGAACCGCCGCTCGATCTCACGGTGAAGTCCGATCCCGCACACTGGGCGACGCGTCTTCATGGCGAAGTGCTGCCGACTGGCACCGTTCGCACGCCGCTGCATGGCTCAGTGACCATGCTTCCCGGCTTTAATGAAGGACAATGGTGGGTGCAGGATGCCGCCGCCGCGCTGCCGGTGCGGTTGTTCGGCGATCTGACCGGACGCACGGTGGTCGACCTTTGCGCAGCGCCCGGCGGCAAGACCGCGCAACTGGTTCAAGCCGGCGCGCAGGTGACGGCGCTCGACCGTTCGCCGGCGCGGGTCGCGCGGCTGCGCGGCAATCTCGCCCGGCTGTCGTTCGAGGCGGAAAGCCTCGCGGCCGATGCCTGCGAATGGACCACGGAGAAATCCTTCGACGGTGTATTGATCGACGCGCCCTGCACCTCGACCGGCACCGTCCGTCGCCATCCGGATGTGGCCTGGCTGAAGCAGGAATCCGACATCGCCGCGCTGGCCGTGCAGCAGGCGCGGCTGATCCGGCGTGGGCTGGCGCTGCTCAGGCCGGGCGGCATGCTGGTCTATTGCACCTGTTCGCTGGAGCCGGAGGAGGGCGAGCAGGTGGTCGCGAACCTGCTCTCCGCCGAATCAGACGTGCGACGGCAGCCGGTCGATCCAGAGGAACTCGCCGGATTGGCCGAACTGGTGACCCCGGATGGCGACGTCCGGACCCTGCCGTCGCATCTGCCGCATGCTGATCCGGCCCTCGGCGGGCTCGACGGTTTCTATGCCGCAAGACTGGTAAAGGTCTGATTTCACGTTTGTTTTAGTAACGTATGAGCTTCCGGCCGAATAAGCTGGAGGTCGCTGCCCGGCGCCGACCGGGTCGTCAAGGCTGCCCTTGGCCGCGTTTCCGGATTAAGAAGGATTCGCAGCTAAATTCCATCAAGTCAGATTTGATTCAGGATATCGCCGCGTGTCGATCGCACAACGCAGACGCCTATCGACATTGATTCTCGGCCGCTTCGCGCGGTCGGCGATGTCGCGCGTCGGCGGGCCGGTGGTGTTGGCGCGACTATGGCCCGGCCGAACCGATCGCCTGATCATCGCGCCGCATGATCTGCGGACGGCGGACGCCACCCGCGCCGCTGAAATCTATGCCGGACGTTTCGTCTTCGCTGGCAAGATCGTGACTTGTCACAGCCGTTCGATCTTCGATCTCGAACCGCCATCCGACGATTGGGACGCCGCACTGCTCGGCTTCGGCTGGCTGCGCCACCTCCGCGCCGCCGACACCGCGATCACCCGCGCCAATGCGCGCTCGCTGGTGGAAGACTGGATTTCCAATCCGCCGCGCCGGCGGCCGCTCGCCAAACGGGCCGACGTGCTGTCGCGCCGCGTGATCTCGCTGTTGTCGCAAGCGCCGCTGGTGCTGACCGAGACCGACAGCAAGTTCTATCGCCGCTACCTGCGCGGACTCGCGCGCGACATTCGCAATTTGCGTTCGGCGGCTCTCGATATTCCCGACGGGGTGGCGCGGCTCCAGGTGTTGATCGCGCTGTGCTACGCGGCACTCTGCCTCGCCAATCAAGCCAACCAGATCAAGCCCGCGAGTCGCAAACTCTCCGAGGAATTGCAGCGCCAGATCCTGCCGGATGGCGGGCACATCTCGCGCAATCCGAATGCGTTGGTCGAATTACTGGCCGACCTGTTGCCGCTGCGCCAGACGTTTGCTGCGCGCAACATTCCGCCGCCGCCGGCGCTGCTGAACGCCATCGACCGTATGATGCCGATGCTGCGTTTCTTCCGTCATGGCGATGGCAACTTCGCGTTATTCAACGGCATGAGCGGAACGCCGTCCGATCTGCTGGCGACGCTGCTCGCTTATGACGACACCCATGGCGCGCCGATGGCGACCATGCCACACACCGGCTATCAGCGCCTCGACGCCGGCGCGACAACGCTCATCATGGACAGCGGTCCGCCGCCGCCGGCCAATGTCAGCCAGGAGGCGCACGCGGGTTGCCTCTCGTTCGAACTGTCGTCGGGGCAAAATCGCATCGTGGTCAATTGCGGCATGCCGATCAACGGCCGCGAAACCTGGCGCGCTCACGCACGCGGCACGCCGGCGCATTCCACGGTGAGCTATCACGATGCGTCGTCGTGCCAGTTCGTCGAACGCACTGCGATGAAGCGCCTGCTACGCGGTGCGCCGATCGTCAGCGGTCCCACCGACGTGTCGAGCGAACGCGAATTCGTCGATGACGGCCTGCTGCTGACCAGTTCGCATGACGGCTATCTCGGCCGTTTCGGCGTGATCCATACCCGCGTGCTGCTGCTGTCGAACGACGGCCTGCGGCTCGACGGCGAGGATACGCTGGCGCCGCCGCATGGCTCGCGGGTACGCGGCCACGATGCGGACTACGCGGTGCGCTTCCATCTGCATCCGGCGATCAAGGCGAGCCGCCTCAGCGACGCGCACGGCGTGATGCTGGTGCTGCCGAACCGCGAGGTGTGGACGTTCGAGACGCCCGACGACAAGGTCGAACTGGAGGACAGCGTATTCCTCGCCGGCAGCGACGGCGCGCGCCGCACCCAGCAGATCGTGATTCGACAGGATGCGCGGCAGGTCGGTAACATCCGCTGGAGTTTTATTCGCTCGTCGGCTTCCGCTTCGGCAACGCATGCCCGCCGCAACGCCCACCGCGAGCCGCAACTACCGCTGTAATCTCAGGCGGGCGAACGCGTCGTCTCGGGGCCGCTCCTCGGAGCCTGATTTAGATTCGCGTTTGCAATCATGTCTGCAACACGGGAAACGTCATACTCCGCGAAGGCGGAGTATCCAGTACTCCGTGGCGGATCAAATTTCCCATGTGCTCACGCGGGTTACTGGATCGTCCGCCTTCGCGGACGATGACGCCTCGTTTTGATAAAGCTCTCAGGACGACGCTTTCAAGGTTTATGCCTTTCATTGCGGGTCAGTGCGCTTCGTCCCAATTGTCAGCGGCGCGAGCGTCGACGTGTAGCGGCACCGATAGCAGAACCGCCGGGAACGGAGCATCCTGCATCACGCGTTGCACCACCGGCAGCGTGGCGGTGACTTCTTTCTCGGGCACTTCGAAGATCAGTTCGTCGTGCACCTGCAACAGCATCTGTGCCGACAGTTTTTTCTCCGCGAGCGCGTCCTCCATCCGCACCATCGCGCGGCGGATGATATCGGCGGCAGTTCCTTGCAGCCGCGCGTTGATGGCGGCGCGTTCGTTGAAGGCGCGGATCGACGGGTTCGACGCCTTGATATCCGGGTAGTGACATTTCCGTCCGAACAATGTCTCGACGTAGCCGTGCTCGCGGCAGAAGTCGCGCGTTGAATCCATGTAGGCGCGGATGCCGGGGAATCGCTCGAAATACTTCTTGATGTAGGCGGCAGCTTCCTCGCGCGGAATGCCGAGCTGGTTGGCGAGGCCGAACGCCGAGATGCCGTAAATGATGCCGAAGTTGATCGCCTTGGCGCGCCGGCGGATTTCGCCGGGCATGTCCTTCACCGGTACGCCGAACATTTCCGATGCCGTCATCGCGTGAATGTCGAGGCCGTCGTGAAAGGCCTGCTTCAACACCGGAATGTCCGCGATCTCGGCGAGCAACCGCAATTCGATCTGCGAGTAATCGGCGGACACCAGCTTGTGGCCCGGCGTCGCGACGAAGGCGCGGCGAATCTTGCGGCCGTCCTCGGTGCGCACCGGAATGTTTTGCAGGTTGGGTTCGTTCGACGAGAGACGGCCGGTGGTGGTCGCCGCCAGCGCGTAAGTGGTGTGAACGCGGTGGGTTTGCGGATGGACGTATTCGGGGAGTGCGTCGGTATAAGTCGATTTCAGTTTCGACACCTGCCGCCAGTCAAGGATCAGGCGCGGAAAGGCGTGGCCCTGTTCGGCCAGTTCGTCAAGGATCGAGGCGGTGGTGGACCACGCGCCGGTCTTGGTTTTCTTGCCGCCGGGCAGGCCCATCTTGCCGAACAGGATATCGCCGATCTGCTTCGGGCTGCCGGGATTGACGTCCTCGCCGGCGACCTCGCGGATTTCGGATTCAAGGCGCGCAGCGGTCTGGGCGAAGTCGCCGGAGAGCCGCGATAATTCTTGTCGATCGATCGAGATGCCGCGCCGTTCCATTCGCGCCAGCACCGGCACCAATGGCCGCTCCAGTGTTTCATAGACGACGTTCATGCGCTCGGTGACGAGGCGCGGTTTCAACACGCGCCACAGTCTGAGGCTAAGGTCGGCGCTTTCGGCGGCGTATTCGCCGGCCTTGTCGATCGCCACTTGATCGAACGTCAGCTTACCCTTGCCGCTGCCGACAAGGTCGCCATAGGCCACTGCGGTGTGGCCGAGCCAGCCTTCCGCAAGCGCCTCGCGCTCATGTGAGCCGCGGCCGGCATCGAGCGCGTAGGAAATCAGTTGCGTGTCCTCGATATTGCGCAGCGTGATGCCGTGCTGCGCCAACAGGACCATCACGAACTTGGTGTCGAAGCCGATCTTCAATAGGCCGGCGCTTTCGAGCACGGGCCGCAACGCGTCGAGCGCATCGTTCGTCGCCATCTGATCGGGCGCGAGACCGGCCGCGAACAGGCCCGATCCGTCACCGGATTGTTTGTGCGCCAGCGGAATATAACAGGCGTCGTTCGGCCCGAGCGCCAGCGCGATGCCGCACAACTCGGCCTGCATCGGATCGATCGTCGCGGTGATGATGTCGAGCGCGACGCAGCCGGTATCGCGGATGCGCGCGATCCATTGGTCCAGCTCCGCGCGCGTGCGAACGGTCAGATAGCGGCTGCGATCGACCTTGGTGTTGCGCGCTTCCTCGGCGCGGCTTGCCGCGAGCGTCAGCGGCGACAATTTTTCCGTGTCGGCCTGGCCGTTCGATATGGCTTTTCGGGGGACCGGCGCGGCTTTGCCGAACAGGTCGCCGGTGCCGGATCGCGGCAGCACTGCCGAGCCCCTGGCGCGCGCGTCCGGCTCGCCACCGAGCGGTAAGGTTTGCGGTGAATCCGGTGCTGTGCCGCGTGCAAACGCGCTCTTTAGATTGGAGTCGGCTTCGACGTCCGACGGATCGATCTGCGAATATTCGGCGACGCGGCGCGTCAGCGTCGAGAATTCCATCGCCTTCAGGAACGCGATCAATTTGCGCGCGTCGGGCTCGTGCACCGCGAGGTCGTCGAGCGGTACGTCGAGCGCAACCTTGTCGTCGAGCAGTACCAGTTGGCGCGAGATGCGCGCCTTGTCCGCGTTCTCGATCAGCGCTTCGCGCCGCTTCGGCTGCTTGATCTCGCCGGCGCGTGCCAGCAGCGTATCGAGGTCGCCGTATTCGTTGATGAGTTGCGCCGCGGTCTTGATGCCGATGCCGGGCACGCCGGGCACGTTATCGACGCTGTCGCCGGCCAGCGCCTGCACCTCGACGACCTTCTCAGGCGGCACGCCGAATTTTTCCATTACCTCCGGAATCCCGAGGCGGCGATCCTTCATGGTGTCGTACATGGTGACGCAGTCGGTGACGAGTTGCATCAGGTCCTTGTCCGACGATACGATGGTCGCGCTCGCGCCGCGCTCGCACGCCTGCCGCACATAGGTCGCGATCAGGTCGTCGGCCTCGAAGCCGATCTGCTCGAGGCAAGGCAGGTCGAAGGCACGCACGGCCTCGCGGATCAGCGCGAATTGCGGGATCAGGTCGTCCGGTGCCGGCGGCCGGTGCGCCTTGTAATCAGGGTAGAGCTTGTTGCGGAACGTGATCTCCGACTTGTCGAAGACGATGGCGAGGTGGGTCGGCCGGTCGTCCTGCGGCATGTCGCGGAGCAGCTTCCACAGCATGTTGCAGAAGCCGAGCACGGCGTTGACCTGCAACCCGTCGGATTTGCGGTTGAGCGGCGGCAGCGCGTGATAGGCGCGGAAAATATAGGACGAGCCATCCACCAGAAAGACGTGATCGCCTTTCGACGGGGTGTTGGCGGGGACAGGCTTGGCGGCGGGTGCGGGCTTCTTCGACATGGCCGCAATGTAAGGGCTCGGCTGCCAATTTCACAGCCGTTTGGGCCACCGATCCCCTGTTCCCTTGCCTATTCCGCCGGTTGCAGTCGTGCAGCCGGCTTCCGTGGTGCGATCCAGAATGCATCGGGCCGCTCGAACAGGAAGTTCAGCCGCGTGCCGCGGCAGACCCACCAGATCGCCACCGCACCGACCACCCCGATGAAGGTGACCACGGCGGAGATCGTGCCGATGTCGTGGATCAGACCGGTCTTCATCAGCAGGGTGCGGGAGGTCGCCATCGGCAGGAAGAACGCCAGGTAGATGACGATGGAGTGCTCGCCGAAATAGCGGATGAAATCCAGCCAGTGCTGCCGCGCCAGCAGGGTGCCGATGGTGATGATGGCGCAGGCGCCGGCCATGCCGAGCGCCAGCGAGACGACCGACAGATCGGCGTGGCCGTAATGGGTGAGCGCACCATTGACGAGGGCCCACAGCGCCAGCCCGGCTACGGCGAGGCCGGGGTAGGTCCGCGCATTATCCGACAGGCGGAACACATGAGCGGCGAACAAGTATCCCGAATAGAAATAGATGAAGCGCATGGCGAATTCGTCGATCACGACCCATCCGGTCGAGACATGCGCCATTTCCAGCGCCGCGCCGGCCAGCCAGATCACCAGCGGCGGCACGCGCAGCGTCAGCTTGGTGACGACGAAGAAGATCGGCAGCAGATAGATGAACCACAGCGTGCCGAACGGATCGATGAACGACAGCAGGTACAGCTTGGCGACACCGGCCCAGCCCATCTCGGCGGCAAAGGCCGGGGCCTTGAAACCGAACTGGATCGTCACCCACAGCACGTAGAAATACGCGAAATGCACCACCTTGCGATCGAGATAGGTGCGCCAGTCGCGGTCGATCACCCGTGACAGGAACAAGCCGGAGATCAGGAAGAAGTCCGGCATCCGGAACGGCCGGGCGAACTCCACGACATAATGCATGAAGCCGGTCTGCCCGGCGGCAGCCTCGACGCCCAGCACCGAATGCATCATCACCACCATGACGATGCAGATGCCCTTGGCGTAATCGACCCAATCGAGACGGTCGGAGGCCGTTGCTGCGGAGATGGCTGTGCCGTTTCGGGTCATCGCTGTTCCTTTTGGGGTCGCGAGGGCGGACATTACTGACGAAGGGTTTCGTTCTCGTTGCGCGATACAAGGAATGTGCCGTCTTTCCGGAACCCGCTATAAGGCAGCCGACGCAACCCATTGTTAGTGTTAACCGGACCCTATCACCGTTGACCCGCAGCTTTCCCACGCCTCTGCCGATCGATGCCGTGCTCGATGAGCTCGCGACGACCCTGGCGCGCCAGCCGACGGCGGTGCTGGTGGCGCCGCCCGGCGCCGGCAAAACCACACGGGTGCCGCTGGCGCTGCTCGACGAGCCGTGGCTCGGTAACGGCAAGATCATCATGCTGGAGCCGCGCCGGATCGCGGCGCGCGCCAGCGCCGAACGCATGGCGCAGACGCTGGGGGAGCGCGTTGGCGAAACGGTTGGCTATCGCGTGCGCTTCGGCTCGAAAATCTCGCGCGCGACCCGGATAGAGGTCGTCACCGAAGGCATTTTTGCGCAACAGATTCTGAACGATCCGGAATTGAACGGCATCGCGGCGGTGTTGTTCGACGAATTTCACGAACGCTCGCTCGATGCCGATCTCGGCCTCGCACTGGCGCGCGATGTGCAGACCGGCCTGCGCGAGGACCTTCGCATTCTGGTGATGTCGGCAACACTCGATGGCGCGCGCGTCGCGGCGCTGCTCGGTGATGCGCCGGTGATCGAAAGCCAGGGTCGTGCCTATCCGGTGGAGACGCACTATCTCGGCCGCAAGCCGGATGCCCCGCTGGAGCGTCAGATGGCCGACGCCATTGCCACGGCTTTGCGCGCCGACGCCGGCTCCGTGTTGGCATTCCTGCCGGGCGCGGCGGAAATCCGTCGCACGCAGACGATGCTTGAAGAACGCATGCGTGACACGGGCATTGATATCGTGCCGTTGTTCGGCGCGCTCGATGCGAGCGTGCAGGATCGCGCCATCGCGCCGTCGCCGCAGGGGCGACGCAAGGTGGTGCTGGCGACGTCGATCGCGGAAACGTCACTCACCATCGACGGCGTGCGCATCGTGGTCGATTCCGGGCTCGCGCGCGTGCCGCGTTACGAGCCCGATATCGGATTGACGCGGCTGGAAACTGTGCGTGCCTCGCGCGCTGCCGTCGATCAGCGGCGCGGCCGCGCCGGGCGTACCGAGCCCGGCATCTGCTATCGGCTATGGGACGAGCCGCAAACCGTGTCGTTGCCGGCTTACACCGCGCCGGAAATTCTCGCCGCCGATCTGTCGTCGCTGGTGCTCGATCTGGCGCAATGGGGCGTGCGCGATCCGTCGACGCTGGCTTTTCTCGACCCGCCGCCGTTGCCCGCGCTATCCGAAGCGCGAGACTTGTTGCGCCAGCTCGGTGCGCTCGATGATGATAGCCGCATCACGGCCGAGGGACAGGCGTTGCGCGCGCTCGCGTTGCCGCCGCGGCTGGCGCGCATGATCGTGGATGCGCAGCGTTGTGGCGCGGCGCAGGAAGCCGCCGACATCGCGGCGATTCTCACCGAGCGCGGACTGGGCGGCGACAGCGTCGATCTCGACGCGCGGCTCGACCAGTTTCGCCGCGACCGCTCGCAGCGCGCGTCGAGCGCGAAGCAACTGGCGAAGCGATGGGTAGCGCAGGTGTCGTCTTCTCCCTCACAAGAAGGAGAGGAGCTTTCGTCCACCGGCGCCTTGCTGGCGCTGGCCTTTCCGGATCGTGTCGCGAAGAACCGCGGTAACGGCAGCTTCGTACTCGCCAACGGGCGTGGCGCGGCGATGGATCAGGTCGCCGCATTGGCGCGCTCACCCTACATCGCGGTCGGCGAACTCACCGGCACCGCCGCGCGCGGACGCATCCTGCTCGCGGCGCCGATCACGCAAGCCGAGATCGAGGCGCGCTTTGCCGATGAGATCGCGAGCGCCGACGAGGTGTGGTTTGACAAGGATGCGATGGCGCTGCGCGGTCGCCGTCGCAAGCGGCTGCATGCCATCACACTCGCGGAAGCGCCGTTGCAGATATCGCCCTCCGAAGACAGTGCGCGAATTTTTGCGGAAGGATTGGTCGCGTCAGGACTCGATCGCCTGCCGTGGTCGAAAGCGCTGACGCAATGGCGCGGCCGCGTGATGTTCTTGCGTGCCGCCGAGGGCGATGCCTGGCCCGACCTTTCCGATGCGGGACTCGCGGCGACGGCTGACACTTGGCTGGCGCCCGCGCTGTTCGACAAGACGTCGCTGAAGGATATCTCCGCTGGCGATTTGTCGGATGCATTGATGGGGCTGTTGCCATGGGAGCTGCGTGCGCGGCTCGATCGCGAAGCGCCGACGCATTTCGAGGCGCCGACCGGTTCGATGCTGCCGATCGATTACGAGGCCGAGCAGGGGCCGACCATTGCAGTCAGGTTGCAGGAGTTGTTCGGTTTGAAAGTCCATCCAGCGGTCGCGAAGGGCAAGGTGCCGCTGGTGCTGGAATTGCTGTCGCCCGCGCATCGGCCGGTGCAGGTGACACGCGATCTGCCCGGTTTCTGGCGCGGCAGCTATGCGGCGGTGCGTGCCGATCTGCGCGGACGTTATCCACGCCATCCGTGGCCGGAAGACCCCGCGATGGCGGAGCCGACGCGGCGCGCCAAGCCGCGCGGAACGTAAACGCAGCACTTCGTTAACGCTAAACTCACGGTTTTAGCCAAAATACGTAGGATCCCGGTCGCGGTTTGCGGCGCGTGGGATGTAGCGTGCAGCGTGCGAACTGCGAGTAATGTATGCGTGGCGTATTGATTTTGGCGGGCGTGATGATCGGCCTTGGCACGGTCATGTCCCAGGTTGCTGATCACATGATGGCCGCGTCCGCCACGACGACCTCATCCGCACCGTCGGTCATGCTGGCCGCTACCGAATCCTCGGCGCCCTCCAGCGTTCGCAGCGTCGTTGTGCCGCGCGACCGGCATGGTCACTTCCAGACCGAAGGGCGCATCGAAGGTCAACGCATCAAGTTCATGGTCGATACCGGCGCATCGGTAATTGCGATGAACGAAACCTCGGCGGCACGGATAGGCGTGCGGCCGGCGCAAAGCGAGTTCAACGCGAAGGTGACCACCGCCAATGGTGTCATCAAGGCGGCGCGGACGCGGCTTGCGATGGTTCAGATCGGCGATCTGGTTGTCCGCGACGTCGATGCCATGGTGCTGCCAGACGAGGCGCTGTCGCAGAATCTGCTTGGTCTGTCGTTCTTGGGCAAGCTGAAGCGGTTCGAATTTGCCGGCGGCCGGATGGTGCTGGAGCAATAAGCGCCGACGATTGTTCCTAGCCGCGCCGGCTGCTGCCAATCCGCCGCAATTCCGTCCTAACCAATCCTCCCGCCTTTCCTCCGCGCCGCGCATTCGCTATGGCTGCGGGGTTCGTCGTCCATCACCTTTTCAGAAGGCCGTTTTGCATGTTTCCCAAGCCGAAGCCCGTCCTGGTGCCGAATACGCTCGCTTATGAATCCGAGCCGATGGTGAAGCCGACCGGCTTTCGCGAATACGACGCGCGCTGGCTGTTCGGCAAGGAAATCAACCTGATGGGAATTCAGGCGCTGGGCATGGGGCTCGGCGCGCTGATCGCGGAGATGGGACAGAAGCAGGAAATCGTCACCGGCCACGATTTCCGCGGCTATTCGTCGTCGATCAAATACGCACTGATCTCCGGCCTGATGGCTGCGGGCTGCAAGGTGCATGACATCGGCCTGTGCATGACGCCGATGGCCTACTTCGCGCAGTTCGAACTCGATGTGCCGTGCGTTGCGATGGTCACCGCCTCGCACAACGACAACGGCTGGACCGGCGTGAAGATGGGCGCCAACCGGCCGCTGACCTTTGGGCCGGACGAAATGACCCGGCTGAAGGAGATCGTGCTCAACGCCGACTTCAAGAACAAGGTCGGCGGCAGCTATCAGTTTCACGAGAATTTCCCGGCGCGCTACATCGCCGATCTGACCAAGCGGCCAAAGCTGAAGCGCAAGCTGAAGGTCGTGGTTGCCTGCGGCAACGGCACTGCCGGCGCGTTCGCGCCGCAGGTGATGGAAGCGATCGGCTGCGAAGTGATTCCGCTCGACACCGAGCTCGATCACACCTTCCCGAAATACAATCCGAATCCGGAAGACATGGAGATGCTCCATGCCATTCGCGACGCCGTGCTCGAGCACAAGGCCGACGTCGGCCTTGGTTTCGACGGCGACGGCGACCGCTGCGGCGTGGTCGACAACACCGGCGAGGAGATTTTCGCCGACAAGGTCGGCGTGATGCTGGCGCGCGATATTTCGGCGATCCACAAGGATGCGCAGTTCGTCGTCGACGTGAAGTCCACCGGCCTGTTCGTGACGGACCCGGTGTTGCAGAAGCAGGGCGCCAAGGCGACCTACTGGAAAACCGGCCATTCCTACATGAAGCGGCGCACGCACGAAGTGGGCGCGTTGGCCGGCTTCGAGAAGTCCGGCCACTTCTTCTTCAACCCGCCCTTCGGCCGTGGTTACGACGACGGCCTGATTTCCGCGATCGCGGTGTGCGATATGCTGGACCGTGCTCCGGGCAAGAGCATGTCCGATCTCAAGGACGCGCTGCCGAAGACGTGGTCGTCGCCGACCATGTCGCCGCATTGTGACGACGAGACCAAGTACGGCATCGTCGAGGCGGTGGTGAAGCACTTCGAGGCCGCCAAGGCCAAGGGCGAGAAGGTTGCGGGTCAGGCGATCCGCGATCTCGTCACCGTCAATGGCGTGCGCGTCACTGTGGAAGACGGAAGCTGGGGCCTGGTGCGGGCGTCATCCAACAAGCCCGAATTGGTCGTCGTGGTGGAAAGCCCGGTGTCGGAGCAGCGGATGCGCGACATGTTCGAGGCGATGGATTCGGTGCTGCGCACCCATCCCGAAGTCGGCGAATACAATCAGAAGATCTGAGACGAAAATCGGCGGGCGCTTGCTGTGAAAGCCGCGCCCGCCGTTGCTATCAGACGGTAGCCTGCGCCAGTCGTCGTTCGTCCGCGATGCGGCGCAGTTTGGCTTCCTGGAAGCCATGCATTCCGAGGTGCCATTGCAGGCCGACGACAGCGCCCTTGACTGGTTGCAACAGCGCCAGCGAACTCACCAGCGTGATCGGCAGCCAGATCAGCGCATGGACCCAGTACGGCGGCGCATAGGCCGTTTCCATCGCGAGTAGAGCTGGCACTACGGCGTGGCCGACCACGACGATCACCAGATAGGCCGGCAGGTCGTCGGCACGCTGTGCGGCATAGCTCTCGCCGCAGACCTCGCAATGATCGACCACCTTGAGGAAGCGGCCGAACAGCCGGCCCTCGCCGCAATGCGGGCACTTCATGGTGAAACCGCGCCACAGCGCGCGACCCAGTGAGACAGCGTTTGTCATGGCGAATGTCCTTCAGGATTACCCTTGACCGGAGGCTCTATCCATACAATATAGATTGTAGGTGGACATTCAACGGAAATGTAGGTATTTGCATGGATTGGCTCCCTACAATAGCGGAATGGCAGGGACCGATCTATTTGCGGATCGTCGATGCGCTGAGCGCCGACATCAACAGCCGGCGGCTGAACCGGGGCCAGCAACTCCCGACCCATCGCGCGCTGGCCGAAGCGCTCGGCGTCGATCTCACCACGGTGACGCGCGCCTATGGCGAGGCGCGCCGGCGCGGCTTGATCGAGGCGCGGGTGGGACAGGGGACGTTCGTGTCCGAGACCACCGCGCGGCAGGCGGCGGACATTCCGGTGCAGGTCAAGATCGACCTGTCGATGAACGTGCCGCCGCAGCCGGTGGAGGCCAATCTCGACCTCCGCATCGCGCAGGGCCTTGCCGCGATCCGCAGCGAAGCGAGCTTCAGCGCCTATCTCAACTACGCACGCCCCGGCGGCAGCGACGATGAGCGCGAGGTCGCGGCGCAATGGCTGCGGCCGCGCCTGACGACGGCGGCGCCCGAGCGAGTGGTGATCTATCCGGGCACGCAGGCAGCACTGTTCAACATCTTGCTGGCGCTGACGTCACCGGGCGATGTCGTGCTCACCGAGAATTTGACGTTCCCCGGAATCAAGGCGGCAGCAAGCCGGTTGGGTGTCCGACTGGTCGGCGTCGAGATGGATCGCGACGGCGTGCTGCCGGATGCGCTTGAGGCCGCATGCAAACAGCATCAGCCGAAGGCGATCTATCTCATTCCCACCTTGCACAATCCGTCGACGGCAACGCTTCCGCCGGCGCGGCGTCGCGCCATCGCGGACATTGTGCGTCACCATGGCGTGTGGCTGATCGAGGACGATGCTTACGGTTTTCTCGAGCCGTCGGTGCAGCCGATCGCCGATCTCGTTCCGGAGCGAACCTATTTCGCGGCGAGCATGTCGAAGTGCATCGCGCCGGCGTTGCGGGCGTCCTATCTGCTGGTGCCGGACGTTGCCGCTGAACAAGTCATGCGCAACAATTTGCAGGCGACGATGCAGATGCCGCCGTTGCTGATGGTGGCGCTGCTGACGCACTGGATTCGCACCGGCGTCGCCGATCAGATCATTCAGGCCATCCGCAACGAAGCGATCGGGCGTCAGCAACTGGCTGCGCGCATGTTGCATGGATCGCAATTCGCGGCGCGGCCGGCGGGGCATCACCTTTGGTTGGCGCTGCCGCGGCAGTGGCACAGCGCCGAATTTCTTTCCGATGTGTTGCGGCACGGCCTTGCCGTGGTCGGGCGCGAAGCCTTTGCCGTGGGAGCGGGCGCCGCGCAAGGCGTGCGGGTGTCGCTGGGGGCCGCGCGCAATCGCGCCGAGCTGTCGCAAGCATTGCAACTGCTCGCCAACACGCTGCGCTCGCCGCCGTCCGATATCCAGATCGTTTGATACGCGTTGGCGCGGCGTCAGATGCCGAGATAGGCTTGCCGCACGCGTTCGTCGGCGAGCAGGTCCGCGCCGCTGCCGGACAGCGTGACGCGGCCGTTCTCCAGCACGTAAGCGCGGGTCGCGATCTTCAGCGACACCGCGACGTTCTGCTCCACCAGCACGCAGGTCATGCCGCCGGCATTGAGGTCGCAGATGGTTTTCAGCACGTCGTGGACGATGGTGGGCGCGAGGCCGAGCGACGGTTCGTCGAACATGATCAGCTTCGGTTCGCCCATCAAACAGCGCCCGATCGCCAGCATCTGCTGCTCGCCGCCGGACAATGTGCCCGCCGCCTGACCGATGCGCTCCGACAGGCGCGGAAACATCGCCAGCACGCGGTCGCGGTTTTGCGCGCGGTGCGGCCGCGCGTGGGGCAGCATCGCGCCCATGTCGAGATTCTCGGAAACCGTCAGCGACGGGAAAATTTGCCGTCCCTCGGCGACTTGCCCGATGCCGAGATCGCAGACCCGATGGCTCGGCAGCCCCGCGATGTCGGTGCCGCGAAAGACGATGCGGCCGCTGGTTGGCCGATGCATTCCGGCGATGGTGCGGATCAGTGACGTCTTGCCGGCGCCGTTGGCACCGACGATGGCGACGATGGCGCCTTCATCGACGGTGAGCGAGACGCCGTCGAGGGCTTGCGCATCGCCGTAGTGAACGCTGAGGTTCTCGACGGTCAGCATCACAACGACTCCGCGCCAAGATAGGACTCGACGACGGCGGGATCGCGCAGCACCTGCTCCGGATTGCCCTCGGCGATGGCCGCGCCATGGTGCAGCACCAGAATGCGTGAGGCCAGCGCGGTGACCGCGCGCATGACGTGCTCGATCAAGAGGATCGTCAGGCCATCGCGGTTGAGATCGCGCAACGTGGCGACGATACGGTCGGTTTCGGTCGGCCGCAGCCCGGCCATCACCTCGTCGAGCAGCAACAGTTTTGGCCCGGTCGCCAGCGCACGCGCGACTTCCAGTCGCTTGCGGTCGGGCAATGTCAGGCTGGATGCGATCTGCGCACGCTTGTCGAACAGGTCGAGCCGCGCCAGCGTATCGCGCGCGATTGTCTCGGCATCGCGAACGGTTTTGGTCTGCATCAGTGCGCCAATGATGACGTTGTCCTCGACCGTCAGCGCGGGGAACGGTCGCACCAGTTGGAAGGTCCGGCCGACGCCGAGTCGCGCGATCTGGTCGGAGCGCAGCCCTTCCGTGCGCGTGCCGGCGAAAGTGATCGTTCCTTCGTCGGGCGGGATCGCGCCGGCGATCATGTTGAATAGCGTGGTCTTGCCGGCGCCGTTGGGGCCGATCACCGCGAAGATCTCGCCCTGCTGCACATCGAAGCTGACGCGGCTGACCGCGGCGAGGCCGCGGAACCGCTTGCTGATGCCGTCGATGGAAAGCAGGGCGGTCATGCGCGTGGCCTGTCGAGGCCGAGCTTGCGGGCGAGCCACGGCCACACGCCGCTCGGTTGCAAGGTGATGATCACCATCAGGGTCAGGCCATAGAAGATCGATTTGGCGCCCGGCGTGTTGATGCCGAAGTGCTGCATCAGCGCGGTGAGGCTTTCGCCCAGCGGCGTCAGCAGGATGGCGCCGACGAGCGGCCCGAACACGGTGCCGAGGCCGCCGATGATCGGCGCCATGATGATCTCGATGGAACGGCCGATGTCGAATACCTGCGACGGGAACAGGTTGCGGTAATAGAAGCCGTAGAACACGCCGCCCACGGCGGTCATGCTGGCGGAAATCAGCATCGCGATCATCTTGGCCCGGAAGATATCGATGCCGGCGGCTTGCGCGGCTTCCGGGTCCTCGCGCACCGCGAGCCAGCGATAGCCGAGTGGCGAGCGGCGCAGCCATGCCACCAGCAATGTCGCGGCAGCCGCGAGGACCAGCGCGAGGTAGTAATACAGCAGCGGCCCGCCGCCGAGATTCCACCATTTGTCGGAGCCGGGGCTGTTGACCGATAGAAACAGGCCGGCGGATGCGCCGGTGATTTGCAGATGGTCGAAGCCGATCCGGGTGAATTCGGCGAAAGCAATAGTTAGAAGCGCGAAATAGACGCCTTCGATGGCGAAGCGCCAGCCGAGCCAGCCGACGATCATGCCGCCGGCGGCGGCGACCGGAATGGCGATGAAGACTCCGATCCAGGGGCCGATGCCGAACAGCGTCCACAGCGCGGTGGCGGTATAGGCGCCGAGCCCGAGATACAGCGCGTGGCCGAGCGAGAGCTGCCCGGCAAAACCCATCAGCAGATTCCACGCCTGTCCGAGATAGGCGAAGTAGAAGACAAGGATCAGCACCGACAGCAGATAGCGGTCGGCGACCAGCGGCGCGGCGATCGCCGCCGCCAAGGCTGTGAGGCAAAAAATTTTGCCGCGCGTGGGCAGGCGCTGCCAGATATCGCTCATAGCCGCCGCCCCATCAGGCCCTGCGGGCGCAGCACCAGCACGAGGATCAGGAGCGCGAAGGAGAACATGCTTTTCATCGACGGCTGGATGTAGAAGCCCGCGAGCGCTTCGGAAATGCCGATCAGGACGCCGCCGACCAGCGCGCCCGCCATCGAGCCCAATCCGCCGATGATGACGATGACGAAGGCCAGCAGCGTGTAGGCTGGCGCAAGACCGGGTGATGCGTCGGCGATGGTCGCCATCAGTGTGCCGGCGGCGCCGATGCAGGCGAAGCCCAGGCCGAACGTCACCGCGTAGAGTTGCTTGACGTTGAGGCCGACGACGCCGGCGCCGGTGAGATTATCGGCGCAGGCGCGGATCGCCGTGCCGGTGCGCGTATAGCGGAAGAACAGGAACAGCGCGATGCAGATCGCGAATGCACCGAGCGCCGCGAACACGCGCACCTTGTCGATGAACAAGGGGCCAATGGTATAACTGTCGAAACTGTAGGGCAGGTTGATGGGGCGCGCATCGGGGCCGAAGATCAGCAGCAGGCCGTTGACGACGACGGTGGCGAGGCCGACCAGCAGAATGAACTGCTCGTGTTCGGCGCGGCTGATGAAGGGTTCGACCAGCGTGCGTTGCAGGGCATAACCGAGAAAGAAAAAGGCCGCCGCGATCGGCAGCAGCGAGAGCAGCGGCGAAACGTCGAGCATCTCGAACAGCAGGAATGCCGCATACATCGCGACCACGGTGAACTCGCCATGGGCGAAATTGACCACGCGCATGACGCCGAAAATGACCGAAAGGCCAAGCGCCATCAGACCGTAGACAAGCCCGGTGAGAATCCCTTGAACGATAATATTCAAGGTGATCGCCGTCATTCGTAACTCCGGCTCCGGGCGTTATCGCGGGAGCATCTTGAAAGGGATTGCATATCGGGACAGTGAAGCACCGCGCAGTGCGCGATGCTTCACGATGATGGGTGCGGAAACGTCAGATCACTTGCGGCCCTGCCAGGGCGGCATCGGCAGCACCGGCGTCATGGTCGCGACCTCCGCCGGCAACACCACCGTCGGGGTCTGGTTGCGGTTCTGTACGCTGGCCGACGGGATGTCGTTGTTCTGGCCCTTCTCGTCGAACTTGATCGGTCCGCCGATCATGGTGTGCTCGACGAGGTTGGTGGCCTTCAGTGCCTTCATCAGTTCCGGCCCGTTGGTGGTGCCGGCGCGCTTGAAGGCGTCGCCCGCGATCATCAGGGCATCGAAGGTGAAGCCGACATTGAAGCATTCGACGGCGAAGCGGAATTTCGGCTGCGCCTTAGTGTAGGCCGCTTCCAGCGCCTGCGTCACCTTGGACTTCGGATTGGCCCACGGCAGCGCATCGATGTGGTAATCCGCCAGCGGGCCGAGCGCCTTGTAGAATTCCTCGTCGTAGAGGCCGGGTGCGCCGGGCGAGATGATGCCCATCGGCTGGAATTTCTGCCGCACCGTATCGCGCACCAGCTTGATGGCATCGGCCGCGCGCGTCACCACTAGCAGCAGGTCCGGGTTGATACCGCGAATCTTGGTGACCTCCACCGAGAGGTCTTGCGCCTTCGGATCGTAGGGGATCGATTCCAGCAGTTGGAACGGCAGTCCCGATTTCGGAAACAGCGCGTCCATGCCCTTGCGCTGCGCCAGACCGAAGTTGTCGTTGGCGTGCAGGAAAACGGCGCTCTTCGGCGCTATCTTGGTGGCGTCGATCAACGCCTGGATTTGATGCAGACCGTTCTTCACCAGCATGCGGCCGGTCGGGAAGTTGCGGACGAGGAATTTGTAGCCTTGCTCGGTCAATTGCGGTGCGGCGCCGATGTTGACGATCAGCGGCACCTGACGCTGTTCGCAGACCTGCGCGATCGCCAGCGTCCCGGCGGAATCGAACGCGCCGACGATGCAGTGCGCGCCCTCGTTGATGGCGCGTTCGGTCTGGGTGCGCGCGACGTCGGGATTGGACTCCATGTCGATGTGCACCAGCTCGACCTTGTAGCCGAGGTCGGCCAGCACCTGCGGTGCGACCAGCGCGCCGCGATGGCAGCTTTGGCCAGCCTGCGCGAGATAGCCGGACTGCGGCAGCAGCACCGCAATTTTCAGGGTCTGCGCCTGGGCCCGGACAATGCCCGGAGCGGCCAGCAGCGCCGCGCCGGCGACGCCGCCCGCGAGCACGCTGCGGCGGGTGAATTTAAGTTGGTCGGTCGGCATGTCGTACCCTCCTGGATGCCCGCCGTTAAGCCGGTCGTGGCCCTATTGCAATGTCCAGATTTGATTATCGCGTGGTGCTGGCGCGATCACAAGTCGCTCGGAGCGGATGCGGCCTCATCACTTTGGTTTGATCCTCTTGCAATGCAAGAGGTGCGTCGATGGAAGCTCTCTGGCACTATGGCTTTTGCCGCCGGATGAAGGCCCAGGGGCTGACCTCGGAGTCGGTCGGCACCTCGATGTCGATCAGATACGGTCCACCGTCCGCCAGCGCGCGCTCCAGTGCCGGGCGGAAGTCTTGCGGCGAGGTGACGCGCGCCGCGCCGACGCCGAAGGATTCGGCGAGTTTGACGAAATCCGGATTGACCAGATCGGAGGCGACGACGCGGCCGTCGAAACCCTCCAACTGGTCGCGCCGCACGTTGCCATAGGCGTTGTTGTTGAACACCAGCACCACGACGCCGATCCTGAACTGCACGGCAGTCGCCAATTCCTGCACGGCGAACATAAAGCCGCCGTCGCCGGTGATGGCGACCACCGGTCGGTCCGGGTGCGCCACCTTGGCGCCCAGCGCGGTCGGGAAGCCGGATCCTAGCGTGCCCTGATAGCCGGAGGTGATGAAGGTGCGCGGCTCGTAGACCGGGAAGCCGTACCATGACGCGAAGCCGACCTGGGACAGTTCGTCGGTGACGATAGCGTTCGCAGGAAGCACGTCGCGCAGGATGTTGAGATACGACATCTGCGGCTGGATCGCCTGAATCTGTTGCAACGTCGATGCCGACGCGGCGCGGATCGCTTCGCGGCGGCCAGGTTGCCGGGTGAAGCCGCGCTTCTGCACGGCGGCGAGCAGATCGCGGGTGCCCTCGCGCGCATCGGCGATGATGGCGGTGTCCGGGGCAAAGCGCCGCATCTCCGCCGGGTCGACATCGATGCGGATGGAGTGCTGATCTGCGGGACGGTAGGGCCATCGCCACGTCGGCAATTCCATACGGGTGCCGATACCGATGACGAGATCAGTCTGCGGCCACAGTTCATAGGCCGCGGCCATCGACATGCCGAGTTCGTGCGCGTTGCTGACGATGCCGCGGCCGCTGCGGAACGCCACCACCGGCGCATCCAACGTTTCCGCGAGTTCGAGAATTTCCTCGCGGGCGTGGATGGCGCCGCTGCCGACGAAGATCATCGGCGCTTTGCTGGCGGCGATCCGCTCGGCGGCTGCTTTGATACGGTCGCTGTCCGGGCGCGGCGGCGGAAGGAGGTCGAACGGCTTGGCGTCGCCAACGTCAGCGCGTTGCGTGAAAATATCCCACGGCATTTCCAGCACGGCGGGGCCGGGTCGTCCCGACTGCATTTCCTGAAACGCGCGCGAGACCAGTGTCGGTGCCGCGTCGGGATATTCGATGCGCTCCGCCCATTTGACGAAAGTGCGCAGCGTCGCGAGCTGGTTCGGCATTTCGTGCAGGTGACCGCGTCCCTTGTCGAGGAAGGCGGTCGGGACTTGTCCGGTCAGGCAGAGCACCGGCTCGTTGCCACCGAAGGCGGTGAGCAGCGCCGCGCCGGCGTTGAGGACGCCGGGACCGGGGACCACGCTGAACACGCCGGGCCGCCCGGTGGAACGCGCGTAGCCGTAAGCCATATAGCCGCAAGCCTGTTCATGTCGCGCGCCGATGACTTTCAACTGCGCCTGCTGAAAGGCATCGAACAGGCCGTAAACCTGCGCGCCCGGCAGACCGAACACCGTATCGACGCCGTGCGCGACAAGGCCGTTGACGATCGCTTCGCCGCCTGAAGTAGAAGCCATGATCCGTTCCAATCGTTCGGATGCCGGATCGCGTGCCCGCGCGTCGCGAAAGTGAACTGGTCGCGAGGGTTTGATCCGAGATTATTGATCGATACTTGCTACGAAGCGCGTCGGGGATGCAAGAGACTTGTCGGCGGATTTATGATGCGCTGCGTGGCAGTCTAGATAGGTTGGCTCAAAGAAACGGGCAGGCGCATCAGGGACTTGTAAAATTTCGTTATTGCGAGCGAAGCGAAGCAATCCAGTCTTCAGAAAAAGCGGGATTGCTTCGTCGCTTCGCTCCTCGCAATGACGGAAATTAAGTCTTGATTCCGACGCGCATCGCGTGCGCTGTCACGTCGTGGCGGAAATCCATCACCGCACGCTCGAACAAACCGAAAGCCTCGTACTGAAATTCGGCGGCGACCTTGTGCGGCGGCAGTCGCCGGTCGCCGATCCGGCGCTTGAGATGTTCGAGCCGCTCGAATTGCTCGGACCATAGTTGATCAATCAAGGCCATCATCAAACGGCGCAGGATATCGCCGAGCAACGCCTCGCCGATACTGGCCGCCTTGCCGTCCATCCAGTGGTCGGCGATCGCGCAGATCGTCTGCTTGAGATTTTCAGAGCCGAGGGCACGTCGCGCCGACGGTGGAGAGAGGTCAACGGCGAGCGTCAGGATCGAGCGGATCGCGTGATCCAGCCCGGCGATATCCCAAGATGCATCCGGCGGAGCAAACCGCGCGATCAGGTCGTCGACGGTTTCGTGACGAAATCGTTGCACCAGAACGAAGGGATCGGCGCTATCGCGGATGTCGCGACGCATATCGTAGAGCGTGTCGTATTGGCTCTGAATGATCGCGTCGAAACGCAGCAGGCCGAGGCGTCGATCGAGGCTGCGGGTTTCGTGTCGCGCCTGTGCGGCTCGGATCAAACGCTTCGCAACGTTCGATGTGACGGGATTGCCTTGCGTGGCTGTGGGCACGCGGATCGCGGCAGTCGTCAGGAATTCGTCTTCCAGCGAGGCGAGAACGATCGATCGGCCGGGGTCGCCCTGGCGGGCGGCGCGGCCGCGCAACTGCTGGTCCAGCCGCTCCTGCTCATGGTGCGTGCTGCCGATGACCAGAAGCCCCCCCGCGGCGATCACGCGAGCGCGCGTCGCTTCGTCGGCATGGTCGCCTCCGAGCCGGATATCCGTTCCGCGTCCCGCCATCGCCGTGGCAATGGTCACCGCGCCGGGTGCGCCGGCTCTCGCGATGATATGCGCCTCGCGGGCGTGATGCTTGGCATTGAGCAGAGCGAATGACTTTGTGGAGACTGCGTCGTCCTCAGGTTCGCCGTGCTGTCGCCAGCCGTTGTCCGCGAGCATTGCTGCCAGCGCTTCCGAGCGTTCGATCGACGGCGCGCCGATCAGCACCGGCTGCCCGCGCGCGTGCGCGCTTTCGATCTCGCGCAGGATAGCCGCGCGCTTGTCGGCAGCGGTCGCGTGAAGCACGGACTCATCCATCCGGATCAACGGACGATGGGTCGGAATAACGATGACGTCGAGACCGTAAATCTCCCGATATTCGGAAGCATCGGGAAGTGCGGTGCCGGTCATGCCGGCGAGTTTGGCGTAACGCCGGAAATAGGTCTGAAAGGTGGTCGCGGCCAGCGTGCGGGTCTCTTCGCCGATCGCGCAGCCTTCTTTTGCCTCCAGCGCCTGATGCAGCCCCTCGTCGTAGCGGCGCCCCGGCATCGGCCGTCCGGTCAGCGTATCGACGATGGTGACTTGACCATCGTACACGACATAGTCGCGATCGCGCGCCAGCACGACATACGCGCGCAAGGCTTGCACGACATGATGCAGCAATGAGATCGACGCGATTTCATGCAGCGTCGCGTCGGCTTTCAGCAGGCCATGCTGACGCAGTCCACGCTCGACCTCGCTATATCCCGCTTCGGTCAATGCGACACGCCGTCGATGATCGATGTCGTAGTGCGCCGGTTGCAATTTGGCGATCACCGTATCGATGGCTTGATAAAATCCCGCGTGATCGCCGAGCGGGCCGAACAACGCCAACGGCATTGTAGCCTCGTCGATCAACGTTGCGTCCGCCTCATCGATCAATGCGAAGGCGTGGTCGCGCTGAACGGTTTCCGCCGTCGTGAATTTCATGTTGTCGCGCAGATAATCGAAGCCGAATTCGCTGGCGACGCCGTAGGTGATGTCGCAGCGATAGGCTTCGCGCTTGACGTCGTCATCCATCTCCTGAGTGATGACGCCGACGCTGAGGCCAAGCAGTTCATAGACCGGCCGCATCCAGGTGGCGTCGCGCTCGGCGAGGTATTCATTCGGCGTGGCGACATGAACGCCGTTGCCGGGGAGTGCATTGAGCGCGCAGACCAGCGTGGCGGTGAGCGTCTTGCCTTCGCCGGTCTTCATTTCGGCGATATGGCCGTCGTGAAGCGCGAGCGCGCCGATCAGTTGTGCCGGGACGGGATGTTCGTTGAGCGCGCGGCGCGCAGCCTCGCGGACCAGCGCGAAAGCATCGACCTTGATGTCATCGAGCGTAATGCCGGCCTGCGCCCGCTGTCGCAATTCGTCGACCCGCTCGCGCAGTGCAGTATCCGTGAGTTGCCGATAGCTGGCGTCCAACGCGAGAATCTGGCGGACGGTCGCTTCGTACTGCGCCAGCTTCCGGCGCGCCGGAAACCCCAGCGCGCGCCTCGCCAGACGCAGGATCATTTCAGTTCAAAGAGGATCGGCACCGTGAAGGCGAACTGCGTGCCGCCGACATCGGCGGGCGGCGTCGGCAGCGGCTGGGCGCGTTGCAGCAGTTCGAGCGTTTCATGATCGAGCGCCGGCGAACCGCTACCTTTCACGATCTTGCTGGACATGATGTGACCGTGACGGTCGACCACGAAGGCGACGCGAGTCGTGCCGGCCTCGCGACGGACCTGAGCTTCATGCGGATAGCGCTTGTTGCGTTGCAGATGCAGCGCCAGCCGTCGCTTCCAGCTCACCAGCGAGGCCTTGCGTGAGGCGGCGGCGGTCGGTGCGGTGGTGGTGGAGGCGGACACCAGCGGAGGCGAAGCGTTCGGAGTCTTCTCCTTCTCCTCCTTCTTTTCCTCCTCCTGCTTCTTCGGCTCCGGCGGCGTTTCCAGCGCGACGTCGGGTTCCTTCACCTGCGGCAGCGGCGGTTCGGGCTCCGGCTTTTCCTCGACCTTCTGTTCGGCCTTCTCCTGAGGCGGCGGCGCCTCGTCGGTCTGCATTTGCTCCTCGCCCGGCGCGACGTCGCGGGCGATGGCGTCCTGGAATGACTCGGTGGTGAAATCCACCTCGATCGCCGTCGTGGTGTCGAAGGTGTCGCCTTCTTCGGCCGGTGCCCTCAGCAATGCCGCGGCGACCGCACCGTGGATCGACAATACGGTAATGAAGCAGACAGCCCAACGCAGCAGATCGCTATGCGTGATACCACGATAGGGCCGCGACGCGCTCATTGCGCGCCTCCGCTTCCGGGAGCTGCGGCCGGTTGCGCGCCAGTGGATTCAAGTCCGACCAGCGCTATCTTGAGATAACCGGCGCCGCGGATGTCGTTCATCAACGTCATGACATCGCCGTAGGGAACGGTCTTGTCGGCGCGCACGAACAACCGCTTATTGTGGTCAGACGATGTCACCGAGGCTAGCGACGACGCCAGGGTGGCGCGCGAGATCGGCGTTTCACCGACTGCCAGCGTGCGGTCGGCCTTCAAGGTGATGAAGACCGGCTTGTCGGGACGCGGCTGCTTGGTCGCCGTCGAAGCCGGCAGGTCCACGGCGATATCGACCGTCGCCAGCGGCGCGGCGATCATGAAGATGATCAGCAACACCAGAATGACGTCGATGAACGGCGTCACGTTGATGTCGCTCACCTGAGCCATCTCGTCGTCGGACGAGGCTTGCTGAAGCTGAACGCCCACGCGCGTTACTCCGCGGCCCGCCGGTGGGGCGTCAGTTCCGCCCGGTTGAGATCGCGGCTGACCATGCGCATCAGCTCAGCGGAGCCATCGCCCAACAGGCCGCGATAGCTGGTGATGGCGCGCGCGAACATATTGTAGATCATCACGGCCGGGATCGCCGCCACCAGACCCATCGCTGTCGCGAGCAGCGCTTCGGCGATGCCGGGCGCAACGACGGCGAGATTGGTGGTTTGCGATTTCGAAATGCCGATGAAGGCATTCATAATACCCCAGACGGTGCCGAACAGGCCGACGAACGGCGCGGTCGATCCGATCGTCGCCAGAATGCTGGTGCCGCGCGTCATGCGGCGAGACGCCGCCGCCTCGATGCGACTGAACAGCGAGGCGACACGCTCCTTGACGCCTTCGTGGTTCATCGCGTCGCGCGAACGGTTGAGTTCGTCGAGCGCGGCATTGGTCAGCGTGACGATATCGCTATTGGCGTTCTGCAACTTGTCGCTCGCATCCTCGAGGGACCGCGCGCTCTCGACGCGGCGGAGATCGCGCATCAGCTTGCGACGTGCGCCGAGCAGTTCGAGGCTCTTGGCGAGCCAGACCGACCATGTGACCACCGAGGCAAAGGCAAGACCGATCATTACCGCCTTTACGATGTAATCGGCGGCCATGAACATGCCGAGCGGCGTCAGTTCATGCGGCAGTATCGAGCTAACCTCGGCGGCACTGGTCGTAGAGACTTCGGTTGCGGGGGAGGTTTGCGGCGGCGTTGCTTGCGGCGCGGTTGCGGGCTCCTGCATGCTTGGCTGTGCGACGGACTGGGTGGTGGGCGACGCGGCGGTAGCGGGTGCGGTCGCAGTCGGCGTGGTTGCCGTCGGAGCGGGCGATATTGGGGCCGTCGTCGGCGGCGCGGCGAGGGTCCCGTTAGGCGCGGCCGATGGGGACGCGGATTGAGCATAGATCGGGTGTGGCGCCAGCGAAAAAGTCAGCAGGGCGGCAAGTGCGAACGTCGGCGCTTTCGTTCGCGATCGGCAGTGGCGCTCCGTCACGCGGAAGGTCTTCAGAGATAGGTTCATTTCGACAGACTTTTTGTTGCGCCGCCGATCCAGGTCAATCGCAAGGCGGGCCGAAGGTGGATAGGCGGCACCTCGGAGTGGTCTAACGTCTTGGCTTTCCGAATCAAACAAGCAAGCGAGCGGGAATTTTAGAATCGCTTTAAGGCCGAGCGCCGATCGGCGGGCCGATCATTGTCTCGCGAAACGATTATCCCGCGTCATCCTGTCCATTTCGAGGGGGCCTTCGCTAGAAGGCCTATAAACTGCATCGAATCCAAGCATCGGCGTGTTGCTCATCAAAAATCACGAAGTTATGACGAGCGAAGTTATCGCGGGCATGGGCTTGCATCCGCGATGAGGTCAATTGGGGAACTGGGCATATGGGCATTTCATCGATGGATCACGCGAGCGCATCGCGTGACGAGAGCGCAGTTGCGCGCAATATCTCGGCGCTCGGGTGGGGCAAAGCGATGATCGGCATTGCCGCGGTGATGTTGATCCCCGATTCCGCCGATGCCCAGCAGGCGCCCAGCAGCGATGATCTCCCGCAGGTCCGCGTGACCGCTCCGAAGCGGCAGGCCAAGCGGCACGTCGCGCGTCGTGCTCCGGTACGCGCCGCGCCGGCCCCGGTTGCTGCCGCGCCGAGCAACGTTGCCGTCAATCCCGTCGTTGGCGACGGCGCGGGCGTCGCCGGTTATCAGACGCCCGTGCAAAGCGGCTTGTCACGTTTCCCGACGCCGCTGACCAACACGGCTCAAACGGTCAACGTCGTGTCCCAGCAGTTGATGCAGAACCAGCGCGTGACGTCGGTGCAAGAGGCGCTGCGCAACGTTCCTGGTATCACCTTCACGGCGGGCGAAGGCGGCATCCAGGGCGACAACGTCACCATTCGTGGCTATTCAGCACGCAACGATTTCTATCGCGACGGCATACGCGATCCGGGCTGGTACGCGCGCGATGCTTTCAGCTTCGACCGCGTCGAGGTTTACAAGGGACCGTCATCGTTTCTGTTCGGTCGCGGCTCCACCGGCGGTGTCATCAACATCGTTTCCAAGACGCCGCAAAATCGCGACTTCTCGGTTGTCGAAGCCACCGGAACGTCGGCCGCCGGCGCCCGCATGATGGTGGACTTCAACAAGACGTTCGAACAATACGCGGCGCGCATCGCGGCGGTCGGCTACGACACCGATATCGCGGGACGTGATTTCACGAATGTCAGGCGCTACGGCGTCGCGCCCTCGATCTCGTATCAGATCGCACCCGACACCAAGAATACCCTGAGCTACGTCTATCAGAAGGACGACAACATTGCCGACCGCGGCATTATCATGCTGCCGGGATCGCTTTTCGGCACCAGCTATCGGCAGCCTGCACCTGTACCGCGCAACACCTGGTACGGTGTGGCGACACCCGGGCAGAACGACATCGAGCAGACCGAGGCTCACAACCTGACGAACAAGTTCGAGCATGATTTCGCGCCGGGGCTGAAGTTCACCAACACGACCGGCGTGAGCTATGTCGAGCGTTTTAACCGGACGCGGCCGGTGCAGCCTTTCTTCAGCGCGACCAATAACAACATATGGAACGCGCCGACGGGCGGCACTCTCTACGCGCCGGCCAATCCGATACCGCCGGGAACGCCGCTCAGCAGCCTCTGGGTCGCCAACACCAACCACTTCCAGAATCAGACCAACAATTTTCTCGTCAGCAATGTCAGCGATCTTACCGCCAAGTTCATGACCGGCGCGATGGAGCACAATGTGCTGGCCGGTGTCGAGGTCAGCCACGAAACCCGCGATCACTATCGCACCACCTTTAGCGATCCCTATCGCGTCAATGTCGCCAATCCTGATCCGTGGGTTTCGGGCACCCTCAATCCGACGACCGCCGCGACGGAGTCGCGGGCCAACGCAGTCGGCGTCTACATCCAGGACCAGTTGAAGGTTACCGAGTGGCTCGAGCTGTTGGGCGGTGTTCGCTTCGATAACTTCACCGCCAAGAGCAACGGCTTCGAGATCGCCCGCGCGACGGGAGCCGAAAGCAAGCTTGTCAGCCTCAACTCGGACAACAGCTTCGTGACTTATCGCGCTGGCGTTGTCTTGCATCCGACTCCGTGGTCGTCGGTCTATTATATGCGCGGCACCTCGGCGAATCCGCCGGCGGAATTCGTGTCGATCACCAACGGTCAACAGGCGCTCAACCCGGTGACCTCGACGATCGACGAAATCGGCGCCAAGGCGGATATTCTCAACAAGAAGCTGAGCCTGAACGCGGCGGTCTTCCGCATCAGAAAGGAAAACGACATCGAGAATCAGGGAACCAGCGCGAATCCCGATTATGTCACGGTGGGCACCACGCAGGTTCAGGGCTTCGAGATCGGCGCGACCGGCCGCATCACCCCGCAATGGAGCATCTCGGGCGGCTATGCGTATCTCGAATCGAAGGTGATCAATTCGGTGAATGTCGCCAACATCGGGCATGAACTGGCGGTGACGCCGAAGAACAGCTTCTCGGTGTTCACCACCTACGATCTCGATTCGAAGTGGACGGTCGGCGGCGGCGCGTTCTTCGTCGACTCGCGCTGGTCGAGCGTCGCCAACGATGCGCGCATTCCCGGTTACTGGCGCTTCGATGCGATGGCGGCCTACAAGGTCGACAAGAATTTGACCGTGCAGCTCAACGTCTACAACCTGACGAACGAATTTTACTACGACACGGTCGCGGGAGCTGGCTTCGCGGTTCCCGGCCCCGGTCGTTATGTGTCGTTGTCGGCACGCGCGCAATTCTGAGGGAATGGCCGCGCGGGCAAAAGCCTGTGCGGCCGGTCTCGGTGGTTGCGTGCAGTGTAGCGTGCTTTATGCGCACGTGACGTGAGATCGATGCCGGCGTCGCAAGATGCCGGCTCTTTGCTAAGGAAGATGTCGATGCTGGTTCGAATCCCGAATGTGCTGACGCCCGAGCAGGTGCGCCATTGCCGCGACGTGATGGCGCGGGCAGCATGGATCGACGGCCGGATCACTGCGGGGCATCAGTCCGCGCAGGTCAAACGCAATCTGCAATTGCCGGAAGGCACGCCGGAAGCGCGCGAACTCGGCGACATGGTGTTGGCGGCATTGAATCGCAATCCGCTGTTCATGTCGGCGGTGTTGCCGAAGAAAATCTTTCCGCCGCTGTTCAACCGCTATGATGCCGAGGGCGAGATGAATTTCGGCTCGCACGTCGACAATGCCATTCGCACCGTTCCCGGCACCGGCGTGCGGGTGCGCACCGACGTGTCGTCGACGTTGTTTCTCTCGTCGCCGGAAGAATATGACGGTGGCGAACTGGTGATCGAGGACACCTACGGCACGCATGCGGTGAAGCTGCCGGCGGGCGACATGATCGTCTATCCCGGCACCAGCCTGCATCACGTCACCAAGGTAACGCGCGGCTCGCGCGTGGCGTCGTTCTTCTGGACCGAAAGCATGATCGGCGACGTCACCCGGCGCGCGATGATGTTCGATCTTGATATGTCGATCATCCGCCTCAACGCCGATCACCCGGAGCATCCGTCGGTGATCTCGCTGACGTCGCTCTATCACAACCTGCTGCGGCAGTGGGCGGAGACTTGAACTAAACCAGCATCGCGTCGAGCGCCGGCGTCGTGCGTTCGACGATATCGCTGCTATCCTGCTGGAACCGAATCAGCGCCGCAAGATCGTGCGCGACGGCGAATTCGATCGCGGCATCCGGCCCCAGCGCCATCAGCGCCGTCGCGTAGGCATCCGCTTCCATGCAGGATCGATGCAGCACGGTGGCGGTGATCATGCCGTTGGTGATCGGATATCCGGTGCGCGGATCCAGCGTGTGGGAAAAATGCTGCCCGTCGCTGACAAAGCTGCGTTCGCAGCCGGATGTCGCGACTGCAAGGTCGTGCAGCGCGACCAGCATCGGCTCCGTTTCCGCACTGTCATCGTTAGAACGGTCGATCTCGACCCACCACGGGCTGCCGTCGGGTTTGATGCCGTGCCCGCGTAACTCGCCACCGATTTCGACCAGCGCGTGATGAATGCCATATTCGTGGAGCGTCTCCGCCACCAGATCGACAGCGAAACCCTTGGCGATGCCGCAGAGGTCTATCGATCCCATATTATGACGGCGCATACTATGCGTGTCGGCGTTGCGTTCGAGTTGTTGCCAGCCGCAAGCGCGATGATGGATCGCAATGTCGTCCGCTTCCGGTGGCGCGTATCGTGGGCCGCTCGGTCCGAAGCCCCAGAGGTCGACCAGCGCGCCCATGGTCGGGTCGTAGGCGCCATCGCTTTCCTGCGCGATGCGAATGGCGCTGTCCATCACTCGGTCGAGTTCGGGCGGCAACGTCTGCCATTGGTTCAACGGCAGCCGGTTGAACCGGCTAATGTCGGATTGGCTCTCCCACGGGCTCATCTGCGCGATGACGCGATCGAGCGTGAGCGGGAACATCCGTTGCAGCGTTTGCCGGCTGGCGGCGGAGCCAATGAACTTCACCGACCATGTGGTGCCCATGGTCGTTCCCGCCAAAGTCTGAACCGCGCCGCCCGCCGGCATGGCGCGCGGTGTCGCCAGTTCGGTTGGGATGGCCACACGCCGGGAGGCTGACGCGGTTGCCGGCATCGCTTACTGCGGCAGGACTTCGACGGTGACGGCGTAGCTGCTGCGCCGCTGCGCGTTCTTGATCTTGCTCTTGTCGTCGCGCACCGAGGCGCTCATCCAGTAATAGCCCGGTCCCGGCCAGGTGACGCTGAAGGTGCCGGACTCGTCGGTAGTGATCTTGCTGTCGTTCAGCTTGTCGCGATAGCGGATGCCGCCGGGGACAACCTCGACGGCAACGCCGCTGGCGGGCTGGCCATCCAGCACCAGCCGGAACGTCGCCTTCTCGCCGGCCACCAGATTGTTCGGGTGTGTCACCGGAACCATTTCGAGGCCAGTGCCGGTCGGTTTCAGCGTCTCGGTCGAAGGCTTACCGGAAGTAACGAAGGATTCGACCCGGCCCTGCGTTTCCGAAATCTTCACGTCGGTCGCGTTGGCGGGAATGGCGGTCGCCAGTTGATCCGCCTTGCCCCGCCAGCGCTTATTCTGGCCGTCCAGCTTGAAGTTGGCGAACACGCCGTGATTGACCACCATCACCTTGTAAGTGCCGGGTTCGGCGAGCTTCACGTCGAAGGTGCTGCGGAAACGCCCTTTCGCGGTGTTCTCGGGTGTAACGGCTTTGCCGTCAGGACCCACGATCGACAGGTTGTCGAGCTGCAACGGATGATGTTCGAAGTAGAACAGATCGTTGGAGATCGCCGCGTCCACTGTGATCCAGGCATCGGTGCCGGAGAGCACCGTGGCCGATGGCAGCAGCCAGGCGCGATGCGCCTGCGCGGGAACGGCAAGCAATGACGCCGAGGCTGCGATCAGTGCGAGCTTGAGATGCTTGGTCATGGCGATGTCCTTTCCATGGGCCGCCGGTGCGGATGATGGTGCGATTGATCCAATAAGCTCAAGGGGCCAGCTTCAACGCGACCGTCCCGAGTTCGCTTTCGCCCTTGGCCTGCGCGGTCGCCTGCGCCTTCGGCGGCCATTCGAACGGCACGCGCAGCAACTCGCGGCCGCCGACTTCCCGCGCGGCCTCGATCACGAGTTGATAGCTGCCCGGCGTCAGGCCGTTGAGCGGCTTGGCGGCGGCGTCGAAAGTTACCTGATGCGTGCCGGGTGCGCGGGTCGGGCTGCTGAGGCCGTCCGCCGGCATGGTCAGTTCGCGGCCGGTGCGGCGCCACCACTGCCGCATGTCCTTCAGCCACTTGGTGCCTTCGTTGTCCTTGTGCTTGACGTCGTACCACACCGCCAGATTGGTGATCTTGCTGCCGTCGGCGCTTTCGACCCACATCGCCACGTAGGGCTTGTGATATTCGGCGACGTTGAGCTGCGGGATATCGACGCTGATGGTCGCTTCGGCGGCCAGCGACGAACCGGCGGCGAGGGTGCTAAGTGCGGCAGAGATCAGGAGGCGCATTGCATACCTTTAGCGGTGAATGAACAGGACGACGAGCAACGCCGGAATCACCAGACCCATGCTGACGACGGGCCATGTCGCGCGACGGCGATTGGCGTGGAGATAGAGCAGCAACAGACCGGTCAGACAGAAGACGATGGCAACCGCGGCGAACAGGTCGATAAACCAGCCCCACGTCTTGCCGGTGTGGCGGCCTTTGTGCAGGTCGTTAAGATAAGCGATCCAGCCGCGATCGGTGACTTCATACGACACCGCGCCGCTGTCGCGCTCGATGCTGAGCCACGCATCGCCGCCGGGGCGCGGCAGGGCGATGTAGACTTCCTTCGGCGACCATTCGGTATCGCGTTCGGCGGTGTTGACGCCGATCTCGCTGCGCAGCCATGCGCGGACGCTTGGCGGCAGCGCCGCCTTGGCGGCCGCGGGCTCGGCTTTCAGGTCCGCGATCAGAGGCTGCGGCAACTGTGCTTCGCGCATCACGATCGCCGGTTTGGATTCGATTTGTCCTGCGTGGTTCAGCGTGATCCCCGTGAGGGCGAACAGCACCATGCCGACCAGACAGAGCCCCGAACTGATCCAGTGCCACTGGTAAAGCTGGCTGATGAGAAAAGCGCGGCGCTTCTTTCGTCGCCAGAGTTCGTCGCCGTCGACCATCGATCAATCCGAAACGCCAGTTCGTCGGCGTCGTTGCCAACTCTCGCAAATTAAGGGGTTTTGAGCGGCATTCGCCGACCAGCGCGATCTGTTTAGCGAAGCCGACTTCGCATTGCTACAGCAGCGGATTAGGTTCGTTCTAAATCGAGGGTTCGCATCCGGCACGAAGGTAAAGGCATGGAGTTCCGCGGCGATTCGACGCGCTGTGACCGGCGGCCATGCGATCCGTGGCCGGGCGTGGGTTTTCGCTTCGCCGGGATTGAATGATGGCGGCCTGGAGCTAACATCGTCCGCCATGGTGGAAACAAACGGTCCTTCGGACTTCTACGCCGCGATTCCGGTCTTCCGCCGCTTCGGCCGGTTGATGGACCCGGCACTGTACGCGCCGCTTCCGGAGGATTGGCTGATCGGCGTGGCCGATATCGTCGAATCCACCAAGGCGATCGCCGAGCAGCGTTACAAGGCGGTGAACATGGCGGGCGCCGCGGTGATCGCCGGCGTGACCAACGCGCTGGCGGGGCGGGACTTTCCGTTCGTGTTCGGCGGTGACGGCGCGAGCTTTGCGGTCGCGCCGCAGGACGCCGAACTGGCGCGTGAGGCGCTGGCCGCGACCGCAACGTGGGTGCGCGACGAACTGGGCCTGGTGCTGCGGGTGGCGCTGGTGCCGGTCGATCGCGTGCGGGTTGCGGGGCGCGATGTGCGGGTAGCGCGCTTCGGCCCATCGCCGCATGTCGCTTATGCGATGTTTTCCGGCGGTGGTCTCGGTTGGGCCGAAGCGGCGATGAAGCGTGGTGAGTTCACCATTGAGCCTGCACCGTCCGGCACCCAACCCGACCTCAGTGGTCTGTCATGCCGGTTCTCGGAAATTCCGGCGGCGCGCGGCGTGATCCTGTCGGTGCTGATCGTGCCGGGTCAGGATGCCGATCCCGCCGCATTCCGCAAGCTGATCGAACAGGCGGTCACACTGGCCGAGCGCAGTCCCGATGCCGGCCGGCCAGTGCCCGCCGAGGGGCCGGCGTTGCGCTGGCCGTCGGCCGGGCTTGACTACGAGGCGCGCGCGCGTCGCGGCGGGTCGTTGCCGCTCAGGCGCATGGTCGTATGGGCGCGGACGCTGTGGGTCTATCTCGTCATGCGTTTCGGAATCCGCGTCGGCGGATTCGTGCCGCGCGTCTATATCGGTCAAGTCGTTGCCAACAGCGATTTTCGTAAGTTCGACGACGGGCTGCGCATGGTGCTCGATTGTTCGCATGAACTGGCCGATATGCTCGAACAGCAACTCGCGGCAGCCGCCTCAGCGGGAATCGTTCGCTATGGATTGCATCGTCAGGACGCGGCGATGATGACGTGCTTCACGCCGTCCGCGTTCCGCGCGGATCATCTTCACTTCATCGATGGCGCGCGTGGCGGTTATGCCGTTGCCGCCACGGCTCTGAAAGCATCCCTCGGATAGCTGCGCGAGAGCGCAATTCAACGTTTCGTCCGCGTCCAGTTCTCACCGCCGCACAATCCGCCGACGCAGCCGTTCACCCGCAGGCTGTTCGGTCCCATCATCGCGATATCGCTGTCATAAGTGCCGCCGTCGTCGGCGTTGTAGATGCGCCCGGCCCATCGCGATGTGCCTGAGGGCTGCATGCCGCTGAACAAGGGCAGGCCGATCATCGGTCTGCGGCGGAGCGAGGGATTCGGATTCTTGTCGTCGACGGCGGGCTTGCCGGTGTTCTGATCAGTGGGATCGCGCAGCCAGACAATGACGCCGCAAATGCCCGTGCCGCAACGGCTGACCTGCACCTTGGCGTCGCCGGCCTGGGTGAGCCAAGTGCCGGTGGGATCTCCCGATTCTTGAGCGGATGCACCGAATGATAGGTTCAACGTGATTAAAATCGTGGCAATCAGGCCGAATCGCAACGTCATCAGAATCCTCCAGATCGGTCCCGTGTTGCATAACAAAAGGGCAAACTTGTGCAATGCCGTTCGAGCGCCGGTGTGAATATCGGATGAAGGTAAAAATCAAGCTGAATGCAGACGATCGGACGTGCTTCGAATTGACGCGCTATTTGCCCCAGCGAGTGAAATAGACCGCTAAAGCAGTGACGATGCCGAAGGCGAACATCGCGGCGGCGACCAATGCGAACAACATCGATGCCGGAGCGTGAATCGTGGCGAGCCACCAGCCGCCACCAGCAACGATGAGAAGACGCAGCGTCGAGGCGAGCACTGGCCCAGCCACTTTCGCCGCGCCTTGCGAGGCGAAGTACATCGCGATGCCGAAGCCGAAAAAGCCGAAGCCCGGCCCTGCCCATGCGAAGTAGGTCGTCGCGGCTTTGGTGACCTCGGCGTCGCTGGTGAACAGCGAGATCCACAGCGAGGGCCAGATCGCGACGATGATCCCGATCACGCCCACGGTCAGGCCGGCGGCGCAGCCTGAGGTCCATGCCACGTGTCGGGCGCGCTCCACGAGGCCTGCGCCAATCGCCATGCCGACCATCGGCGTGGATGCCACGCCGAATGCGAAGGCCACCGGGATCAGCAGAAACTCCAGGCGCGCGCCAATGCCGTAACCGGCGAGCGCCGCAACGCCGAAGCCGGTGACGATCTTGGTGAAGACAACGATGGTGAGCACCGTCTGCACTGGCGACAAACATGAGATCGCGCCGACCTTGAGAATATCGGTGAACATATTTTTCCGAAGCGCGAAGGTTGAAGGTTGCATTGTCAACTTGCTACGCCCACTGGCGAGATACCAAGCGAGAAAGATCGTTCCGATGGTGTAGGCGATCAATTGGCCGCTCGCGACGCCGATCATGCCGAAGCGCGGCACGCCGCCGAGGCCCAAGCCCAATGCACCGCCGCAGATGACTTGCAATACCGCGACGACGAGCAGCGTCATCGATGGTACACGCATGTTGCCGGTGCCGCGCAGGATCGATGCCAAGGTGTTGACCAGCCAGATGAGGATTGCACCGGAGAACAGCACGGTGGCGTAGCCGGTCGCCTCGATGAGAACCGTACCGCTGCCGCCGAGCAGCGCAAACAACTGTCGGCCGAACAGCAACATCATCAGTGTAAAGAACACGCCGCCGAGGATGCCGATCGTCGCCGCGTGCCACGCGAGCGCATTGGCGCGATCCACGTTGTCGGCGCCGAGCGCGCGGCTGATCGCGGAGGAGACGCTGCCGCCGATCGCGCCGGCGGACGTGGTCTGCATCAGCATCGTGAATGGAAAGGCCAGCGCGATGGCTGCCAGCGGCACGATGCCGAGCCGGCCAATATAAGCGGTTTCCGCCACCGCAACGAGCGTGCTGCCGAACATCGCGACGACATTCGGCAGCGCCAGCCGCAGCAATGTCGGCAGGATCGGCGATGTCAACAGAGCGTTAGCGGTGACAATGGGCTGCGGGCGTACGGGAGCGTTCATCGGGGTGAGGTCCATCGCCGGAGTGAGCCGCCCGACCGCCGCGCCGATTGAAGGTCAGGTAGATATTATGGATGACATATCATGGCGGCTTGAAGTCCGCTCTGCCGGGAATGCATGGTCACCATGGCAATCCGCATAAATCGATGATGCCGCCGCCAGCGCCGCGCTTGATGTCGAAGGTGAAGGGCGCCATGGCATCGAACTGCACGCGGCCGCCGGGCTGCTCGCACCAGACCTCGCCGATGAACCGTTGCCAGCCGCGCGCCTCATAAAATGCGACATTGTGCGGCTCGCAAAACAGCACCGCGAACTGGACGTCTTCGCGGTCGCGCAAGGTCTGGATCGCCGCATTGAGCGCGACACTGGCATAGCCGCGACGGCGATAGTCAGGATGGGTGGCAACGCCGCCGATTCCGCCGATGTTCATCCTGCGGTTGTTCCACATCGCCATCCGGGTGTAGATGCCGATGTGACAGGCCAGTTCGCCCTCTGCTGTTTCAACCAGCACCCGCAGGTCGGCATTCGCCCACCGGATATGTCCCCACGACCGCTGTTCGAGCTCCGCCTTCGGCCAGACAAGGTCGAGCAGCGGCCGGACCGTCGGCCATGACGCGTCTCCGTTCAGGATATCGATCTCGATGCTCATGTCGTCGGGCTCCTGTCCCGCGTCTGCCGCATTCCGTCATGCTTGGCGGTGCGTAGCAGGTTTTGGTTTTCAATGTCAGGATGTTGGAAACTTTGACCGGAGACACCGATGGGCGCAGGACAGCTCACACCATTCCATCGCTGGTCGATTCTTGCCGGCGCCGCCGTGCTGCTGAGCCTTGCCATGGGCATGCGGCAAAGCTTCGGCCTGTTTCAGCCCTCAATCATTCGCGACGTTGGAATCACGGTGGCGGATTTCTCGCTGGCGACGGCGTTGCAGAATGTCGTCTGGGGCGTGACGCAACCCGTCGTCGGCATGCTGGCCGATCGCTACGGATCGCGATACGTCATGCTGGGTGGCGTGCTGGTCTATGCAGCGGGACTGGTGATCATGATGTTCACCACGTCGGCGCTGATGTTCGTCGTCGGCGCGGGTTTTTGCGTCGGTCTGGCGCTGTCCTGCACGGCCTCGAGTATCACCATGGCCGTGACCTCGCGTGTGGTGCTGCCGGCTCAGCGCAGCGTGGCGATGGGCGCGGTTTCGGCGGCCGGGTCGCTCGGTCTGGTGCTTGCCTCGCCGCTGGCGCAGACGCTGATTTCGACTGCCGGCTGGCAGATGGCGCTTGTCGGTTTTCTCGGCCTCGCCGCTGTGATGTTACCGGCGGCGCTGTTTGCCGGACGCGGCGATGCCGTCGAGATCGACAAGGCGGACGACAGCCAACAGTGCGTCGGTGCCGTGGTGCAATCGGCGCTCGGCCATTCCGGCTTCGTGGTGATGTCGATCGCGTTCTTCGTCTGTGGTCTACAACTGGTATTCCTCACCACGCACTTGCCGAACTATCTCGAAATCTGCGGGCTCGATGCCTCGCTGAGCGCCGAGGCGCTGGCGATGATCGGGCTCTTCAACGTCATCGGCTCCTACGCGTTCGGCTGGCTCGGCGGCCGTTATCCCAAGCAGATCCTGCTCGGCGGCATTTACATCGCCCGCTCGCTGGCGATCGCGATCTACTTTGCTCTACCTGCGACGCCGGCGTCGACGTTGATCTTCGCAGCCGTGATGGGCGCGCTGTGGCTTGGCGTGGTGCCGCTGGTCAACGGGCTGGTGTCGCAACTGTTCGGGCTGCGCTTCATGACCACGCTGACCGGCATCGCCTTCCTCAGCCATCAGGCCGGCTCGTTCCTCGGCGCGTGGGGCGGCGGCGTGATTTATGATCACCTCGGCAGCTACGACATGGCCTGGCGTGCGGCGGTGGTGATCGGGCTCGTTGCCGGCGCGTTCCAGATGCTGATGAATGTGCGGCCGCCCGCGGTGCGGCCGTCGCTCGACGGCGCGGTGCCGCGCGCCGCCTAATCGCCCTCGCGCATTTGACTGTTCTTCGCAGTGGAACCTTATATAAAGGGAACCGTTAGCCCTCTATCTCCACTATCCCGGACAAAAATCATGACCTTCAAACTTCCCGATTTGCCTTACGCCTATGATGCGCTCGCTCCTCATATGTCCAAGGAAACGCTGGAGTTTCACCACGACAAGCACCATCAGGCCTATGTCACCAACGGCAACAACCTGCTGAAGGGCACGGAATTCGAGAACAAGTCGCTGGAAGAGATCGTCAAGGGCTCCTACGGCAAGAACGCCGCGTTGTTCAACAACGCCGGACAGCACTACAACCACCTGCATTTCTGGAACTGGATGAAGCCGAATGGCGGCGGCAGCAAGCTGCCGGGCCGTCTCGCCAAGAAGATCGACGAGGACCTCGGCGGTCTGGAGAAGTTCAAGGCGGATTTTGCCGCGGCCGGCGCCGGCCAGTTCGGCTCAGGCTGGGCTTGGCTCTCGGTTAAGAACGGCAAGCTCGAAGTCTCCAAAACCCCGAACGGCGAGAACCCGCTGGTGCACGGCGCGACCCCGATCCTCGGCGTCGACGTCTGGGAGCACTCCTACTACATCGACTACCGCAATCGCCGTCCCGACTATCTGAAGGCGTTCGTCGACCACTTGGTCAACTGGGAGTATGTCGACGACCTGTTCGGAAAGGCCTGATCTCGGCAAGGTTTGACGGATTGTTCCGATCTCGGAAGGGCGGCCCACGGGTCGCCCTTCTTGTTGAGGGCTTTACAGGAAGAAAGAACGAATTGAATTGCGCTTGAATTTGCCGTCATGGTCATGGCCGGGCTCGTCCGGGCCATCCACGTCTTTAAACCGGAAATGTTCTTAGACGTGGATCCCCGGCATAAAGCCGGGGATGACGGATCAGTTTCGATAGATCGTGTTCCAGTTGATCTGCGGCGGGCCGGTGGTGGTCCAGGGAATCGCATAACATATTGATCTGAAATAATTTCTATGATTTCGTCGCAGCGATGTTGTTATGTTATAGTATAACATATATAGAACCGGCGCTATATTTCCTTCGGTGGCCGTGAGCACATTCGCTAACTGCACGCGCGAAATATCACATAGGGATACCCGAGCGAGACATTCGACCGATGACCCATTCGCACGCACATAGCCACGGCGCGGCCGGCGCGCATCATCATGCGCCGGAAGCGCCGCATCCCGCGCAGCGGACGACGGTATCGCTGTTGCGGATGACGCTGGCGGAGCGGCTGGGTTTGGCGATCCTCCTCAGCGCGAGTCTCTGGGGTCTGGTCTGGCTGGCGATGAGGCCGGCATGAGCGCGCAACTGCAATTTCGCAACGTCACCCTCGGCTATGACCGGCACCCTGCCGTGCATCATCTCGCGGGCGAGGTGACGAAGGGCGCGCTGCTCGCGGTAGTGGGGCCGAACGGCGCCGGCAAGTCGACGCTATTTCGCGGCATCGTCGGTCTGCTCAAGCCCCTGTCGGGCACCATTGAACGCGGCGGCCTCGGCATCCGCGACATCGCCTTCCTGCCGCAAAGCGCCGACATCGATCGCAGCTTTCCGCTCTCGGTATTCGATTTCGTCGCCATGGGCCTGTGGCGCGATGCAGGCGCGTTCGGCGGCATTCGCGCGCGACGGCGCGAACGGGTGCAGCAAGCGCTGGCCGCCGTCGGCCTGACCGGTTTCGAGCGGCGCGCCATCGGCACGCTGTCGGGCGGGCAGATGCAGCGCATGCTGTTCGCGCGGCTGATGTTGCAGGACGCGCGATTGATCGTGCTCGATGAGCCGTTCAACGCTGTCGATGCCAAGACCTCGGCCGACCTGTTGCATCTCGTCGAGCACTGGCACGCCGAGGGACGTACCGTGCTGGCGGCGCTGCACGACATGGATCTGGTGCGCCATCATTTCCCGCAAACCCTGCTGCTGGCGCGCGGCGCGGTCGCCTGGGGCGATACCGCGCAGGTGCTGACGCCGGACAATCTCATTGCCGCGCGACAGATGTGCGAAGCCTTCGATGACGAGGCGGCGGCGTGCGCGGCGGAAACCGCATCGGCGCGGGCGGCCTGACCCATGGTCCACGATCTGCTGATTACGCCGTTCACGGAATTCGAATTCATGCGCCGTGCGCTGGCCGGCGTGGTGGCGCTGTCGCTCGCCGGCGCGCCGATCGGCGTGTTCCTGATGTTACGCCGGATGAGTCTGGTCGGCGACGCCATGGCGCACGCGATTCTCCCCGGCGCCGCGATCGGCTTTCTGCTTTCCGGCCTCAACCTGTTCGCGATGACGTTCGGCGGATTGATCGCGGGCTTCGCCGTGGCGATCCTGTCCGGCGTCGTCGCGCGCAATACCGAACTGAAAGAGGATGCGGCGCTCGCCACCTTCTATCTGGCATCGCTGGCGCTCGGCGTTACGATTGTGTCGATGCGCGGCACCAACATCGACCTGCTGCACGTGCTGTTCGGTAACATTCTCGCCCTCGACGATCAGACGCTGCTGGTGATCGCGTTCAACGCCACCGTCACGCTGCTGACGATGGCGGTGATCTACCGCCCGCTGGTGGTGGAATGCGTCGATCCGGTGTTCCTGCGCACCGTGAGCCGCGCCGGCGCGCCGACGCATCTCGTCTTCATGGCGCTGGTGGTGATCAATCTCGTCAACGGCTTCCATGCACTCGGCACGCTGCTGGCGGTGGGCCTGATGATCCTGCCTGCCGGCATCGCACGATTCTGGTCGCGCGACATTACCGGCATGATCGCGGTGGCGGTGGTGAGCGCGGCGTTGTCAGGTTATGCCGGGCTGGTGCTGTCATATCACGCCGGCGTGCCGTCGGGCCCCGCGATCATTTTGATTGCCGCTGGCCTCTATGTCGTCTCGGTTTTGTTCGGCAGCGTCGGCGGCCTGTTGCGGCAGTGGTTCCCCGGCCGTCACCTCGAGGCTTGAGATGCGGTTGTTGCGTATCGCCTTTGCCGCGTCGATCCTGCTCGCTGGCGTCCTTGCGCAGGGATCGGTTCGCGCCGACGAGCGCCTCAAGGTGGTGGCGAGTTTCACCATCCTCGCCGATTTCGTCCGTAATGTCGGCGGCGATCGCGTCGATGTGGTCGCGCTGGTTGGCCCCAATGCCGATGCGCATGTCTACACGCCGTCGCCGACGGACGCGAAGACGATTGCCGCCGCGAAATTGGTGGTGGTCAACGGGCTCGGCTTCGAGGGCTGGCTACCGCGCCTCGTGAAATCCAGCGGCAGCAGGGTGCGGATCGTGGTAGCGACCGACGGCATTGTCCCGCTGAAAGAGCCGCCCGGAGGTCATCACAGCGTCGATCCGCATGCCTGGCAATCAGTGTGGAATGCGAAGATTTATGTCGAGAACATTCGGAGGGCGCTGGCGGAGGTCGATCCGGCATCTGCCGAAAGCTATCGCGCCAATGCGGCGCGTTATGTCGCCCAACTCGATGCGCTGGATCGCGATGTCCGCGCGATGGTCGCGAAAATTCCGGAGGCCCGCCGCAAGGTGATCTCGACCCACGGCGCATTCGGCTATTTCGCCACAACTTACGGCGTGGAGTTCGTCGCACCGCAGGGCGTGTCGACGGATTCCGAGCCGAGCGCGCGCGATCTCGCCAGCATCATCTCGCAGATCCGCAAGGAAAAAATTCCGGCAATTTTTCTTGAAAACATCAGCGATCCGCGGCTGATCCGGCGCATCGCGGCCGAAACCGGCGCGAAAATCGGCGGGACGCTGTATTCGGACAGTCTGACCGACGAAAAGGGCGAGGCCCCCACTTACATTGACATGGTCAGGCACAATATTAAGACGTTGCAAGACGCGCTGGATAAGTAGGCAGGTCCTCCCTGTCGTGCCGGCCTGCGTCCCATCCCGCCGGAGTGATCATGTCCGAAACCACCGCTGAAAAAATCCCCGTGACCGTGCTGACCGGCTATCTCGGCGCCGGGAAGACTACTTTGCTCAATCGCATCCTGTCCGAGAACCACGGCAAGAAGTACGCCGTGATCGTCAACGAGTTCGGGGAAATCGGCATCGACAACGACCTGATCATCGGCGCCGATGAAGAAGTGTTCGAGATGAATAACGGTTGCATCTGCTGCACCGTGCGCGGCGATCTCGTTCGCATTCTTGACGGTTTGATGAAGCGCAAGGGCAAGTTCGACGCCATCATCGTCGAGACCACGGGCCTTGCCGATCCCGCGCCGGTCGCGCAGACCTTTTTCGTCGATGAGGACGTGCAGAACAATGCACGGCTCGATGCGGTGGTGACGGTGGCCGACGCCAAATGGCTGAGCGACCGCCTGAAGGACGCACCGGAAGCCAAGAACCAGATCGCCTTCGCCGATGTCATCGTGCTGAACAAGACCGATCTGGTGTCGCCGGCGGAATTGGCCGAAGTCGAAGGCCGCATCCGCGCGATCAACCCTTATGCCAAGCTGCATCGGACGCAGCGTTGTCAGGTGGCGCTGTCGGATGTGCTGGAACGCGGCGCGTTCGATCTCGACCGCATTCTCGAACTGGAGCCGGAATTCCTAGCGGCCGACGAGCATGATCACGATCACGAGCATTGCCACGACGAGAACTGCACCCACGAGCATCATCATCACGACCACGACCATCACCACCATCATGATCACGATCACGGCCATGGGCACGGCATGAAGCACTATCACGACGAGGACATGCAATCCTTGTCGCTTCATAGCGACAAGCCGCTTGATCCCAACAAGTTCATGCCGTGGTTGCAGCAACTGGTTGCGACCGAAGGCCAGAAGATCCTGCGCTCCAAGGGTATCCTCGCCTTCAGTGGCGACGACGATCGTTACGTGTTTCAGGGCGTGCATATGATGCTGGAAGGCGATCATCAGCGTGCGTGGAAAGAGGGTGAGCCGCGCCAAAGCCGGCTGGTGTTTATCGGCCGCGAACTGCCCGAGCAGACCATTCGCGACGGCTTCGAGCGGTGCATCGCGGCGTGAGCAAGGCGTTCGAATCGTCCGAAAATTCGGGCTCCATCGTCTCGGTGACGGATCGCGTTCGCCCGGTTGAAATCGGTGCGCCGGTCAGCGCCGTGCATTTTCTCGGCGAAACCGCCGTGTTCGTCGGTGACGAGGAAACGCTCACCTTCGTGACGGGCAGCGGCGAAGCGGCGCGGCTACCGATTCACGACGGCGCTATCCTCGGCACCGCGTCGGACGGCAAGCGCATCGTCTCCGGCGGCGACGACGGCAAGGTGATCGAGATCAAGGCCGACGGCAGCGTCGCCACGCTCGCGACCGATGCCAAGCGGCGTTGGATCGACAACGTCGCGCTGCATCCCGATGGCGCAGTGGCGTGGTCCGCCGGCAAGACCGCGTTCGTCCGCAGCGCCAAGGGTGAGGAGAAATCCCGCGACGTGATTTCCACGGTTGGCGGGCTCGCCTTCGCGCCGAAAGGTTTGCGGCTGGCGATCTCGCACTACAACGGCGTGACGTTGTGGTTTCCCAACATGACGGCAACCCCGGAGGTGCTCGACTGGGCTGGCTCGCATCTCGGCGTCGTCTTCAGCCCCGACAACAAGTTTCTGGTGACGTCGATGCATGAGCCGTCGCTGCACGGCTGGCGTCTTGCCGATGCGCGTCACATGCGAATGACCGGTTATCCGACGCGCGTGAAGTCAGTGTCATGGAGCGCGGACGGCAAGTCGCTCGCGACATCGGGCGCCGACACTGTCATCCTCTGGCCGTTCGCCAGCAAGGATGGTCCGATGGGCAAGGAGCCGGGTATCCTTGCGCCGATGCCGTCGCGTGTTTCGATGGTGGCCTGCCATCCAAAGCAAGACGTCATGGCGGTCGGTTACAGCGACGGTACCGTGCTGATGGTGCGCATCTCCGATGGTGCCGAGATTCTGGTGCGGCGGAAAGTCGAACAGGCGATCACCGCACTGGCCTGGAACGCGCAAGGTAGTGTGTTGGCGTTCGCTGCCGCCGATGGCAACGCGGGGCTATTCACGCTGTAACGTAACGATCAACCGCGGGAACTTTCATCCGGCCATCACGTTGATTTTGGCGAGCGTGGCAATGGGTGATCGGATGACGACGCGCGACGAAAGACGCCAAATTGACCGTCGCGATTTTGCGATCGCGGCCTTGGTGATTGCTCTCGCTTTGACGGTTGCGGGCGCGTCGTTGTTGCGACTAGCGGCACCCGATGCGGTGCAGCAGCTCGCGCAAGCTCAGACCACGCAGCCTGATCAGGGCGACAAGACGAACGCGCCCGCTGAATCGAAGCCCGGCGGTACGCGCCCGACCACGCCACCACCGCAGCCCGCGCGGCCCGATACCGATGCGCAGAAAAAAGGCGCCAAGCCGGCATTGCCGCCGGCGCCAGCGGAAAAATCCGCGCCGCCGGTCAACGCAAAATAGAGCGCAGATATTCTAGTGAATGCGAAACGAAATCGCCCGGCGCTCACCTGGATGAGACCGGGCGATTTTGTGTTGCGATTATTGTGCGACGTCAGCGAACCAGAATGTTCTTGAATTGCCACGGATCGCTGGTGTCGATGTCTTCCGGGAAAAGGCCGGGACGGTCCGTCAGCGGCGTCCAGTCGGTGTAGTAACCCTTCACCGGCCCGAGATACGGCATCTGGATTTCCAGCAGGCGATCGAAATCCATCTCGTCGGTTTCGACGATGCCTTCGTTGGGATTTTCCAGCGCCCACACCATGCCGGCGACAAGCGCCGACGTCACCTGCAAGCCAGTAGCGTTTTGATAGGGCGCGAGTTTTCGCGTCTCCTCAATGGAGAGCTGCGAGCCGTACCAATACGCATTGTTGTCGTGGCCGAACAGCAGCACGCCGAGTTCGTCGATGCCGTCGACGATCTCGTTTTCATCGAGAATGTGATGCTTCTCCTGTGCCTTGGCGGCGCGGCCGAACATCTCGTGCAGCGAGAGCACCGCATCGTCCGCAGGGTGATACGCATAGTGGCAGGTCGGCCGATAGATCGCCTTGCCGGACGCGTCGAACACCGTGAAGTAATCGGAGATCGAAATCGATTCATTGTGGGTGACGAGGAAGCCGTATTGCGCGCCGCGGGTCGGGCACCAGGTGCGTACGCGCGTATCGGCGCCGGGCTGCATCAGATAGATCGCCGCGCCGCAGCCGGTCTCGTGGGTGTGCGCGTTTGCCGGCATCCACTTTTCATGCGTGCCCCAGCCGAGTTCGGACGGCTGCACGCCTTCCGAGATGAAGCCTTCCACCGACCAGGTGTTGACGAAGACGTCCGGCTCTTTCGGCTTGTTCGTGCGCTGGGTGTCGCGTTCGGCGATGTGGATCCCCTTGATGCCGGCCTGGCGCATCAGGTCCGCCCATTCGGCGCGGCTCTTGGGCTTTGGCGCGTTGAGCTTGAGGCCGGCGGCGACATCCATCAACGCTTGCTTGACGAAGAACGAGACCATGCCGGGGTTGGCGCCGCAGCAGGAGACGGCCGTTGTCGAGCCTGCGGGGCGCGCCTTCTTGGCGGCAAGCGTGTTTTCGCGCAGCGCGTAGTTGGAGCGAGCTTCCGGGCCTTTCGAGGCGTCAAAATAGAAGCCGAGCCACGGCTCGTTGACGGTGTCGATGTAGAGCGCGCCGATCTCGTTGCAGAGTTCCATGATGTCGGTGGAGCCGGTGTCAACCGAGACGTTGACGCAAAAGCCCTGTCCGCCGCCTTCGGTCAGCAGCGGGGTCAACAACTCGCGGTAATTGTCCTTGGTCAGGCCCTGCTGGATGAAGCGCACGTTGTGCTTCTCGCAATGTGCTTTGCGGCCTTCGTCCTTGGGATCGATCACCGTAACGCGCGATTTGTCGTAATCCAGATGCCGTTCGATCAGTGGCAGCGTGCCTTTGCCGATGGAGCCGAAGCCAATCATGACGATCGGGCCGCTGATGCGTGCGTACACGGGCGCAGTTGGTGACGGCATCAAGAATCTCCGGACTGTCGGGAAAAGCGGGCGGACGCATCCGCTCCAGATCGGCCCTCTGAAAACGACAAAATGCCGATGAAATCAAGGCCTGAAAGCTGTCGTCGGGATGTCACACGACGTGGTCGGGCGCCAGCGTGCAGTGCGTGTCGCCAGACGTCTCGATCTGCAGCGTGGCGTGGCCGATATTGAAACGGAGGTGCAACTCGCGGCACGTCTCGGTCAGAAAGGCGTCGCCCGAATTCCCCGCCGGTATCACCAGATGCGCGGTCAGCGCAGTTTCGGTGGTGCTCAGCGGCCAGATATGGAGGTCGTGGATCGAGGCCACGCCGGGTCGCTCCGAGAGGAATGCGCGCACCGTGGCCGGATCGATTCCGGAGGGAACCGCGGCCAGCGACATTGCCGTGCTCTCGCGCAGCAGGCTCCAGGTTCCCCAGACGATCACGACGACAATGATGAGGCTCATGGCAGGATCGATCCAGAGCCAGTTCGTTGCCAAGATGATCGCGGCGGATATCACGACACCAAGCGAAATCGCAGCATCCGCCACCATGTGCAGATAGGCGCCACGGATATTGATGTCGGTCTTGCGGCCCGATGCGAACAGCATGGCGGTGACGCCGTTGATGACGATTCCGATCGCCGCCACCACGATCACGGTCAGACTCGCGATCGGCTCTGGATGGATCAGGCGCTGGATTGCTTCCAACAGGATCGCGCCGCTCGCGATCAGAAGCAGGATTGCATTCAGCAGCGCGGCCAGGATCGAGGTGTTGCGCAGACCATAGGTGAGGCGTGGCGTCGGCGGGCGCTGCGACAGGACGGCAGCAATCCATGCTACCAGCAGTCCCAGCACGTCGGACAGGTTGTGTCCGGCGTCGGCAAGCAGCGCGGTGGAATTCGACACAAAGCCGTAAGCCGCCTCGATCAGCACGAACGCCGCATTCAGCCCGATTCCGATCGCGAAGGCGCGGCCGAAATTCGCCGGCGCATGGCTGTGACCGGCATGATCCTGCGCGCCGTGATCGTGTCCGTGATGCGCATGATCGCGATGTGCGTGATCGTCGTGATGATGGTGACCGCTCATGCACCACGTCGTAGCACTCTGCGGCAGCGCAGGCGACAGTCATCGATCCAAATTCATCGTGCTGATATTTTATAACGTAACGTCCTTGGCGACGATCTCAGACGCGGTTGCGGACGTCGGTAACGGTCAGCGAACGCCATCCGCCGGACGGCGTCTGGAATTCGATCGTCTGGCCGGCCGAGAGACCGATCAGTGCCGCACCGATCGGCGTCAGCACGGAGATCCTGCTAGCGCCGACATCCGCGGCCTCGGGATAGACCAGCGTCATGGTGCGGACGTGACCGCTGATGTCGTCGCGGAAGCTCACCTCGGACTCCATCATGACCACGTTGCGCATCGACCGGTCTGCCGGACAGATGCTGGCGCGGTCCAACTCGCGGGAGAGAAAATCCGCGGTCGCGGGATAGGCCTCGGCCGCGGCATCGGCGAGGTGGCGCAACTTCTCGGCATCGCGCGCGCTGATGGTGATGGGCGGCAGACGGGTTTGCAGATCGTTATGCATGATGCTCACACGGGTTGGCGACGATGTTGGAGGGGTGACGCATGGCGGCGCAGCTTCGGCGCAAAACGCCGGAAGCAGCCGCTGATGGATGACTGAACTGGAAAAGGTCGAACGAAAATCGGTCCCGGACGGCGCACGCGTCCGCCCGGGTCACCTTCCTGCGATGAGGTGACCTGCGCGCAACAACAGACGGTTTCGGCACACGTTCGACATGATGATCTTAAGGTAGGCCCGCTCGCCTGCAATTGAACTGCGACATCTTGGCGCGACGATCAGGTGCGGCGCTTGGCCGTGATCTCGATCTCGATCTTCATCTCGGGCTTGTAGAGACCGGCGACAACCAGAAGCGTGGCGGCCGGCCGGATTTCGCCGAGCGTTTCTCCGCAGACGGCGAATACCGCATCTGCATCGGCGGCGTCAGTGATGTAGTAGGTGGCGCGAACGATGTCGGCCATCGCGAAGCCGGCGTCCACGAGCGCCTTGCCGATGGTCCTGAAGCAGTTGCGCGCCTGGCTCGCGACATCGCCCGGCATGGTCATGGTGGCGTAGTCGTAGCCGGTGGTGCCGGCGACGAACGCAAAATCCCCGTCGATCACGGCGCGGCTGTAGCCGGCGGCCTTCTCGAACGGTGATCCGGTGGAAATCAGGCGGCGGGACATCGCTCCTCCTTACAATAATGAGGTCGGGTGCGGCTCACGCTTTTCTGTATCGCGCCGCCGCTTCCACATGTCGATCGCAATCATGACGCCGAGCAGGACCATCATCAGCGTTGTCAGGGCCGGACGCGTGACCTTGCGGCTTCGCTCATCCACGCACCATGCGCCTGCCTCGGGGTCGAGCACCGTCATCGGTCGGAATCCGTCAAGCAGCCCGCGGCGCGGGCCGCTGGCGTTTCACACGGCGATGACCCCTCGCTTCCGGCGCCTTCGCGCCGGTTGCCACGATCATGCCCCGGGCGTCGTCGAGCGCTCCGTCGCGCAACTCGACGGCCAGCAGGCGCTCGCGCTCGAACGGTCCCGGCAGGTCCAGGCCGCCGGTCTTGTCCACGCTGAAGCCGAAGCGCGCGTAGTAGGCGGGATCGCCGCGCAGGATGATGGCCGCATGGCCGCGGGCTTTCGCCGCGGCGATGGCATGGCGCATCAAGGCCGCGCCGATGCCGAGGCTTCGGCACGACACATCCACCGCCAGTGGGCCAAGCACCAGCGCCGGGATGCCCCCGGCGCTGACGTGCCAGAGCCGCACGGTTCCGGCCAGCCTGCCGTCATGCACCGCCGAGAAGGCGAGGCCTTCGGCGGGCTTCCGTCCGTCGCGCAGGCGCTGACAGGTGCGTGCATGTCGGCCTTCGCCGAAGCTCGCATCGAGCAGCGCTTCACGCGCGCGGACGTCCGAGGCCTGCTCCGCACGGATCGCGAACGGCGTAGCATCGGAGGGGAGGGCAGCAGTCGGTTTCCAAACAGCGGTCATGGCACGTCGGTCCTTCCACCGCGTCGTCCTGAGGTGCTAGCCCCGCGATGCTCTTGCATCGCGGCGAGCCTCGAAGGACGGGCGGTATGCGCAGCCATCCTTCGAGGGCCGCAATAGCGGCCACCTCAGGATGACGGATCGGAGCTTTTGGAAATGGGAGCCGGCGCACCGGCTCCCGGTTATTCAGACCTCAACGAGGTCGCGACCTCAG
>JBQCHY010000034.1:0-13874 GCA_051954235.1 Xanthobacteraceae bacterium
ACCCCCGCGGCCGCGCAGCGTGCTTGCAGTGTGCCTTGGGGAAGTAAGAGGAATTTTCCAATGTCCCGCCGCTGCGAACTGACCGCCAAGGGTCCCCAGGTCGGTCACCGGGTGAGCCACTCGAACATCAAGACCAAGCGGCGCTTCCTGCCCAACCTGGTCAACGTCACCTTCCTGTCGGATGCGCTGGGCCGTTCGGTGCGGCTGCGCGTTTCGACCAATGCGCTGAAGAGCGTCGACCACAACGGCGGTCTCGATGCCTTCCTGCTCAAGGCCAACATCGACAACCTGTCGCTGAAGGCCGCCGAGCTGAAGCGCCAGATCGAAAAGAAGAAGGCCGAGACCGCGACCGCCGCGGCCTGATCGCCTTCTGATAAAGTTTATCGCTGCAAGACGGAAACGGCCGGGTCGCAAGACCCGGCCGTTTTTGTTTGGGAGATGTCACGCGCGGAAGCGCGCCATGGTTCCGGCAACGATCTGCATCGCGACGCCGATCACCCATCCCTGCATGATGGCATAGGTCCAGAAGATATGCAGATTCTCGCGAAAGACGATGGCCGACACCGCGACGAACGCCACCAGTGTTGCGAAGAACGTACCCATCGCGCTGAGAAACTCCGCGGAATCGATCCGTCCGCCAAAACCCTTCTCCGAACGCGCATCCGCGACAGAATGGAACGGCCGTTGCGGCGTGTCGATGCCGAGGTAGAACCCGATCGCGCCACTCAGCATCATGACGATGATGAAGCCCTCGGAGGCGAGCGGGAAAACGGTCGACCCGACATGAGCCGCGACAAACAGGCCGCTCGCCGCACCGGCCATCGCGAGCCCCGTGCGCTCAAGGACATGGGCGAACTTTCTGACGCGCATTCGCATGGTCATCATCCGCCGACCGCGATGCCAAGCTAGGACGTTTTCGCGGCGCGCGAAAGGCCGAGTCGCACCCCCTCAAACCTGGGCCGGTGTCCGCCTTGGCGTGCATCGCGGTTACCGCCATCGGAGGAACAGACGCGCGTTCCATCGCACGCGGCGCAGGTTGCGTTGACAAGGATGTTTTCCGATCGCTACGCCAGTTTGCGAAGCTCGAACGGAGCACGCAGGGAGGATCGACATGGCTGACTTCAAGACACTGACGCTTACGCCGGACGCGCGCAACCCGCGCGTCGCTCGCCTGATGTTCAATCGGCCGGAGCGCATGAATGCGATCGGCGACGGCATGCTCGAAGAACTGCGTCACGCAGTCGAGACATGCGAGCGCGATCCGCAGGTGCATGTCATCATCGTCGAGGGCGCCGGCAAGGGTTTCTGCGGCGGCTACGATCTCAATTCGGCCGGCCAGCGCACCGATCATCCGTGCCTCCAGGAAGGCCATCCGTGGGATCCGATGGACGACTACGCCACGATGAAAAGCTACACCAACGACATCATGTCGCTGTGGCGCTGCTCGAAGCCGACCATCGCAAAAGTCCACGGCCACGCGGTCGGCGGCGGCAGCGACATCGCATTGTGCTGCGACATGCTGCTGATGGCGGAGGATGCTTACATCGGCTACATGCCGACGCGGGTGTGGGGCTGTCCCACGACCGCGATGTGGACCTATCGGCTCGGCCCCGCGCGCGCCAAGCAGGTGATGTTCACCGGCAACAAGATCGACGGCAAGACGGCCGCCGCATGGGGATTGGCCAACGAGACCGTGCCCGCCGCCGAGCTTGACGATGCAGCCTTCCGCCTCGCCGAGCGCATCAGCGGCGTGCCACGCTCGCATCTCGCCATGCACAAGATGGTCGTCAATCAGGTGATGCTGACCATGGGCCTCGAGCAGAGCCAGATGATGGCCACCGTGTTCGACGGCATCACGCGGCACAATCCCGAGGGCCTCTGGTTCCGCCGCTATGCCGAAGCGAGCGGCTTCAAGGCCGCGGTGGAATGGCGCGACAGCGGGCGCCCGATTCCGGAAGGCAACGAGGCGCGCGAGCTGATCGCGGAGATGAATCGCGCGCGCGGCACGTGATCACTATCCGCGGGTCCGCCGCCTATCTGGCGAAATGCGCGTGAGCGACAACGCTGTCAACGTCATCGTTTGTCGGACCTGCTGGGGTCGTTCGGTGCGGCTGCGCGTTTCGAGACCGCAAGCGCCGCAGCCTGATCGCCTTCTGATCAAACTTTATCGCTGCAAGACGGAAACGGCCAGGTCGCAGGACCCGGCCGTTTTTGTTTGAGAAGCGCGGATTCCCGGGATCCTTATTCCGACGGAACGCGCGCCGTTCAGTGCTCCTTGAAGTCGTCGGTCAGGATCGGCCCGAACAGCACCCAGCGCTGGCCGTCAAACTTCATCATCTGGAACTGCTTGTTGATGCGCCAGTCATCGGGCTCGGTGGAGACGGTCATGCCGGGCAGCGCGAGATCGACCACGAACGGCTTGATGTTAGTCGCCTGCTTCATGATGTTGGCGCGCGTCAGATCGTCACCGCACTGCTTGAGGATCTGCACCAGCAGCGCCGCGGTCGAATAACCATAGGTCGCGATACCGCTATTGGCGTCCTCGTTCGGCGCGTATTTCGCCATGAAGGCCTTGTAGCGCTTCATGCCTTCGTCGTCGGCCCATTGCGGATCGAGCGGGTCCTTGCCGTAGTTGACCGAGATGATGCCCTTGGCATTCTCGAGTCCGGCCGGAACGAGCGTCTGGCTCACCGGCGACGCGTTGATGTCGAGAATCTGCACCGGATGCCAGTCGAGTTCGGCCGCCTTCTTGATCGCCTGCGCGCCGAATTTCGGCGTCGTCATATTGTAGAACAGGTCGGCGCCGGACGCTTTCAGCGTTACCATTTGCGAATCGACCGTGGGATCCGACAGTTCATAGGATTTTTCGGCGACGATCATGCTCGCGGCCTTGGCGCCGAGACCATCCTTCAGCCCCTTCACGTAATCCTTTCCGAGGTCGTCGTTCTGATAGAGGATGGCGATCTTCGCGTTGGGATGATTGGCGAGAATGTACTTCGCGTAGATATGCGCTTCCGCCTGGTAGTTCGGGTTGTACGCGATCGTCCACGGGAAATGCTTGGGATCGGTGAAACGCGTCGCGCCGGTGGAGGCCAAAAGCTGCGGCACCTTCTTGTCGTTCAGATATTTCTGCACGGCGGCGTTGGGTGGCGTACCGATAATCTGGAACGTCGTGAGAACTTCGTCGCTTTCAACAAGCTTGCGCACCTGCTCGACTGTCTTCGGCGGGCTGTAGGCGTCGTCGTACTGAATGAGGTTGATCTTGCGGCCGTTGACGCCACCCTGCTCGTTGATCATGCGGATATAGGCCGCCTGCACCTTGCCGATGCTGCCATAAGCCGATGCCGGCCCGCTCAACGGAATCGTCTGACCGACCTTGATCTCGGTATCGGTTGCGCCGGTGTCATATTTCTTCTGCGCGTGCGCAGGAGCTACGAGTGCGATGCCGAGTGCCAGCACGAGGGCAGTCGCCGGCCGGAAAAAAATCATGCCTCTCTCCCTGTTTTGCAGCCGCAGTGCATTGCCGCGGCCGTCGGCCGGCAGCCTATACCGAAAGCAAGCGCGGAGAGAAGCGGGATGATGCCAGCGCAGCCAATTCCGCTACGCCGGCGCGAGCCTTGCGGTGGCGTCGCGGTTGCGGCCGATCATCAGCGACAACACCGCCGCGACAAGGCCGGTGAGGCCGGCAATGACGAAGGCGCCGAGGTAATCGCCCTGCGCGGTGCGCATCGCGCCCGCGAAGAACGCCGCAGACGCCGCGCCGAGTTGATGCCCGGCGACGATCCAGCCGAAGATCACCGGCGCCTTGCGGTCGCCGAACGCATCGTTGGCAAGCCGCATGGTCGGCGGCACCGTGGCGATCCAGTCGAGGCCGTAGAACACCGCGAAGATCGTCAGGCTCCACAGCGAGAAGCCGGAATACGGCAGGTAGATCAGCGACAGCCCGCGCAGCCCGTAATACATGAACAAGAGCTTGCGCGGATCGAAGCGGTCGGTGAGCCAGCCCGACAGCGTGGTGCCGACCAGATCGAAGATGCCCATCAGCGCCAGCAGGCTCGCGGCCTGCACCTGCGCGATGCCGTAATCGCCGCAGAACGCGATCAGGTGCGTGCCGACAAGACCGTTGGTGGTGAAGCCGCAGACGAAGAACGTCGCGAACAGATACCAAAAAGTACGAGTCTTCGCCGCCTCGACGAGATGCGAGATCGCGGCGACGAACGGATTCTGCCCGGTCGCCGACGGCGCTACGTCATCGACATCGCTGCCGTAGGCACGCTGGCCGATGGACGCCGGACGCTCCGGCACCAAGAAATAGATCACCGGCACCAGCGCCGCGCAGCATACGGCAATGATCAGCACCACCGGCTGCCAGCCGCCGCGCTCGACCACCATCGAAAGCCCGGGCATGAAGATCAGCGTGCCGGTGGCGGTGGCGGCGGTGAGCAGACCCATCACCGTGCCACGATTCTTGACGAACCAGCGATTGACGATCACCGCGCCGAGCACGTTGGCGACCGCGCCGGAGCCGATGCCGGTGAGCAGGCCCCAGGTCAGGAACAGGTGCCAAGGCTTGGTCATGAAATAGCTGGCGGCGGTCGCGGCCGACATCAGCACCAGCGCGCCCATCACGGTGCGGCGGATGCCGACCTGATTCATCACCGCGGCGGCGAACGGCCCGGCGAGGCCGTAAAGGAAGATGCCGGCGGCGGCGGCGATCGAAATGGTGTCGATACTCCAGCCGAACGATTGCTGCAACGGCAGGATCAGCACGCCCGGCGTGGCGCGCAGCCCCGCGGCGGTGAGCAGCGCGACGAAGATCACCGCGACGACGACGAAAGCATACTTCTGGCCGAACGGGCGGCGCGAAACGGGAGCGCTCGAAACGGCAGGACTTGAACCAGTAGGACTTGAAACGGAAGGCTGCTGCATGTTACTGACCGGTACGTCTGATCGGGCGTGGACCATACGTACCGATCGGTAACATTGTCAAGCCGTCATTCGTGCAGAGCAGGATACCGTGAGCCGAACCACGCCGAACCGGAATACCAGCAAACCGGGCGCGCAGCCGCCGCGCGCGGCCGAGCGGATTCGCGCCTCGGCCCGCGAGCTGTTCTATCGCGAGGGCATTCGCGCCGTCGGCGTCGACGAGATCGTCAATCGCGCCGGCGTCACCAAGCCGAGCCTTTACCGTGCCTTCCCCTCGAAGGACGATCTCGCCGCCGCGTACCTCTCCGATTACGACCGCGAGTTCTGGCCGCGCTTCGAGCAGCCCGGCGGCAAGAGCCCGCCCGACGCACGGGCGCATGTGCTGGCCTACATCAAGGAGCTTGCGAACCGCGCGTCGAAGGACGGCTATCGCGGCTGTGGCCTGTCGAACGCCGCGGTGGAATATCCCGGCCATACGCATCCGGCGCGCCTCGTCGCCGAGACGCACAAGAAGGCGCTACGGCAACGCCTGCGCGAACTCGCAGCCGAGATGGGCGCGCGCGATCCGCGCATGCTCGGCGACGCGCTGATGCTGCTGATCGAAGGCATCTACGTCACCGGCCAGCAATCGGCCTCCGGCCCCGCGCAATCGGCGCTTGCCGCCGCCACCGCCCTGATCGACGCCTGCGTGGCGAAACCGGCGCGGAAGCGGTAGGGCGTTCACAACACGAAAACCGTCGTCCCCGCGCAGGCGGGGACCCATAACCCATTGTTTCGGTCATGGCCGGGCTTGTCCCGGCCATCCACGTTCTTCATGTTGGATATCTGCAAAGACGTGGATGGCCGGAATAAATCCGGCCATGACGACGGAAAGGTCTGTCTACGCGGGGACGACGCTGAGTGCGTTGGCAAGGCTGAGGACGGCTCTCACCCCAACCGAATATCCAGCCATCCAAGCTCATTGACGCTTGCGCGGTCGCCGTCGTTGAGCACCACCGTCGTGGTTTCCGCCTCGACGATGGCCGGGCCTTCGAGCGCGTGGTCGGGCGCGAGCCCGTCCATTGCGTAGACCGGCACCTCGCGCCAGGCGCCGAAGAACGCCTTGCGTGTCGACTTCGGCCGAGGCGGCGCGGAAGCTGGCGATGGCTTCACGTCGTCGTTGCCGCGCGTCACCGCGCCGACCGCTGCGACGCGCGCGTTGACGAACACCACCTCCTGATCGGGTGAGGCGTAGGTGTAGAGATCTTCGTGGCGACGATGGAAGCGCGCCTCGATTTGCGCGGCGAGCGCCGGATCGTCCATGTCGAGCCCGTCGAGCGGCACGTCGATCTCGAAAATCTGCTCGCCGTAGCGCATCTCCGCCGAGCGTTGGATCGTCATCGGCCCGTCGAACCACGACCGCAGCCGCCCCGCCGCCTGCGCTTCCAGCTCCGCGAACAGCGCGCGCACGTCAGGTGATTGAATGCGCTTGCCGGAATCGAGATAGGTGCGGCTGACTTCGTAGCGCAGGTCGCTGGTCAGCATGCCCCATGCCGAGAGTACCGACGCGGCAGTCGGCACCACGATGCGCTTGATCTCGAGTTCGCGCGCGACTTCCGCGCAATGCAGGCCCGCCGCGCCGCCGAACGACAGCAGCGTGAAGCGTCGCGGATCGACGCCGCGCCGCAACGTCGTGAGGCGGATGCCGTCCGCCATCTTCAGGTTGATCATGCGATAGACGCCAGCTGCCGCCGCATCGCGCGACAGGCCGAGTTTCGCGGCGAGGCGGTCCATCGCGGCATCGGACGCCGCGCGGTCGAGCGGCCGTTTTCCGCCCATGAAGGCGTCGGCGTCGAGATAGCCCAGCACGACGTTGGCGTCGGTGACGGCGACGTCCGTGCCGCCATTGCCGTAGCACGCCGGGCCCGGCACCGAGCCGGCGCTTTCCGGGCCGACGTGAAAGGTGCCGCCGGCATCGACATCGGCGATGGAGCCGCCGCCGGCCGCGATGCTGGTGATGTCGAGACTGCGCAACGCAATGCGCTGTCCGGCGAGCGCGCCCGCCGCCGACAACGCGGCGCGACCGTCGGAGATCAGCGAGATATCGGTCGAGGTGCCGCCCATGTCGAACGGCACCAGATCGGGAATGCCGAGCAGTTCCGCGCAACGCTGGCAGCCGGAGATGCCGCCGGCGGGACCGGACAGCACGGTGCCGGCGGCGAGCCTTGCCGCTTCCTCGATCGGCGCCATGCCGCCGTGGGAGAGAATGATGAAGACGCTCGATTTAAGCCCCGCCTCGCGCAGCCGCGCTTCGAGGCTGGTGAGATAACGCCGCACCGGCGGCGCGACGTAGGCGTTCACCACCGTGGTAGAGAAGCGCTCGAATTCGAGAATCTGCGGCAGCACGTCGCTGGAGCGCGAGATATTCACGTCGGGCAATTCGCGCGCGATGCGCTCGGCCATCGCGATCTCGTGCGCCGGATTGCGATAGGCATGCAGGAAACAGATCGCCACCGACTGCGCGCCGGATGCGCGGATCGCGGCAATGGCTTCACTCACTGAAGATTCGTCGAGCGGGATCAGCACGTCGCCGTTGGCCTTGATGCGCTCGCGGACACCAAAGCGCCGTTCGCGCGGCACCAGCGGCTCCGGCGGCGGCGAGCGCAGGTCGTAACGATTGTCCTTCAAGCCCTCGCGCATCTCGATGATGTCGCGATGGCCCTCGGTGGTGACCAGCGCCACCTTCGCGCCTTTGCGCTCCAAGAGCGCGTTGGTCGCGACCGTGGTGCCATGCACGAGCCGCGTGGTCGCCGCCAGCATCGCTTCGCGCGTCATGCCGAGACGCCGCGCCAGTTCCTCGAGCCCCGCCATCACGCCGATGGATTGATCGGCCGGGGTCGAGGGCGATTTCGCGAAAGTGGTGTGTCCCCGCTCGTCGATGGCGACGAGGTCCGTGTAGGTGCCGCCAACATCAACGCCAATCGTAACCATCGTCACGCACCCGCCTTCGTCGTGTTGCCGCTCACCAGTCCCTGCGCGACGTCGCGCGCGCGCGCTGCTTCCGGGCGTTGCGCCGGATCGCCCCAGCCGCCGCCGCCGGACGAACGGATCTCGAACCAGTCGCCGGGATGAATTTCAATGCCGACTTCCTTGGTGCGCAACACGCGCGGCTCGCGCCCTTCGGATATCAATCGGTAACGATGCGGTTGGCCGTCCTCACCGCCGAGCATCCCGGTGGCGCGATGCCGCGTGCCTTCGCCGGCGGTGTTGGCGAGCGCCACTGTCTGCGTCTCCATCACCAGATCGAGCGCGACGCCGAGGCCGCCGCGATGTTTGCCGTCGCCGCCGGAATCCGCGAGAAATTCGTGATGGCGGAAATGCAGCGGGAAGCGCACTTCCGCGACTTCGAGACTGCCGAACTTGATGCCGCCGACGGTGTGCCACTCGCCGATCGACGACCAGCCGTCGCCTTGCGACGACGCGCCGCCGCCGGGCCGCGCCTGAAACATGTGCCATATGAAGTTGCGGCCGGTGCGCGGGTCCTCGCCCTGAATGGCGATCCGGAAGCGGCGGCTCCAGCCGGCCATCGCGCGCTCCGGACATGAGGCCGACAACGCCTTGACGATGGCTTCGACGATTTCGTTCGACGGATGGCTAGTGCAGAGCGTCACCGGGCGGCCGGGATCGGCCCAGACGATGGTGCCTTGCTTGGCGATCACCTTCAGCGCGCGCAGGCAGCCGTCGTTCTTCGGAATGTCGGGATCGATCAGATAGGCGAAGGCCATCGCCACCGCCGCCTGCATGTTGGCGTGCGACGAATTGACGAAGCGCGTCGATTGCGGATCGGAGTCGGAGAGATCGACCTCCACTTCGCCGCCGCGCTTGGTCACCTTGGCACTGATGCGGATATTCTCGCGGCCGCCGGAGCCGTCGTCGTCGAGGAAGGCTTCGCCGTGGAACACGCCGTCCTTCCAGGTCGACACCACGGCGCGAGTCTGCGCCTCGGCGGCGTCGAGGATCGCATCCACCGCGCGCTCCACCGTCGCGCCGCCGAATTCGTCGAACAGCCGCAGCAGGCGCCGTTCGCCGAGCCGCGCAGCGCCGACCATGGCGGCGAGATCGCCGCGGAAGTCGCGCGGGTTGCGGATGTTGAGCGCCAGCAGATCGAGAACGTCGTCGCGCAGTTCGCCCGCCCGGTAAAGGAACAGCGGCGGCACACGCAGGCCTTCCTGATAGATTTCGGAGGCGGTCGGGTTGTAGCCGCCATGGGTCGCACCGCCGATGTCGCTCTGATGCGCGCGCACGATAGCCCAGTACATCCGCCGCTCGCCATCGAACACCGGCACGAAGGCGGTGAGGTCGGGCAGATGGCTGCCGCCGCGATAGGGATCGTTGAGCAGCAGCACGTCGCCCGGCTTGAAGTCGCTGAAGCGCTCCTCGATGGCGCGCGCCGCCCATGGCAGCGCGCCGACATGCACCGGGATGTGATCGGCCTGCGCGATCAGCCGGCCTTTGGTGTCGCAGATCGCCAGCGAGAAATCGCGGCTCGAATTGAGGATCTGCGAATACGACGTGCGCAGCATCGCCTCGCCCATTTCGGCGACGATCGAACTCAGTCGATGCTGGACGACGGAACGCGTGATCGGATCGATGGTCGCGGACATAATGTGCCTCGCTCGCTTGCCGGAATTGACGTGAGATGAACTGCGCGGCTCAGCCCTGCGCCGCAACTTCGGCCATCGCCGCATCGGCGGCGGTGACGATGGCCTCAACGTCCGCATCGCTCATCGGCGTCGACAGCGCCATCAGTCCGTAGCCGGCGCAGAGGATGCCGCGATTGAGCAGGCCGGTGTTGAACACCGCCTGCCGCTTCGCTTCCTTCTCGGTCAGATAAGCGGAGCGATAATCGCGGATGTCGCGCTCGGCGAAGTGAATCTTCAGCAGCGAACCGCGCCCCACGGTGCGCCCCGGCACGCCGTGCTTGCGGAACGCATCGTCGATGCCGCCGCGCACTGCATCTCCGATGGCGTCGAGCCGCTTGAACATCGCCTCGTCCAGCAACTGCATCGCGGCCAAGCCCGCGCGCATCGTCACCGGATTGGCCGAGAAGGTGCCGCCATGCGGCAGCGCTGGCTTGCCGTGGCGCGGATCGAACACTGCCATCACGTCGGTGCGGCCGCCGATGGCGCCGACCGGAAAGCCGCCACCCATGATCTTGCCGAGCGCTGTGAGATCGGGATCGGCATCCCACAGTCCTTGCGCGCCGTGATAGCCGAGGCGGAACGAAATCACTTCGTCGAAAATCAACAACGCACCGACCTCGCGCGTCACCGCGCGCAGCGCTTCGATATACGCCTTGTCGGCCGGCACCAGACCAGCGCGGTTCGGCATCGGATCGACGAGCACGCAGGCGAGTTCGGGGCCGTGCTCGCGGATCAAGGACACCGCCGCTTCCGGATCGTTGAACGGAATCGTCAGCACGTCTGCCAGCACGTTGTCCGGCGTTCCCTTGGCGTAGGCGACCGACACCGGCGCATTGCGGCCCCACGCCTCCGGCGTCGGATCGAGGCTGACTTCGGCGTAGTCGTAGGAGCCGTGATAGGCGCCCTCGCATTTGGCGATTTTCGGCCGGCCGGTGAACGCGCGCGCCGCCTTCAGCGCCATCATCACCGCCTCGGTGCCGGAATTGGCGAAGCGCACCTGATCGACGGAGGGAAGACGCGAGGTCAACAGTTCAGCGAGATCGACTTCCGCTTCGGTCGGCAGGCCGAACGCGGAGCCGAGCATCATCTGGTCGCTCGCGGCCTTCACCAGTTTCGGATGGGCGTGGCCGTGAATCAGCGAGGCGAAATTGTTGATGCAGTCGATGAAGACGTTGCCGTCGAGATCGGTGACGCGGCAGCCCTCGCCGCGCGCGGCGTAGATCGGATACGGCTTCATGAACACCGTGGTGCGCGAGTTGCCGCCGGGCAGACTGTTGAGCGCGCGGTTGTAAAGTGCCTGCGATTTCGAATTCGGGTCCGGATACATCTCGCGCCTCCCGATCGCGCCCCGCTTCGTCGAGGGGTGGATCATTTTCGTTCCGAAATTCGGAATTGCATTCAGGATATCGAAACGATATAAAGCAAGCCTCCCGGAGTCAAGACAGACTCGGCCGCAACCGCGCAGGACCATGACCACGGACACCACGACGACAGACGACGCATCGCCCGGGCCGCTCGGCCGCTACATGGACGTGCTGGAACTGGTGGCCGCCTTTCCCGGCGCGCTGACGCTCGGCGATGTCTCGTCGATGCTGGCGCTGCCGAAGACCACCGCGCATCGATTGCTGAAAGGTCTGGTGAAAGCCGGCCTCGCGCGCGAAGCCGTCGGCGGCCGCGCCTACGATCTTGGCGAACGGCTGACGCGGCTGGTCCATGCCACCGTCGACGACGACTGGCTGGCGACGCTGACCGGCCCGCATCTGCGGCAGATCATCGAAAGCTGGGGCGAGACCTGTTACCTGACGCGGCTCGCCGGCGGGCGCGTCGTGGTCGCGGTATCACAATCGCCGGACGTGCGCTGGCGCGGCTACGTGCAGCCCGGCATCGAAATGCCGGTCAATGCGGCAGCGTCGGCCAAAGCCATCATGGCCTATCAGGACGACGCGACTTTGGCACAGGCACTGGCGCAGCCGCTGCCGATCGTCACCGCCAACACCCGCAACGATGCGGCCTGGGTGACGTCGGAATTGGAAGCGGTGCGCGAGCGCGGCTACGCCACCTGCATCGGTGAGATCGATGAGGGCCTCGCGGCCATCGCCGTTCCGGTCACGCTGCCGGACGGCATAGTGCTTCACGCGCTGGCGATGACGGGGCCGTTGCAGCGGATCATGAACGAGCGGCTGCCGGAACGCATCGACGCGCTCAACGCCACCGGCGCGGCACTTTCAAAGGCACTGGCGCTCGGCGCGAAAATCCGCGAGCGCGGGGCGACGTAGGTTTTGCACTCACCTCGTAGTTCTGACGATCGGTATCTCTCGTCATGCCCGGGCTCGTCCCGGGCATCTACGTCCTTCTTGCTCCGTATCTGTAAAGACGTGGATGGCCGGGACGAGCCCGGCCATGACGGGCTAAACTGAGGCATATGCAACTTGTTGGCCGCTTTTGCCTGCGGCATCACGCAAGGCATCGTTACGGCCACCGAGCGCGTGAGTGAGGTGTAGCGCGCCTTGCAGCACCTGCGCGGTCATCGACGCGATGGTCTCAGGCGTGAAGCGCGGCTTGGGGCCGGACACCGACAGCGCGCCGACCAGCCGGCCGTCGGCGCCGAACACCGGCGCGGCGATGCCGGCGCAATCCGGATCGCGCTCGCCGGACGACAGCGCGACGAAGGCATCGCGAATGCGATCGAAGGACTCGCCCTTGGCGCCGTCGAACGCGAGGATCACCCGCCCTGCCGCGCCGCGATCGAGCGGCAGCAGCGCGCCGGCCTCGACGCGGTCCAGCGTCGAATGCTGCGAATCGACGCGAAACACGCACAGCCGCTGCTTGGGATCATGTCTCACATGGAACGACGGGCTTTCGGTGCCCGCCGCCACAAGCTGGCGCAGCACCGGCATCACATGATCGGAGAGATGATTGGCGCGCTGATAGACCGCGCCGAGCCGGAACGGCGTCGGTCCGAGATGATAGCGGCCGTCGGGCAATTGCAGCACATAGCCATGCGCCTGCAACGACGCGATCAGCCGCAGCAGCGTGCTCTTGTAGAAGCCGGTGCGGCGCGCCAGCGCCGCCAGCGTCAACGCATTCGGTTCGCCGTCGAACGCGGACAGGATCGTCAGCGCGCGGTCGACGGCGGCAACGCCCGGCGAGGCCATGGGATCACTCCTTGGACGATGTGTCCGGCGCATCGATCAGTTTCGATATCACCGGAAAGTAGTTGTCGCCCGTGCCCGCATCGATCGCCTCGCGGAAGATATCGCCTACCAGCGCCGCGCCGCGCGGATTGACGCCGACCTGCGAGGCGAGATCGAGCGCGTAGGACAAATCCTTCAGCGCGTATTCGGTGGAGAAGGCGCGCAGCGGAAATTCGCCGGGCACGATGGCCTTCATGCCGTGGTTGCGCAGCGCGAAACTGTCGGCCGAGCCTTTCGATAGGGTTTCGAGCAGCAGCTTCGGCGCGACGCCGCTGCGCCGCGCGATGGCTGCGGCTTCCGCCAAGGCATTGACGGTTTCGAACAGCACCATGTTGTTGAGGATCTTGGTCACCTGTCCCGCGCCGGTGCCGCCGCACAGCGTCACATCGGTCGCGAAGTGACGGATCAGCGGTTCGACCTGCGCGAACTGCGCCTCCGTCGCGCCCACCATCACGCTGAGCGTGCCGTCCTGCGCCGCCTGCCGGGTGCGCGCGATCGGCGCATCGATCCATGTCGCGCCCTTCGCCGAGAGCCGCGCCGCGAAATCGCGTGTCACGTCGACAGCCGAGGTGCCGAGATCAACAACGACTTGACCGCTGCCGATGGAGGCGAGCAGGCCGCCGTCGCTCTCGACCACATTGCGCACATGCTTGGCGCTGGGCAGGCAGAGGAAAATCACCTCGGATTCCTTCACCGCGTCTGCCACCGAGGTTGAGATGGCGCCGCCGTCGGCGGCGATGCGCTGCAACGGCTCGCTGGCGAGATCGAACGCCTTCACCGTGCGGCCGCTCTTGCGCACCAGATTGCGGCAGATCGGCTCGCCCATGACGCCGAGCCCGATGAATCCGAGTGTTCCTGCCATGATGTTACTTCCCTGTTTCAGTCAAATGCGTTCAAGAATGTAGTCGGCTTGCCAACTCGCCGTGGGGCCCCCGGACGCGGGGGCCCACAAAACCAGGGGGTTGTTTTTATGAAGTTTCCACCCGGGAAGTTACGGAACCGCACCACAGCGGACTCTTGGTGCCCGCCCTCGCGGGGACCACGAAATTTTTTTTTTTAAAAAGTGCACAAA
>JBQCHY010000035.1:0-121814 GCA_051954235.1 Xanthobacteraceae bacterium
CCACTTCTGCAAATAGTTCCGCTCAACCGTCCGGTCAAAACTGTTGTCGCGCATCGGATCATCCTCCAAAGGACCATCCAATCAGCGAATTCATGAACATGCACAATTGCGAGCGAAGCGAAGCAATCCAGAAAGCCACAAGCACGAGCTAGATTGCTTCGTCGCTGTCGCTCCTCGCAATGACGAGAGGGACGTGTCCCGTGCGATTTCTACAAATACCCCTCGCCAGCCTCCGCTGCGAAGCGGCCGGGGTCGCCTTCCCAGACGATACGCGCATGTTCGAGCACGTAGACGCGGTCGGCATGGGGCAGGGCGAAGGTGACGTTCTGTTCGCCGAGCAGCACGGTGATCGGCGTTGTTTGCCGCAGCTTCTCCAGTGCCTTCGACAGCAGTTCGAGGATCACCGGCGCGAGCCCCAGCGTCGGCTCGTCGAGGATGAGAATCTTCGGCTTCATCATCAGCGCGCGGCCGATCGCCAGCATCTGTTGTTCGCCGCCGGACAGCGTCTGCGCCATCTGGCCCTGCCGCTGTTTGAGGATCGGGAACAGGTCGAACAACCATTCGATCTGTTTTTGCTGCTCCGCCGGATCGAGATGCTGGCCGCCGAGATCGAGGTTTTCGCGCACCGTCATCTCGCCGAACAGCTCGCGCGTTTCGGGGCATTGCACGAGGCCGCTGCGGGCGATCTTCGCGGCGCTGGTGCCGCGCAGTTTTTCGCCGTCGCGGATGATCTCGCCGGTGTAGGGTAGGAAGCCGGAGATAGTGTTGAACAGCGTGGTCTTGCCGGCGCCGTTGAGGCCGACGATGGAGACGAACTCACCCTGATGCACATGGATCGAGACATTCTCCAGCGCCTGCGCCTTGCCGTAGTGAACGCTGACGTTCTCGACCTGCAACAGCGGCACCTTGTCGGTGAAGTCCGCCTCGGGACGCGCGGAAGTTTCGATGGCGCCGCCGAGATAGACCCGGCGCACGGTTTCGTTTCGCATCACCTCGTCGGCGCGGCCGGTGGCGATTTCCTCGCCGAGATACATCGCCAGCACGCGATCGACCAATGCGGCGACGCTCTTGACGTTGTGATCGACCAGCATCACCGCCCGGCCTTCGTCGCGGAACGATCGGATCAGGTCGGAGAACGTCGAGACTTCCGCCAATGTCAGGCCGGCGAACGGTTCGTCCACCAGCACCACCTTGGGATCGCGCGCGATCGCCTTGGCGAGTTCGAGGCGGCGCAGGTCGGCGAAAGGCAGCGTCGGCGGTCGCCGATGCATGACTTCACCGAGGCCGACGCGCTCGGCGATCCACTTGGCGCGCTCGGTCAGCGCCTTGTCGGGAAACAGCATCAAGAGGCTGTCCGGCAATAGCGCGACCATGATGTTTTCCAACACGGTTTGCCGATTCAGCGGCCGCGAATGCTGGAACACCATGCCAAAACCTTGGCGGGCGATGCGGTGCGCCGGCATGCCGGCGACGTCGTGGCCTTGAAAGCGCACGCTGCCCTCGGTCGGCCGCTCGATGCCCATGATGGCTTTCATGGCCGTCGATTTGCCGGAGCCGTTGGGGCCGATCAGTCCGAAGATCTCGCCGCCGTGGACGTCGAAGTTGAGGTTCTTGACGGCGGTGAGGCCGCCGAATTTTTTCGTCAATCCCCGGACTTCGAGGACGGGTGCGGTGCTCTGGATGCTGCTCATGAACGTGCCTCGCGTGACAGCACCGATCCAAGGAAGCCGCCGGGGAAGAACAGGATGACGACGAGCGCGACGGCGGAGACGATGAACGTCGCCAGTTCGCCGGTCGGCCGCAGGAACTCGCCGGCGACGATCAGGAAGATGGCGCCGAGCGCCGCGCCGAGCACGGTGCGTCGTCCGCCGAGCACGGCGGCGACGATCACCTGCACGCCGACCGCGATATCGACCACGGTACCGACCGAGGCGGTGCCGAAGTAGAACACCAGCAGCGCGCCGGAGAGGCCGGAGAAGAATGCGCTGACGATGAACGCCGCGAGCTTGTGCTTGACGATATTGAAGCCGAGCGCGCCGGCCTGAACCGGGTCCTGGCCGCTCGCCTGCAAGACGAGACCGACCGGCGATTGCGACAGGCCGTAGAGGATCGCGGCGCTCACGACCATGAAGCCGAGCGCGATCCAGTAGTTCACGCCGGCATCGATCGACAGCACATCCGGAATGGTCAGGCCGATTTCACCGCCGGTGAGGTCGGCGAACACCACGATGAAGCTTTGCAGCATCAGCACCGCGACCAGCGTGGTGAGGCCGAAGTAGGGGCCGCGCACCCGCAGCGCCGGCAGCGCCAGCACGAAGCCCGCGATCACCGCCGCCAGCGCGCCGAGCGCGATGCACGGATACATCGGCAGGCCGTAGTGGTTGTTGAGGATGCCGGCGGTGTAGGCGCCGGTGCCGATCAGGAAGGTCGGGCCGAAGTTCACTTCGCCGGCGAACCCGAACAACAGGTCCCACGACATCGCGAATACGCCGAAGTAATAGGCGACGGTCAGAAGGCCGAGAATGTAGCCGGAAACGTACCACGGCAGCGTCGCCGCGATGATCACCAGGATCAGCGAAATCCCGAACAGGGGCGACTTGAAGAAGTTCATCATCTCAGCGCCTCCCGAGCAGGCCTTGCGGCCGAATATACATCACGACCACCAGCAGCAGCAGCGCCGGGATCGAGCGGTAGGCGGGCGAGATCATGTAGGCGGTGAAGGTTTCGAGATAGCCGACCACGAAGGCCGCGATCAGCGATCCGGAGACGCTGCCGAGGCCGCCGAGGACGACGATGGAAAACGCGCTCGCGGTCAAGGGGCCGACGCTGTAGGAGCTGACGCCGAGGAACATGCCGAGCAGCACGCCGGCGATGCCGGCCAGCACGCCGTAGATGATCCAGACCACGATGTAGACGTTCGTCAACTCGAAGCCGAGAATGGTGACGCCACGCGGGTTCATTGATGCCGCCAGCACCACCTTGCCCGTGCGCGTGCGGTTGACCAGCACCCAGAGCAGCCCGATCACCACACAGCACACTGCCGCGGTGAACAACGTGTTGGCCGGGGTGCGGATGCCGGCGATATTGACCACGCCTTCGATGATCGGCAGCACGGTCTTGGCATTGTTGGTGAAGAAGTAGGCGATCGCCTCCTGGATCATGATGCCCCAGAGCAGCGTCGCGGTGAGGACGAAGATTTCCTTCTCCTCGTTGGGAATCTTGTTGGAGCGCTGGATCGGCTGCACCACCGTGAAGTAGGTGACGAGCGACAGCAGCGCCGCGATCGCCACACCGACGAGGGCGCCGGAATAGCTGTCGAGCTGAAAGACACTGGCGGCGGCCCAGGCTGCAACCGCCGCGGCCACCATGATGGCGCCGTGCGAGAGGTTCAAGACGCCGGAGACGCCGAAGATGAGGGTGAAACCGGTTGCGCCCAACGCATAAAGTGCGCTGATGGCGAAACCGTCGATCAGGATTTGGAGGGCGAGCATCGACACCAGCCGTGGCGGCTTTCGCCGCGCCAATCGAGGGATTGCGGGATGGGAGGGAAGCCTCCCGGGCAGCGATGCCCGGGAGACAATGGCAGGGTCAATTTGCCGAGGAGAACTTAATGAAGCTCGGGAACTTCAGTTGCGCCTTGGCGACTTCCTTCGGCCAGACCGAAACCTGCTGTCCGTCCTGCCATTGCAGGATCAGGCCGGTGATCAGGCCCTTGCCGTACTTGATACCGTGGGTGAACTTGTCTTCCTTGCCGTAGAACTGGACCTTGCCGATGGTGCCTTCCCAATCGGTCTTTTCCATTGCCGCGACCAGCTTGTCGGAATCGGTCGACCCGGCGCGCTTGGCGGCATCGGCGATCATGTAGACCTCGTCATACGAGGTGTAGCCGGCATAGGATGGATAGTTGCCGAACTTCTTCTTGAAGTTCTCGGCGAACGGCACCGATTTCGGCGTCACCGCGACGCCCGGTCCCGACACGCCCTGATAGAGCACGCCGTCGGCGGCGTTGTTGGTGTCCTTGCCGAAGGTCGAGTTGGTGGCCTGCGAGGAAATGCCGAACATTGGGATCGGCACCTGCTGGTTCTTCCACTGCACGGTCGGCTGCACGCCCACATGCGAGATGCCGGTGATGATCACGTCCGGCTTCGACGACTCGATCTTGTTGAAGATCGGCGTGAAGTCGGTGGTATCCGGCGAGAAGCGAATGTGGTCGAGCACCTTCAAGCCGATCTTCGGCAGGCATTCCTGGTAGCCGATATCGAGCGGCTTGGTCCAGGCCGCGTCCTCGCTCATGATGACGGCCGTTTTCATCTTTTTGCCGTCGACAAGCAAATCCTTCGCGGCGTCGCAGACCGATTGCGCCAGCGCGGCGGAGGTCAGGTAGCCGTGGAAGGTATATTTGTTCTTCTCGTAATTCTCGTGAATGGCGCGCGTGATCTCGTTCGAGGCCGCGCCGGGGGTAATCATCAGCGTCTTCAGGCGCGAGGCCCAGGGCTCGAGCGCGAGAACGACCTCACTGATGTAGCTGGTGATGACCGCGTTGACCTTGTCCTCGTTGACGGCGCGCTGGAACGCTCGGACCGAGTCGGCGGATGAGGAATGATTGTCGTAGGTGACGATCTCGATCTTGCGGCCGTCGACACCGCCCTTGGCGTTGATTTCCTCGGCGGCCATCTGCGCGGCCTGCGGGATCGATGCGCCGGCGATGGCTTGTGCTTCGGCGATGACGCCGATCTTGATCGGGTCGGCCGCATTGGCGGCGCTGCTCAGGCTTAGTCCAAGCGCGGTGGCGCCGAGCAAGACGAGCGACCACGCTGTGCGGCGGGGTTTGATGGATGTCATGGTGTTTCCTCTTCGAGCTGATTGAACGTTTATTGTTTAAGTTTTGGTCTGTTCAGCGAGCGCCGGGCGCAAGAAACGCGGGGACCCGAGAGCGAGACTAGGATGCGAAATATTGCCTCACCCGGTGAAGAGGTCAACATTGCAGTGCAGCGTTGCATGATCATAGACTTTCGACGCATGCACTCGCTACTCTATGCTCACGACTTCGCGAGTCCGCGCGTTTCACTGAACATTCGTCTGAACTGGAAGGAACCATCCCGTGAGCACGTCCAAAAAGACCTATCGGATTGCCGTCATTCCCGGCGACGGCATCGGCAAGGAGGTCGTTCCCGAAGGCTTGCGGGTGATGGAAGCGGCGGCCAAGAAGCATGGCGTCCAGATTCACTTCGATCATTTCGATTTCGCGTCGTGGGATTATTACGCCAAGCATCAGCAGATGATGCCCGACGACTGGAAAGAAAAGATCGGATCGCATGACGCGATCTACTTCGGCGCGGTCGGCTGGCCCGAGAAGATTCCGGATCACGTCTCGTTGTGGGGCTCGCTACTCAAGTTCCGTCGCGAGTTCGACCAGTATGTCAACTTGCGACCGGTGCGGCTGATGCCCGGCGTGCCGTCGCCGCTCGCCGGCCGCAAGCCCGGCGATATTGATTTCTGGGTAGTGCGCGAGAATACCGAAGGGGAGTATTCCTCGGTCGGCGGGCGCATGTTCGGCGATACCGATCGTGAGTTTGTTACCCAGCAAACGGTGATGACCCGCACCGGTGTCGACCGCATTCTCAAATTTGCATTCGAACTGGCGCAGTCACGGCCGAAGAAGCATCTGACCTCGGCGACCAAGTCCAATGGCATTTCGATCACGATGCCGTATTGGGACGAGCGCGTCGAGGCGATGGCGAAGACCTACCCACAAGTGAAGTGGGACAAGTATCACATCGACATCCTGACCGCGCATTTCGTGCTGCATCCGGACTGGTTCGACGTTGTGGTCGGCTCCAATCTGTTCGGCGATATCCTGTCCGATCTCGGTCCTGCCTGCACCGGCACCATCGGCATCGCGCCGTCCGGCAATATCAATCCGACCGGCGATTTCCCCTCGGTGTTCGAACCGGTCCACGGCTCGGCGCCGGATATCGCGGGGCAGGGCATCGCCAACCCGATCGGCATGATCTGGTCGGGCGCGATGATGCTGGAGCACCTCGGCGAAAAGGTCGCGGCCAAGGCCATCGTCGATGCGATCGAGCGGACGCTGGCGGAGCGCACATTGCGCACGCGTGATCTCGGCGGCAATGCGGATACGACGGCATGCGGCAAGGCCGTGGCCGAGATGGTGGAGTAAAGGCAACAACGTCGTGCAGTCGTAAAAACTATCAACTTCGTCATGGCCGGGCTTGCCCCGGCCATCCACGTCTTAATGTGGCCGAGTTTTAGGAAAGACGTGGATGCCCGGCACAAGCCCGGGCATGACGGCTGAGATGTTATCGATCACACGGCCTTACTTCGCCACCCCCGCCACCGCGAGCACCGCGTGCAGCAGCACGTTGGCGCCGGCGCTGCAATCGGCTTGCGTCGCGTCCTCGAGTTCGTTGTGGCTGATGCCGTCCTTGCACGGCACAAAGATCATCGCCGCCGGAATCACCGAGGCGACATTGCAGGCGTCGTGGCCTGCGCCGGAGGTGATGCGGCGATAGCTGTAGCCGAGTTCAGTGGCGGCGGCCTGCACCGCGTCCACCAGCTTGCTGTCGAAGATGGTCGGCGGCTTACGCCAGATCTGGTCCAGCTTGATGTCGACGCGACGGCGCGCGGCGATTTCACCGAGAGCCGCGCGGATATCGCGATCGAGCGCGTCCATCACCGCCGCATCGGGGCTGCGAACGTCGAGCGTGAAAGCGATCTCGCCGGGAATGACGTTGCGCGACGGATTGGCGATGTTGACCTCGCCGATGGTGGCTACGGCATTCGGGGCGTGGGCCAGTGCGATCTTTTCGATCGCCAGCGTCAGCTCCGAGAGCGCCGACAGCGCATCGCGCCGCAGCGGCATCGGTGTGGTGCCGGCGTGACTCTCGAAGCCGGTGACGCGACCGTCGTACCAGATGATGCCCTGGCCGCGATCGACCACGCCCACCGTCTTGCCTTCGGCTTCCAGCAGCGGTCCCTGTTCGATGTGTAGTTCGAGGAACGCGCCGAGCTTGCGGCTACCGACCGGCTCCTCGCCGCGATAGCCGATGCCGTCGAGCGCCTCCTTGACGGTGACGCCGGTCGCATCCTTGCGGCTCCAGATGTCGTCGGTGGTGTAATCGCCGGCGTAGGTGGCCGACGCCATCATGGCCGGCGCAAAGCGCGAGCCTTCCTCGTTGGTCCAGTTGATGATGCACAGCGGCATTTCGGTTTCGATGCCGGCGTCGTTCAGCGTTCGCACTACTTCCAACGCGGCAAGCGTGCCGAGAATGCCATCATATTTGCCGCCGGTCGGCTGCGTATCCAAGTGCGAGCCGATCCCCAGCGGCGGCTTCGACATATCGCGCCCCTTTCGCAGGCCGAACATCGAGCCGAGCGCGTCGACATGCACCTCAAGCCCCGCCGCCTCGCAGGCGTTGCGAAACCAGTCGCGCACCTGCTTGTCTTCCGCGCCCAGCGTCAATCGCCGCACGCCGCCCTTGGCGGTGGCGCCGAATTGCGCCGTCTCGTGAATGGCGCCCCACAAGCGGCCGGAATCGATTTGCAGGTTGGATGGTTTGGCGCTCATGCGACGGCTCCGGATTGCGTGGGAGATATGGTCGATTCATTGCCGCGCCATGACGGAAGCGTCAACCGGGTGCAGCGCTGTGGCGGACTGCAAATTCAGGACACGAACCGGGCTTTCTGTGCGAGTTGCACGGCAAGGTCGGCAACGAGTTCGATCGCCGCGGTGTCCGGCGAGGCGAGCCAGCTTGCCGAGAAGGTGAGGGGTGGCAGCAGCACGTCGGTCGTGAGCAGTTGCAGGCTGCCGTCCGCGATCTCGTTCTCCACGATGGCGCGCGGGATGACGGCGATGCCGAGACCTTCCAGCGTCATGTGGATCACGGTTGCAAGCGAGGCGCTGGCGTGCAGCCGCATCGCTGGCAGGTCCGGACGATTGAAAAGCGATCGCACCCATTCGTACGGCTGGGTGCGGCGGGGAAAGGTGATGATCGGAAACTTCGCCAGATCGTCCGTCGTCAGCGGTTCCTTGCCGAGACCGAGCGAGGGGCTTGCGACGAAGCCGATCGGATAATCGCCCAGCACGCGATTGCGGATGTTGGAAATCGACAGCGGCCCCATCAGAAACGCGAGTTCGATCTCCTGCGCGAGCAGGCGTGCGCGCAGGTTCGAGGTGATATCGACTTCGATTTCCAGCGACAGGTTGGGGTAGGTCTGGTTGACGCTCTTGATCAGTTGCGAGAGCCAGGTGTGGACGATGGTTTCGGCAACGCCGAGCCGCAGCACGCCGCGCATCTCAGTGCGATCGCTCACCGACGCCATCATCTCGGATCGCAGGCCGATCAGCTTCTCGGCGTAGAGCATCAGGCGACGCCCGGCTGGCGTCGGCGTTGCGGCACGACGGTCGCGCTTCAGCAATTGCACGCCCATGTCGCCTTCGAGTTGCGCGATGCGTTGCGAGATCGCGGGCTGCGTGGTGTTGAGCTTCTGCGCCGCGCCGCGAAAGCTGCCGAGCGTGACGACCCAGAGGAAGGTTTCGATGGCTTTGAAATCGACCATGCGGCTCGCCTGGTTGGATAAATTCAATTTATCGATCTTGATTAGAAACCACGATTAGACATTATGTTAGACCTGTGTCCCATTTGCTGTCGAGAAAAAGGGGACGCCAGGTGAGCAACGCAGCGCGAAAGCCCGAGGACAATGATGCCGGCGGCGGCGTATCGCCGAGCGTCGCGGCGCGTCTCGCCTGCCGTAACGGCAACGCCCAGCAGACCGCCGGTGTCGCGCCGGGTTACGTGCAGGGCAACCTCGCGATCCTGCCGGAAAAAGACGCAGCCGCGTTCCATCGCTTCTGCCAGCTCAATCCGAAGCCGTGCCCGATCATCGGCATGTCGGACGTCGGCGATCCTCGCATTCCCTCGCTGGGCCTCGATCTCGATATCCGCACCGACGTGCCGCGCTATCGGGTGTGGCGCAACGGCGAGGCGATCGAGGAACCGCTCGACGTCATGGCGCACTGGCGCGATGATCTCGTCGCCTTTGTGATCGGCTGTTCGTTCTCGTTCGAGGAGGCGCTGCTGGCCGACGACATTCCCATTCGCCATATCGAGCAGAACGTCCGGGTTCCGATGTACCGGACCAATATCGCCTGCAAATCGGCCGGACCGTTCGCCGGGCCGATGGTGGTGTCGATGCGGCCGTTGAAGCCGGCGGACGCGATCCGCGCGGTGCAGATCACCTCGCGCTATCCGTCGGTGCACGGCGCGCCGGTGCATCTCGGGCTACCGCAGTCGATCGGCATCGCCGACATCGCAAAGCCCGATTACGGCGATGCGGTAACGATTCATTCGGATGAAATTCCGGTGTTCTGGGCCTGCGGAGTGACGCCGCAGGCGGTGATCGCGGCGGCGAAGGTGCCGTTCGCCATCACCCACGCGCCGGGATTGATGCTTGTCACCGACCTCAAGAACAAGCAGCTTGCCGTGCTTTGACGCTTTGACTTACCTTCTAATCGGCAAAACCAAAGATAAGCCGAAACAAAAACGCTGAAACAACATCAGTTGGCTGGAGAGGAAACAACATGACTATCACGCGTCGAACCGTATTGCTGGGAGCGACCGCTTCCGCCGCGCTATTGCCGCTTGCGGCCCGCGCCCAAACCAAGGAAGTGGTGATCGGCGTGATCTATCCGCTATCCGGTGCCAGTGCGCAAATCGGCGTCGATGCGCAGCGCGCGTTCGAGACCGCCGCCGACATCATCAACAACAAATATGATTTCGATCTGCCGCTGGCGCGCGACGAAGGCTTGCCCGGCCTTGGCGGCGCGAAAATCCGTCTGGTGTTTGCCGACCATCAGGCCGACCCGCAGAAGGGCCGCGCCGAGGCCGAGCGTCTCATTACGCAGGAAAAGGTCTGCGCCATCGTCGGCACCTATCAGAGCGCGGTGGCGGTCACCGTCAGCCAGATTTGCGAACGCTATCAGATCCCGTTCCTGTCGGCCGACAACTCGTCGCCGAGCCTGCATCGCCGCGGTTTGAAGTTCTATTTCCGCGCCGCGCCGCATGACGAGATGTTCTCGAAGGCGATGTTCGATTTCTTCGACGCGCTCAAAAGGAAGGGCCAGAAGATCGAGACGCTGTCGCTGTTCCACGAAGACACCATCTTCGGCACCGACTCCGCCAACGCCCAACTCGCGCTGGCCAAGGAGCGCGGCTACAAGGTGGTCGCCGACATCAAGTATCGCGCCAACTCGCCGTCGTTGACGGCCGAGGTGCAACAGCTCAAGGCGGCGAACGCCGACGTGCTGATGCCGTCGAGCTACACCACCGACGGCATTCTGCTGGTCAAGACCATGGCTGAACTCGGCTACAAGCCGAAGGCGATCGTCGCGCAGGACGCCGGCTTCTCCGAGAAGGCGCTTTACGATGCCGTCGGCGACAAGCTGGAAGGCGTGATCTCGCGTGGCAGCTTCTCGCTCGATCTCGCCAAGAAGCGGCCGATGGTCGGCGCGATCAACGAGATGTACAAGAAGCGCTCGGGCAAGGATTTCAACGACTACTCGTCGCGGCAGTTCATGGGCCTGATCGTGATGGCCGACGCGATCAATCGCGCCAAGTCCACCGATGGCGACAAGATCCGTCAGGCGCTGGTCGCCACCAACATGCCGGGCGATCACACCATCATGCCGTGGAAGGACGTCAAGTTCGACGCGCAAGGCCAGAACGACGACGCCGATCCGGTGCTTCTGCAATACGTCAACAAGACGTTCGTCACCATCTTCCCGCCGCAGGCGGCGGTGGCTGAGGCGATCTGGCCGATGAAGTAATGTGTCGATGCCTCATTCGGCGAATCCGACTCAAAAGGCGGCCAACGAAATGGGGCAATTCTCAGTTTGACTCGTCATGGCCGGATTTATTCCGGCCATCCACGTCCTAGAGAATTTACGGCAAGGAAAGACGTGGATGGCCGGGACAAGCCCGGCCATGACGGAAACAGGCTCACGCTCAATCTGTTAGCGCGGCCCGGTCGATTTGAATGCGTCCTTCGATCAGCGTCTCTAGAGCGACAAGGGCAACGGAGCAACACCTGTGACAGCCGAGACCATTATCCAGAGTCTGGCGAGCGGCCTTTTGATGGGCCTGCTCTACGGCCTCATCGCCGTCGGGCTTTCGCTCATCTTCGGCCTGATGAACATCGTCAACTTCGCCCATGGCGAATTCCTGATGCTGGCGATGTACGGGGCTTTCTTCCTCTTCGCGTTCTTCGCCATCGATCCATTGTTGTCGATGCCGCTGGTTGCGGCCGGCATGTTCGTGTTCGGGGCGGCGATCTATCTGTTGATCGTCAGGTTCGCGATGCGGGCCAAAACCAACGTCGGCATGGTGCAGATCTTCGCCACCTTCGGCCTTGCCATCGTGCTGCGCGGCCTCGCGCAGTATTTCTTCACGCCGGACTATCGCAGCATCTCGCATTCCTGGCTCGGCGGCAAAACCATCTCGGTCGGCGGCATCTTTCTGCCGGTGCCGCAACTGGTCGGCGCGGGGCTGGCGATCCTTGCTTTCGGTGCGCTGTACTTCTTCATCAAGCGCACCGACTTCGGCCGCGCGCTTGAAGCGACACGCGAGGACGCCGGCGCGGTGGCGCTGGTCGGCATCGACCAGAATCGCGTGTTCGCGCTCGGCTGGGGCCTCGGTTCGGCGCTGGTCGGGCTCGCCGGCGCGATCATGGCGACCTTCTTCTACATCTATCCGGATGTCGGCGCGTCGTTCGCGCTGATCGCCTATGTCGTGGTCGCGCTCGGCGGCTTTGGCAGCGTGTTCGGCGCGTTCGCTGGCGGCATTCTGGTCGGACTTGTTGAGGCTTCGACCGCGCTGGTGATGCCGCCGTCGCTGAAGGCGGTCGGCATCTATGCGGTCTATTTGCTGGTGGTCTTCATTCGCCCGCGCGGGCTGTTCGGATCAATCTGATGCACGACGTCACCCACGCCAAACAACGCCGCCGCGACCTCATCCTCGCCGCCGTCTTTGTCGCGCTCGCGGCCTGCGTGCCGCTGTTCGTCAAGGACGTCTATATCCAGAACATCATGGTGCTGACCTTGATGTATGCCGGGCTGTCGCAGAGCTGGAACATTCTCGGCGGTTATTGCGGCCAGATATCGCTCGGCCATGCGCTATATTTCGGGCTCGGGGCCTACGTCACCGCGATCCTGCTCACCAAGTTCGATGTGCTGCCATGGTTCGGGATGCTGGCCGGCGGACTGATCTCGGCCTTGATCGCGCTGGCTTTGGGCTATCCGACCTTCCGGCTCGGCGGCCATTACTTCGCCATCGCCACCATCGTGATCGCAGAAATCGCCTATCTCTTGTTCCTGAACTGGGATTGGGCCGGCGCGGCGCTCGGCATCGATATCATGGTGCGTGAGGATAGCTGGGCGAAATTCCAGTTCACCCGCTCGAAGCTGCCTTACTTCTACTTTGCGCTGTTCTTCGCTGCCGTGGCGTGGCTCGTCACCTGGTGGCTGGAGAACTCGAAGTGGGGCTACTGGTGGCGCGCGGTGAAGGACAACCCGGACGCTGCCGAAAGCCTAGGCGTCGTGGTGTTCAAATCGAAAATGGGGGCGGGCGCGATCTCTGCGTTCCTTACCGCCATCGGCGGCGCGTTCTACGCGATGTTCGTGTCCTACATCGATCCCGAAAGCGTCATGAGCTTCCAGTTCTCGCTGCTGATCTCGTTGCCGGCCGTGCTTGGCGGCATTGGCACCCTGTGGGGGCCGGTGCTGGGCGCGGTGGTGCTGATCCCGGTCACTGAACTGACGCGCTCGTTCATCGGCGGCTCAGGACGCGGCGTCGATCTTATAGTGTACGGCAGCTTGATCGTCATCGTTTCGCTGACGCGGCCCGACGGCCTGCTCGGGCTGTTCTCGCGCAAGCGCAAGAAGGAGGCGGTGCGATGACGGCTCTGCTGGAAACGCGCGGCGTCTGGCAGCGCTTCGGCGGTCTTGTCGCCAACAGCGACGTCTCGATCTCGGTCGGGCGCGGCGAGATCGTCGGCCTGATCGGCCCGAACGGCGCGGGGAAATCGACGCTGTTCAACTTGATCGCGGGCGTGCGGCCGCCGACGCAAGGCACCATCTGGCTCGATGGCGAGGACATCACCGCGACGCCAGCCACCGAGCGCTGCCGGCGCGGCATCGCGCGCACCTTTCAGGTGGTGAAGAGTTTTGAGACCATGACGGTGATCGACAACGTCATTGTCGGCGCGCTGGTCCGCACCACGGAGATGCGCGCGGCACGTCGCAAGGCCTTCGAGGTGCTGGAATTCTGCGGTCTCGCGGCGCCCGCCGACGTGATGGCCTCCGAACTCATCCCCTCGGAGAAGCGGCGGCTGGAGGTGGCGCGGGCGCTTGCCACCGAACCGAAACTGTTGCTGCTCGACGAGGTGTTGACGGGCCTGACGCCGCTTGAGGCGCAAACCGGCGTCGAACTGGTGCGCCGCGTGCGCGAAACCGGCGTCACCGTCCTGATGGTCGAGCACGTCATGGAAATCGTCATGCCGCTGGTGGATCGCGCCATCGTGCTCGATCTCGGCAAGGTGCTGGTCGAGGGCAAGCCCACCGACGTGGTGCGCGATCCGAAAGTCATTGCCGCATATCTAGGGGATCGCCATGCTGTCGGCGCGTGATCTGACCACCGCCTATGAAGGGCTTGTCGCGATCTCCGACGTCTCCATCGACGTCGCCAAGGGAGAAGTCGTTTGCGTTGCCGGCGCCAACGGCGCGGGTAAGTCGACCTTGCTGAAAACCATCGCCGGCGCGGTGCGTCCGCGCAGCGGCAGCGTCACCTTCGACGGCGTGCGCATCGACGGCGTGGCGCAGCATCTCATCACCGCGCGCGGCATCGCCTATGTGCCGGAAAACCGCCGGTTGTTTCCGAGCCTGACGGTGGACGACAACCTGCGGCTCGGCAGCTATCTCTATCGCGGCAAGGTCGACCGCGACGAACCGCTGGCGCTGGTGTTCCAACTGTTTCCACGGCTCAAGGAGCGCCTCGATCAATTGGCCGGCACGCTCTCCGGCGGCGAGCAGCAGATGCTGGCGATCGGTCGCGCGCTGATGACGCGGCCGCGATTGCTGATGCTGGACGAGCCGTCGCAGGGCATCATGCCGAAGCTGGTGGACGAGATTTTTCAGGCGGTGTTGGAAATCCGCAAGACCGGCATGACGGTGCTGATCGTCGAGCAGCGCATGGCGGAAGTGCTGGAGATCGCCGACCGCGCCTACATCCTGCAAACCGGACGGGTGCAGATGCAAGGGCCTGCCGCCGACATCCGCACCAACCCCGATGTGCGCAAGGCGTATCTGGGGCTGTGAGGTTGTCGCGAAACGAAGACCTCGTCATGCCCGGCTTTGTGCCGGGCATCCACGTCCTTTTCTATTTCTATGCGATTGTCGGTGAAGACGTGGATGGCCGGGACAAGCCCGGCCATGACGGCCGCTTTCAAAGTTCACATTTCGTTTAGTGCCCGTGCTCGTGCCCGTGCTCCGGCACCGACAGCCCGAACGTTGCGTTCAAATCCGCGATCTGTTGCGGGGAGAGATAGCGCGGATTCATGCCGCGCAGCAGCAGGTAGAGCTTTGCGGTTTCCTCCAACTCCTCGGTGGCGAATACCGCGGCTTCCAGCGAGTCCCCGGCGACTACCGGGCCGTGATTGGCGAGCAGCACCGACGCATATTTCCCGGCGAGGCCCTTGATGGCGTCGGCCACCGCCGGATCGCCCGGGCGATGATAGGGCACCAGCGCGGTCGGGCCGCAGCGCATCAGGTAGTAGGGCGTCATCGGCGGCAGCGCGGCGCGCGGATCGATTTCCGGCAGCATCGATACTGCGACGCTGTGGGTCGAATGCAGATGCACCACGGCGCGGGCCGAGCCGCGCGTGTCATACAACGCCCGGTGCAGCGGGATTTCCTTGGTCGGCGTGTCGCCGCCGATCAGCCGGTGATTGGTGTCCAGCCGTGAGATGCGCGCCGGGTCGAGGAAGCCGAGCGAGGCATTGGTCGGCGTCACCAGCCAGCCGCCGTCGTCGAGCCGCACGCTGATATTGCCGGAGGAGCCCGGCGTCAGCCCGCGCTCGAACAGCGAGCGCGCGAGCCGGCAGATGGCCTCGCGCAGTTTGGTTTCGGTCATGGTTGCATCCTTAATCCTGCATTTGTTCCATGCTTTGGCAGCGCGGCCAAGCCGTGATAGGCAGAAGGGAAACCAAAAAGGAAACGCATCATGGCCACATCCGCGCAACGCATCGCCGTCATCGGGCTGGGTTCGATGGGGTTCGGGATGGCCACCTCGCTGCTGCGCGCCGGCTTTACGGTGACCGGTTGCGACGTTTCCGCCGACAGCGTCGCACGTTTCAAGGCGAGCGGCGGGCAGGGCGCATCTAGTCCGGCCGAGGCGGTGCGCGATGCCGAAACCGTCGTCAGCGTCGTGGTCAACGCCGCGCAGACCGAAGCGGTCCTGTTTGGCAAGGATGGTGCGCTGGAAGCGATGGCGCCGGGCGCGGTGTGCGTCTCCGCCGCAACCATGGATCCCGAGGTCGCCAAGCGTCTCGCCGCACGGGTCGAAGCAGCCGGCCGGCTCTATCTCGACGCGCCGATCAGCGGCGGGGCGCAGCGCGCGGCACAGGGCGAACTCACCATTCTGGCGTCCGGCAGCGCTGCGGCGTTCGCCAAGGCGCGGCCGGCGCTTGATGCCATGGCGGCCAAACTCTACGAACTCGGCGATGCGCCGGGGCAGGGCTCGGCCTTCAAGATGATCAATCAACTGCTGGCCGGCGTGCATATTGCCGCTGCGTCGGAGGCGATCAGCTTCGCGGCGAAGCAGGGGCTCGATATCCGCAAGGTCTATGAGGTGATCACCGCGTCGACCGGCAATTCGTGGATGTTCGAGAATCGCGTGCCGCATGTGCTGGAAGGCGACTACACGCCGCGCAGCGCGGTCGATATCTTCGTCAAGGATTTGGGCATCGTGCAGGACATGGCGCGCAACGCGAAATTCCCGGTGCCGCTATCCGCCGCCGCGTTGCAGATGTTCCTGATGGCCTCAGCGTCTGGAATGGGCCGGGACGACGATATTGCCGTTGCCAAGATGTATGCGCAGGTCACCGGTGCGCCGTTGCCAGATTCCAAAGGCAACGCGAAATGAAATCGAGTCAGTGTTTTCGTCGTCATTGCGAGCGAAGCGAAGCAATCCAGAAAACTACGAAGGAAGAACTGGATTGCTTCGCTTCGCTCGCGATGACGCCTCGATGGTAGGACCGATCAAGAACATGACAATTCAAAGAGTGTGACATGCCCCGCTTCGCCGCCAACCTCTCGATGATGTTCACCGAACGGCCGTTTCTCGACCGGTTCGACGCCGCGGCGGATGCCGGATTCGACGCAGTCGAATTCCTGTTTCCCTACGATTTCGCGCCGGAGGACGTCGGCGACCGGCTGCGCCGCAATGGGTTGACGCAGGCGCTGTTCAATCTGCCGCCGGGCGCGTGGGACGCTGGCGAGCGCGGCTTCGCGGCGCGGCCGGATTGCTTCGCGCAAGTGCAGGCAGGGGTACGCACCGCGTTGCCCTATGCGGCAGCGACCGGCGTCAAGCGGCTGCACTTGATGGCGGGTATCGCCGATCGCCGCGACGCGCAGGCGGTTGCCGCGTTTCGCAAGTCTGTCGCATGGGTCGCGGAAGAACTCGGCTGCCATGGCATCGATACCGTGATCGAGCCGATCAACCCGCGCGACGTGCCGGGCTACTTTCTCAACGATTTTGCTTTCGCGCGCGATCTCATCGCAGAGCTGAATCACCCGAACCTGAAATTGCAGTTCGACATCTATCACTGCCAGATCGTTCATGGCGATGTGACGATGCGGCTGCGCGAGATGATGCCGATGATCGGCCATATCCAGATCGCCAGCGTGCCGTCGCGCAACGAGCCGGGCAGCGAGGAATTGAACTATCCGTTCCTGTTCGGCGAGCTGGATCGGCTCGGCTATCGCGGCTTCGTCGGCTGCGAATATCGTCCGCGCGGCAAGACCGAGGATGGTCTCGGCTGGTTCGCGCCTTATGCGAAACCGCGCGGAGCGAAGTCGTGACGTTGGCTCTGGGCTGCATCGCCGACGACTACACCGGCGCGTCGGATCTCGCCAACACACTGACGCGCTGTGGCCTGCGCACGGTGCAGACCATCGGCGTGCCGGCCGACGACTTCTCCCTGCCGCAGGTCGACGCGGTGGTGGTGTCGTTGAAAAGCCGTTCCATCGCGGCCGCCGACGCGGTGGCCGCCTCGCGCGCAGCCGAGCGTTGGCTGCGCGGTCGCGGTGCCGCGCATGTGTTGTTCAAGGTTTGCTCGACCTTCGATTCCACCGACGCCGGCAACATCGGCCCGGTGATGGACGCGCTGCAAGACGACTCCGGCGACGCCATCGTGCTGGTGACGCCGGCATTCCCCGGCACCGCGCGCACGGTCTACCAGGGCAATCTGTTCGTCGGCGCCGTGCCGCTCAACGAAAGCCCGCTGAAGGATCATCCGCTCAATCCGATGCACGATGCCAATCTGGCACGGGTGCTGGGGCGGCAAAGCCGATCGCGGGTCGGCCTTGTCGATCTGGCGACGGTCGCGCGCGGCGCGGATGCCATTCGCGAGCGATTGACGAAACTGGCGAGCGAGGGCGTTCGCGCCGCCATTATCGATGCTGTGTTCGATACCGATCTGGAAACGATTGGGCAGGCGGCGCTGGCGCATCGGCTATCGGTCGGCGCATCGGGCCTTGGGCTCGGACTGGCGCGCGGGCTGGTCGCTTCGGGACCGGTGCGCGCCGGAAGCGTGACGGACAATACCACTCAACGCGAAGTTGGCGGTGGGGCCGCCTGCCTCGCCGGTAGCTGCTCAGAGGCGACGCTGGGGCAGATCGCTGAAGCGGAACACGTCATGCCGGTGCTGCGGCTCAATCCGGAGCAGATCATTGCCGGTTCCGCAGAGATTGAGTGCGCGGTGCGCTGGGCGAAGGAACGGTTGACCGCTGGTCCCGTTCTGATCGCCAGCAGCGCCACGGCGGATCAGGTCGCCGCCGTCCAGCGCCGCCATGGCCGCGAGGCCGCCGGCCACGCCATCGAGCAGGCGATGGCCACGGTCGCGGAAGCGCTGGTGCAGGCCGGTGTCCGCCGGTTGGTGGTCGCCGGCGGTGAGACGTCCGGCGCGGCGGTGGATCGGCTGGGCTTGCCCGGCTTCCTGGTGGGGCCGGAGATCGCGCCCGGCGTTCCGGTGTTGCGGGTCGTGGGCGGTCGCCATGGCGAGATGTTGCTGGCGCTGAAATCGGGCAATTTCGGCGGTCCAGCCTTCTTCGGCGATGCTCTTAAGCTGATGCGGTGACTTTTGGCCAAATTGGAGGTATTTGGATCGAGCCGGTTCGCGTCGGCGGTTCCGTGGTGTCGTGAGCCCAAGATGCGAAGTGAGGCATCTCAACGCTTCGTGATGGACTGTCGCCACCGCCGTGGGGCGCGCGGGGCGGCTGTCTGCTAAAAGTCGGCCCGGATTCAGTTCTGGTTGCAAAGTGCTGTCGAAGAGGATCGCTGTTTAATGGTCTCGCTGGTTCGGATCGCGCTGAGCCGTCCTTACACCTTCGTGGTGTTGGCGCTGTTGCTGCTCATCGTCGGGCCGCTGGCGGCGCTGCGAACGCCGACCGATATCTTTCCCGAGATCGGCATTCCGGTGATCGGCGTGGTGTGGTCCTACACCGGTCTGCCGCCGGACCAAATGGCCGGACGCATCACCACGCCATTCCAGCGCGCGTTGACCACCACCGTCAACGACATCGAGCATATCACGGCCAACTCCTATAACGGCGTCGGCATCATCAAGATATTCTTCCAGCCCAACGTCGATATCCGCACCGCCAACGCGCAGGTAACCGCGATCGCGCAGACCATGATCAAGCAAATGCCGCCCGGTGCGACACCACCCTTGATCCTCAACTACAGCGCCTCGACTGTGCCGGTGATCCAGATCGCGCTGGCGGGCGAAGGGCTCACCGAGCAGAACCTGTTCGACATCGCCACCAACCAGTTGCGCACACCGCTGGTCACCGTGCCCGGAGCGGCGATCCCGTGGCCATACGGCGGCAAGCAGCGCCAGATCAGGATCGATCTCGATCCGGTGGCGATGCAGTCGCGCGGACTGTCGGCGCAGGATGTCGCCAACGCGCTGGCGGCGCAGAACCTGATCACGCCGGTCGGCACCCAGAAGATCGGGCAGTTCGAATACGTCATCCAGCTCAACAATTCGCCGCTCAAGATCGAGGAACTTGGCAACCTGCCGATCAAGACCGTCGATGGCGCTACGGTCTATATCCGCGACGTCGGGCATGTGCTGGACGGCAACTCGCCGCAGACCAACATCGTGCATGTCGACGGTGGCCGTTCGGTGCTGATGATGGTGTTGAAGGCCGGGGCCGTGTCGACGCTCGACATCATCAGCGGCATCAAGAAGAAAATCGTCGAGGTGCGCGACACCTTGCCGGAATCCCTGAAGATCAGCCTGCTCGGCGATCAGTCGGTGTTCGTCCGCGGCGCGATCATGGGCGTCGCCATCGAAGGACTGATCGCAGCGATTCTCACCAGCCTGATGATTCTGCTGTTCCTCGGAAGCTGGCGCTCCACCGTTATCATCGCGATCTCGATCCCGTTGTCGGTGCTGGGTGCTATCATCATGCTGGCGCTGGCGGGCGAGACGTTGAATATTATGACACTCGGTGGTCTTGCGCTCGCGGTCGGCATTCTCGTTGACGACGCCACGGTAACCATCGAGAACATCAACTGGCATCTGGAGCAGGGCAAGGAGGTCGAGCCCGCGATCCTTGACGGCGCCAATCAGATCGTAACGCCGGCCTTCGTCTCGCTGCTGTGCATCTGCATCGTGTTCGTGCCGATGTTCTTCCTCACCGGCGTCTCGCGCTTCCTGTTCGTGCCGATGGCGCTGTCGGTGATGTTCGCCATGACGTGGTCGTTCATCCTGTCGCGCACGCTGGTGCCGACCATGGCGAAGTATCTGCTCAAGCCGCATTTGCATCACGATAGCGAGAAGCCGGTATCGCGGAATCCTCTGGTGCGCTTCCAGCGTGGGTTCGAAGCACGGTTCGAACGGATGCGGGCGAATTATCGCGCGACGCTGGTGTTGGCGCTGGGCCATCGGAAAGTGTTCGTCGTCGGATTCCTCGGCTGCATTGCGCTGTCGTTCCTGCTGGTGCCGTTCCTGGGCCGCAACTTCTTCCCGTCGGTCGACACCGGGCAGATGTTGATTCACACCCGCCAGCAGATCGGCACGCGTGTGGAAGAGGCCGCGGCGCGACTGGCGGAGGTTCAGCGCTTCATCCGTCAAGTCATTCCGCCGAATGAACTCGATACCATGGCCGACAATATCGGCATGCCGGTAAGCGGCATCAACATGACCTACAACAACACGGGCGTGATCGGCCCGCAGGACGGCGACATTCAGATCAAGCTGCATGAGGGTCACCGCCCCACCGCCGAATACGTGCGGGAACTGCGTGAGAAACTGCCGCGCGCATTCCCCGGTATCTCGTTCGCGTTCCTGCCGGCGGATATCGTCAGCCAGATCCTGAACTTCGGCGCGCCGGCGCCCATTGACCTGCAAGTGCGCGGCGCCGATGCGGCAGCCAATTTCAAATACGCCAACGATCTATTGCGGCGCATTCGCCTCATTCCCGGTGTCGCGGATGCGCGCATTCAGCAATCGCCGAACAATCCCGGCTTCAATGTCGATGTGGACCGGACGCGGGCACAGTACGTCGGGCTGACTGCGCGCGACGTCACCAACAGTCTTGTCGTCAACCTGGCAGGCAGTTCGCAGGTCGCGCCGACGTTCTTTCTCAATCCGGATAACGGCGTCTCCTACAACATCGTGATGCAGACGCCGCAGTATCAGATCGACTCGCTGAACAAGCTGGAGACGTTGCCGATCTCGGCGGCCAACAGCTCGGCCGCGCCGCGCCTGCTTGGCGGTATCGCAGACATCTCGCGATCGGCTTCCAGCGCGGTGGTGTCGGAATATGACATCCGGCCGATGGTGCAGATTTACGCCACCACGCAGGGGCGCGATCTCGGCGCGGTCGAGAGCGAGATTCGCAAGCTGATCGCGGAGACCGCCAAGGATGTGCCGCGCGGCAGTTCGGTGGCGCTGCTGGGGCAAGTCGATACCATGAACAAGGCGTTCTCCGGCCTGTTGTTCGGGCTGCTCGGCGCCATTGTGCTGATCTACCTCCTGATCGTCGTCAACTTCCAGTCGTGGTCGGACCCATTCGTCATCATCATGGCGCTGCCGGCGGCGCTCGCGGGCATCATCTGGATGCTGTTCGTCACCCACACCACGTTGTCGGTGCCGGCCTTGACCGGCGCTATCATGTGCATGGGCGTTGCGACGGCGAACAGCGTGCTGGTGATCAGTTTTGCGCGCGAAGTCTATGAAGCCACCGGCGATCCGGTGAAGGCGGCGCTGGAGGCCGGATTCGTCCGTTTCCGCCCGGTATTGATGACGGCGCTTGCCATGATCATCGGCATGGCGCCGATGGCCCTGAGCCTGGGCGAGGGCGGCGAGCAGAACGCGCCGCTTGGCCGCGCCGTGATCGGTGGTCTGATCTTCGCGACTTTTGCAACGTTGATATTCGTACCGGTGGTTTTCAGCATGGTTCATAAGCGACAGCCGGCCGCGGCCGTGCCCACTTCGGAGATGGCGTATGCCCACTGAACACGACGCCACGCAGGGAGAGGCGAAAGTCGCGCCCCGCAAGCTGGGCATGGTCGGCATCGCCATCGCGTGCGTGGCGGCATTCGCTGTCACGACGGGGATCATGTCGCGCGAAAAATCGAGCGCGGACCTGCGGACCTGGACCGACGAACAGGCGGTTCCGACGGTTGCGGTGATCGCGCCGAGTGCGACCGCGCTTAACCCGACGCTGGAACTTCCCGGACGATTGGAGGCCTATTCCCGTGCGCCGATCTATGCGCGCGTCTCCGGTTATGTGAAAGGCTGGTACGTCGATATCGGCGCCAAGGTGAAGGCCGGGCAATTGCTGGCCGACATCGAAGCGCCGGACCTCGATCAGCAACTGGTGCAGGCCAGAGCTGACCTCGCCAGCCAGCAGGCCAGCGCGCAGTTGTCGGCGGCGACCTTGGAGCGCCGCAAGACGCTGTTGTCGTCGAATTTCGTCTCGAAGCAGGAAATCGACGAACGCACTGCCGATCTCGCTAACAAGCGCGCGGCGGTGAAATCCGGAGAAGCGAATGTCAATCGCCTCGAGGCATTGACCGGCTTCAAGAAAATCGTCGCGCCGTTCGACGGCGTGGTGACGGCACGCAACACTGACGTCGGCGCATTGATCAATGCCGGCGCGTCCACCGGGCCGGCGATGTTTGTGGTCTCCGACATCAAGAAACTACGCGTCTATGTCGACGTGCCGCAAAGCTACGTGCCGATGATCAAGATCGGCGCGAAGGCGGAGATTACGATGCCGGGCTACGCCGACCGCACCTTCCCGGCGACGGTGGAAACCTCGTCGCAATCGGTCGATGCCTCGACCGGCACCACGCGGATGCAGCTTGCGCTCGACAACCCGAGCGGGCAGTTGATGCCGGGCAGCTACGCCAATGTGCGAATGAACCTCGATCGCGGCACCGCGCCGCTGCACATCCCGGCAAGCGCGTTGATCTTCAATCACGAAGGCCTGCGGGTCGCCACCGTGAATGCCGAGGACCGCATCGTGTTCAAGCCGGTGGTGATCGCGCGCGACCTCGGCAAGAACATCGAACTGGCGTCCGGGCTGGCCGCGAACGATCGCGTGGTGATCGCGCCGCCGGACGGCATCATCGATGGCGACAAGGTCCGCGTCGCCGGGCAGGACAAGGCGCGCAAGCCGGCGACGGCATCGCGCACGCAGGACGAAAAGAGCTGACGGCGCCTGTTCGCGTCAGAGCGGGATCAGTTCGGGTTCGATCGCTCATTTTATCGTCATCGCGAGGAGCGCAAGCGACGAAGCAATCCAGTCCTTGCTTCGTGGCTTTCTGGATTACTTCGTTTCGCTCGCAAGGACGGTTCAATCTCAATCAAAGCAGGAAGATCGAGCGCTGTGCGCCGACTTCCGCGAAGATGAAATCGGAGACGGCGCGTACCCGCGTCAACTGGCGCATGTCGACGTGGGTGATGATCCAGTAGCTGCGTTGAAAGACCGTCTCAGGCAGCACGATCTGCAATTGCGGATCGGTGTGCGCGGCATAGTCGTGCAGGATGCCGATGCCGGCGCCGCCGCGAACGGTTTCGAGTTGCCCCACAGCGCCTGAGCATTCCAGCCGGCTGTAATTCGGCCCATAGAGTTCCGGCATAAAGTGAAGTTGGTCGGCGAACACCAGGTCCTGCACGTAGGTGATCAGGCAATGCCGTTCGAGGTCGGCGACGGTCTGCGGCATGCCGTGTTCGGCGAGATAATTCTTGGCCGCGTAGAAATGCAGCGAATAATCCGTGAGCTTGCGGACGGTGAGGCGACCCTCCTCCGGCCGCGCGATGGTGATGGCGATATCCGCCTCGCGCTTGGAAAGCGAGAAGGTGCGCGACATCGGCACCATCTGGATAGTCAGCGAAGGATACTTCCGCTTCAGCTTGCCGAGCCGCGAACACAGGAACAGCGCGGTGAAGCCGTCCGGCGCCGCGACCCGCACGGTGCCGGAGAGTTCGACATCGGACTGCGAGAGATCGCCTTGCGCCCGTAACAGTTGCGCCTCGACTTCCTCGGCGGCGGCATAGAGGCGGTCGCCGGCCGAAGTCAGCACGCAGCCGGTGGTCTGGCGGTCGAACAGCCGCACCCCCAGCGATTTCTCCAGCGTGCCGATCTTGCGGCTGACGGTGCCGTGGTCGATCTTGAGTTGCCGCGCGGCGGCAAGGAATTGCCCGGCGCGCGCGACGCTCAGAAACACCCGGATATTGTCCCAATCCATGCTTGTATCCGCGTCCCGTACTGCATTCTTGCACAGATGGAGGAAAGTTATCCTCCTTCATGTGCCAAAATGCCAGTGCTTAGTTGACGCGCGGGAGAGATGCGGGTCAGGCGGGCCGCCACTCCAGAATGCCGTCGGCAGTGGTCGAGATGGCCCCTAGGCTGCCTACCGGGCTACGGTCGAGGTTGGTCAGAAGCGCCAGCGTCTGGATGTCGCTGGCCGGGACGCGGGCGAGGGCGCGGCCATTGTCGGTGGTGCGCAGCATGACCACGCCGTGCTCCGCCGCACCGCCACGGCCGTAGATCACGGTGAAACTCTCGACCTTGCCAGTGCCGCTCGCCTCGGTGACGAAGCGCGGCGCAGGCTGTCGGTTGCGATCCGCTTCGGCGTGCACGCTGGTCTCCTGCGCCAGCATCGCACGCGGCGGCTGCGGAGACAGGATCAGCCCGTGGTGCTTGGTGACGAAACCGCCCTGGCCGTAGAGCAGTCCGAATTTGCCGCCGCTGCGCAGCTTGCGGACCATGGCACAGGCGGCGTGCGCCATGTAGGCGTTGAGCGGCGCGCCGAAGAAGGTGAGGCCGCCGGTGACGGTCGGCCGCACGTCGGGGCCGAGTTTGAGGGTACGGCGCGCCATCTTCGGCACGGTCGGGAAACAGCTATAGAGTTCGATGGCGTCGAAGGCGCGTCCGTCGCCCTCGACCATGTCCATCACCGCGCCGAGCACGGCATTCTGTGCATGGCTCTGCACGAACTGATCGCGCTCGAGGTAGTCGCGCGGCTCTTCCGCCGACGCGCCGCCCCAGACGTAGATCAATTTGTTCTCGGCAATTCCGGCTTCGCGCGCCTTGGCAAGACTGGTCACCAGGATCGCGGCGCTCTGATTGACAGACGGATTAGCAACCATCAGCTTGGTGTAGGGCCAGGCGATCAGACGATTGTCCGGTGAAGGCGTCACGATCTCCTCGGCCGGCACCGCGCGTTTGAGCCACGCGTTCGGGTTTTTCGATGCGACGCTGGAATAGACCGACCACAGATGGCCGGATTCCGCCAATGCCTCACGCGGCGTCTGGCCCCAATGCGCGGAGGAGGCCGCCTCGTAAAGCGGATAGACCGTCACGGGCTTGGCGACGCCGAGCGTGGTGGCCATCGGCTTCTGGAAACTGGCGCCGCGCAATGGCACCGGCGCATCGTGCGCGAACGGCGTCCACGGTAGCGCGACGCCAGCGCGCTCTGCCTTCGTCGCCGTGCTTTGCGCTTCGCCGCCACAGATAGCCGCGACGCTGCATTCGCCGCGCGCGATCCGCTTCGCCGCTTCATGAATGTAGCGGATCGGGCTTTCACCGCCGACCGGCCCATAATAAGCGTGCGCCGGCGCGATGCCGAGGCGCTCGCAGAGCAGCGCCGCCGGATCGTGATAGCGCCAGCTGAGGAAATTGATGATGTCGAGCGACTGTACGTCCGCGAGCAGTTTGCCGCCGCTATCCTGCTCCGCTTGATGGAGTGCCTTGACCATCAGGTCGATCGGTTCCAGCCCGGCGGTGAGTTCCGCGGGATGATCCGAGAATTCGCCGACGCCGACGATGACGGGAACGCGATCCGGGGCGAGGGAGGGAGAATGGGACATGAACTGCGGGATTCCTTACGGCTGCGGTGTGTAACCTTAAGATCATTGACCGGCTGAATTCCAGTCATGGAACACGCGGAATTGTTGAGATCATTGCTTGAAGCGAGAATAATATTCAATCTGCAATTCTCCGATTTTGCGGGACCGCCGTGGCAAATTGGAATTTGAATGTCATCGAGCAGGCTTTCGCGGCGGCGGCTGTCAATGGCTCTGCGTGGAATGCCGCGCTCGAAACCACCGTTGCCGAGACGGAGAGCTACGGCGCGATTTTGCTCAACACCAATGGCAAGTTGCTGCCGGGTAGCCCATTGACGGAACGGATGAAGCCCTCCGCCGATTGTTACTTCCGCGATGAATGGTATCTGCGCGACGAGCGTTTTCGCGGTGTGCCGCTGATGATGCGCAACGGTGTATGCGACGATCTCGAGTTCATCGACAGGGAGGCGATGAAACGGCATCCGTATTATCAGGAATTTCTGGCACCGTTCGGCTTGCTCAGCTTTGCTGGCGTGCGTGTCGCAACGAACACGGACGTCTGGTGTTTGTCGTTGCAGAGGGGCATTCTCGATGATCGCTTCTCGCCAGGCGAGAAGCAGAAGCTGGTGAGGCTGTCGAATTGCTTATCCAGCGCGGCGACCGTAACGCAGGCGCTGGGCTTTGCCGCGACCGATTCCGCGTTGGAGGCCTTCGAGGTCAGCGGTACGGGTATCCTCCTGGTGAACTGGCGCGGTGAGGTTGTTCGCATGAATGGCTCGGCCGAGCGTATGCTTGGCCATGGGGTGCGCATCGTTGCTCGACGGCTTGTTGCTGCAGATGCCGGCTCAACCAATCTCCTCAACCGCGTGTTGCATCGGCTGCTCTGGACGCCAAGCGAGGCGGCGCTGTCGCCGCCGGTCGCGCTGACGCGGCAAGATCGGGGGCCGCTGCTAGCTTATCCGTTGAAGCTCGTCAGCCTCACGGCAAATCCGTTTGTCGAAGCGAGGGCGCTCATCGCCCTTATTGATCCAGCGACGAAACCCAAGCCGCCTGAATCGACCCTGCGTGAGGTGTTCGGGCTGACGGTTGCCGAGGCCCGATTGGCTGCACGGCTGGCTTGTGGTGAGGCGCTGGAAGCGATTGCGGACGATCTGAATGTCGCCAAGGAAACCGCGCGCTTTCACCTCAAGCGCATCTTCATCAAGACCGGCGTGCGGCGGCAGGCCGAACTCGTCGCGCTGTTCGCGCGACTCCTGTCGCCACGCGATGAAGGTCACTGACCGCGTGCCGGTTGCCCAATATCGATCAGGCCGAGATCGACCAGCGTGCGGTGAAAGCGGCGTTTACGTTCCGATCCCGAAGCAAAATAGGTGTCGCCGCATTGCTCGCGCAAGCTGGCGCGGGTCGCGAAGATCGGGTCGAGCGGCAGCCCGGCGTGCTGAAGCGCGACGGTGCCGAGAAACGCGATATCGAGATTGGGGCCTTGGCCGGTCGCCATCGCAGCGGCGGGGTCGTTGAGCATCTCTATCGCGTAGAATGTCTGGAACTGGCGCCGCGCGTCGGATGCGAGTTGCAGCCGGGACTGAATGCGCCGCGTCATCACCGGCTGATGATCGCCATAGTGGATCACCAGCATCGGGCGATCCGGAAAGCGCGCGACGAGATCGGCTTTCAGCTTGCGCCAGGTATCGGCCGTTTCGACGAGTCGCGCATAGTATTCCGCATAGGTCGCATCCGGCAGGCTGGCCATGGCGAATGCGCGTTGCGTCTCATATCGCCCGTTGGCGACTAAGCGGCGACTGTGCGGGCCGTGATTGTAGTTGGTCAGCATATAGAGGAAGCGGGGCCCGGATCCGTTGTCGATCGCATGCGCATGAACGCCGAGCGCCGCTCGCAGAAACTCACTGTCGGAATTTGTCGCCTCGAACTTGTCGACATCGAACGGCGCGGGAAGATCATCGGTGAAAATCCGCTCGCGCATCCCGATCTCGCGATAGAAATTATCGTAGTTGAGGAAGCCGCGCCGGCAGCTCGACGTCAAGGTCGTAGTGTAACCGAGCGCCGCAAGCGTCTTGGGCAGGCTATGATGAAATCGTCCAGCGCCGCGCTCGAACAAAAAATAGCCGTTTGAGCCGAAGCTGGCGCTGGACAGGCCGGTGAGAAGGCTGAATTCCGACTGCCACGATCCGCCGCCGAAAATATCGACGTTGAGGCGGCCGTGCAGCCCTTGAGGCGGCGTCAGGAAATCGTCGATCAGCGGTCCAACCGGCAGCCCGTAGAGCCGTGGATCGAAAATCGACTCATGCTGGATGATGATGATGTCGGGATAGGTCGGCCGCTTCGCGGGCGTCGCAGGTAGCAACGGCAGCGGATCATCGGCGATATCGCTCAGTACAAACCCGCCGAACTGCCGCCACGAGCGCGGATCGAGCAGCGAGGCGATGAAGGCCGAATAGAAGCAGCGCGGCTGGGCTGCGATCCGTTGCAGCGCGGAAGCTCCGCCGCTGGATCGATACGCTAGTGCAAGGCCGAGGGCTGTGAAGCCGAAGAATGCAAGCTGGGCGGCGAGGGGAAGCGGCGTACCCGGTAGATACAACAGCGCGACGACGGCGATGGCGACCAGCCCGAGCAGTCCGGCGAGCGCGGCCGTCACCGCCACCGGATATTGCACGAAGAAGAACGGCACAGTGCCGGCCAGCAGCAGCGGCAGGTCGGTCACTGTCAGCTTCAAGCCGCTGTGGGCGTATTTTAACGCGGACGCGCCGTGGATGGCGGCCACGATGACCAGCGCCAAAACCGTCGCCCGCTCCGGATCACCGACAACGAACATCAGCGCCGCAACAGAGAAGCAGAGCGCGCCAGCCGCGAGTTTGAGATGCTCCACGGAGCGATCGGCGTTCCAGAGAACGCAGGCGGCGGCCAAACCTATCGCGGTCAATATCATCTATGCGGCAGCAAGTTGCGGAAACGACTCCGCCAATTGCTACACTATTATGACGAAGATCGACAGCGGCGGCTTGTCCACCACCGCATCACGATCCGGCTAGAAAGCGGTATAGCCGCCGTCGATCACGAAGCAGTCGGCGGTGTGATAGGACGACGCCTTGCTCATCAGGTAGACGGCGATGCCGCCGAAATCCGACGGTTCGCCGAAGCGACGCATCGGAATGCGCGGCATGACATTGGCGACAAACTTGTCGTTGGCCATGATGCCCGCCGTCATGTCGCTCTTGATCCAGCCAGGCAGGATGGCGTTGGCGGTGATGCCGTAGCGAGCCTGCTCGACCGCGAGCGCCCGCACCAGCGCGTTGATGGCGGCCTTGGTCGCGGCATAGTGCTCGTTGCGTGCGGTGCCGAACAACGAGGCGAGGCTGGAGGTGGCAACGAGGCGGCCGAAGGCGTCGCCGCTTGCGGCGCGTTCGGTCATGTGCCGCGCGGCGACCTGGAAGGCATGAAAGACGCCGTCGAGATTGGTCGCGAACATGTTGCGCCACTGTTCCTCGGTCCGATCGATGAAGGCATGACGCCCGCCGCCACCGATCCCGGCATTGGCGAAGCAGCCGTCGACGCGGCCGAATTTCCGCAAGGTGGAATCCATTGCGGCTTTGACCGAAGCGGCGCTGGTGACGTCGCAGATCTGGGTGTCGATCTCGCCCTTGGCGCCCGCCATGCTGGCGGCGGCGCTCTTATTCTTGTCGGCGTTGCGGCCCCAGATCGAGACGTTGCAGCCGGCGGTCGCCAGCGCCTGCGCGATGCCAAGGCCGATGCCGCCATTGCCGCCGGTGATAACCGCGACGCGACCGCTGAGATCGAAAATCGACATGGGTTAAATCCTGTCTGTCTTGCGTTGTGATGCTGCGGCCCGCTTTCGTGCAAGCGGTCCTTCCGAAAGCGACCATGGACAACCGCGGATTAAAAATCAAATATGGCGCCCGACTTTCAATCTGAAATTCGCAGGGCTCCGGTGACGTGCCGGATGCCGGTCGCGCTCGATGAGGAAACCATGCAGTTCAAACACGTGACGCTCGACTTCGACGGCTCGGTGGCGGTTCTTACCCTCGATCATCAGGAGGTGATGAACGCGGTGTCCGTCGACATGCTCGGCGGATTGGCCGAGGCGCTCGATGCCATCGAGGATCGCCGCGACGAGGTGCGTTGCCTTGTCATCACCGGCGCGGGCCGTGCGTTCTGCACGGGCGCGAATTTGCAGGGGCGCAACAACGCCAAGCCAGGCAGCAAGCGCAATGCCGGCGGCACGCTGGAGACGGCATTCCATCCGTTCCTGCGGCGGCTGCGCAATCTGCATTGCCCGATCGTCACCGCCGTCAACGGCCCGGCGGCCGGCGCCGGCATGAGCTTCGCGCTGATGGGCGACATGATCCTGTGCGCGCGCTCGTCGTATTTCCTGCAAGCCTTCCGCCGCATTGGGCTGGTGCCGGATTGCGGCTCGACGTGGCTGCTGCCGCGCCTGATCGGCAAGGCGCGTTCGGTCGAACTGTCGCTGATGGGCGAGAAGCTGCCGGCCGAGAAGGCTTTGGAATGGGGCTTGGTCAATCGTGTGTACGATGACGCCGCGCTGAAGGACGAAGCGATGAAGCTCGCCCACGATCTTGCCAACGGCCCGACTATCGCGCTCGCGGGTATTCGCCGGCTGTACTGGGACAGCGAGGAGAACTCTTACGAGGAACAACTCAATCTCGAATTCCAGTTGCAGCGGCTTGCCGGCGCGACCGAGGATTTCAAGGAAGGCGTCACCGCATTCCTCGAAAAGCGCCCCGCCAAGTTCAAGGGCAAGTAACCTTTGAGCGAGACCTTCGAAGCCGATCTCGCCCGTTGCGTGACGCGTTGGAGCGCGGGCGCGACGGGCATTGCCAATGCGGCGCGTCTTTCCGGCGGTGCGAGCCAGGAGACGTGGTCGTTCGACGTCGTGCATCCCAATGGCAACATCGGCGCAATCTTGCGGCGCGCGCCGTTGGGCTATGGCGCGGCGCCCGAGCGTGCTGCGGGCCTCGACGCCGAAGCTGTGCTGATGCAGCGCGCCTACGCGGCCGGCATTCCGTCGCCGCCGGTCATGCATGTGCTGGATGCGGCGGATAACCTCGGCACCGGCTTCATCATGGGGCGCATTGCCGGCGAAACCATCGCGCGGAAAATTCTCCGCGACGATGCCTTTGCCGCCGTGCGGCCGAAACTGGCGCGGCAGGCTGGTAGTGTGCTTCGCGGAATCCATGGCCTTGACCGCGCCACCCTGCCGCAACTTCGCCGCATGACTCCCGCGATGGAGATCGCCGAACTCACCCGCGATTATCATGGCTTCGACTGGCCGCGCCCGGTGTTCGATCTGGCGCTGCGCTGGCTGGCCGACAACGATCCGGGTCCGGTGCAACACGAAACGTTGGTGCACGGCGATTTTCGCAACGGCAACCTGATCATCGGCGAGGACGGCATCCGCGCCGTGCTGGATTGGGAGCTGGCGCACTTCGGCGATCCGATGGAAGATCTCGGTTGGATTTGCGTCAATTCGTGGCGGTTCGGTGCGATCGACAAGCCGGTCGGCGGTTTCGGTTCGCGCGAGGAGATGTTCGTCGGCTATGAGGCGGCAGGCGGCCACGTCGACGCCGCGCGCGTCAAATATTGGGAAGTGATGGGCACGTTGCGCTGGGGCGTGATGTGCTGCGGCATGATGCAACGTTTCCGTGCTGGTCCGGACCACTCCATGGAACGTGCGATGATCGGACGGCGTGCTTCGGAAACCGAGATCGATCTGCTGCGTTTGCTCGCGCCGCGCGCGGGAGGAGGTTGAGAATGCAGGACGAACCAACTCCGACCGAACTGCTCAACGCGGTCGCTGAATTCCTCCGCAACGACATCGCGCCAAAAATCTCCGGTGCTGCGGCATTCAAGCTGCGCGTGGCGACCAACGCCATCGATCTCGTGGTGCGTCAGTTGGAATTGTCGGGGCCGCGTGCCGCTGATGAGGTAACGCGCCTCGTCAAGCTGCTCGGTGAAAGTGGATCACTTGTCGATCTCAACCGGAAGCTCGTGGATTCGATCGCTGCCGGCTTGGTCGATTTGCAAACGCCCGGCTTGGCCGATCATCTGTGGCAGACCACGATGGATAAACTCGCTGTCGATCAGCCGAATTACGCGAGCTATCGGCGGGAGTTGGAGCGCGAGAAGAACTCCTGACGGTTCCGTGGATCGCGCTCCATCGCAATTGAAGCGGAACGTCAGCCCTTGTCATGGCTGGGCATAGCCGCTTGAAGAACGGCGTCGCTTCACTCCGCCTATGTCCCGGCCATCCACGTCTTTGGACCTAGAATACTTTTAGGACGTGGATGCCCGGCATGACGGCCTCACTGGAGTATGCTTCCTTCCGCTAAGTTACTTCCCGACCCACTTCGGCGGGCGTTTCTCCGAGAACGCCTTCGGACCTTCGATGTAATCCTGCGATGCGACCATCGCCTTCACTGCTGGATACTCGCGCTGTTCGTTGATCGCCTGTTCGAGCGACACCGCGAGCCCGCGTGAGATCGTTTGCTTGGACGCGCGGATCGACATCGGGCTGTTCTTGCAGATCGTCTCGGCCCAGCGTTCCGCTGCCGCCAGCGCTTCGCCTTGCGGCACCACCTCGTTGACGAAACCAAGTTCAAAACCTTCGCGTGCCGAGACGTGGCGTGCGGTGAGGATCATGCCCATGGCGCGTTTGAGGCCGATCTGGCGCGGCAGCCGATGCAGGCCGCCGGCGAGCGCCGCGAGGCCGACATGCGGTTCGGGCAGTGCGAACTTCGCGTTCTCCGATGCGATGATGAGATCGCAGGCCAGCGCAATCTCGAAGCCGCCGCCCATCGCCACGCCGTTGACGGCGGCGATGATCGGCTTGTCGCAATCGAAGCGCGAGGTGAGGCCGGCGAACCCGCCGGTATCCCAGCCGCGTTTGCCGCCGGCCGCCTGCCACTTCAGGTCGTTGCCGGCGCAGAACGCCTTGTCGCCGGCGCCGGTGACGATCGCCACCCATTGCTCGGGGTCGGAGGCGAAATCGTTGAAGACGCGATTGAGTTCGAAATGCGCGTCGGTGTGTAGCGCGTTGTAGACCTCCGGCCGCGACGGCGTCACGATGGTCACAGGGCCCTTGCGTTCCACTTTCGAGAATTTCAAATCCATGGTGTGTCCTCGTGGTCTTTTTCGTTGGGCGAAATATGCCGAGCGGCCGATGTCGCTACGGCCTTCAGATACGCATGGCGCATCGGCCTTCGCAACCTGAATCGTTCGCTTGACTTCCCCCTTGGACGTCACCTTAAGTTCTTCAAAAGCAATCGATGTGTGGGAGAGTTACCTTGGATTTTGCCCTGCCTGCGGACCTCGTCGCCTATCTCGCGGAGCTCGATCGATTCATCGCCAACGCGATCAAACCGCTGGAGGCGCAGGATGACAACGTCCGCTTCTTCGACCATCGCCGCGAATGGGCGCGTACCGATTTCGAGAACGGTGGCCTGCCGCGTCATGAATGGGAAGCGTTGCTCCGCCAGGCCAAGAACAAGGCAGATGAGGCGGGTCATCTTCGCTTCGCGATTCCTAAACGTTACGGCGGCAGGGATGGCTCCAACCTCTGGATGGCGGTGATCCGCGAGCACTTCGCATCGCAAGGTCTCGGCTTGCACAACGACTTGCAGAATGAGCACTCCATCGTCGGCAACTTTCCGATCGTGAAGATGCTCGATCTCTATGGCCGCGACGATCAGAAGGCGATGATCGAGGGATCGATCATCGGCAAGTATCGCATCACCTTTGGCCTCACCGAACCCGATCATGGCTCGGACGCGACGCACATGGAAACCCGTGCGGTGCAGGGGACGCGCGACGGAAAATCCGGCTGGATCATTAATGGCGAGAAGATGTGGACGACCGGCATGCACGTCGCCACGCATTGTGCACTGTTCGCGCGCACCTCGGGCAATGACGGCGACGCGCGCGGCATCACTTGCTTCCTGGTGCCGGCGGATGCGAAGGGCGTCAAGGTCGAGGAGTATCTGTGGACCTTCAACATGCCGACGGATCATCCGCGCGTCAGCTTCACCGACGTGTTCGTGCCGGACGACGCACTGTTCGGCGAAGTCGGGCGCGGGCTGTCGCTGGCGCAGTGCTTTGTGCATGAGAACCGCATCCGGCAGGCGGCGAGTTCGTTAGGGGCGGCGGTATTCTGCATCAATGAAAGCGTGAAGTACGCGCGCGAGCGCAAGCCGTTCGGCGAGGAACTGGCGCGCAATCAGGCGATTCAGTTTCCGCTGGTCGAATTGGCGACGCAGGCCGAGATGCTGCGGCTTCTGATCCGCAAGACCGCGTGGGAAATGGACCGGATGACGCAGGCGCAGGTCGAGCACACGCTGTCGGACAAGGTGTCGATGTGCAATTACTGGGCGAACCGGCTGTGCGGCCAGGCGGCGGATCGTGCCATTCAGGTCCACGGCGGCATCGGCTATTCGCGTCACAAACCGTTCGAGCACATCTATCGTCATCACCGCCGCTATCGCATCACCGAAGGCAGCGAGGAAATCCAGATGCGCAAGGTCGCGGGTTTCTTGTTCGGCTACATGGGTGCGAACAAGAGGTGAGGGAGGCTTCCCTCACCTCTTGTTCGTCTTACCTGCGATGAATGCAACTGCTTGGTCGTCCCCGCGCAGGCGGGGACCCATTACCCCTGGCATTCATTGGGTGGGCAGACGCGGGCAACGCGTGCTTTGTTTAACCATCGCTGCTGCGGAGTCTGGGTCCCCGCCTGCGCGGGGATGTCGCAGGGTCAATGTCGGGTATGTCGCGGGGACAAGGCTGAAGATAGTATCGAGCGTGTCGGCCGGTGACCGCGAATGTTTCTCATCGTCTCTCGATGCGCATGTGCGCATGTTGAGACGATGAGATGAACAATCAGACAGTCCTTGGACCGTTCTCGCGATCACATCAATTCACCTGACGGTCCTTGCCTGTCCAGAACGGCGCGCGCAATTCGCGGCGCAGGATCTTGCCTGACGGATTGCGGGGCAAGGCGGGGATGAAGTCCACGGTCTTCGGCGTCTTGTAGCCGGCGATCCGCGTGCGGGTGAAGTTGATGATGTCGGTCGCGGTTGCAGTCTTTCCGGGTTTCAGCACGACGATCGCCTTGACCGCTTCGCCCCACTTGTCGTCCGGCACGCCGACGACGGCTGCTTCCGCGACATCCGGATGGTCGCACACCGCGCTTTCGACTTCGGCGGGATAGATGTTCTCGCCGCCGGAGATGATCATGTCCTTGATACGATCCTGGATGTAAAGGAAGCCGTGCTCGTCGAGATAGCCGGCATCGCCGGTGAGCAGCCAGCCGTCCTTGGTGATGGTCTTGGCGGTTGCTTCCGGTAGATTCCAGTAACCGACCATGTTGGCGCCGGAACGAGTGGCGATCTCGCCGACCGCGCGCGACGGCAGCGGCTTGCCGTCGGGATCGAGGATCGCGAGTTCGACCCCGGGCAGTGCTTTACCGGCGGAGCGCATGCGCTCCTCGCCGGGAATGTGATCCTCGGGCGGCAGCGCGACGATGGTGCCGGTCGTTTCGGTCATGCCGTACATTTGAACGAAGCCGCATTTAAAAACGTCGATGCATTCCTTGAGCAGCGCGGCGGGAATCGGCGATGCGCCGTAAGCAATGTGACGCAGGCGCGAGAAATCGGTTTCCTTCGCGCGCGGCTGGCGCACGACGAATTGCATCGCGGCCGGCACCATGAACATCTTGCTGACCTTGGAATGCTGAATGAAATCCAGCACCTTGGTCGGATCGAATTCGCGCGCCACGACGCCCTTGGCGCCAAAGTAGAGGCCGAGCGCGCCCCAGCCGGTGCCACCGATGTGGAAGATCGGCATCGCCACCAGTGAGACGTCCTGATCGTCCCACTTGTTCCACTCCGGTACTTCGCCGTTACCGGAACGCACCATCGACAGCAGGTTGGAATGCGACAGCATTGCTCCCTTCGGCTTACCGGTAGTGCCCGAGGTGTAAAGCTGAATGGCCACTTCGCCGGCATCGATCGCCCGGCTTGGATCGGCGCTGCTTTGCGCGTCGCGCCACGCCGGCACGTCTTTCCATTCCGGAGCGCCGCCTTCAGTGGTCATGATGTGGCGGACGGATGGAATCTGATCCTTGATGTTGCGTACCTGATCGACGAATTCGGGGCCGAGAAACAGAATGGCGGACTTGGAGTCCTCGATGATGAATGCCACTTCGGGGCCGGCGAGCCGCCAGTTCACCGGTGTCATCACCACGCCGGCCTTCATGCCGCCGACCAACAGTTCGAAATAGATGTCGCTGTTCTTGCCGATATAGGCGATGTGCTCGCGGGGCTTGACGCCAAGTGCGGCGAGGCCGTTGGCGATCTGGTTGGTATGCTTGTCGAACTGCGCGAATGTCGTCAGCCGGTCTTCGAAATCGAAGATGATCGAATTCCCACGGGATTGACTGTGGAAGCGCACCGCGTCGGCAAGGTTGGTCACGTCCTCAAGTTTGGCCATTTCGTTCCCTCATTTGATTTTTTATTTTGAAGATGAAGGCGATCTTCGACGCGGAATTCGCCCCTGACAAGGTTCGAATTGACCGTTCGGTCGCGACATTGTTGGGCGGTATTCGCCGTAGTCGGGTGGGGCGCGCAAGCTCCCTCCGGGGCTCGCATGCTGCGTCCCCGGGTGAAGACGACGCGCGCACGCGTCGCCATCGATGTGCCGTCTCAGCCGCGCTTGGCGCGGTCCTTCTCGTTTTGCGCCATGATCGACTCGCGCGCCTGTTGCCAGTCGGCGTCGGACCAGTCGCGCAGCTGATAGAAGTTGCCGCCCATGGCGAGTGCCTGGCCGCCGTCCATGGCGATGGTTTCGCCGTTGATCCAGTCGCAGCCGCCGGAGATCAGGAACACCGCAAGGTTCTGCAATTCCTCCATGCGGCCGACCCGGCCCATCGGGTTCAGCGCCTTGGTGCGGGCGCCGGCTTCGTCGCCGGGCTTGATCCGCTTGCTCATGCCCTCGGTCGGGATTTCGCCCGGCGCGATGGTGTTGAGGCGGATACCGTAGTGACCCCATTCGGTGGCGAGTGACATCGTCATGGCGTGGATGGCCGATTTGCTCATCGCGGACGGCACGACGTATGGGCTGCCGTTGCGCACCCACGTCACGGTGACGGACACGACGTTGCCCGGCAGCTTGTTGGCGATCCAGCGCCGTCCCACAGCATGCGTCACATAGAACGTGCCGCGCATCACGATGTTGGCGATGGCATCGAAACCGCGCGGCGACAATTCCTCGGTGCGGGAGATGAAATTGCCGGCCGCGTTGTTGATGAGATCGGTGAGCGGGCCTTCCGCGAAGATGGTTTCGATCATGTGATCGACTGCGCCGGCGTCGCGAATGTCGACGCCATGGGTCATTACGCGGCCACCATAGGTGTCCATCAGTTCGGTTGCAGTGTCGTCGCAAACGCTTTTGCGGCGGCCGCAGATGTGGACCTCGGCGCCGAGGCTGAGGAAGCGCGCGGCCATGGCCTTGCCGAGACCGGTGCCGCCACCGGTGACCAGAATGCGTCGATTGGCGAGGAGTTGCGGGCTGAACATGACTCACCGTTCTGAAATATGAGGGATGTTAATTAGTCGGTTGACTAAAACCTGCCGAAGCCTTTCTGTAAAGCGCGAAACGAAGATTTTTTGGGAGAACCATTCCATGGAAGACCGCGTCTCTGTCTCGATCAAGGACGGCGTTGCCGACGTCCGGTTGGTGCGGGCGGACAAAATGAATGCGCTCGACTTCGCAATGTTCGACGCGCTGACCGCGACCTGCGACCGGCTCAAGACCGAAAAGGGACTGCGCGCCGTGGTGCTGTCGGGCGAGGGACGGGCGTTTTGCGCCGGCCTCGACACCTCCCGTTTTGAAACCATGAAAGAGGGCAAGGGCTCCGGCCGTCTCGGCAGCCTGGTGCCGCGCACCCGCGGCGTGGTCAACGATCCGCAATATGCGGTGTGGGGCTGGCGCGAATTGCCGGTGCCGGTGATCGCCGCCGTGCATGGCGTTGCGCTCGGCGGCGGATTCCAATTGATGCTCGGTGCCGATATGCGCTTCGTTGCGCCGGATACGAAACTCTCCATCCTGGAGATCAAGTGGGGATTGGTGCCGGACATGGCGGGCACGCCGATCCTGGCGCAACTGGTCCGCGACGACATCCTGCGCGACCTGACCTTCACCGGCCGCATCTTCTCCGGCAGGGAAGCGCAGGAGTATGGCCTCGCCACGCGTGTGTGCGACGATCCGTACAAGGAAGCGATGGCGGCGGCGCGCGAGATCGCCGGCAAGAGTCCGAGCGCGATCCGCGCGGCGAAGCGGCTGCTCAACAACCTCGGAACCGATCCCGGCAAGGCGCTGCTCGCGGAGTCGTATGAGCAGCAGGCCTTGATGGGAACGGCGAACCAGACCGAAGCGGTGCGCGCCAACATCGAGAAACGCGCGCCGAATTTTATCGACTGACGAGCCACCCTCGTCATGGCCGGCCTCGTCCCGGCCATCCACGTCTTTTCATACGTAAAGAACAAGACGTGGATCACCGGGACAAGCCCGGTGATGACGGTGAGAGACAACCAACGCTTCCGGATTTGCAAAGAACAGAATGACCTCAGCATCTTCTCTCTTCCACGGCATCGTCAGCGGCGAGCGGCGGCGAAGTCATGCCGATGTCGCGGAGCGCGCGGCGCGCATCGCCGGCGGCTTGCAGAAGCTTGGCGTCAAACCGGGCGACTGCGTCTGCATCCTGATGCGCAACGACATCGCTTTCATCGAAGCCGCTTACGCGACGATGATGCTGGGCGCTTACGCGGTGCCGATCAACTGGCACTTCAAGCCGGATGAAGTCGCCTACATTCTCGGCGACACCGGGACGCAAGTGCTGATCGGCCACGCCGATCTACTGCATCCCCTCAAGGGGCATGTGCCGTCAAGCGTGACGGTGCTGAGCGCATCGACGCCGCCGGAAATCCGCGCCAGCTACACCATCGATCCCGCGAGTCTCGATGCGCTTCCCGGCGCAATCGATCTCGAGACGTGGCTGACGCAGCAATCGCCTTACGACGGCCCGGCGTTACCGCAGCCGCAGAACATGATCTACACCTCCGGCACCACCGGACACCCGAAGGGCGTCAAGCGCTTCGCGCCGACGCCGGAGCAAGCGGCCTCCGCCGAACGCATGCGGGCGATGATTTATGGCCTGAAGCCGAATGCGCGCGCGCTGTGTCCGGGGCCATTGTATCACTCCGCGCCGAATTCGTTCGGGCTGCGCGCCGGTAAACTTGGCGGCGTGCTCGTGTTGATGCCGCGCTTCGACCCGGAAGAATTTCTCCGCGTGATTGAGCGCGAGAAGATTGACACCATCTTCATGGTGCCGACCATGTTCATCCGGCTGATGAAATTGCCGCAGAGCATTCGCGACAAGTACGATATGTCGTCACTACGGCATGTCATTCACGCGGCCGCGCCGTGTCCGGCCGACGTCAAGCGCGCGATGATCGACTGGTGGGGACCAGTGATCTACGAGTTTTACGGCAGTACGGAATCCGGTGCCGTGACGTTCGCGACATCGGAGGATGCACTGAAGAAGCCGGGCACCGTCGGCAAGATTTCGCCGGGCGCAGAACTGCGGTTTATCGGTGAGGACGGGCGCGAACTGCCGCAAGGTGAGATCGGCGAAATCTATTCGCGCATCGCCGGCAATCCGGACTTCACCTATCACAACAAGCCGGAGAAGCGCGCCGAGATTGACCGCGACGGTTTCATCACGTCGGGCGATGTCGGCTACATCGATGCCGACGGCTATGTCTTCATCTCAGACCGCAAGCGGGACATGGTGATTTCGGGCGGCGTCAATATCTATCCAGCCGAGATCGAGGCGGTGCTGCTAGCGGTGCCAGGCGTGCACGATTGCGCGGTATTTGGAATCCCTGACGAAGAATTCGGCGAGGCGCTGATGGCGGTGGTACAGCCGTCATCCGGGGTCACGCTCGATGTGGCTGCGGTTCGCGCCGAGCTTGCGAAATCGCTTGCGGGCTACAAGGTGCCGAAGCATATCGAAGTGCACGCCGACCTGCCGCGCGAAGACTCCGGGAAAATTTTCAAGCGTCGTTTGCGTGATCCGTACTGGATCAAGGCGGGGCGAAAGATTTGAGTGGCCAGACAAATTGAACGCGCATCGTCGACGCATACTGCGCTCGAAATTTAGCTCATGGGATCAAACTGCTCCGGTGTCGTCCCCGCGCAGGCGGGGACCCATAACCCCTGCCTTTCTCGCTTACGCAAGAACAGACAACAGGCGCGTTCCGTGGTCATGGCTGCTCGGGAGTCTGGGTCCCCGCCTGCGCGGGGACGACGATTTTTAAGTTATGTATCCGCCAATAAATAAACATGCCGTCGGACACTTCGGATGACGCGGATGCGGCATCCGAAAATTTAGAAACTAAACCGGTCCCGCAGATTCTTGCGGGCGTCGAGGATGTCGCGCATCAGGGCGCGGTCGGCGTCGGTCGTCAGCAGCGGCGGGATCAGGTCGACCTGGTTCATCGCCACTAGTTGCAGGATCTCGGTGCGGACCTTGCCGGAAACATCGCGCGGCAGGGCAGGCACAACCTGCAAATGCTCGGGTGGCTTCGGCCCATTCGCGGTAGCGAGCACCGCCTTCAATTGATCTTCGATATCGTTGCGATTTGTTTCTGCGAAAGCATAAAGACCGACGCCGGTGCGGCGGTCGGCGAAGGCGACGATGGCGACGTCGCGCACGTCCTTGTTACGCAGTATGACCTCACGCAGCAGCGGTGCGTCGTTGACGAGGCGTCGTCCGCCGCCTTCGCGGTCGGTGAAATTGAAGATGCCGCGCGTAATCGCCTTGTAGACGCGCTTGCCGGTTATCAGCCAGATGCGGGCGACGGCGGACTTGCGCGCTAAAATCTTGTGTTCTTTCGGCGTCAGTGCTTCGGGCGAGTAGGTGCGCTTGTGCTTCAGCAGGTGGCGCAGGTCTTCGTAAGCCGCAATGCGAAACAGCTTGCTGCGCGTCTTGAAGCAGACCGCGAGTTGGAAATCCGTGACGTAAGCGTGGCCGTCGCGGCCGCGCAGCCAGTTCTGCTCCTTGGCGAGATCGTTGTGGCAGATGCCGCGCCGATGCAGCTTGCGCAACGCCAGCTTGGCGGAGCGGAAATAAGCAGCGTCTCCGACAGGACGCGCGAGATGCAGCGCGACGCCATCGATAAAGCCGCGCACCAGCGCGCGCCGTCCGGCCCACAGCAATTCGGGTCCGACCTTGAGATCGCGCGCCAACTGCAATGCGTGCCGCTCGCGGCTGAACAGATGATAAGCCAGGCCGAACGACCACCATGGCACCTGATCGAGCCGGCGCAGCACCGCGTCGACTTCGCCGCCGGAGTCTGCACTGAACCGGCCACGCTCGACGGTCGAGAACACGTCGCGCTTGAGCAGGACGCCTTCGGTCCATCGGGTGGACAGCACAGCGGCGTCCTCTGCGGGCAAAGTCATGAGCGAAGTCCGGTCGAGAGTCAGGCCGCGCGCGCCAGATGCAGGCGATCCGCTATCCAGTGATCGAGGTCGGCGAGCGCGCGCGCGCTCAGCGCCTGCTTTTTGGCGATCGACTTCTCGTTGCCGCGCAGTCGCGTGCCGTCGGCCTTGCGCGTCGGCGGATTGGCGAGCGGCGGGAACAGGCCGAAGTTGATGTTCATCGGCTGGAACGAACGCGGGCCGGCATCGACGGTCTCGATATGCCCGCCGGTGATGTGATTGAGCAGCGCACCGAATGCGGTGGTCGCCGGTGGTGGCGAAAGCTGCTGGCCCCGTGCGTTGGCCGCTGCGAGCAACCCGGCCATCAGTCCGACGCTGGCGGATTCGACATAGCCTTCGCAGCCAGTGATCTGGCCGGCGAAGCGCAATCGCGGATCGGCGTGCAGGCGCAACTGATCGTCGAGCAACTTCGGTGAATTCAGGAAGGTGTTGCGATGCAGTCCGCCAAGTCTGGCAAACTCAGCGTTCTCGAGGCCCGGGATGGTGCGGAAGATTCGAAGCTGCGCGCCGTGCTTCAGCTTGGTCTGGAAGCCGACGAGATTGTAGAGCGTGTCGAGCTTGTTGTCCTGACGCAGTTGGATGACGGCGTAAGGCTTCACCGTCGGATTGCGCGGATCGGTGAGGCCGACCGGCTTCATCGGGCCATAGCGCAGGGTCTCGCGGCCGCGCTCCGCCATCACCTCGATCGGCAGGCAGCCGTCGAAGTAGGGCGTGTTGGTCTCCCAGTCTTTGAAGTCGACCTTTTCGCCGTCGATCAGTGCATCGATGAAAGCGTCATATTGCTCACGGGTCAGCGGGCAGTTGATGTAATCCGCGCCGTTGCCGCCGGGGCCGACCTTGTCGTAGCGCGATTGAAACCACGCCTTCTCCATGTCGATGGAGTCGCGATGCACGATCGGCGCGATGGCGTCGAAGAAGGCCAGGGAATCCTGCCCGGTAAGGGTGCGGACGGCTTCCGCCAAGGGCGCCGAGGTCAGCGGCCCGGTGGCGATGATGACATTGGACCAATCGGCGGGCGGGATGCCGGCAATTTCCTCGCGCGCCACCTCGATCAACGGGTGGCCGGCAATGACCGCGCTCACGGCAGCGGAGAAGCCATCGCGGTCCACCGCGAGCGCGCCGCCGGCGGGTACCTGATTGGCGTCGGCCGCCCGCATCACCAGCGATCCCAGCCGGCGCATTTCGGCGTGCAGCAGGCCGACCGCGTTATTCGCGGCGTCATCGGAGCGGAAGGAATTGGAGCAGACCAGTTCGGCGAGACCGTCGGTGTGGTGCGCCTCGGTGGTGCGCACCGGGCGCATCTCATGCAGCACGACCGGAACGCCGGCGCGAGCGATCTGCCAGGCGGCTTCCGAGCCGGCGAGTCCGCCGCCGATGACGTGAACGGGGCGGGGAGAATGGGTCAAATCGGTGGGCTTCAAGTCGGTCATGGGCGCACAGGTAGCGCGTTTTGCCCTGAAGTGGAATCCGATTTGGGGATAGCTCGCCGGAACATCGGTGCCGGCAGAAAAGAGAGCCAGATACGACAACGCCCGCTGCGGGAGCGGGCGTTACCTTTCCGTCGACCAGTGCGGCCGGTCATCCGTTATAGGAGCCCGAAGCGACGCGCGGGATATCGGAGCGGTCGATACCGATGTCAGCAAGCTCACGATCGCTCAGCTGCGACAGCTCGGCCAGGTTCCGATGATACTCGCGGAACGAGTTGATCATGCGAATGATGGAAAGCAGCATTGTAGTCTCCTGTAATCTCGGTTCAAACCTTGGAGGAAGCAGCGAACCGTTGAGGCGAATATAGACCTCTCCGTGCGGTGCAACAGGGACAATGTTGCGATGCAGCTAATCCAAAAACGCATGACTAGATCAAGGAATGATTAAACATATCGCGCAAGTTGTCGCGATTTTTGTTGGCCTGTTGGGATGGTGAGTAAGGCGCCAGGAAATCCTTTAGACGTGCAATAATTCCAACCATTGTGGCAGTTTGCAGACAATATCGCCACAAGTCTGAAAGCTCTTTGCGACGGGGTGGGGGCCGCTGGACCTCGTTACAAAGCGAATAGCGGCAGCTTCCGAGGTTCCATCTTGACCCGACATATATGCGCTCGATGCATATTTCTATCATAAAATGAATAATCGTTCAATTTGGTAGTCGCAGCTCAGGCAAGGGCCGATGCTGGATGACTGACGGCACGAATCCGCCGACGGCCTTCGTTCAGGAAGGCCGCCGGGCAGATAATCGCCTAAACCAATCGGCTCAGTGCTTCTTGTGCTGCCAGGGGAACAGCGCGGCCGGGAAGTCGGCAGCTGACCTGTGCTCGCGCTGCGGCGGCAGGACTTCCGACTGCGGGTTCAGATTCGGCTCCAACACCTTGCGATACAGATGCCAGGTTGCGTGACCGAGCAGGGGAACGACAACGGCGAGGCCGAGGAAGAACGGGATCGATCCGAGCACCAGCAGCGCTGCGACGATGAGGCCCCATGCCAGCATGGTGATTGGATTCGCCGCCATCACCCGCATCGACGTGAGCATGGCGTCGGCGACGCTGGCGTGCCGGTCGAGCATCATCGGGAACGACACCACGCTGAGGCAGAGCGCCGCCAGCGCGAACAGGAAGCCGACACCGCAGCCGACGATGATCAGGCGCCAGCCTTCAGGCGTCGTCAGCACGCGGGAGGCGAAGCCCGGAATGTCCGCTGCCGGCTCATAGCCGAATGTCCAGATATAGATCGCTTGCGCGGCCGCGACCCACACCACGAACAATGTCAGCAGCAGGACGCCGAGCGCCAGCATCGAACCGAATGACGGCGAGCGTAGCACGGACGTCGCCTGCCAGGCTGAGGGCGTTTCGCCCAGTTCGCGGCGGCGGCTCAATTCGTAGAGGCCCAGTGCCGCGAACGGTCCGAGCAATGCGAAACCGGCGGCCAGCGGAAATAGCAGCGGCAGCACTGAATAGCCGAGCACCGCGCGCGCCAGCATCAGGCCGAGCACCGGATAGATGGCGCAGAGCATGATGGCGTGGCTCGGCACCGCCTTGAAATCCTCCCAGCCAAGTCGGAGTGCGTCGTGAAGATCAGACAAGCCAATCTTTCGCACCGCCGGCATGGTCGACGTCGCAGCGACATTGCCGCGGGGTAGCGAGGTGTTGCTGTAGATGGAGGTTGCCATGATCGTCTCCCTTGTCGCAGGGACAACACCGCCGTCTCGCAACGGCATATGTGTTGCCGCGATTGGATCACGACCCGACCAGATCCGCGAAAGCAAAGAGGTGATCTTGCCGCGACCGGTCATCGTAATGTAGCGCTGTTCGAGCCGTCTGTCGCTATCGATACGGTCAAAAAAGCGAGACGGGCGCGGCACCGATGAGATGGTATCAAGTTGCCGCGAAGCGGTATTCAAAGTGCGATTGCGACCGGATCGTGACATCTTTGCGTGTTGTCCACGCGCACGATGCCGCGTCGGCATGTGGAACAAGTTCCCGACATTGGCAATTATAGAGCGACCCGTTAAGGTCGCGCGCGATCACGGTTCCCGCTCTGGGGCCTCCGTTCGCCTTGTCGGTTCATTCGTTCGACAGTCATCAGGAGCATAATGAGATGAGCATTTTCGGAAAGATCATGGGCGCGATCTTCGGCACCAAGGCCGATGCCGCGACGCCAGGAACGACGGCCCCCACGGGGTCCGCCGACGCGGCGCCAGCGTCGACCGGTGGAGCGGCTGCGCCCACGGTCGATGTCACTCCGATTCTCGACAAGGCGGTCGCCGCCAAGGGCGAAAAGCTGGATTGGCGCCGGTCGATCGTCGACCTGATGAAGGCGCTCGATATCGACTCTAGCCTCAGCGCGCGCAAGGAGCTCGCGAAGGAGCTCGGCTACACCGGCGATACCAACGACAGTGCGTCGATGAATATCTGGCTGCACAAGCAGGTGATGGCAAAGCTCGCCGCCAACGGCGGCAAGGTGCCGGACGATCTGAAGAACTGATCGCATTCTGCAAGCGAATAAAGAAAGGCCCGCAGCGATGCGGGCCTTTTGCTTTGCGCGAGCCGGCGGGCGTGCGATTTTTTTGACTTATCACTTGAGCGCTCGGCACGATAGCGCAATGGTGGCGGCGTACCGCTTGCAGCTTTCAGTCGTAGTAATGAAGCGGATGAAACAATAAAAACCAAACAAGGAGAGAAAGCCCATGCACAGCATGAATCGCCGAACCATTCTGGCAACCGGAGCCGTAGCGCTTGCCGGTGCCGCGTCGCGAAGCAATGTCGCGGAGGCACAGACGGCGAAACCAATTTTCCAGGTTGCGGAGGTGACGATCCCGATTGTCGGGGAGACAGGAGTGTTTCCGGTACGCCGCATCTATTGCATTGGCCGCAACTATGCCGCCCATGCGATCGAGCGTGGTTCGGATCCCAACCGCGAGCCGCCGTTCTTCTTCCAAAAACCGACAGACGCGATACAGAATGTGCCGATCGGCAAGGTTGCCGACCATCCCTATCCGTCGCTGACCAAGAACTATCACCACGAAGTCGAACTCGTGGCGGCGCTGAAATCCGGCGGCACCAATATTTCGCCGGACACGGCGCTGGACCACGTCTATGGCTATGCGCTCGGTCTCGACATGACGCGCCGCGATTTACAGAACGAGATGGCAGGGATGAAGAAGCCGTGGGAAATCGGCAAGAGTTTCGATCACGCCGCAGTGCTCGGCCCGATCCATCCCGCCAGTAAGACCGGTCATTTTACCAAAGGCGCGATCTCGTTGGCAGTGAATGGCACCGTGCGGCAGAGTTCGGATCTCGACAAGATGATCTGGAGCGTGGCCGAGCAGGTCGCCAAATTGTCCGAAGCTTTCGAGTTGAAGGCTGGCGATATCATTTATTCCGGCACGCCGGCGAATGTCGGCCCGGTGGTGAAGGGCGACGTACTGCTGTGCAAGCTTGAGGTCTGCCGGATATGTCGATCAAGATCGTGTAACGCAGGCTAAGCGACGAGGTCGGCATCCTCACCGTGCTTCTCCAGATAATCGACGACGAAGCTGCACCCCGCGACCACCTTGCGGCCATCGGCGCGGATTAGCTCCAGCGCGCCTTTGATGAGTTCCGATGCAACGCCGCGCCCACGCAAGGCGCGCGGCGTTTCGGTGTGGGTGATGATGTCGGCCGTCGCGGTGCGGCGATAGTTGGCAAAGGCGGTTGCGCCGTCGATGTCCAGTTCGTAGCGGTTCAACGCGGTGTTGTCGCGAACGCGACGGCTTGGGTCTGGCATGATCGATCCTGGGGACGGGAAAGGACTATCTGTGTCGTGAAGAGGGCGTAATATTTCAGCAGATCGGCATAGTCCGGATGCTTTTCAACATAGGCCCTGACGAACGGGCATTGCGGCACCACCTTCAGCCCCGCGGCGCGGACCTGATCCAGCGCGCCCTTGACTAGTTGTGACCCGACACCGCGCCCCGCCAGCGCATCCGGCACTTCAGTATGGACGAAGGTAACGACGCCATCGGCGATCCGATAGTAGGTCGCGGCCAGATGGCCGTCGACGCTGAGTTCGTAGCGGTTTTTGTCGGTGTTGTTGCGGACGGTATCGGTCATGGTCAGCGCCTCCTGCCTACATGGTAGCGATCCGCTTCACCGCTGCAACCTCCGGGACAGGCGCATGGCAAAACTTTGTCGTGCGAGGGGCTTGCGCGGTTGCAAGGAGGGCCTAGGTGTTTGGGTGGACATGCGCCCGATGCGGCTGGACTGGTCGTTATGATGGTCGGAGCGCCACGCTGTCCCGCCGCAGGCGTATGCCTCTTTCGACAGGAGGCTTCCATGTTGTCGCGGCTGTTTACGATCCATCGTAACTGGGAAGACTGGTTCGGCATGCTGCTCGGCCTGTTGATCGCGCTGTCGCCATGGGCGGCGGGCGACGAGGTCGGCCACGCCGCGGTCTGGAATGCGGCGCTGATCGGCGTTGCGGTGTTCTTCCTCGCCGAACTCGAATACGTCGCGCTGACCCGCTGGGAAGAGACCGGCCAACTGCTGCTCGGCCTGTGGCTGGTGATGTCGCCTTACGTTTTCGGCTACTTCAACACCGGCACGCTGCGCTTCTGGCATTCGACACTCGGCGGCCTGATCATCCTGCTCGCCGCACTGGAGCTATGGCAGGACTGGGAACGCAGCGACAAGGAGATGCTGAAGCAGGGGAGGTTGTTCGGAAGGTGAGGGACAATATTGTCAACGCTTTGCAATTGGCGGAGTTGAGCCTTCGGTGATCGTCATGCCCGTGCTTGTCACGGGCATCCACGCCTCTCTGATTGTAGCGCAGTTAAAACGTAGATGACCGCGACAAGCCCGGCCATGACGAGAATATAGTTGAGAGTTATCCCTGACATCTTGAGTGGCGGCGGATCGATATAGATAGTCCTAAATGCGATACCGTATCCGGCTAAAGTGATACGCTAAACGAGCAATAGTGAGCTTTGATCAATTGTTACAGATTCAACCGTCTCAACCTTAACGCCAATTCTCAGTGATTTGAGTAGATCGCAAAGAGCATCTCCATCGACGAGATCAATCGCGGGCGCACCGTCGCGAGTAGCTTCTTTTCTTGCATCGGCCGTAAATGTACCGGTTGTAATGATCAGTCCTTTATCAGCTCGTCCGACCATGGCTCCTCGAAAATCCCGAACAACAGAGGCGCCAACTGAGCCTCTGTATCGCTTTGATTGAAAAAGAACTTGAAACGAAAGAAGGTTTAGTCGAAGAACTCCGGTTCCGTCGATTCCGCCATCGCCGCTCCGACCTGTTACTTCAACTTTGACGAATCCGGATTCTCTCAGAATGCGCTGACAAAGCCGCTCAAACCCGCTGGGTTCGATTGTCAACAAAGTCTCTAATAGCCGCTCTTTCCAAGACAACGCTAAATCTTCGACGTCATCGTCTCCATCAACGTCGGGATCAGCGTCGAATTCGGCTTGAACAATTTCTGCTGCTCTTGCCTCTCGGTTCTGTTGCTGAACTTGATGCTTGATCGCGTTTATCTGAGCATCAGACATCTCATAGCCAGCGGGCGTCAAGCGCCATACGCCGCGTTCTGAATTTTCTAATGCGCCTCCTTTCTTTAGATATGTGCGCGCCCAAGCTAGACGATAGCTGAATTCCGTTCGCGGGCCATCGCCGTGAAGTTGATTGCGTTGGTCTTCTGAAAGATGAGCCGCTGTCGCGACCGCTTCTTCCAATTCTTCAATAGTTGCTGACCCACCACTCGCACGGAGAGCATGAACAATCGGCACAAAGAACGTGTGGAATGATGGAAAAGGCATGGAATTTCCTCAAATAGTTTGATTCGCAATCTGTTATTCCGCCGCCTCGGTTCTCACCTTCTTCTTTCCGCCCGCCTTCTCCAGCACCGGCTTCAAAAATTTGCCGGTGTGGCTACGCGGCGCTTTGGCGATGTCTTCCGGCGGACCCCAGGCGACGATTTCGCCGCCGCCGTCGCCGCCTTCGGGGCCGAGGTCGATAACCCAGTCGGCGGTCTTGATCACTTCGAGATTGTGCTCGATGACGACGACGGTGTTGCCCTGCGCCACCAGTTCGTGCAGCACCTCGAGCAGTTTCGCGACGTCGTGGAAGTGCAGGCCGGTGGTTGGCTCGTCGAGAATGTAGAGCGTGCGGCCGGTCGCGCGCTTCGATAATTCCTTCGCAAGTTTGACGCGCTGCGCTTCGCCGCCCGATAGCGTCGTCGCCTGCTGGCCGACCTTGATGTAATCGAGGCCGACGCGATGCAGCGTCTTAAACGTCTCGCGCACGCGGGGAACGGCTTTGAAGAATTCGGCGGCTTCTTCCACCGTCATGTCGAGCACGTCGGCGATCGACTTGCCCTTGAACAGCACCTCCAGCGTCTCGCGGTTGTAACGCTTGCCCTTGCAGACGTCGCAGGTGACGTAGACGTCGGGCAGGAAGTGCATCTCGATCTTGATGACGCCATCGCCCTGGCAGGCTTCGCATCGGCCGCCCTTGACGTTGAAGGAGAAGCGGCCCGGCTCGTAGCCGCGCGCCTTCGCTTCCGGCAGGCCGGCGAACCATTCGCGGATCGGCGTGAACGCGCCGGTATAAGTCGCGGGGTTACTGCGCGGCGTGCGACCGATCGGCGACTGGTCGATGTCGATGATCTTGTCGATGTGCTCCAGGCCCTCGATGCGGTCGTGAGGCGCGGCGCCTTCGCTGGCATTGTTCAGCTTGCGCGCGATGGCGCGATAGAGCGTGTCGATCAGCAGCGTCGACTTGCCGCCGCCGGAAACGCCGGTAACGCAGGTGAACAGGCCCAGCGGAATTTCCGCCGAGACGTTCTTCAGGTTGTTGCCGCGCGCGTTGACGACCTTCAGCGTGCGCCGATGGTTCGGCGGCCGTCGCTCGGGGATTGCGACAAAGCGTTCGCCAGTGAGATATTGCCCGGTGAGCGATTTCGGATTGGCCATGATGTCGTCGGGCGTGCCTTTAGCGACGATGTGGCCGCCGTGCACGCCGGCGCCGGGACCGACGTCGACCACATGATCGGCGAGACGGATGGCATCCTCGTCGTGCTCGACCACGATTACGGTATTGCCGAGATCGCGTAGACGCTTCAGCGTGTCGAGCAGCCGCGCGTTGTCGCGCTGGTGCAGACCGATCGACGGTTCGTCCAACACGTAGAGTACGCCGGTGAGACCCGAGCCGATCTGCGAGGCGAGGCGGATGCGCTGGCTCTCGCCGCCGGACAGCGTGCCGGACGAGCGCGCCAGCGTCAGGTAGTTGAGGCCGACATCAAGCAGGAACGACAACCGCTCGCGAATTTCCTTGAGCACACGGCCGGCGATCTCGTTCTGCTGCTTGTTCAGCGCGTCGGGCACCGAAGCGAACCACTCGCCGGCGCCTTTCACCGACAGTTCCGCAATCTCGCCGATATGCTTGCCGCCCACCTTGACGCACAGCGCTTCCGGCTTGAGGCGATGGCCGTGGCAGGCTTCACACGGCACGTCGGAAAAATATTTGCCGAGTTCTTCGCGCGCCCACTCGCTTTCGGTTTCGCGGAAGCGGCGTTCGATGTTGGTGACGACGCCTTCGAACGGCTTCTTGGTGTCGTAGGAGCGCACGCCGTCTTCGTAGGAGAACTTGATCTCGTCGTCGCCGGAGCCGAACAGAATCGCGTTCTGCGTCTTCTTCGGCAGGTCCTTCCATTTGGTGTCGAGCGTGAACTTGTAGAATTTACCAAGCGCTTGCAGCGTCTGCACATAATACGGCGAGGACGATTTGGCCCACGGCGCGATTGCGCCCTTCCGCAAGGTCAAGTCCTTGTCGGGAATGACGAGGTCGGCGTCGATGTGCTGCTCGATGCCGAGGCCGCCACAGGCTGGGCACGCGCCGTAGGGATTGTTGAACGAGAACAGCCGCGGCTCGATTTCCGGAATCGTGAAACCGGATACCGGACAAGCGAACTTCTCCGAGAACAGGATGCGCTCGGGGCCGCTCTTGTCGTGAATCTTCGCTGTCTTCTTTTCAGTTTTCTTGTCTTCGGTCGCTGACGGCGCATCGGCATATTCGATCACCGCAAGACCTTCGGCGAGTTTCAGCGCGGTTTCGAAACTTTCCGCTAAACGCTGGCCAAGATCGGGGCGCACCACGATGCGATCCACCACAACGTCGATGTCGTGCGGGAATTTCTTGTCGAGCACCGGCGCGTCGGCCAATTCATGAAAGGTGCCGTCGATCTTGACGCGCTGAAAGCCCTTCTTGAGATACTCCGCCAGTTCCTTGCGGTATTCGCCCTTGCGGCCGCGCACCACCGGCGCCAGCAGATAAAGCCGCGTGCCTTCCGGCAGCGCCAGCACGCGGTCGACCATCTGCGACACGGTCTGGCTTTCGATCGGCAACCCGGTGGCGGGCGAGTAGGGCACGCCGACGCGCGCCCACAACAGGCGCATGTAGTCGTAGATCTCGGTGACGGTGCCGACGGTGGAACGTGGATTTTTCGACGTCGTCTTCTGTTCGATGGAGATGGCCGGTGACAGGCCGTCGATCTGGTCGACGTCCGGCTTCTGCATCATCTCGAGGAATTGGCGGGCGTAGGCTGAGAGCGATTCGACATAGCGACGCTGGCCCTCGGCATAGATGGTATCGAAGGCGAGCGAAGATTTGCCGGAGCCTGAGAGGCCAGTCAGCACCACTAGTTTGTCGCGTGGGATCTCGACGTCGATGTTCTTGAGGTTGTGTTCGCGTGCGCCGCGAATGGTAATGGCGCGCTGATTCGGGCCAGCGACGAGTTGGCGTTTTGCCTTCAAAATCTCATCCACCATGTTCGGCATTTCCGGGGCGCAGAGCTACGCCGCTTAAGGGCGCGCAACTCCGGTAGGCCGGCAGCGGACGCCAGGGACTTTGCAAGAAGTGCTTTGCAAGGAACATAGGAAGAACGCGAAAGAATTTCCAGTGCTTCAGAACAACGTTCAACGGTTTGTTGTGGACGTGTGGCGCTGATCTTCCGGATGCACGATTGATCTCGACCAGCGGTGACGGGGGCAGCGCCGCGCTCTCCCGATGAGATGGAACAAAAATAAAAGGGCCGGCGCGAGGCCGGCCCTTGAAGCTGTTTGAAGACGAGTACGGCTCAGTACTTCGCCACCACCGGAGCGCCACCCCAGCCGAAGCGATAGTTGATGCCCGCCTTGATGGTGTGCTCGTCGTTGCGGAAGGAACCCGCGACGCCGCCCGGCGTGACGAAGTTCACGTTGCCGAAGTCGTAATACTGGTACTCGATCTTGCCCGACCAGTTCTGGGTGAACAGGTACTCGAGACCGCCGCCGACGGTGTAGCCGTCACGTCCGCCGTCGCCACCGAAACCGTTGCTGAAGCGCGAGTCAGCCCAGCCGTAACCGCCCTTCACGTAGAGCAGCGCCGGACCCCAGGTGTAGCCGAGGCGGCCGGTGACCGAACCGAGGCCGCGGTTGGCGAAGTTGCTGCCGGTGTCCTTGAAGCTGTAGTTGGCTTCAACACCGAACACCCAGTTCGGCGCGAACTGATTGTCGTAACCGACCTGCACACCGCCCATGAATGTGCCGTCGCGGCTGCCGCCCAGCAGGTTGTTGCTGTCGCCACGGAAGGCGCCACCGAGGTGACCACCGAGATAGAAACCGGTCCAGTTGTAGATCTGAGCCGGAACGTAGGCGGGAGCCTTCGTGTAGGGGCGCGCGGCGAGATCGGCTGCATTCGCGGGAAGCGCCAGACCAATTGCTGCGAGAGCGACCGTGCCCAGAAGGAAAGATTTCATCGTAAGTCTCCAACAAGTCTCTTTGGAGGCCTCGGCCCCCAGATCAGTGAGGCCAATATATCCGTTTCCGCGAGGAATGCCGTCTCCCGAATGCAACACTGAGGGAAGAAGTGGGCTGCTGGCCCGAAAGCGGCGTCAGGCGCTTTTCGTTAACAAATGGAATGCCTTCGTTAACGAATGGCCCGGAAGCCGGGGTGCGTAGCGGCCATCGGGCGCTGATCAAGGCCCACTACAACCGGCAGTTTGCACTGACCGTGCCGAAAAGCCTTTTCATTGGAACGAAAAGAGAACGTAATTTCTCCATCCCTGTGTGGATAAGGTCGCGCGCCGGCATCTCTCGAGGACCGAAGGGAGTATAGCTTCGGGAGCCGCGGGCGGAGCGCCCGGCGCCCGACCCAGCGAATGGATACTGGATGCGATACGGGCAGGAATTTGGTTCGAGAGAGTGGAGGCGTTGATGGCGGGGAGCGTGAACAAAGTCATTCTGGTCGGCAATCTTGGTGCCGATCCGGAAATCAAGCGGACCCAGGACGGCAGACCGATCGCCAATCTGCGGATCGCGACGTCGGAAACCTGGCGCGATAAGAACACGGGCGAGCGTAAGGAAAAGACCGAGTGGCATCGCGTGGTGATCTTCAGCGAAGGTCTGTGCCGCGTTGCCGAGCAGTATCTGAAGAAGGGCGCCAAGGTTTACATCGAGGGCCAGTTGCAGACCCGCAAATGGACCGACCAGAGCGGTGCTGAGCGCTATTCCACCGAAGTCGTGCTGCAAGGCTTCAATGCGACGCTGACCATGCTCGATGGTCGCAGCGGCGGTGGCGGCAGCTTCGGCGGCGATGATGCTGGTGGTGATTTCGGCTCCAGCGGCCCGTCCGTTGGTGGAGGATCGCGTCGGGCAGCCGTCAGTGGTGGCGGCGGTCGTAACGCCGATATCGACGACGACATTCCGTTCTGAGGTTGCTTGTGGCCAGGCGTCCTTATTGGACGCCGTTGATAGCCAGCAGATAAATCACACGGCCGAGCGCACCGATCAGAAGTGCGGATGCGGCGATGGCCTGGATCGCGAATCCGGGCCGTCGTTTTTCGGCCGCTGCCGCGTAGCCGAGAAAATATATGATCCGTCCGACGATCCATAGCGCGCCCAATGCCGCCGCGACAAACGAGCTCCAGTAGATCGCGAACAGCCACAACGACGGCAGGAAGATCGGCAACCACTCGAGCGTATTCACATGCGCGCGGATGGTGCGTTCGAGCGCCGGAAGCAGCGCCAATAGCGTGACCAGCGCGACGGACGTATGGGGCATGGTTGGCTCCTTGCTGAGTATTCGTATGTCGATAACCTGACGTGCGAAGGATTGTTACTTTTCTGCTGAATGCAACCGCCTGGGCACGCCGGCCGGAGGACCATGGGAGAGGTCGGAAAATCCCACCCTAAGCTGCGGAAAATAAACCGGAAAAATCCAAATATGTCGTGGTTCGCGGGGGTGGTTTGCGGAGCCCCGATGCGCTATATGATTCCCAGCAAAACCTGACCGGAATCCACCCTTGGCTGATAGCGACGACAAGACCCCGGAGGAGCCGCCGGCGCCCTCGGATATTCGCCCCGTTTCCATTCTCGACGAGATGAAGCGCAGCTACCTCGATTACGCGATGAGCGTGATCGTGGCGCGTGCGCTGCCGGATGCGCGCGACGGCCTCAAGCCGGTGCATCGGCGCATCCTGTATGCGATGCATGAGAACGGCTTCGAGTGGAACAAGCCGTACCGCAAGTCGGCGCGCACCGTCGGCGACGTGATCGGTAAGTATCATCCGCACGGCGACCAGTCGGTCTACGATGCGATGGTGCGCATGGCGCAGAATTTCTCCATGCGCGTGCCGCTGATCGACGGGCAGGGCAATTTCGGTTCGGTGGACGGCGATATGGCGGCGGCCATGCGCTATACGGAGTCCCGCCTCACCAAGATCGCGCAATCGCTGCTCGACGACATCGACAAGGACACCGTCGACTTCCAGCCGAACTACGACAATAGCGAAAAGGAACCGTCGGTTCTGCCGGCGAAGTTTCCGAATTTGCTGGTCAACGGCGCCGGCGGCATCGCGGTCGGCATGGCGACCAACATTCCACCGCATAATCTCGGCGAAGTCATCGACGCCTGCGTGGCGCTGATCGACGATCCGGCGCTCGGCATCGACGATCTTATCAACATCGTGCCGGGACCGGACTTCCCGACCGGTGGCATCATTCTCGGCCGCCAGGGCATCCGCTCGGCCTATCACCTCGGCCGCGGCTCCATCGTGATGCGCGGCAAGGTATCGATCGAGCCGGCGCGCAAGGATCGCGAAGCCATCATCATTTCGGAAATTCCCTACCAGGTGAACAAGGCCACCATGGTGGAGCGCATCGCCGAACTGGTACGCGACAAGAAGATCGAAGGCATTTCCGATCTGCGCGACGAATCCGACCGCGACGGTTTCCGTGTCGTCGTCGAACTCAAGCGCGACGCGGTGCCGGAAGTGGTGCTGAACCAGCTCTACAAATTCACGCCGCTGCAAACCAATTTCGGCGCCAACATGGTGGCGCTCGATGCCGGCCGTCCGCAGTTGATGAACCTGAAGGACCTGCTGACGCTGTTCATCGCGTTCCGCGAGCAGGTAGTGTCGCGGCGCACCAAGTTCCTGCTCAACAAGGCACGCGACCGCGCGCATATTTTGGTCGGTCTTGCGATCGCCGTCGCCAATATCGACGAGATCATCCGCGTGATCCGCACCTCGCCCGATCCCAACACAGCGCGCGAGACGTTGATGTCGCGCGACTGGCCGGCGGCCGATGTCGCGCCGATGATCGCCCTGATCGACGATCCGCGTCACCGCATCAATCCGGACGGCACCGCGCGGCTGTCGCTGGAGCAGGCGAGAGCCATTCTCGATCTGCGCTTGCAGCGGCTGACCGCGCTCGGCCGCGAGGAAATCTCCGACGAGATCGACAAGCTCGCCATCGAGATCGCCGATTATCTCGATATCCTGCGCTCGCGCGCGCGCATTCAGGGCATTATCAAGGACGAACTGAACGCGGTGAAATCGGAGTTTGCGACCCCGCGCCGGACCGAGATCATCGAGCAGGAAGGCGAGGTCGAAGACGAAGACCTGATCCAGCGCGAGGACATGGTCGTCACCGTGTCGCATCTCGGTTACGTCAAGCGCGTGCCGCTCTCGACCTATCGCTCGCAAAAGCGTGGCGGCAAGGGCCGTTCGGGAATGCAGACCCGCGATGAAGATTTCGTCAGCCGGCTGTTCGTCGCCTCGACCCATACGCCGGTGCTGTTCTTCTCCTCGCGTGGTCAGGTCTACAAGGAGAAGGTGTGGCGGTTGCCGATGGCGCCGCCGAATGGTCGCGGCAAGGCGTTGATCAACATCCTGCCGCTGGAGCAGGGCGAGCGCATCACCACCATCATGCCGCTGCCGGAGGATGAATCGTCGTGGGCCAACCTCGACGTGATGTTCGCCACCACCGGCGGCAACGTCCGCCGCAACAAACTGTCGGACTTCGTCGATGTCCGCCGTTCCGGCATCATCGCGATGAAGCTCGACGAGGGCGAGGCTATCGTTGACGTGCAGATCTGCACCGAGCATGACGACGTGCTGCTGACAGCGGCTGCCGGACATTGCATCCGCTTCCCGGTCCCCGACGTTCGCGTGTTCTCGGGCCGCACCTCGATGGGCGTGCGCGGCATCGCGCTCTCCGGCGAGGACAGGGTGATCTCGCTGGCGATCCTGCGTCATGTCGATGCGACGTCGGACGAGCGGTCGGCCTATCTGAAGATGCGCCGCGCGGTGTCGGGCGAGAGCGGCTCCGTCGAGGAGAGTGTTGAAACCGACGGCGAGGAGAGCAACGGCGCGATCCAGCTCGGCCAGGAACGCTACATCGAAATGTCGGCGGCCGAGCAAGTGGTGCTAACCGTGTCCGAGAACGGCTACGGCAAGCGTTCGTCGTCCTACGAATACCGCACCACCGGACGCGGCGGCAAAGGCATCGTCGCGATGTCGGTCACCGAGCGCAACGGCAAGCTGATTGCGTCGTTCCCGGTCGAGGATGCCGACCAGATCATGCTGGTCACCGACAAGGGGCAACTGATCCGCTGCCCGGTGGAAGGCATCCGCGTTGCCGGCCGCTCGACCCAAGGTGTTATCGTCTTCAACACCGCGGACGACGAGCATGTCGTTTCAGTCGAGCATATCTCGGAAGAGACCGAGGGCGAGAACGGCAATGGTAACGGCGAGGGCGAAGGGTAAGCGCCTCGCACGGGTCGAACCTCGAGAGCATCGGAAAAGGAAGAAGGGCCCCGGTTGGGGCCCTTCTTTTTCGGGTCGTTCTGGAGGCTGCCGTGGGCATACGGCGAAATGCAGAGGATACTCAGCCGCGAATGATGCGCGCCGGGGCGACGACGCCACGCGAACCGGCTCCGCGCAGACAGGAGGCGTCGAGGTTCGGCCAATTCTGCTGGGTGCAGGCGTCGGAGCGCAGATCGAGCCGGTCGCTCTTGGCGAGCGGCGCGGTGGACACGCCGGCTTCGACCTCGGGAGCGAACCCTGGCAGGACGGTCACAGCGGCGGCGATGAAAGCGGCGACAGTCAGAGCTGAAAGAGCCTTGATCATGACGTTCCCCTGTTGTGCAGGCCTTGAGGCCCTTCTGCGTGCTTACTGAAGCTTTAATAGTCCTCGCCCGTTTCTCCCGGTTGTCGTGGGCGGATGAAAATGACTTCGTCCCGGTACGGAAATGTTTCGTCCCAAACGGCCCGTGAAACAGTGAGCCGGCGCACACTCCCTCAAGAGACGCATCGAATCGGCATTCGGTTCGGTTCCGGCGCACAAATAAAAACCCGGTTTTCGACGCATTTCGGTGGAACCGGGCGGCTTGCAGGGGACCGCCGGGCGGGTTAGACGGGACCATGACCCGCATCGCGCTCTATCCCGGCTCCTTCGATCCCGTCAGCAACGGCCACCTCGACGTGGTCCGCCAGGCTGTCGGCCTTTGTGACAAGCTGATCGTCGCCATCGGCATCCATCCCGGCAAAAAGCCGCTGTTCACCACCGAGGAGCGGCTGGCGATGGTCCGGGCGGTGTTCGGACCGATCGCCGCCAAGGCCGGTTGCGGCTTCGATGCCGTCACCTATGACGGCCTCACCATCACCTCCGCGCGCGATCATGGCGCGCGCATCATGGTCCGGGGTCTGCGCGACGGCACCGATCTCGACTACGAGATGCAGATCGCCGGGATGAACGAAACCATGGCGCCGGACGTGCAGACGGTGTTCGTTCCAGCCTCGGTGGGCGTTCGCCCGATCACCGCCACACTGGTGCGGCAGATCGCTGCAATGGGCGGCGACGTTTCGGCCTTCGTTCCGGCGTCGGTCGCCGCCGATCTCAAGGCCAAGTTCAAGAGCTAACCCTTCCTCCTTCCGGAGCCGACATGATCCGCATTCTTGCCGTTGTCGCCGCGCTGATCTGCGCGGCTCCCGCCCTCGCACAACCGCTGCCCGCCAAGCTCGACAAGGCCAACGCCATCGTCATCGACAGCACCAAGGGCCGCATCGTCATCCAGCTTCGCCCCGACATCGCGCCGCAGCACGCCGAGCGGATCAAGCAACTGGCCCGCGAAGGATTCTACAACAACGTGCCGTTCCATCGGGTGATGGACGGCTTCATGGCGCAGACCGGTGACGGCCAGAACTTCAACGGCACCGGCGGATCGAAATATCCGAACCTCAAGGCCGAATTCTCGCAGACGCCGTTCACGCGCGGCGTAGTCGGTATGGCGCGTCGCGGCGACAGCAACGACAGCGCCAATTCGCAGTTCTTTATCTGCCTCGGGGATGCATCGTTCCTCAACGGCAAGTACACCGTGATCGGCAACGTGGTGGCCGGCATGGATGTGGTCGACAAGTTGAAGAAAGCGCCTCCCGGCGTGCAGAGCGGCGCCGTCACCGATCCCGACAAGATGGCGAAGGTGCAGGTCGCCTCCGACATCAAGTGACAAGAACCGATGCGGCGACACGCTGCCATCGCTCTGATGCTCGCCGCCATATCGTTTGGCGTCGGCCCGGGCGTCGCGGCGGCGCAGGAGCCGGGTGTCAGCAGTCTGAAAGAGATGTTCGCGGGGCTGAATGGCTGCTGGCGCGCGCCCCGGTTGCCGAACGGCAATCCGGGCATGGAGATTACGGTTCTGGTCGCTTTCACGCGCGATGGTCGCATTCTGGGGCACCCGCGTATCACCTTCGAAACGAACGACGCCTCCGACGACGAGCGGCTGATCTACCGCACCGCGGTGATGGAAACGTTGCAGCGCTGCGTTCCGATGCCATTTATCCATGGCATGGGCGACGCGGTCGCCGGGCGTCCGCTGACGCTGAAGTTTGACGATCGCCGAAATCACCTCAAACCAAACGAGAAGAGAGCATGGCTGACAACGACAACACTTTGATCCTCGAAACCACCCAGGGCCCGGTCACCATCGAGATGCGCCCGGACCTCGCGCCGGGTCACGTCGCCCACATCAAGAAGCTGGTCCGCGAGGGCTTCTATGACGGCATCGTGTTTCACCGCGTGATCGAAGGCTTCATGGCCCAAACCGGCTGCCCGCACGGCACCGGCACCGGTGGTTCCAGCTATCCGAACCTCAAGGCCGAATTCAACGCCGAGCCGCATGTGCGCGGCACGGCGTCGATGGCGCGGGCGGCGAGCCCGGACTCCGCCAATTCGCAGTTCTTCATCTGCTTCGACGACGCGCGTTTCCTCGACAAGCAGTACACTGTCTGGGGCAAGGTGACCTCGGGCATGGAGAACGTCGACAAGATCAAGCGCGGCGAGCCGGTGCAGAACCCCGACAAGATCGTCAAGGCGCGGATGGCCGCCGACGCCGCCTGAGGTTTTTGACGTCCAACGAAGGTGCAATGGCCGGATAACCTCCGGCCATTGACGTTTCCGGCTTTGAGGGTCCAGTGATGGGGACAACCCCTCCCGTCTTATCGTTCAGTTGATCCATGCGCACCGATCTTTTCGACTTTGAATTGCCGCCTGAGAGCATCGCCCTGCGGCCGGCACACCCGCGCGATGCCGCGCGCCTTCTCGTGGTGCAGCCCGGCACGGCATTGCAGGATCGTCGCGTATCCGATCTGGCGCAGGTGTTGCAGCCCGGCGATCAGCTTGTCGTCAACGACACCAAGGTCATTCCGGCGCAACTGGCGGGTCGGCGCATCGGTCGTGACGCCGAGCCGCGCATAGAAGCGACGCTGATCAAGCGCCTCGATGGTTCGCGCTGGCAGGCACTGGTGAAGCCCGCCAAGAAACTGATCGAGGGCGATACCATCCGCTTCGGCAACGAGGGCAGGGTGTGCCTGCTCGGCCATCTCGACGCCCAGGTGGAAGCCAAGGGTGACAACGGCGAGGTGACGCTGACGTTCTCGTTTCACGGTCCGACGCTGGACCAGGCTATCGCCGACGTCGGCGCGCCACCGCTGCCGCCCTACATCGCTTCGCGTCGGACGCCGGATGAGCAGGACAACAGCGACTATCAGACCATGTTTGCGGTACACGAAGGTGCGGTGGCGGCGCCGACCGCCGGGCTGCATTTCACGCCGGCGCTGGAAGCCGCGTTGCAGGCGCGAGACATTGCGATTCATCGCCTGACCTTGCATGTCGGCGCGGGAACGTTTTTGCCGGTCAAGGCCGACGACACGGCCGAGCACAAGATGCATTCCGAGTGGGGGACCATTTCGGAAGAAACTGCGTCGGCGCTGAATGCCGCGCGCGCGGCCGGCGGGCGCATCGCCGCGGTCGGCACCACGTCGCTGCGTTTGCTCGAAAGTGCGGCCGATGCGGACGGCACCATCAAACCGTTCTCCGGCGAGACCGATATCTTCATCACGCCGGGCTATCGCTTCCGCGCCGTCGATGTGCTGATGACGAATTTCCATCTCCCGCGCTCGACACTGTTCATGCTGGTGTCGGCGTTCAGCGGTCTCGACACGATGAAGCAGGCTTATTCGCACGCGATTGCCAACGGCTATCGCTTCTATTCGTATGGCGATGCCAGCCTGCTGTTTCCGGATTCCGCGAGCCGATGACCGTCCCCAATCATTTCGAATTGCTCGGCCAAAGCGGCGACGCGCGTCTCGGCCGGTTGACGACGCCGCACGGGGTGGTGCGCACGCCCGCTTTTATGCCCGTCGGCACCGCGGGCGCGATGAAAGGCATTCACTGGCGCGAGATCCGCGACAGCGGCGCCGATATCGTGCTCGGTAACACCTATCACCTGATGCTGCGGCCGGGCGCGGAGCGCATCGCCGCGCTTGGCGGTTTGCAGGTCTTCACCGGCTGGAACGGTCCGATGCTGACCGACTCCGGCGGCTTTCAGGTGATGTCGCTGGCGCAACTGCGCAAGGTCACGGAGCACGCCGTGACCTTCCGCTCGCATATCGACGGCGCCAGTGTCGTACTGTCGCCGGAGCGTGCCATCGAGGTGCAACGATTGCTCGGCTCCGACATCGCCATGCAACTCGACGAATGCGTGCGGCTACCGGCGGAGCGCGCCGATATCGAACGCGCGATGCAACTGTCGCTGCGCTGGGCCGAGCGCTGCAAGCGTGCATTCGAAAACGCGCCGCAAGGCCACATGCTGTTCGGCATCGTGCAGGGCGGTGACGTGCCAGCGCTACGGCACGCCAGTGCGCGCGGTCTCGTCGATCTCGGCTTTCACGGCTATGCCATCGGTGGCCTCGCGGTGGGCGAGCCGCAAGAGGTCATGCTGCGGATGATCGAGGAGACGGCGCCGCATCTGCCGCAGGATCGGCCGCGTTATCTGATGGGCGTCGGCACGCCGGATGATCTGCTGCACGCCATCGCGCGCGGCATCGACATGTTCGACTGCGTGCTGCCGACCCGCAACGGGCGTCATGGATTGGCATTCACGCGGCACGGGCCGGTGAATTTGCGTAACGCCCGACACGCCGACGATCCGCGCCCGCTCGACGAGAAAAGCCCGTGGCCTGCCACCAATGGCTATTCGCGAGCCTATCTGCATCACCTGATCAAGTCGGGCGAAGCCCTTGGCGCGATGCTCTTGTCCGAGATCAATATTGCTTATTATCAGAGCCTGATGCAGGGCGCGCGCGATGCGATCGCGCGGGGTGCGTTCGCCGATTTCAGTACCGGGGTGCGTGAGGCATGGCAGCGCGGCGATCTTGCGCCGCGATAGGCGACGCATTTCCCGCGACCACCTTGCTCAATTCAATTGCAGACGATGGCCTTGAAAGAGTGCTCGGTCACGAAGCCGTAGCCGCAGGTGTCGCACGTCCACAGATAGCTGACGGCGTTATCCGAGAGGAAGGCCGAGGCTTCGGCGGCAATCATCGAGTCGGCGCAAACCGGGCAGGTCGGCAATTCACGCTCGCGCGGCGCGGCATGAACCGGGGTGGTCGACAGGGATTCCGCAATGGCTGGCATCGTGATCTCCTCTGTTGCTGATTTGCGCTGACAGGATACACCGCGATGTTTGACGATGTCGCAACGCAAATGCGTTGGTTTTACGATTTCTAATGCAGTCTCACTGCGATGCAGCGAATGTGAATGCTCGTGATTGCTGCTTGCGCGAACTACGTTGCGTCACGTATCTGAGCCGGAAGCCGCTATCGACTCCACTTGACCAGAACAGGACTCGACAATGTCGCAACCACCACGGCGTCCTCGCACCCTGAACGACGCGCGCACCGAAGCGGAAGCCGCGTTCAAAAAGGCGACCGCGAAGGTCGCCGCACCACTGCCTCAACAGGCCGTGATCCCCGGCGTGAAGGAGCAGGTGACGTTACGGATCGATCAGGACGTATTGGAATACTTCCGGGAAGACGGTCCCGGTTGGCAAGAGCGGATCAATGCCGCGCTGCGCAAGGCGGCGGGCAAATAGTCCGCATCAGGTGGCGGTGCGCGGCTCGGCGGGACTGCGCAGGTTCAGCAGGTTGCCGCTGAGGATCATGGCCGCGCCGAGCACGGTCAGCAGATCCATCCGTTCGGCGTAGAGCAGCCAGCCGGCCAGCGCGGTGAGCGGCACACGAAGGAAATCCATCGGCACCACGATGGTCGCGTCGGCATAGAGCATCGCCCGCGCCATGCAGTAGTGCGAGAACGTGCCGCAGAATGCGACGACGAGAAGCCAGCCCCATGTCGTCGCGCTCGGCCAGGTCCAGACCGCCAGGGCGGGAACGAATCCGGCGATCGATTGCACCACGGTCATCCAGAAGATGATCTGGAGTGAGGTGTCGGTGCGGGTTAGCGACTTCACCATGGCGATCGAGATGCCGAAGGCGACCGCGGCAAGCAGCGCGATGAGTTGTCCGACATTGACCGCGCTGAGCCCGGGCCGGACGATGACGATGACGCCGATCAGCCCGAGGACGACGGCGAGAATCTTCCCGCCATTCATTCGCTCGCTGAGGAAGGCAGTGGCCAGGATGGCGGTCCAAATCGGCGTGGTGAACTCGATGGCGACCACTTCGCCGAGCGGAATCAGCGTCAGAGCCAGGAACCAGCCGAGTTGCGCGCCGTAATGCACCAGGTTGCGGACGATATGCTGGGACGGGCGCCGGGTGCGCAGGCGAGACAACCCGCCGGCGCGGTAGACCAGCGGCAGCAACAGCACGAAGCCGATGGCCGAACGAAATTCCATCACCTGAAAGACGTTCAGCTCGCGCAGTGCTTCGCGCCCGGCCACGGCGATTACCAGCAATTGTAGAAGCCAACCGGCCATCCACATCGCGGCTTTCGGTGTCGAGGGTTGAGGAGGCATAAGCGGAACCGGCGATGGAGAGCGGACGATGTCGGAGGCGATCATCTACCACGCGTCCTCCGCCGATGCCCGCATGCAATCATGCGTCTGCTGGCGCATGCTGCCTATATCGCTCGGAATTCGCGGAAAAACGTGTCCGCTCAGGACCGCGAGAGCGAGATCGATGCGCTCCTGAAGGCGCCCTCGGAGCGGATGGTCACGCGCTGCTTGTTGCCGGTCGTCGTCATGGACAGATTGGCAGTGAAGGAAGGAGCGCTGACGACGACATCGAAATGGCCGCCTTGCGCCTTGCCTTGCAGGCTGCCGCTGACATTCCGGCTGGATTCATTCCAGTTGCCGGAGAGCACGCCGCCCTTGGCGATCACGTTGCTCTTGAGGTCGAATTTGTAGCTGTCGCTGGCGCAGGTCAGTGTCTGGTTGAGGCCGGTGCCGTCACCGCTGACGGCATAGGTGGCGCGGCAGCGGATGCGTTCGCTCTGTCCGTTGTCGAGTGCGACGGTGCCGCTTCCGGACCAGACGCCCGCCATGCCGGAAAATGCCCCGGGGGATTGTGCCGTCGCGACGGACCCAAGGCTGAGCAACGCCGCAGCTGCGGCGATCAATCCCAAAGCCACACTTCGACGTTTCACCCCGGTTGCCATTTGGTTGTTCCTGTTTTCGTTATTGACGCGAAGCCTGCCAATTGCCGCTGCAGGGGATGCCGCCGGACGCGCCGTTCCATTTGCCGGAGCCTGCGTTGCCACTGAGTTGGCCGTTGGCATAAGCGCCCTGGAACGACACCTTGACCAGACCCGCAGGACCAACTTTGCCTGAGATATCTGCGCCCGGGGCAGTGATCTTGCCGTCGGTCACGGTGAGCGGGTATTGCGTCGTCGGTTCGCAATTACCGGACTTGGTGACGATGGTGACGCTCCATTGCCCGTCGTAAGGGGTCTGTGCCTGAACTGACGTGGCGGCGACGATGGCAGCGCTGGCGATAGTGGCGAAGGAAAGGCAAGCGTGCAGGCGGCGAAAACGCATGAATCAAATTCCCCGATGGCGTGATGGGCGGGCTTATTCCGGAGCAATGTGTCCAAAGTTTGCTGCAACGCCGCATCGGGTCTTCTAGCCATCCGATTATAAACAATCGGTAAGGACAAAGGTTCCCGCCGTGAAACAGTCGGATTAAATTCCTTCGGCAGAATTCCTGGATATGGTGAGCGCGGAGGGACTCGAACCCTCGACCCCATGATTAAAAGTTACGTGTATAGTCAGCTTGTAAATCGATGTGCTCGTTAAATAATCTCCGTAATCACCTTTAATATACTGTTATATTGGGCTTTCTCGTTCGTTCCTGCGAATTCTTGATCATTCCCAGAATAGGCTCTATTGTGTGTGCATAGCGTGTGCATAATGATCTTATGTTTTTGTGCGCACGAGGTTGGGCAGGGCAGGTGATGAAGATCAGCAAAAGCCGGATCGACCAGATGAAGCCCGGCGAGATCATGGCGGATGGTGAGATCAAGGGTTTCGTCGCGCGTAAGCTATCGAGCGGCAAAGTGACGTTCGGCTATCGCTACCGAGATGCAGCGGGGAAGCAGAAGTGGCATGGCTTAGGGCTGATGGGTTCGATCACAGCCGAGCAGGCTCGGATACTCGCCAAGAAACGGGCCGGCGAGGTGGCGGACGGTCGAGATCCGTCAGCGGAACGCATGGCGGCAAGGCAAGAGGCGGCCAGGGCCAGTCGGGCAGCATTAAATACCGTCAATACCATTCTTGATGATTTCGTGAAACGCTACGCCAGCAAACTCCGGAGCGAGGACCAGATTACGTTTGCTTTGGACCGCTACGTCCGGCCACGGATCGGGGAAAGCTCCATCTACGAATTGAAGCGCCGGCAGATCGTCGAAATGTTGGATGCGGTGGAGGACAAGGCCGGGCCGGTGATGGCGGATCGTGTGCTGGCCCACATCCGGAAGGCATTCAACTGGCAGGCAGCGCGGGATGATGATTTCCTGTCACCGATCGTTCGGGGGATGGCGCGGACTAAGCCCAAGGAGCGAGCACGGCAACGTGTCCTGACCGACGACGAGATCCGAGATATCTGGCAGGCACTGGAAACCGCTGACGTTCCATTCTGTTATCCGCGCTACGTCAAGATGTTGCTGCTCACCATGACGCGGCGTAACGAATCTGCGGACATGAGCGGTGCCGAGATCGAGGGAGATCTGTGGACTATTCCGGGCGAGCGCTACAAGACTAAGTTGGATCACGTCATTCCCCTATCGTCTGACGCGAAAGCTCTGATCGGCACCAAGCCGAAGGATTTCAAGGGCAGCAACTGGTTTGTGTTTTCGACGACGGATGGCATGCGACCGTTCAGCGGCTTCAGCAAGGCGAAGGCCATTTTAGATGCCGAGGTCGCCAAGCTGCGCAAGGCCGAAGGTCGGCCGAAGATGCCGCGATGGACACTGCACGATCTACGGCGCACCGCGCGCACTCTGATGAGTCGCGCCAAGGTACCGGAAGATTATGCCGAACGCGCCATGGGGCACGTTATTGCCGGTGTACGTGGTACGTATGATCGCTATTCCTTTTTGGAGGAAAAGCGTGAGGCATTCGAGAAATTGGCGGGCCTCATTGTGATCATTCTCACGCCGTCCACTGATAATATTATCCAGCTTTCGAGTGCTTCGAACTGAAACTGTCGAAGAATTATGGGGGGATCAATTTTTATCTCCACGGTCTAAACGACCCACCCCCAGTGTCATCGACACGCTTCTTTATATTTATGTCGTTCAGGTCATTGGCGTGGTATTGATAAGATATTTAGCCCGCATGTAGAGCTTCGATGGTATCCAGGGTAAATTGGCCCATCCGACTTCGGTTGGTACGACCCTGCATCAGTGTATCAGCCTTAAAAATCCTTGGGCGGCGGCCGACGATGGGAATATCTTGATCACGTTCATCGAGAATAAACCCATCGATAAGATCGCTATAGAAGGAGATAATGCCAGCGGCACTCTGCTCATACCCCAGTTCGGTGAGAAGTTTCGATAGCGGACCTTTGACGGCTTTTCCGCCAACGAGAGGAGAGACGGCCACGCAAGGCACGCGTCGCGATTGCAGAATGTCCCTCAGTTTCGGAACCGCGAGCATCGGTCCTATGCTGAGAAACGGATTCGATGGCGCAATGATAATGCCGCGAAGGTTTGGATCGGCGAAAGCAGCCCGAACCTCTGGATTCAACGATGCGTCTTGAATGCCGCTGTAGCGAATGCTCGTTACAGCTGGTTCGCATCTTTTTCGGACGAAGTAGTCCTGAAATGTTAGCTCGCCATCATTGGTTTGCAGCAATGTTCTGATCGAATTGTTTGATATCGGCGCAATTATGTGACGCACGCCAAGCTGGGACGCGATAATGTGCGTGACCTCCGATAGGGAGTGTCCCTCTCTCAAAAGGTGGGTGCGCCATAGATGAAGCGCGAGGTCGCGATCCCCGAGATTGAACCAGGTCGGACCATCGAGTACCGCCAGAGTATCCATCGCAGCCCAACTCTCGTTGGCTCTGCCCCATCCGCGGGTTTCATCGACAAGGCCAGCCAGCATGTAGGTCACCGTGTCGATGTCAGGGCAGATGCGCAGTCCCAGATGATCGAAATCATCTCCCGTGTTGACAACGATAGTGAGTTTGTCTGCAGCCAGATTGCGTGCCAGTCCGTCCGCCAGTCGTGAACCTCCCACGCCGCCGCACAACGCAATGTAAGAATGGCCGCTCATCGAAACAGATCCTCTTGAACGGGCCTGATCAGTCTTGCCGCATCGTCATGCGGATGCTTGTCCTGTAAGCCATGGATAACCACCAAGGGACGCCCTTCGTCGGCTTGTCCCATCATCATCGAAGCCGCCGCGGCGATTTCATCACCTCGCCCAAGGATCGATGATTTGAGGAAGATACCAAAAAGGTCTTCTTGTCCTCTGAGGTCGCTTAGCGTCTGGATGCCTGCGGAGCCGATGCAGGTGCCGATCGTCCCAAGCCGCCAGGCCCGGCCGAAACTGTCGATGATCATGACGCCAACTTCTACACCAATCTGCGCGATGATATCCTTACGTAACAGGCGCGCGCTGGCATCAGGATCCTCGGGCAACAGCAGAACGTGGCTTTCAATGGCATTCTGTTCGACGTTGGAATGATCGATTCCGGCATTGGCCAGCACCCAGCCGAGGCGATGGCGGACAATGATAACGCCCGGATGGCAACGCAGAACTTCCATTGATTCCGATAGGATCAATTCGACGAGCCGAGGATCCTTGTCGCAAATGCGCGCGAGGCGAATGGCTTCTTCGGATGCAGTCACGGTCGCAAGGTCACGCAACCGTCCTTCGGACTTGGAAACGATCTTCTGTGCCAGCACAATGATATCGCCATCGGCGAGCGATAGGTCATTGTGCCGGAGTGTTTCCAAAATGATCCGGCTCAATGAATCGCCGGCGACGACCACGGGGAATCCCGATGGAGCGATGATTTCCAGCCGGGTTGCAGCAGACGGTGGAAGCGTGGCCAAGGTGTCGGATTTCGACATCAGACGCCGCCCAGAAAGGAGTCATGAACGCGTGGGTCGCGCAGCAATTCGGCACCCGTCCCTGAGAACGATATTTTGCCAGTTTCGATGACATACCCCCGGTCGGCGATCGCAAGCGCAGCCTGAACATTCTGTTCAACGACGAGAATGGTGACGCCCATATCGCGCAGCTGGCAGATGATTTGAAGAATTTGCTCGATCAGCAGTGGAGCCAGTCCCATTGAAGGTTCGTCCAGCAGCAACACGCGTGGACGGGCGATCATGGCGCGGCCGATTGCAAGCATCTGCTGTTGGCCTCCCGAAAGCATGCCTGCCGGACGGGCGCGAAACTCGGCGAGGATAGGAAAGGTCATGAAAATTTCCTCGATGTCGCTGGTGATCGAGTCCCGACGAGTCCAAGCACCGACTTTGAGGTTTTCCTCAACGGTGAGCGGCGTAAAAATCTGCCGTCCTTCCGGGACTTGAACGAGCCCTAGCCGAACACGTCGATGGGCCGCGACTGCGGTGATGTCGCGTCCCTCGAGCAATACTGTCCCGGACATGGTCGGTTGCGTGCCCGACAAGGCGCGCAGGAGTGTCGTCTTGCCTGCGCCGTTCGATCCGACCAGAGTCACGATTTCGCCCGTGTCGACGTGAAAGTCGATATCGTGTAAGACCTGAATTCGCCCGTATCGGCTGTTGAGGCCTTTAATGCGCAGCATGCGCGGCCTCCTTGGGAGCACCCAGATAGGCCTCGATGACCGATGCGTTTGCCCTGATTTCCGCAGGCGATCCGTCCGCGAGGGTCTTGCCACGGTTCAGAACATGAATACGGTCTGCCAGCTTCATGACGAGCCCCATGTCGTGCTCTACCAGAACGACGGTGACGCCATCGTCGGCGACCTGACGGATTAGTTGCGCGACCTCGACCGTCTCGGCCGCGTTGCATCCGGCGACCGGTTCATCGAGCATCAGGACCGATGGCCGGGCGGCGAGGGCGCGTGCGATCTCGAGACGTTTCAGCGCCCCGTAGGGAAGATCACCGGCGGATCGGTCTGCGGCCTCTGAAAGGCCCACGCGTTCGAGGAGGCGAAGGGCGTCAGTGCGGGTTTCGGCATTCTGGCGGCGAGCCGAAGGCAACCCGCCGAGATCAAGCAGAGAATGTCGGCGTTCGCGAATGTGACAGCCGACCATCACGTTCTCGGCCGCGGTCATTCGGAAGAAGATCTGAAGGTTCTGGAAGGTTCGCGTCAGGCCCTTGCGGGCAAGTTGGAAAGGAGCCGTTCCGGTGACGTTGGTGCCATTTAGATAAACCGTCCCATGCGTGGCTGCGTATACCCCTGTGATGACGTTGAACAACGTCGTCTTGCCAGCGCCGTTAGGACCGATCAAAGCAAAAATGCTGCCGGATGGAACGGTGAAACTGACATTCGACAGGGCAATGACGCCGCCGAAATGGATGCTGACGTCCTCGACCTGAAGTGCGCTCATGGCAGCCTCCGTAACAACCATGACTGGATGCTTGGGACGAGACCTCTGCGCAGGAAGATCATGAGCAAGATCAGGATCGAGCCGAGCAGGACCGGTTCGTATTCGTGAAATGTCGCGAGAAGCTGCGGCAGGACGACGAGGAGCGCGGCACCGAGCAAACTGCCGAGAATCGATCCCAATCCTCCCAGAACGGCCATTGCCACGAAATCGACGGATCGCAGGACCCCGCCGGCGACCGGCGTGATGTGTCCGTCGAACAGAGCTAGAAATGCCCCCGCCAGCGCCGCCAATGTCGCGGAGAGGACGAAGGCGAACAGCTTGTAGCTGGCGGCATCTATGCCGAGCGTGCCTGCGGCGACCTCACTATCGTGAATGGCGCGGAGTGCCCGTCCCGAGGAACTGTTCAGGAGGTTGGAAACGGCGCAAGCAGCGAGCAACAACGTGCCACCCGCGATCCAGTACCAGTTCCAGACCCCGCTGACGCGCCAGTTTCCGATCCAGAGGCGCGACACCGGCATTCCGTCGGGGCCGCCGGTCCAGCGGATTTCGTTGGCCAGGCAAATCGATACGATGACACCAAGGCCCAATGTTGCGATCGCGAGGTGATAGCCCTTGAAACGCATGATCGGTTTGCCGATGACGAACGCGATCAGGCCCGTCAAGGTGACTCCGACCAACAGGCAAATCCACGGCGGAACGCCGAGATGGGTGGGGCCGATCGCCACCATGTAGCCACCCATGGCGAAGAATGCCGCGTGGCCGAGACTGATCTGTCCCGCGTAGCCCATCAGCAAGTTCAGACCGAGCACGACGATGGCGTTGATGAAGACCAGCGTGGCGACACGCAGATGGAAAAGGGAAGGCAGCACCAGCGGCAACAGCGCCACCAGCAGAGCAATGGCGATCGTTGGCGTATAGGGATTTGTCAGGATGCGGCGCAAGATCACACCCGATCCACGGAACGCTGCCCGAGAATGCCTTGCGGACAGACGAAGAGGGTGCCCAGCAGAACGAGGAATGCGAAAACGTCCTTGTACTGCGACGAGATGTAACCGGCGCCGAAAGCCTCCAACAGGCCGATGATCAGGCCGCCGACGACCGGACCGGCCGGATGACCAAGGCCGCCGAGCATCGCGGCGGCGAATCCCTTGATCGCGAGCAGGGTGCCGGCGTCGAAGCTCGTGAGAGTGATCGGCGTGACAAGAATCCCGCCGATGGCCCCGATCAAAGCCGAGATCACGAAGGTTGAACCAATGATGATCGACGGATTGATGCCAGCAAGCCGTGCCGCGAGCTTGTTCGCGGCCGTCGCGCGGATGCCGCGGCCCATCCGGGTCATGCCAAGAAACATCCATAGGAGGATCACGATGACGATCGTCCCGACGATCACGGCCAGGCTCTGAGCCTGAATTGAGGCGCCGCCCACGCTCACGACTTGCGGGGAAAGGGGAGGAATGCTGTGAAACTCCTTGCCCATGATGACGGACGCCACACCGCGAATGAGGATCGAAGCGCCGATGGTGATGATGATCAACATCACAGGTTCGGCGTCCCGGGCTGGAGCAATGGCGAACGCATAAAGCGCGAGGCCAACGAGAGCGGTGAGGGCAATCGACGCGAGAACGGCGAATCCGATCGGAATGCCGCTTCCTATCAGGGCCGCCGTAACCATGCCGCCCAGCATGACGAATTCGCCCTGGGCGAAATTCACAACATCGGAAGAACTGTAGACGAGCGTAAAGCCGATCGCGACCAGCGCATAGATGGCACCGACCGTCAGTCCGGAAAACAGGATTTGAAGCGCAGTCGCCATTCGATCACCTATCGATCAGTTGAGATCGATCGCTGGGGATGCAGTCATCGCCGCCAAATCGAGCCATGGCGGACGTCTAAGGCTCTCAGGAATTGGGGTGGCAGCCGAATGGTGAAGGCGGCTTGAGTATGCCGCCTTCATGCGAACCTCAGGGGACGAGCGCCCATTTCCCGCCGCGGACCTCCAGCATCCGGAATGCGGAAAGGTCGATTCCCAGATGGTCGGTTGGTGACATGTTGATGATGCCGACCGTGGCGACGTAATTGCGCGTTTTTTCGATTGCCTCACGAACCTTGGCGGGCTCCTTGCTCCCGGCGCGTTTCATGGCGTCGGCAAGCAGCATGATTCCGTCATGAGCGTAGCCGCCGAATGTGCCGACCGGGCTGCCCGTCGCCTGCTCGATGACGGTCTTGTAGTCGAGCAGAACCTTCTTCTGCGGATCACTGTCGGGAAGCTGATCGGCAACCAACAGCGATGGCCCCGGCAATCGAACGCCTTCCGCAGCGGCCCCCGACAGGTCCAGATAGCCTTGGGTCGCAGCGCCGTGGCTTTGATAAAGGGGAACGCCCAGCTTTAGCTGCGCAAAGTTGCGGGTGACGATCGCTGGCCCCTGGCCGATATCCGCATTAATGACTGCTTGCAGGCCGGGGAGGGCCTTGATCGTCGTCAGTTGCGCCGTCATATCGCTGTCGCGAGGCCCGTAGCTTTCCTCGGCCAGAATCTTGATGCCATAGTCGCCAGCGACCTTCTTGCACTGAGCAACCATGGATTTGGCATAACCGCCCTGTCCGGCGATGAAGGCAATGTTCGTCAATTGGCGTTGCTTGAGGTCGGAGAATATCTTTGCGCAAGCCATCCGATCAGTCTGCGGAGGTTTGAAAACCCATTTGCGAACCGGTTCAACGATCTCGATTCCACCTGAGAGCGAGATGAACGGAATGTTCGCCTCCTCGAAAACGGGCAACATGGCCATCGAATTGCCTGTGCCCGTTCCGCCAACGACGGCCGATACGCGATCTTCCTCAACAAGGCGCGTTGCATAGGTTCGAGAGACGCTGGCGTCGCTGCCGTCGTCATAGACGATCAGCCGGATCTTCTCGCCGTTGATCCCGCCAGCATCATTGATGCGCTTGACATAAACTTCCAGCGTCTGCTTTTCTGGTTGTCCAAGGAAGGAAGCGGGACCGGTGGTGGACAGAACACTGCCTACCAATATTTCACTGAAGGCGGCTGAGCCGCTGAGGAACTGCGTTAAGACGGCGGCGCCGATAACCAATGCTGATCTTCTCATGAACCCCTCCCTTGCCCGAGGCGATGTTGTACCCGCCAGGTGATTGTCCTCACGTCGAGCGGCTTTGCGCTGTTGCGACGAGGGACCGAACAACGGTGCCAAAGAGGAGGCCGGAATTGGAGGACAGAAACGGTCGGATCAGATCACTGTTTCAATCAAGCACCGCGCCCTGCGGTGCTTTGACGCGCTGAACCCGGGATTTCAGGACGTCTCGACGATGCCGACTTCCTGTTCTCACTATTTTGCCGGGACGATCAGGGGCGCTGAGCGAGCCGGTGTTGATACCGACTTGCTGCTTGCCAATGTCGGGCTGACGCGTGCTCAAATTCTTGACCCGCACTGGAGAGGCGACGTCGAGTTGCTGGCACGCCTTGTGCAGTTGCTATGGTATGCGCTCGACGATGAGTTCATGGGCTTTATCAGCCGCCCGGCCAAGCCGGGAACCTTCGCGATGATGACGCACAACATGATGAATTCGCCGTCGATCTATGCGGCTGTTCAAAAAGGCGTCCTGTTCTACCGTCTGGTCAATGATGGCCTGACCATGAGCTTTGAAACCCACGGTCACGAAGCCAGTCTGACCGTATCATTTACGGATCCGGCCCTTGATCCGGAGCACTACTTTTTGGAGTTCTGGCTGGTCATTTGGTATCGCCTTGTCGGTTGGCTCGGCGGTGGATTGCCGCCACTGACGCGCGCGGCCTTCGCCTACCCCCTGCCTCAGAAGTACATCGAAGAATTCAAACACATGTTTCGGTGCGAATACGTCTTCGATAGCCCAAAAACGGCGCTCTATTTCGATGCGCGTTTTCTTCAGCAGCCCTTGGTCCGAAGTCGCGAAGAACTCAAGGTGTTCCTCTCGACCGCGCCAGTCGGATTCATGATGATTCCGGCGGATGAAACCAGCTTCGGGCGGCGAATAAGGACACTACTGCTATCCGGACGACAGCTGCCGTTGAACTTCCCTCCGTTCGAGGTGGTCGCGGAGCAATTGCACATGACCGAGCAAACGCTGCGCCGTAAGCTGAAGGACGAGTCTACCTCTTATCGGGCCATCAAGGAAACGATCCGGCGCGACGTTGCGGTCGAGAAGCTGTTGGGAAGCAGCATGGCTGTCGACGAGGTGTCATCGCTTCTCGGGTATTCCGAATCACGGGCGTTCACGCGAGCCTTCCTGCAATGGACGGGCCTTAGTCCCGCCAAGTACCGGGCGCGGGTGAAAGCGGAGTACGGAAAGGCATAGCTCAATCCCCAGCCCTGTGGTTTTTCTTGTCCGCTACTGTGACAAGAGAAGTCATTTTCTGTCCTGTTCGATGGACAGGCGACAAATAGTATCGGCCCCAAGCTACGCAGGAATGAAACGCTGCATAGATTTGGGAGGCCGCGTTGCCGTCGATCAATCCGTATCCGAAAGAAGAGAGTGCGGCCGAACGCTGGGCGAGGTTTTCGCCAATCGCGACGGGAGACGATTATATTCGCAGTCTCGCGAGCCGCTCGATCGATCTCTACATGTTCGGGAAGCTAGTCGCCGATCCGACCAATCATCCGATGATCCGTCCGTCGATGAATGCGCTCAAGGCCACCTACGATCTGGCGAGCGAGGATCCCGACCTGGCGACGGCGGAATCGCCTCTTATCGGAAAGCGGGTCAATCGATTCTTGCATATAGTTGAGTCGCCCAACGATCTGGTGATGAAGAACCGGATGCAGCGACGTATGGGCCAAATCACGGGCACCTGCTTTCAACGTTGCGCTGGCCTGGACACATTAAGTGTTTTGCACTCGATCACCTATGACATCGATTGCAAGTACGGCACGAACTACCACGAACGCTACATAGAATTTCTGAAGCTCGCACAGGAGAACAACATCATTCTCGGAGCGGGCATGACTGATCCTAAGGGAGATCGCAGCAAGCGTCCCAGCGAACAGGTCGATCCCGATCTTTTCATGCATGTGACGCGTCGCACCAATGATGGCGTGTACGTCAAAGGGGCCAAGGCGCACATGACCGGCGGCTTCAACTCGCATTGGATTTGCGTGATGCCGACGATGAACTTGACCGACCGTGATCGGGACTACGCGGTGGTCGGCGTGGTTCCGGCAGACGCGAAGGGGCTAACGTATATATACGGCCGCCAATCTTGTGACACCCGCGCGATGGAGATCGGTGAAGTCGACAAGGGGAATGCCAGATTTGGCGGACAGGAAGCGCTCGTTGTCTTCGACGACGTCTTCATTCCATGGGATCACATATTCATGGACGGTGAGTACGAGTTCGCCCAGGAGATGGTTGCGCGCTTCACTTCCTACCACCGTGCCAGCTACGTCTGCAAAACAGGATTGGGCGACGTCCTGATCGGCGCAGCTGCAACGGTCGCCGAATACAACGGGGTTGAGAGCGTCTCGCATGTCAAGGACAAGCTTGTGGAGATGGTTCATCTCAATGAGACCATCTATTCTTCGGGGATCGCGTCCTCGCATGAAGCGAAGAAGCTCCCCTCTGGAATATTCATGAACGATGGCATGCTTGCAAACATCTGCAAGCATAATGTGACGCGCTTTCCCTATGAACTGGCTCGCCTTGCCCAAGATATTGCAGGTGGCTTGATGGTCACACTGCCGTCGCAGCAGGATTTCGAGAACGATGTCACCGGACCGCTTCTGGAGAAGTACCTCAAGGGCCGATCGAATGTCCCGGTCGAGCACCGTGCCCGTCTGCTGCGGTTGATCGAGAATATGACGTTGGGCCGGAACGCGGTCGGGTATCTCACGGAATCGATGCATGGCGCCGGATCACCGCAGGCGCAGCGCATTCAAATTCATCGGCAAATGGACGTCGAGGCGAAGAAGGGGTTCGCGCGCGACCTCGCGGGAGTCGTATCGAGCATGCCCGGTGAGGTGTCATGAATCGAATGGCTGGCGCCATGGATCAAGATGGGAGGATGAACGTGCCGCAGACCGCTGGGATCAAACCATCTGTTGGACTCGAGGCGATCGAGACAGCCAGTATCGATGAACTGCGGACCCTTCAGCTTGTCCGGCTCAAGAAGGCGATGCGTCACGCCTACGACAACATGGCGATGTATCGCGCCAAGTGCGATGCCATTGGTGTCCATCCGGATGACCTGAAACATCTCTCCGACCTCAGCCTGTTTCCGTTCGTCACAAAGCATGATTTTCGCGAGAACTATCCGTTCGGGATGTTCGCGGTTCCGGTCAATCAACTTGCGCGCATTCATGCTTCCAGTGGTACGACCGGAAAGCCTGTCGTTGTCGGATATACGAAGAATGATCTCGATCTATGGGCCAATCTTGTTGCGCGGACGATCTATGCCGCGGGAGGGCGTCCCGGCGACAAGGTTCATGTCGCATACAACTACGGGCTCTTCACGGGAGGGATCGGCTCCCATTACGGAGCCGAGCGGCTCGGATGCACGGTCATCCCAATGTCGGGAGGTCAGACCGAGCGCCAGGTGCAGCTCATCGTCGACTTCGACCCGGACGTCATCATGGTGACTCCGTCGTACCTTCTCAACATCGCCGATGAAATGAAGAAGCAGGGAGTTGATCCTTCGAAGCTCGCATTGCGAACGGCGGTTGTTGGTGCGGAGCCATGGACCGAAGCCATGCGTCAGGAGATCAATCAGCGGCTTCATTTGCGGGCACGCGATACTTACGGGCTGTCGGAAATCATTGGTCCTGGGGTCGCGCAGGAATGCGCTGAAACTGAGGACGGTCCGACGCTTTGGGAGGATCACTTCTATCCAGAGATCATCGACCCCGAAACCGGCGAAGTTCTTCCGGAAGGATCAGAGGGAGAACTCGTGCTCACTTGCCTGACCAAGGAAGCCCTCCCGGTCATGCGCTACCGCACGCGTGACATATCGCGGCTGCTGCCGGGAACGGCGCGCACGATGCGTCGGCTTGAGCGTGTCACGGGACGCTCGGATGACATGCTCGTCATTCGCGGCGTGAACATGTTCCCTTCGCAGATCGAAGAACAGGTCCTGGCAGTGCCAGCCCTGGCGCCAATCTATTTGATCCAGGTTCGTCGTTCTGGACCGATGGATGAACTCACCATCGATGTCGAAGCGCGACAGTCGCTGTCTGACGGTGATGAAGCGCAGCTTGTTCGTGACCTCGGGCACAAGATCAAGACCTTCGTCGGGGTATCGGCGCAGATTGCCATTCGCCCACCGGGATCGATGGCCCGGTCGCAAGGAAAAGCCGTCCGTGTGATCGATCACCGGCGATCGAACTGATCCGTACAACAAATCGATATCAGGAGAACTCTCGTGCGACTTGAAACTCTGTTGCCGCTCGGAAAGGTTGACCCCGGCCTGCGTGCGCCGGAAATCCCGCTCGATATTACGACCGTCGCCGCCAACGCGAAGCTACTTGAGGACGTTGGCTATTCCGGAATGGCTGTCGAGGAAACCAAGGATGATCCGTTTGTGTTGCTTGCGCTGGCGGCGCAGGCGACGACCCGGCTTCGGCTGACGACGGCTGTTGCGATCGCATTTCCCCGTAGCCCTACCATTATGGCGATGAGCGCCTGGACGCTCCAGAAGCTGTCGAATGGCCGCTTCACGCTCGGGCTGGGTCCGCAGGTCAAGGGGCACATCGAGCGTCGTTATGGCTTGAAATGGTCGCCGCCCGGCCCATGGATGCGAGAGTACGTCAGGGCGCTACGCGCGGTGTGGGATTGCTGGCAGAACGGTACGCAACTTGACGTCAAGGGCGATCACTACAATCTGAATCTGATGGTGCCGCTATTCAACGCGGGCCCTATCGAGCATCCTGATATCCCCGTTCATCTCGCGGCCGTGAATACCGTCATGTGCTCTGTTGCGGGTGAGGTGGCCGACGGAATTCGTCCGCATCCGGTCTGTACGCCATCGTACATTGAACATGTGATGCTGCCAGCGGTGCGGGCAGGCGCGGCAAAATCCGGTCGAGAATTGAACAATTTCCGCGTCTGCATGAAGCCGCTCGTTGCTTCGGCGCGTACCGAGGATGAACTTGCGCCAAAAGTACGCGATGCCAGGGCCCGCATCGCATTCTATGCATCGACGCCGGGATACATCGCTGCATTCGAACACCTTGGTCTTGGTGATCTCGCCCGTTCGGCGGCGATCTATTCGAAGGAGCAACGCTGGGAAGAGCTGCCGAAAATGATCACTGACGACATTCTCGATCAGTTCGCCGTGATCGGCACCTACGACAAAATCGGGCAGAAGCTCGTCGACCGTTTTGGCCGGTTGGTAACCGATGTCGAGTTTTCGATCGCCGTGCGCGATGATCAGGATCGCGAAGACTTGAAACGTCTCTCACATGACATCCAGCGGGACGATGGCCAGGCGGCGCGCAAAGCAATCATTGGGAAGGCCGCCTAAGGATGCTTCGACGGCGGAGGCATTAAGCCGTGGCGCGTCAGCAATGGCCAGCCGGAAGGCATCGAGGTGAGATCATGGTCATGACGGTTGCCGGTTGCAGTCTTTCGGTTGATGCCGAGAAGATCGCGACAATCACATTTGACCTTCCGGGAAAAGTCAACGTGATGAACGATGACTTCCTGCGGGTGATGGACGAATTCGTCGGCCATCTCGAGGTTATGCGAAACGATCTTCGTGGCGTGGTGATCCGGTCGGCGAAGCCGACGTTCTTCGCAGGTGGCGATCTGAGTCTGATGGGGCGTGCCAAGATTGGAGAGGAAACGTACCTGATTGCCCACTTCGAGCGTTTGAAGGGCTATTTTCGGCGTCTCGAGAAATTGGGCTGTCCGATCGTTGCTGCGATCAGCGGGAGTGCTTTGGGCGGCGGTCTGGAACTGGCACTTGCGTGTCATTACCGCATTGCACAGCGCAAGGATGGATTGTTGCTCGGGCTCCCGGAAGTCAAGTTTGGCATTCTACCTGGTGCGGGCGGGGTGGTGCGGCTCACGGCATTGGTCGGCTTGGGGAGGGCGCTGAACTATCTTCTGAGCGGTAAGACAGTTGATGTCGAAACGGCGACCCATGATGGAATCATTGATGAGGCCGTGGAAGACGAAGTGTCGCTGATCGTTCGGGCAAGGGCTTGGATCGATGAAAATCCCCACCCAATTCAACCGTGGGATTCGAACGTACGAAGCGAGGATGTTTCGCCTCTTAGACCCGATGTCGCAGAAATCGATAATATCGCAAAAAGGAAAATATCCGAAGTTGCCATCCAGAGCGTCGCGCTTGATGTCGACAGCGCACTGCGTCTGGAAACGGAGGCACTGATCGATCTGATGGTGCGACCAGAGACCGCGGATTTGATCGCGTCATTCTTTCATAGTCGTCAGGCAAACCGGGCAGGCGTTGCCAAGCGAGCGGGTAGGGGATCATGACCACGATAGGGATCATTGGCGGCAGCGGAGCCCTCGGCTTTGGCCTTTCGTTGCGATGGGCTGATGCGGGCCTGGATGTCATTGTCGGCTCACGCCGTTTAGAGGGCGCCGCGAGTGCTGCCGACGAAATCAGTCGTATTTGCAGGGGGAGAGGAAAGTCCGCATCGGTACGGGGAATGTTGAATCCCGATGCGGCTGCGGCATCCGACATCATCGTTCTTGCGGTGCCGTTCGCTCAACAGAATGAAGCGCTCGACGCCATCGCATCAGGATTGGTCGGAAAAATCCTGGTGGATACAACGGTGCCGCTGGTCCCACCGAAGGTTGGAACGGTGCAATTGCCGCCGGAGGGATGTTCCGCGTTGCGTGTGCGGCAGAGATTGAATGACGGCGCGCGGATTGTTTCGGCATTTCAGAACGTCGCGGCGGATAAGCTGCGATCGCTGGAACCTCTCGCATGCGATGTCCTGGTCTGTAGCGATGACAAGGATGCACGACAGATCGTGATTTCGTTGGCGGAATCCATCGGGCTGAAAGCGTATCACGCGGGGCCGCTGGCAAATGCTGCTGCAGCGGAGGCTTTGACGTCAGTTCTCATCACGATCAATCGCCAATTTAAGTGTCAGGCGGGTATCCGGATCGCCGGGGTTGAGGGGTGAGTTAACGGCGGACCAGATGCCTCAACGATATCGGAGGCCTGCATGTGGGTCATCGTTCCAGTTAAGCGTTTCAGCGCTGCCAAGCAGCGTCTGTCTCCAGCCGTATCGGTCGCCGATCGCGCAGCTCTGGCGAGATCAATGGCGATCAAGGTACTTGGTGAATTAGCCAAGGCACGAACCGTGCGAGGTGTCACGGTTGTTTCGGGAGATCCCGATCTCCGGTTCCTGGCGGATCGATTTGGCTTTGACTTTCTTCGGGATGCAGAGGTTGGGCTTAACCAAGCCTTGGTCCAGGCAATTGCCGCTTTGGATGGTTCGAACATCCAAGATGTAGCGATTGTCCATGCTGATCTGCCATTCTTCGATTTCCAGGAATTCGACCGTATCGCGAATCTGCATATGTCAGGACCGTCGCGTAAGATGACGATCGTGCCGGATGTTGCGTCGGAGGGGACAAATCTTCGATTTTGTCGACCCGGTGGGGTTGTGTCGCCGCTCTTTGGTCAGGGCAGTGCGCGGCGTCATTGCGCGATGGCAAAGCATATCGGTATTTTCACGGATATCGTGAGGTCGTCGACATTGTCGATCGATTGCGACACCCCCGCCGATCTTGAACGTATCCAGGCTCATCTTGCGTGCACCATTCCAGATGGAATCGATGCAAGCCTGTCGATGGAATTCCCAGAAATCCGCAGGCAGTGCGAAGGAATAATCTCGTGACCTTTCGATACTCGGCGCCGCCCTCGATTCCCTATACTGATACCCAATCCTGGTGGGCGTTCGCAGACGCCATGTCGACTGCCGAATTGGTCACGATGGCGCGCGCCATTCGTGATGCGGCATTTGGCAACCGTCTAACCTACTCGCGAAAGGTATTTCTTCCGCTCACGCAGCTTTGTCGCGATACCTGCCATTATTGTACATTTGCGAAGGCGCCGCGAGGTGTTGCCGTCCCCTATATGCCGCTTGAAGAGGTCATCGCAGTCGCGAAGCGGGGTGCCGATCTTGGGTGCAAGGAAGCATTGCTGACACTCGGAGAGCGCCCTGAGTATCGATATGGCGTAGCCGCGGAGTGGTTGAGCGCACACGGTTATCGTTCCACGATCGAATATGTTGCGGTCGCCGCCGAGGCTATCATTCGCGAGACGGGTTTGTTGCCACACATCAACGCGGGTACACTCACATCCGATGAAATCGCGCTGTTGCGTCCTGTCTCCGCGTCCATGGGATTGATGCTGGAGAGTGCTTCTGACCGACTGACGCAAGCGGGAATGCCGCACCATGGTTCTATCGACAAGAGTCCCGAGGTTCGCCTCGCGACTCTGGTGCGATTGGGAGAACAGTCCGTGCCGACCACCACGGGGCTGCTCGTTGGCATTGGCGAAACCGAGGCAGAGCGAATCCAATCGCTGCTTGCCTTACGGGTCATACATGCGAGCTACGGACATATCCAGGAATTGATTATCCAGAATTTTCGAGCCAAAGCCGGGACTCGGATGGCAAAGGCGCCGGAGCCGACGTTGGATGATCTGCTTCGAACGGTCGCCTTGGCGCGCATTATCTTCGGGGTCGATGTTAGCATACAGGTGCCGCCAAACCTGAATGGCGAACACATTGCAGCGATCGTGAACGCAGGAATCAACGACTGGGGCGGCATTTCGCCGTTGACAATCGATTTCGTGAATCCGGAGGCGCCATGGCCCAATGTCGAGAAGCTTGCGATGGAGCTTGCAGCGACGGGACGAACGCTGGTGGAACGTCTCACAGTATATCCACGCTTCGGTTTGCAGCCGAGCCATTGGGTGGATCCGAAATTGCAGACGCCAGTTCTACGCCTCAGCGACGCCGAAGGGCTTGGTCGGGATTGCAATTGGCGCGCGGGCGGTAGTCTTCCGATCCCCCCCGCTGTCGTCCGTGCCATCGGCAGAAGAGGTCTTCCCTCGGTAGCAGGCCGGAATTCCCGCTCCATCGAGAAGGCCGCATCTGGTAAGGCGCTTTCGATTGGAGAGATCGAAAGCTTGTTTCTTGCGAGGGGGACGGACTTCACCGCGGTTTGCGCCGCGGCGGATGAACTGCGCCGCGAGGTGAACGGCAATCGCGTCACCTACGTCGTCACGCGCAACATCAATTACACGAATGTTTGTAGCTACGGTTGCAAGTTCTGCGCCTTCTCGAAAGGAAAGACTCACGAAAGCTTGCGTGGGAAGCCCTACGATATCAGCCTCTCTGAAGTGGCGCGGCGTACTCGTGAGGCCTGGACTCGAGGGGCTACGGAGGTGTGTATGCAGGGTGGCATACATCCTGATTACACCGGAACAACTTATCTGAACATTCTCAAGGCAGCCAAGGAAGCGTGTCCGGAGATGCACATTCACGCGTTTTCTCCGCTGGAGGTGACGCAGGGAGCACGTACACTCGGAATCAGTTTAAGTGAGTTTCTGAAGGCGCTCAAGGAAGAAGGGCTTGGCAGCCTGCCAGGGACGGCGGCTGAGATTCTTGATGACGAGGTTCGCCAGATACTGTGTCCAGACAAGCTGACGACGGATGAGTGGTTGAAGGCGATCGAAACGGCGCATCAAGTCGGATTGAAGACGACTGCGACCATCATGTTTGGCCATGTCGAGCAGCCGATTCATTGGGCTCGCCATCTGGCTCGCTTGCGTGCGCTACAGGATCGGACAGGTGGTTTCACCGAATTCGTGCCGCTGCCTTTCGTTGCAAGCGAAGCCCCGATTTATCTTAAGGGGCATGCGCGGCCGGGCCCTACTTTCCGCGAGACGGTACTCATGCATGCCGTCGCGCGGATCGCCTTTCATGGATCGATCCCGAACATTCAGGCGTCTTGGGTCAAGCTAGGGTCGGCGGGAGTTCAAGCGTGTCTTCGCGCAGGTGTCAACGATCTCGGTGGCACACTCATGAATGAATCAATTACACGTGCAGCTGGCGCGGTCCATGGGCAAGAGGCCAGTCCGGAAACTATGCAGGGTTGGATCGAACAAGCTGGCCGGATGGCGGTGCAACGCACGACACTTTATGCGACTGCCTCACCGGAACGGACGCAAGCGGCCTATGCGGCGCCGGATCTCACGCCGGTTATCAATGACAAACTTGTGCGTCGGAAACTAAAGGTCTGATCGGCCTTAGCATTAAATCTCTTCTTAACGGCTTGTACATGTTGTTTGATTGGCCAAGCGATTGCAGGTAGTGGTGATCGTGGAGCTTGGAACTGGCGCAGACAAACTGCTTAGACTTCGCGCGGCAATACCGAGGCGGGCCGTGTGGCGTCGATCACGCTGTTCCGACTGGATAAGACGACAATTAGCGTAGTCATTGGAGCCAAACTTCAGGCCAATCGACTGACAATAGCTGTCATCTTGTGCTGCCAGCTTTTCAGGGCCGGCGATCGCATCGCCGACCGGTGAGCCGGCACAGCCCGCCAAGACAAATAGAGCGGGGAAAAGGATCAATAAGCGCATAGCGTGCTCCAAACGGGTGGGTGAAATAGGCTTGTAATCGCGGCTCTTCCCCATACAGAGCCGCTAACGTGAACGTTTTGGAGGCTGGAGATATTCCGGGACCGGAGTGCCAAAGTCCGAGAGGTCCAACTCGGGAGGTTTCCCGGTTTTGTAGAATGCCTCGTTGCACCGGCGGTAGTTTGAATCCAGAGGGCACTGGCTCAAGATAAGAGCTTCGCGCCTGTTGTATTCGGCCCGACTGATTCCCAGTTCACGTGTATGTTCTACGTTTCCGATTTCGACCTCGACTGGATCGAAGATCACTAAGCCAAGGCGATCCTGCTCGTCATGAGTTAAGTAGCGGATGGATGTGGAGGGTGTCTTCAGCATCTCGTCCGCTAACTGCTCGGAGACATTCATCTCCCGCAGGTAGGCCCGCATTTCGCTCAACAATGCGGAATATTTGGCCCTGATCTGCTCGGCATCAATTGGCCCTGTAACATTGTCGAAGAAGGGTTGGTGGATGCCAATCCGGCCGGAGCGAAAATGACCATACCGAACCACGGCCCCAGCATAAATAAGGACGCATGCGCTACTGCATCGCGCGAGTAGAGGGACCTTTGCGGTTATTCTGTTCTTTCTCAACAACCGGCCGATTGCCATTGCCTCGGCGACAGAGCCCCCGGGACTATCGAGCTCAATTGTTGTATGCGCAAACCCATCCGGCTGCCTCTTTGCATCAGTTCGACGACCGAACTCTGCAAATATTTCATTTAGTTTGGCGGTCGTTGAACTGTCGATCGGCCCTCTGATCCCCAGGCCGGAGATAATGCATTGGCCTTTGAAGCGCTCGCAATCCACCTTGCCATAGACCCCGCTCTCTGCTGCCAATACCGATGGCCCCAGGAGAGCAGGGAGAAAAGAAAGGAGGAGACTGAACAGGATGCGAATCATGGTTCGGAAGGAATAGATAAAGTTTATGGGGGCACGTCGCAGAGCTTCACGCCAAATACATATTATAGTTGATAAACTTAAATTGTGTAATCATTTTTTGTGCTGCGCATGGATATGCGCAGGCTGGTCGGTCAGAATGTGAAGCGGATCCGGCTCGAGAAAGGCCTGACGCAAGAGCAGTTCAGCGACATTTCGGGATTCAGCCAGCAATATCTGAGTGGCCTGGAACGGGGAGGCCGTAACCCAACAGTGGTGACGCTCTATGAACTGGCGAAGGCGCTGGGCGTCAGTCATATCGATTTAGTCCAACCGCCGGTTCCGCGTGCGAAGCGTCAATCCTAACCCTCTGGGCTGATCCAACGCGCGCGTGCCGCGCACTCTGATCTCGGTCTATCGAATACCTGCTAAAATCGACTTCAGATGGAAAGCGTCGACGTCCAAGCTACCGGCTGGCTTTCCTGTATCCTTGAAGTACCGCTCCGAACGCTGTAGCCGCGCTCAGGCCTGATGCGCGATTGTAATGCGCCTCGGTGACGTGCGGATCACGGTGGTGCAAAAGTGCGCTGGCAAAATATGGGTTTGCGCCTCCATGGATCGCGGCGCTGGAAGCGATCCCCGTCCGGAACAAATGGGGGCTGACCGGGATCCCGACGGTCATCCGCGTAGTTTCCGTGATCACCCTGGCAACGTTATCATAGCTCATGGAACGCCCATCGTTCGAAGAAAGCCACAGAGCCGGTGCCGGCGTCTCTGATCTCGCCAGCACCAGCCTGCTTTTCGTCAAGTAGCGACCAAGGGCAGGCGCGAGCAGATCATCGATCCGCCGTTCGTCCGATCGGTTCTCCTTTGTTTCCTCGGCCGACAGTGCGATCCACCACTGGCCCTTGATCTCGATGAAGTTGCCTCCAACTTCCAGGGCCGCAAAGTTCTTCAGGCGGATGGGATGCATGGCGAGCATGGCCACCATCAGGCCATTTCGGAGCTGTCGGGCCGCCGCGAGTTCCGAGCCGGTGCTGATTTTGTCCGCTTCCTCGATCAGGATCAGACCAGCTTTGAGCAGAGTTTCCGTCAGCATCCAGCGGTTGGATTTTGAGCGCGGCTGCATCAGCATGGCGAGCTCGTTCTCGATCTCGACCAGCCAGGCCAGATCGCGGCGTGGATCGATCAGTTGGCAGGCACGTCGTAGTTTGTAGATCGAGCCATAAATGGTGACTGACCCGACCCGTCCCTTCAGTTCGCGCAAATAGCCGTCGACACTTGCCGGCGCGACCAATGCACCCGCACCAGCTTCAAGATCGAGCAATCCGTGCCGCTCCAGAAAATCACAAAAGTATCCGTAGCGGCGTGCGAGGTCGTCGAGGGTGACAGACTTCATGTGACTGCCAGCGCCACCCCGTCTCAAACGCTCACTGGGGCGGCAGGCGGCAGTCCATGCTTCGCGATCCGCGGCGGGCCATTGCCCGATGGGAAGCGAACGAATCTTTGTGTTATGTGTCCGAGGAGCTCGCTGCATGGCATCGGTCCTCATGCTGCATCGAACTTGATCTGGTCACGGATGAGTTTGCCAAAGGTCTCGCTGGCCTGCGTGGTCTCCAGCCCACAGTAGAAGTTGATCGTGGTCTGGATATTGCGATGACCAAGCAGGCGACGCACCGTCTCGTACCCGCCGGGTTGATGCTTGAGATAGACGGCGGCTGCGGCGTGGCGGAACTGATGGACCGTGATCCGCACACCGGTCGCCTTATGGATGCGCTCGGTGATCTGGGTGCTGAACATGTTGGCCGTCTTTGGCTTGCCGGCAACCCCGGGAAACAGCCACGGCGCATTCGTCTGTCGCGACAAGATCGGCCGGAAGTCGTGAACGTATTCGTCGATCAGCTTGGTCAGAATCTCGTCGAGCGGAAACTCGAGATCGACCCGGTTCTTGACGTCATAATGCGGAAAGGTCAGCCAATACTTTTTGGAAGAGCCTGCCGGTCTGATCAGATTTTCATCCAGATTGATGGCCACAAGATTGGCCAACCGGATCGGCGCCACCGAAAGGATGGCGATAGCCACCGCGATTTGCGCGGTCACTGCCGCCTTGACCGGAGCATGAGCGTAATCGGCGCGTGCCCGCTGCATCAGAGCCTGCGGCAGCGAAACTACCTCGCACCAAATATCCTCGCTCAGCACCTGTCGGATCAGCTTGAGATTCTTGGCGGTCATTCCGCCACGGCGATACTCTTCCAGGGTATCCCTGATTTCAACGAGGCGATCGATCGTGGCTTTAGCCAGATCGAACTCGCGCGCCAGACCGAGCAGCTTCCATCCCAGTTCGATGGTGAAGATTTTGGGTTCTTTACCGTTCCTTTTCCAATAGCCGTCGATGACTCGGTCCACAACGTCAGGATCAAGAAGAGCTGCCAGAGACGTCAGCGTCTCGATCGGAGTGCCTTGGCGAACCGCCATGCGTGCTACCGCCATCAGCTCCGCCCGACGGGTTTTGATGGTTCGCGCAGTGCACGGTCGGATCCGCTTGCCATCTGGCCCGCGACGCATTTTGCCCAGCCCGGCAAGATGCGTTTCGATGTCATGGTGGAGGCCTTCCGGGAAATCCTCCCACGACGGTGCCTCACTGATTTTGAGCGCAGGCTCCTCCAGACGCTGCTGAGGCCAATTCGAATTGTCGCGACCGCATGCGTTCCAACTTCGCGCGATGGAGCGATGGGCTGCGATACCTGCGGCCAGCGCCGATGTTGCGGTGCGGTAGCGCAAAAACTCCGCCACGGTGGCATCGGTGACGGCAGCCGGTCCAATCCCCTTGCCGGAGCAATAGCGCATCAGACCATAAAGACGCGCCCGGCGGCCGCGATCGGCAATGCTGTCACGCAGTCGCGCCCATTCACTGGACAGCGGGACGCCGCGGTTGGGGACCTGGTATTCGTTACCGAACCAGCGCAATGCCGCCGTGACATTCGATTTGTGGTTGGCCAGCGTCTTGGCCGTGACCCCGACGCGGGCGTGGTGCAGCTGGCTGACCAAAATCCGGATCGCGGTCCAGCGCGCCGGGATCATTTCTAGCGGCCGATCCAGCCATTTGCCGATCTGCCGCAGCGAGCAAGCCCAATGCCGCTTGATCTCACGCGACAGGTCATTGGCGGTCTCGATGGAAGCCATGGCGTGGGCAAAGCTGGGTTCGAGAAGTTCTTCCTGGCTCGTCATGGGGATCACCATGGTTGCGACACCGAGGGAGGCCGTCGGCTGCTGATGTATATTGGTATCGTTTGGGAAGACGTCAACAGTATAGTGGATATCTGTATTCGCTATATTCATCCTAATCTAAAGATATACTGATGTATTCTGATGTATATCTAAGTATATTTGTGGATGATTATTCGGTGATTGAAGCATAAAAGCGCGAGGGATTTAATCCCCCGCGCTGTTGGCCGTCACATCGTTGCCAGACCCCTTAGGGACCGCTCGTCGACATGCGCTGCTGGCCTTTCATCCACTGCTGAAGAGCCGCCTCGCTGTAGCGCACCGCGCCACCCATCTTGATGTAGGCGGGGCCATCGCCGGCGAGCCGACGTTTAGCCAACCACGACACGCTGAGATTCAGAAACCGTGCCGCGTCCTTCGGGGTCAGCAGGGTCGTGAGCGTCTGCGAAGGGCTGGACGTCGATCGCGGAGGGGCGGGCTCGGAATGCTTATGCGACACGGGATACTTCCTCCTGGAATTGAGCCGGTATCTCGCCCGCACCATTGCGGTCTCGATCCAGCAATCGTTTTCCAACTAGAGGAAGGATTCAGGCCGGGTCACATCGACAAAACCTCTTCGGAGGACGATGGATGTTAGTTGGAAGCGGCCCTGAGACGTTGCATGCTCCGTTCCAAGCGCTTTCCGCAGGCCTCACTGTCGGAAGAACGCATGTGTGGATGAAGAAACGATTCCAGACATTGGGCGGCTTCGAATAGCCAACCACGCCGCTCGTCCGTAGTTCGATCTTTCCAGAACGTCGGCTTAATGTTTGCTTTATCGGCTATTTCAAGAAGCAGCTTAGTAAAGTCGTCATACCAGTCGAGCTTCGGCCGTCCGCTGCGCCCAACCTGAGCTCTGAGATCATCGGCCGCATCGGAGCAGGCCGCAGCTAGGATGACTGCATCCGCCGGCGTAGGGCTCTCTAGAAAGACGGTTAGTTGGCGATTAGCCTCAATAATGGAGCCGATGCCTTGGTTCCTGGCCAGAACTGCCGTGAGCGCAGAGGCGATCTCAATGTCTTTGGCGGTACGAAGCCCGGTCTCAAACCCACGCAGTTTTCCGAGACTGGCACGGAAATTGGGATCATCCGCAAATGCTGTCAATTCACGCCCGATCTGCGTAAGGGCTTTCGCTACAGAAATTGTATTCAGTCGTTCTTGCTCGTCAGTCCAGGCTCCCACGATACCCCCAAGCTGCCAGAACAGATCACTTGCTGTGGATTCGTCGAAAGCGTGATCGGGGCAGATTTCGATCAGCGCTGTTCTGATCGTAATCTCTGACCAATCGGGAGAAACGACTATCGATGTGCCGCGCGCGGGAATTCGTGCCATCAATCCAGTACGCTACGCGGCAAAGCTGAAGCAACCCCTATTGAAAAGTGTACTTATTCTAATTTGGGCGAGGCCTCATAAATCTCGGACGCCCACTTTTGGGTTAAAGTGGACACGCGACCTGAGGGATCGCCTTGTGACCCGAACCGGACATCCGCGGAATATCGGAAGAGTTCTAAACTCTTCATGCGCGCCAAACTACCCTAAATCTGCGTTGATTGTGAACGCCGTCGATTGCCGTACATAAAGCGCCAGAACAATGGCTCGCGGCGAAAAAACGCAGAAACGACGGCAATCGGCGGATAGAAAATTCAAATCGCGTGCGATTTTGATGATGCGCTCCAGACCCCGCGCAGAGTTCGCCGTTGATGGATGGTAGCCATGCGCGTCATCTTGGAGTTAAGGGCGCGCTGGCTAGCTTTCGAAAGCCCACATGCGAAGACGAGCCGATCATTTCGGCACAAGTGTTCGAAGCCGTCGATCCGCGATCCCCGCCGATTACCTTCTATAATGCGATACTGCCGCCGATCACCACACGACAGCAAGCGGTATAGATACTGCCAATTGTACGCCATAGCCCGATCGTGCGGGGCGGTCATCGCAACGCTTCTTCCAATTCAGCTTTACGTTTCTTCCAATCCGGCATAGTTGTTTCCAGCAGAGAACGCCAACCATCACCATGATCGGGGAAGAAAGCATGTGCCAATTCATGGCAGATCACATAATCAATCAATCGTGGACTAGCCCGCACTAGATCCACGTTAAGCACCACCCGCCCGCCAGGGGTGAAGCTCCCCCATCGCTTCGACATCGACCGAATAACGAGAGAAGGCCGCTTCAGGCCTTTGCGAACGAATGGCTCTGCCACGATCTCGAACCGTTGCCGAAATATCGCTCGGGCCGTCAGCGTATAGAACGCATGAAGGAGCCTCCTACAATGGGGCTGATCGTCGGCCGAAAGGGCACTAATCACTAGGCGCCCGTCCTCAAGTCGGACGTGCGGATAGTCCGATTGCTCAATCGACAACCGGTATTGTCGGCCGAGCAGGAGATGTGTCTCTCCAGAAATGAACCGACGTTTCGGCGTGATCTTCGGCCTTTGGGAAATCGTGTCGATCTGAGCGAATATCCAGGCGCCCTTTCGGCGCGCTCTGCTCCGAATTTCGTCGATTTCCTCGCCTGCTGGCGCAAAAATGGCAACTTCGCCCGTCGGTTGGACGTCTATCCGGAGAGCACGCCTATCCGTGCGACAGAGTTCCGCGATGACCCGACGCTCTCCCCAGCATATTTCGATCTGCTCGCTTGTCAGACGACTCCCCACGATCGTCCTCATAGCGCCAGTCGCACGCGAGCTGATGCCAGAACATCATCGACAATTCCATCAAGAATGGCAGGGTCGATCAAGATATCACGCTGTCCGCGCAGCTCCTCGAAGAAAAAATCATCGATGTCGTTTCGAATAACGTTCTCGACGTCACGATCGTATTGCCAGCCGACTTTGCGGCGCTTCTGCACAATCCGACTGATCTCCAGCGCGATATCGGCGGCCAATTCGATGTCACCCGCACCAGCCTTTTCCAGATTACGTTTCGCCAAGCCCCAGAACGCCTGCGCATGACCATCATCACGAAGACGCACTGGGGTCGGATCGGCTTCATCCTGCCTAGATTGAACCTTGTCGCGCAACTCCTTGACCGTTGAAAGATAGGTTAGATCGCTGATGCGCCCGTTGTGGAAATCTGCGATCGTGTCGCGAACGAGCTTGGAGAATTTTTCGAAGAAAATCGGGTCTTCATCCCATTTTTCCTCGATCGAACGGGTCAATTGATGAGCAATCGTGTCGGCAACCGACGCATCGCTTTCCGTCTTTTCCAGCTGGCGTTTCTCAATCGCGATATCATCGAAGATATTCAGAGGCTCGACCAGCGTAACGACGTCGCGCGCAATGACGTGTCGGTCTAGTAACTGGCGGATACGTTTCTCATAGTCTCGCCAGTCTACTCGCTCTGCGTAGCGGAGGCTGACCGCGGTGCGCAACGAAATGAACCGGCCGAGATCGTTCTTCCATCGCTTAAGCAGTTCCGGCTTCGTCGTCTCGACAAATGCCGGCGAGGCGAGCGCCACGTTGAAGGCGCGGGAAAACGCTGACAGGCGAGCGTAAAATTCGGCCCGAATCTCCAGGTCCGCCAAGAGGCGAGCGTAGGCCTCAGCGTCGAAAATGTTAGACACACATTTGAACACGTCCAGCAAGGCGGCATGGGCACCTGGGACTCTGTTCGCCTCCTCTCGGATGGCAATCACACTGGTGGCGATATCCTCCTGACTAAAGCCCTGCAACGCGTCATAGCTAGCAAGTGCCGCGCCAAGATCCTTAAGGACGCCCGTATAGTCAATGACGAATCCGAAGGGCTTATCTGGCGCGTCGTCTTCGTCGAAGACGCGGTTGACCCGCGCGATAGCCTGAAGCAGACCATGCTCCTTCAGGCGGCGAGCCACATAGAGCACCGTGTTCCGCGGCGCATCGAAGCCGGTGAGCAACTTGTCAACGACAATAATGATGTCTGGATCGTCTGGGCCTTTGAACTGCTCGACGATAGTCCGATTATAGGCATCCTCGCCACCGTAGCGCTCCATCATTTTGCGCCAGAACGTGCGCACAAGATCGTCGTCGGCCTCATCAACCTCGTCTTCGCTCTCGCGCATTTCCGGAGCGGAGATCACGACCTCGGTAGTAACGACACCGAATTCGTCGAAGAGCTTCTTGAGGAGAATCGCCGCTCTCTTTGATGATGCCGCGAGTTGCCCCTTAAGCCCTGTTCCTTTGAAGTTCATCGAGAAATGTTGGCTAACGTCGAACGCGATCGACTGAAGTCTGGAATCTACTCCTTCGATTTCACGTGCGCGGCTCATTTTACGCTTCAGGTCGGCGCACTGGTCGTCTGAGAGACCACGCGTGTGAACCTTGAACCAGCGGTCGATTTGCGCATCGTCGACGTCGGTGATGACTTCCCGCCCTTCATACAGCAGCGGTACGACGGCTTTGTCGGCGACAGCATCACGCATGGAATAAGAGGGGTGAACAAGATCGCCGAACTTGGCGAAGGTGCTCTTTTCCTTCTTTGCAATGGGGGTGCCGGTGAAGGCGATGAAGCACGCGTTGGGCAGTACCTCACGCATCCGAGCGTGGAGGCTGTCCAGATTGCCATACTGGCTGCGGTGGCTCTCGTCGACCAGGACGAAGATATCAGAGGAATGGTCAACAACTCGCCGCTTGTTGAGGCCCGCCCTAAATTTGTGAATTAGGGTCGTTACAACCGGCGTCTTGTCCTCGATCAGCGCAAGAAGGTTCTCGCCGGTTGCAGCGCGTTTAGGCTCCCGCCCGGTTGCCCGGAAGGTCTTTGAAATCTGATCGTCCAGATCGGTTCTGTCAGTAACGATTACGATCCGGGCCAATGGATTGGTCATCACCATGGCCTTGGCGAGCATCACCATCGTCAAGCTCTTTCCAGAGCCTTGTGTATGCCAGACTACACCACCACGCCGCTTGCCGTTCGCGTCTCGCCCTTCGATACGTTTCAGTAATGTCTCGATGGTAGCGACCTGCTGATAGCGGGCAACCTTCTTGTGGGGGCCGTCGAACAGCATGTAGCGCCGGACAAGGCGCAGGAACCGCTCGGGGCGGAATAGTCCAACAAGCGTTTCATCAAGCGGGGTAACGAAGCGATAATTCTCCATCAGCCCATTGTGACGTTTCATGTACGAGGCGAAATCCAGCGCGACCCGCTTCCCCTCGACCGTGTCGAGAGGGCGATTCACGACTTGCACAGCAAAGTCGGTAGGGTCCTCCCGTTCTTTCCATACGCTCCAAAGCTTGCGCGGCGTGCCGACCGTACCATAGCGCGGATCATGACTGTTGGCCGAAAGCAGCAACTGCGCCGAGTAGAAGAGCGCGGGCACGCCCTCTCCAGCCTTCTGGTTACGGATTTGCTGACCGACACCCTGATCCGATGAGACGTGAGAGGCCTTAACCTCGATTACCCCGAGCGGGATGCCGTTGACGAACAGTACTAGATCAACCCGGATTGTTGGCCCGCCCGGTTCGCTGACCGTATATTCGGCCGCGACCTGAAATGTGTTCGCGCGCCAGTCAGACCAGTCGATGAATTTGAACGGCCATTCTCGGGATGTTGCACCAATGGCCTGCGGCAGGGCAATACCGAGAAACAAGTCATCCGTCATGCGCTCATTGGCGCGCACGACCCCCTCGGGAATCCGGTCGGTCAGACGTCGAATGGCGGCATCGATGTTGGCTTCAGAAAACAGGTGCGCCCGACCGTTAAGCTGTATGCGATTGATCCGTGCAAGATCGGCGCGCGTTTGCGTCTCTAGAAACGGTAGCGTTCGCCGGCCATCTCGCCATTGATCGGCCTCCGCCTTGGTCACATAGCGCCAGCCGCAGTTGATCAGCGTATTGAGCGCCTGAAGCTGCGCGCCGCCTGCCTCGGATGTGGTGAATTCAGGAGACTTGTTCATGGCGCTGCCCCAGCGGTGACTTTCGGCTTCCGCTTCGCCTTGGTGATCGTCGGTGCGGGTTTGGTGATCCAGGCAAAGGCGCACTTGTAGCCAAGTGCCCTCAATTCGTTTGCCGCGTGCCGGAACGTTACAAGGCTGAAGAATGGTAATCGATTTGCGCCTGTACCCATTCCACTGCACAACACTGCATAGACGATGAGATGTGCTGCTTCGCTATACGGACCAACGGAGTCAGCAACGAGGGCCTGATACCCTGTGAGACCAAGCGTGGCCTCCTGCGCGGCGATTTGCGCCCGCAGCAAGTCGCGAAATGCGCCGTCCATTTTCATAACACGGGCAGACACAGTGCCCTGGTTGAACAGATGACTGAGACGTGAGGATGAGGTCTGATCCTTCACATGGATCATCGCACCGCCATTGCTGAGGAAATCGCACGCCTCAATCGCGTATGACGCGCCTGTAGGCTTTACAAGCTTTCGGTCGAGGCAAAGCATGTTGTTCCCGCCCGTTGCGACGCGATTGTTGTATTTTTCCTCATTCTCATCGGCCAAGGCCGCTGGCATGACGTGTGTTGTGACGGCTGCAAAGAAATTCGCTACTTCAGTCGCTAGGTTGGTGTCGATCCGATACCAACGGTCCGCCGAAAGAACGTACTTCTCGCCGTTCAAGTCGGTCTCGAAAACGAGGCATTCCTTGATGCGCCAGCTTTGCCCGTCATCTTTACCAAGATCGTTGCACTCATGGACTTTATGTCCAGACAGATGCTCGGGAAGATAAGCGGCAACCGCTTTCTCCTTAAGGTCCGCAACATAGCCCCCGATTTCGAGGTCGGTGTGAACGTTCGTGCTACCGAAGCCCTTGTAGCGGATATGCCGCGCCTTTTCGGGATCGTAGATCACAGGATATGCGAGATGCAGCGTGTCCGGAATCGCAGCCGTTAGGCAGGAGTTCAAGGCAGCGACCAACGCGGTGTCGAGCTGGTCGATGGTTGCCTTGTCGCGGACATGCTTGATCTGGTCGATCCAAGCGAAATTGGTCTTGTAGTCACCCTTGCCGAAGGCTGCGTGGGCCTCGGCGCACACCTGCGGCAAGTCGGCAACGTCCATTTCTTTGGTGAGCGTCAGACCATCGCTACCTGCTACGCGCGTGGCGAAGGTTGCATCTTTCGGCTCTCCGGCAAGCCCGCGCACGATGTCGCGTTCAATATCTATGCTGAAGGCGGTCTGGTCAGATCGCCGGGCCGTTTGAGTTCGGCGGGACGTGGTGTTTTCATCGGGGGTGCGGATATCTGCGCTGCGCAGCTTGTCGGGATCAACCGTGTTCAAGACCACCCGTAAGCCGAAGTCCTGCTCAAAGGCATCTGGATCGAGCTTCACATGCCCAAGCCCGAAGGAAACAGCAAACCAGCGACCTGATGCTTGAACGAAGACGAGCCCGTAAGCGGTGGAGTTGTTGAGCTTGGTCTTTTCCGCGTCGGTTAGGTCAAGAAACTTCGCCCATTTCGGCGCGCCGCCGCCAATAGTGTCGAGTGCGATTTGCGCGCCCTCGAGCTTGTCCCACGCGGAAAGATCGACACCGGCGCGAACACTATCGGCGGGCTGTTTGCCGTCCCGCAGAAGGCGGATAGAGACCGTATGGGTCTTCTTGGTCATGCGGCACCTCTCGCGACTACTGCCGGAGCTAAGTCATCGAACCGCTGATCCAGTCGCAATTCGCCAGTTAGCAATTTTTGCATCAGACCACTCTTTTGAGCGGTTAGAAGTGAAATGCGTCTCTCGGCAGCGCGAATTGATGCTGCGATAGCATCCAAGGCTTCAGCGCGTTTTTTTTGCTCCTCAACGTGAGGTACCGGTATTTCACTTTGAAAAAATAGCTCGCGATTAAAGTTGCGCCTGACGACACTAGCGCGTTCGGTAGAGCAATTGACTAGCAATTCTCTGAAGCCATCAGTGCGGACAAGATGCTTGAAGTATGCTGAATTTGCTTTGCCGTTAAGATGAAAGACCTTGTAGTCAGGAGAGATACATACATCTTCTTTCAGATCGCTAACCGCGACCGATCCAAGCCAAAAATTCAGGCCGCTTAGCGCAAATTCGCCCGGCCTCAGCAGCATGTGCCGAGTGATGTTCTCATTAGAGATTCGTTTGTTGAAATGTTCGAGCTGTGGCTTTAGGCCGTCTCGTGTTACAGAAAACACTTCTAGTGAACGCCCGGCACCGACCCGAGCGCGAGATGGAACCATGAAATCTGACAGCGGACGCCAGTCATCTTGGTCATTCCAAATCATGCGCTTGGCTGTTGCAATAAGGCGCTTTCGTTCAGCGTCGAGCAAACTAGCCGACGACTCTATCGCCTGATCCCAGGTATTCAATAATTTGGCTATGCGTGCCTGCTCTCTTATCGGAGGCATACACAGATTAACTTCGCCCACCGCTTCAAGCGTGAGCCCGTAACGGACCACACCATTTGCCGAGCGAACAAATTGATGTCTCAGCATCGGAAAACGCATGGCTTGCGCAAGAAAAGCTCCGAGCAAGCGGTCTGGGTTCGGGCGCGCGACTGCTAGATGGTAGCCACAGACAATGTCGTCGGCACTTTCGGTAACGAGCGAACATTCGGCGATTTCTGCTACGGTTTCGGAATCTTTGGTGAAGACGACGTCGCCTTCCGCCAGCCTGTTTCGCTTGATTTCCGAGATGGTTGCCGTTGCCTTCATGAAGGGAAGATTCGGCCGGATCTCTAAATTCCGAAAAACATCAACGTAGTTACAAAGCCTGACAGGCTGTTCGTTCGGGTCCGACTTTTTGTCGACTCCGCTAAACCAAACCTCAGCGACATCAGTCAATTTCACCAAGCTCCATTCAGGAGGCAAAACTATCCTCACGCCGCGCCCCCATCACCAAACTGGTGCTTTCGCCATTCGCCGTATCTCTGGCCCGAAATGGCATGCTCCCAATAGCGGTTACCGCTAACATTGCCGCCATAGACAACGCCCGCCGCTCCAGAGGGCGAGTCGAAAGCGGTATCTGATGCAAAGCGAAGAAACTTAGCGTCTTCTGCAGGTTGCAAAACTCCGTCAACGATCAGTTGGGTGCGACGGCGCTTTAGGCCCTCGCAGCAACTTGGCACTTCCTGACGTTTGGCCAGCGAGCCAGCCAAGACTACGAATTCGTCTGAAGCTTCCCGAGCCTTTGCGTCAGTCCCGGATTCGGTGAAGGTAAAGATCGCATCCGAATAGTCAGCGGTTGCGCGGATGGCGGGTTCGCCCGCGTGTGAGTGGCTTTGCGTACCGGCCTCATGTCCCGCCGGGCGCAGGATGTCGAATCCCAGTACTGGCAACAGGATTTCTATCTCGTCGAGCACCCGTTCCATGTCCGCGATTTCAAGTTCGGGCAACCCGCGAAACGGTGGCTCCGTGCCGTTGACGAGTTTTGCCCTCCCTGCGTTGCGGATGGCGGCAATGATCCGGCTTTCCAGGTATCGGCCATGCGCCTTTGTCAGGTTTTCGTCCTTTGAGACGATCAGCACCGCACGAGTAAAAAACTCCTTTGCCTCATCGGCGTCATGCGCGGTCAGACGCGTGCGCACCTGATCGCCTTCGCCGACATAGACAAGCTGACGACCCGGCAAATTCGGGTCCGGCCCAACGAGCAAATAGACGCCTATGCGGGTAGCTTCTTCTCTGCGGTTAAGTTCGGGTAACGCCGTACGAGAGGCCACAGCCGCCTGCACCGACGAAACGCCAAGTTCCGCGGTGATCACGCCCGATGGTGTGCCATCAACGAGATAGAGCTTGAGCGTGCGGCCCGGGCGAGCAGCGGAGCGGGAGGGAGCCTCAGACATCAATGCCAAGCTCCTTCAGATAGAAGTTCATTTTCTCCCGCGTCTGCGCGAGCTGCTGTTCAAGATCGCGGATTTCGTTCTGAACGGCCTGGAGGTCAACTTCAGGCTCCGGCTCGAATGTATCGACATAACGCGGAATGTTGAGGTTGAAGCCGTTTTCCTCGATCTCCTCAAATGTCGCCCTATGGGAGTAGCGCTCGCGCTCAGTACGATTGCGGTAGGTGTCGATGATTTTGGAGACATCCTGGTTGCGGAGGCGGTTCTGTTTCTTGCCTGGCTCGAAGTCGCGGCTGGCATCAATGAAAAGAATGTCGCGCTCATGTGCCCGCAAGCCATTCGCCTCCCGCGAGCGGTCGAAGACCATGATGCAGACCGGAATACCCGTTGTCGGGAAGAGCTGGCTGGGAAGACCGATGACCGCATCAAGGCTATTGTCGCGGATCAGCTTCTCGCGGATTTTCCCTTCCGTGCCCGAGCGGAACAGGACGCCATGTGGTGCAACCACAGCCATACGGCCGACATCGGGGCGCGTGATAGCCAGCATGTGAAGAATGAAGGCGTAGTCGCCCCGGCTCTTGGGCGGCATATGTGGCGTGAACCGCTTGTAGGGGTCCGGCAGCGGCTTGCCTTCGGAATCATTGTTGCCCCACCATTTGTCAAGGCTGAAGGGCGGATTGGCGACCACCACGTCAAACCGCATGAGGTGGTCGCTCTCGATCAGCGTTGGCGAATTGAGTGTGTCGCACCAATCAATTCGCGCACCATCCTGCTTGTGCAGCAGCATATTTAGCCGGGCCAAAGAGCGAGTCTGCCCATTCGATTCCTGACCGAAAAGCTGAAAATTACCATCACTGACTTCTTCGCCGGCGCGCAGCAGCAGAGAGCCGGAACCGCAAGCCGGATCGCAAATGCGCTCCCCGGATTTGGGGTTAGCGAGCTTGGCGACTACCTCGGAAACCTTGCGAGGCGTGAAGAATTCGCCAGCCTTCTTGCCAGCATCTGAGGCGAAGCGCTCGATCAGGAAGATATAGGCATCGCCCAGAATGTCTTCGGAGGTATCTGATAGATCGAGGCGCGGCTTTGCGAAGTCCTCCAGGAGCATTTTCAGCCTGCGGTTACGATCTTTCGTTTGGCCAAGATTCGTCTCGGAATTGAAGTCGATAGCGCGGAATAGCCCGCCGAGTTTGCCTTCGTTCGCCTTCTCAATTGCATCGAGCACGATGTTGATCAGCTCGCCGATATTGTCCCGCGCTCGGCGCTCGTAAAGGCTGTAGAAATCGCCAAGGAAGCTCTCCTCGACTTCGTTCGTCTTTGTGTTCTTCAACTCCACGGTAGGCAGCTTAAAGCGCTCACGATCAAGGCGGCGCTGAGTGCGTAACTCGTCACCACCATACTCACGCCGAAACTCTTCGATATGCTTGCGGCGAACGTCGCTGACGTACTTCAGAAACAAGACAGTAAGGACGTAGTCCTTGTAACCGGATGCATCGATTGCCCCGCGAAAGGTATCGCAGGCACGCCATACCGCTGCGAGAATGTCGTCTTGTTGAAGGGTGGTCATAAAATCTCCTGTGAATGCGGACTCGTGGCGGCGGCGCGGATGGCACGGACGAGGGCCTCACGGCCAAGGATGGAATTGAGGGTGGCAAGCCGCTGCAGCAGTTCCGCTTCGTCGCGAAAAGACCGAGCTAACTCGGCAATCGACCGCTGCGTAGGCATTGGCGGGAGCGGAATCGCAAGCTTGTCGAGTGCTTCTTTAGGAAGCCTAGCAAGACTGCTGCCCTGCTTGCTGCCAGCGAACACAGCTTGCGTTCCAGGAAGGTCAAGAAAAGCCGCAAGATATCCGGGGTCGACCCTCAATGTATTAGGGCGCACCAAATAAAGGTCGAGCGAAATAAAGGCGCCAAACACAGAGTGATTGGCTATGCAGACATCCGTTGCCGAACCCCGTGCACCTACGATCAAGTCACCATCTGCTATCGGCAATGCTCGAGCAACTACCGGCGATTCGCCGTTCGCGAGCTGGGGGGGGCGGCCGTACCTTAGATCAGACAGGTCGGATAGGCGTACAAAACGTGCAGGTCCGTCGCCTTCCTGAACAGCCAAGCCAGAATAGATATCTGCAATGTCTCTGAGTTCGAGCATGCCTCAAGCTACATAAACTATAAAAAATGACAATAAAAATATGAGAGACACTCTAACGATAATTCGGATCAAGCATTTTGCGGCTCTCTGGGGCGATCGCGCGTTTTCCTTCGGCAGGAACCTTTCTGCTAGCTAGAGTGGTAATGCAGGTTGGAGGCTTATGGCGTAGACATAGTTCTCATCTGGTTCTCGCGCGAACTGCCGGCCGGAATTCGAATCGGAGCTATGTAGTGCGGATGTGGGCGTTGGGCTGCCTTCTCGGCCTTGCTCTTCGGAGGCGACTAATCTCGCTCTGGGTTCCCAGCGACGTCGCGGGGTGGACGGGAGATTGTGGCGACTACCTTTCTGCGCAGGCGATGCTTTCTAGCATCGGCACAGAGAAGGCATGGCGTCTTCCGTGCCGTCATAACCCCAGCTCAATCCACTGGTGCGGGGCTATTGAAAATCCTTGCATCCGCAACGGAGTGATCATTCTGCGTCGCTGGGCAAGCCTTCGCCATTATTACTGCGAGAGCGTTCTAGTTGCTCAGGTGCTGCTGATAAGTGTGCATAATGTGTGCATGAGCTTCGTTGAAAGCTGCACACAAAGGAGGCATGCCAGAAATAAAATAGCAAAATCAATGGTGAGCGCGGAGGGACTCGAACCCTCGACCCCATGATTAAAAGTCACGTGCTCTACCGCCTGAGCTACGCGCTCACTCGTGGGCTGTGTAGGGGAAGGGACCCGCGCGGGTCAATAGCCGCACAGGGAATGTTTCGACTTCGTTGGGAAAATCGAATTTTGACGTAATCGCTTGATGTTGGGAGGTGTTCCTTACTCGCGCTATCAGCCATTACATGCCAAAGCGCGTCGGTGAACGCTGCTAATGCAGTGTCGAGGTCTCTGACGGCACCTGTTGCCGCGGGTCGATCATCGGCAGTGGGGCCGGGCGCAGGCCGATCAGTTCGGCCGAGCGGGTCCAGGTGTAGCGCCAGAACGCGAACGAATTGACTCGCGACAGCTCGAGTGTCGCCAGCGCCACCGCCGACAGGAACGGCAGGCTCTGCAACACCAGCACGCCGGCGAAGATGTAGATCTCGGTGATCTGCCGAAAGCTGTTGGAAGCCACGAGAACCACGGCGCCGAGCAGCAGCAGTGCGCCGATCACCGCTTCCCAGAACGCCTGGAATTCGATCGACATTCGCGACAGGCCGCCCTTCGAGGTGCGGGCGAAGGGCAGGTGCTCCGTGATCAGGCCGTTCGCGACGGCGCGCGACACGGTCCACTGCACCGACATCGCTGCGATCATGGCGCCCAGCATTTGGCCGCGCTTGAGTGTAACGCGCAGTTTGTAGAGTGACAGGAAGTGCGCCATCGAGACGACGAAGGCTGCGATGATCGGCAGCGTCAAAATCTTGTCGGGAATGGCGATGTCGGCGAAGGCAACGATCGGCACCCACACCAAATTGAGCAGGGCGACCAGCACGCCGAGACTTTCGGCGCCGAGCCAGTTTAGCCAACCGAGCGCGAATTCGCGCTTCTGGTCCGGGCTCAGCCGGCTCGCGCCGGGCAGGAAGCGCCGCCAATGCTTCTTGACGATCTGGAAGCCGCCATAAGCCCATCGGTGGCGCTGTTTCTTGAACGCCTCGTAAGTATCGGGCAGCAGGCCGTGGCCGTAGCGCTTTCGCGTGTAGTGCGTCAGCCAGCCCTGTTCGATGATGGCGAGGCCGAGGTCGGTGTCCTCGCAAATGGTATCGCCGGCCCAGCCGCCGGCCTTGTCCATCGCCTCGCGGCGGATCAGGCACATGGTGCCGTGGACGATGATGGAATTGGTCTCGTTGCGCTGGACCATGCCGATGTCGAAGAAACCGGCATATTCGCCATTCATGGCGTAGTGCATCAGCGACAGGTCTTCGTCGCGGTGGTCCTGCGGCGCCTGCACCAGGCCGACGCGCGGATCGTCGAAGGCTGGGACGAGATCCTTCAGCCAATCGGGCTGGACCACATAATCGGCGTCGATGATGCCGATGATCTCGGCGTCGGCGGCGGTACGGTCCATGGCGATGCGCAGTGCGCCCGCCTTGAAGCCTTTCACCTTCTCGGCGTTGATGAACTTGAAGCGCTCGCCGAGCATCCGGCAATGATCCTGGATCGGTTGCCAGAACGCCGGGTCGGGCGTGTTGTTGATGATGACCACGCATTCGAAGTTCGGATAGTCGAGGCGCGCCACCGCATCGAGCGTCTGCTTCAGCATCTCCGGAGGCTCGAAATAGGCCGGGACGTGGATCGACACCATCGGGTGCTTGCGATCGGGAGCGGAGGCGGCGGCCGCCGTCTTCTCAGGCGAGAGCAGCCGAACCGGGCGGTGGCCGAACGCGATGGTCGCGATCTCCTCGATGCGCGCCATTGCGATCAGGATCAGCGGCACGAGCAGAATCAGGCCCAGCGTCATGGCGAACGCCGAACCCCAGACGAAATAGTGGCCGTTCCAGTAGGCGAACACGGTCGCGACCCAGGCGCCGACGCCATTGGCGGCAACCGACAGCATCCCGGCTTGCAACACCGTCGGTCTGTACAGGCGGAAGATCGGCAGTGACAGCAGCACGCCGATCAACAGCGCGATGCCGGCCTGCTTCCAATAGGCCTGATCGACGACCGGTCCGGTCCAGTTGAATTTCGGCTCGCGGCTGGCGTTGAGGACACCCCAATACGGACCGACGCCGCCTTCGAAATATTTCCACGGCTGATCGATGGCTTCGACGATGTTGTATTCCATGCCGATCGATTCAGCGCGGGTGACGAAATTGCGCAGCACCACCGCCTGTTCGAACGATCCGGGGACGGCGTTCTTAAGATTGTAGCCCGCCGACGGCCAGCCGAATTCGGCGATGACGATGCGCTTGCCCGGGAACGCGTCGCGGAGTTTCTGATAGATAATCAGAGCCTGCTCGACGGCCTGCTTGTCGGAGAAGCCTTCCCAGTACGGCAGGATATGCGCGGCAATGAAGTCGACCGACGACGCCAGCTCCGGATGCTCGAGCCAGATATTCCAGATTTCACCAGTTGTGACAGGCACATTGACCTGGCTTTTAACTCGCTGGATGAGCTTGATGAGGTCGTCGACCTTCTGATCGGCGCGGTAGATGGTTTCGTTGCCGACGACGATACCGTTGACGTTGCTGTTGTGCTTGGCGAGATCGACGGCGGCCTGAAGTTCGCGCTCGTTGCGGTCGACGTGTTTGTCGATCCAGGCGCCGACCGTCACCTTGATGCCAACTTCATTGGCAAGCGGCGGCACCAGTTCGACGCCGCCGGTGGATGAGTAGAGACGCACGGCCCGCGTGAGCGGCGCCAGCACCTTCATGTCGGCGCGAATTTTCTCGACGGTCGGGATGTTGTCGACATCCGGATGCCCGGAGCCGTCGAATGGCGCATAGGATACGCTCGGCAACATGCCGGTGAAATCGGGAGCTGGCAGTTTCTCCCGCAAGACGCCCCAGATGGCGGCGTGGACGGCAGTAACGAACAACAGAACGGCGACGACAGCGCGCATCGCGACTAAACCATTTCGGGGCAGCATGACAGGTGAGCGGATCGGTCCCCTCGATCCGTCAGAAGCTGCGGCAGGGCGAGCATATCAATGCCACAGCAATTATCCACTCGTATGACGCGATGGCATTTTCCAGGCGACAAGAAGAGCAAACCGGGCACGATCCGGTTCGTTCCAAGGCAGTGCGCCAATTATTTCGCCGGTGCCGGCGTCGGCGCAGCGGCTGGGGCCTGCTGAGGAGCCGATGCAGCCGGTGCGCTGGCGGCGGGCGCGTTCGGTTGTGCGCCGGCATTCGCAGTCTGCGGCTGGGCGTTCGGATTGATCCAGCAGGCGTGAACACGGCTGTTCAGGCTGTCGGGCACCTTCGGGTCGATGGCGCCGAAGCGGACCAGACAGCGGAATGTCGCCTGGACATGGCCGCCGGGGCAGCCGAAGCGATCGTAGAGATCGAGGTGACGAAAAGCGGTATCGAGATCGTCGCGCCACATCAGCACCACGACGCGCCGGCCGAGCCAGACGCACTCCGGATTGCCAGCCGGGCCGTTGATCGCCTTAGAAGCCTCGGCAAATTCGTCGGCCTTGCGCTGGCTGTCCCTGGCGGCGGCTTCCGCTGCGGTCGCCGGATTGGCAGTGTTGGACTGCGCGGGCTTTGCTGTCTGATCCTGCGCGCGGAGATCGCCGCTTTGGGCGATGGCGCCCCCGACGCCAAGCATCAGTGCCAGTCCCGGCACGGCCAATGTCCGCATCAACGCAGTTCGCAGTTCAGCTCGTATCTGACGCATGCCGTCCCCGGTTTTGATACCCTGATGCCCGCCCGTGGCAAAAATCACTGCTGAGATGCCGCGAAAATGGGTCCCCAATGCGGCGAAGCGCAGTTCCGGATTCCATGAAACACAAAATGCTTTTTGTCTAGTAAAGGCGGTCATCACGTACCGGGTCAGAATGACGCCGAGACAAGAAGTATGGGATTGCGGCGGCGCGGCTCTTGGCAGAGCGCCGGTGATTAGCTAATCGACGATTCCGGCGCTTTCCGCTGGCGGTTCAATTCCGTGAGAACCTGAGCTGCTCTTCGATTCGGATATTTTCCTCGGCGGGCAATCCCACCCGGCAGGATGTCTTCCAGGAGGATCGGGCCAATTTCGTTGCGAACGCCGTTAGCACTGTTGTTCCTGTCGTTATGCGCGATCGCCGCCATCTGGTGGTGGTTGGCCATGCCGATCTCCTTGGCGCGTGCGCCGATCGATCCGGCGGCGAAACTGGAGTGTGTTTCCTACGCGCCGTTCCGTGGCGACCAGAGCCCGCTGGTGAAGGGGACAATGATCCCGCCGGAGCAGATCGCCCAGGACTTCGCGCAGCTTGCCAGGATATCGAAGTGCGTCCGCACCTATTCGGTCCAGAACGGTCTCGACAAGGCACCCGAACTGGCGCGCAAGGCGGGGCTCAAGTTGATCCTCGGCATCTGGCTGGGAAGCAACCGCGTCGACAACGTCGTCGAGATCGCGACTGCCGTGCACCTTGCGAAGACCTATGCGGATGTCATCAGCGCGGTCGTTGTTGGCAACGAGGTGCTGCTGCGCGGCGAGATGACGGCAGCCGATCTCGCAGCGAATATCCGTTCGGTCAAGGCGCAGGTGAAGGTGCCGGTGACCTATGCCGACGTCTGGGAATACTGGCTGCGTAACCGCGACATCTATGACGCGGTCGATTTCGTCACCATTCACATCCTGCCATATTGGGAAGACCTCCCGATTCCGGCGCGTTATGCCGCCACCCATGTCGACTCGATCCGCAAGCGCGTGGCGGTGGCGTTTCCGGGCAAGGAAATCCTGATTGGTGAAACCGGCTGGCCGAGCGCCGGGCGGATGCGGGAAGGGGCATTGCCCTCCCGTGCCAATCAGGCGCGCGTCGTGTCCGAAATTCTCACTTTGGCGAAGCGGGAAAACTTCCGCGTCAATCTGATCGAAGCCTACGACCAGCCGTGGAAGCGTCAGCTTGAGGGCACGGTCGGTGGCTATTGGGGATTGATCGACGCCAAGGCGCGCGCGGAAAAGTATCCCGCAGGCGTGCCCATCAATAACTTCCCGATGTGGAAGCAGGAGATGGCTGCCGGGATGGTGCTCTGCGTCCTGATCTTCGTGGTGGCGATGTGGACCGCGCGCCGGCGGCCGTGGGCGCCGCGGTTCGGGACGTGGCTGGGCGTCGCCGGGTCCGCGACCGCGGCCGGCGCGCTGCTTGGTGTGGCAATCGATAAGTTGCTGACCGAAAGCCTCGGGATCGGCGGTTGGACGCAATGGGGCCTGTTGCTGGCTGCGGGTATTTTGGCGCCGCTGCTTGCCGCCAGCGTCCAGATGTCGGGCCGGCCGCTTCCTACGTTTGTCGAGGTATTGGGACCGCGCGCCGGGCGGATAACCTCGCGGCGGATGCTGCTGTTGGGTTTGACGCTCGGCGTGACGACGGTGATCGCGACCGAGACTGCGCTCGGTCTTGTCTTCGATCCGCGCTACAAGGATTTCCCCTTTGCGGCGCTAACGATGGCGGTGGTCCCGTTCTGGATGCTGATGGTGTTCAACCGCCCGCACGCCGGCGCGCGACCGATGGCTGAAGCCGTGTTCGGCGGATTGCTGGTGATCGCTTCCGCTTATATCGCCTTCAACGAAGGCATCGCCAACTGGCAGTCGCTGTGGACCTGCCTGGTCTACGTGATGTTGGGGATCACACTGTGGCGGGCGCGGGCCGCGCAAAGCCCAGGATAAGCAACCCGATCGCAATCCCCGAAAGCGCGACGTTGTAGAGCACGATGCCGGCGCCGGCAGCCACCAGCCCGACGGTGAGCAGGACGATCGACGGCCGCATAACGTGCAGAACGGCGACGATCACCGCCACGATTCCGAATACCGAGTTCCGGAACAAGTAAGTCGCGACCGCCCGTGCCTTGCAAAGGTAGCTTTGCAGGCCGGCGTCGCAAGCGAGCGTCACGGTCGATAACTCGATGGCGAGATAGCGCACATAGAGCGCATAGCCGACGGTGACGAAGCCGACGACCATCAGCCACTGAACCTGATACGGCGTCAGGCGGAACGGATCTTTTTTCATGACGCGACTATGGTTCGGATCAAGTGGAGGGGCAAGCCGGAGCGGGCGGCCGAGGCGTGCGCCCTGTGCATGACGTTGCCGCTCGTGGCGGAAACAAGGCTATCGCGACGGCGTGGCCGGTGAAGCCGGTAGCGTTCGGGAAGGCGAGGTAGCCGCCGGCTTTTCGCGCGTGGCGTGGCGCGTGTTCGATCGCCGGTGCGGCGGGTGCGGAGCGGCCGCGGGTTCCGCGCCCATAGCCAGTTGCTGCCCCTCAAACGTAGTGGTCGCACAACTGTGGCGGCTGGCAGTGATGGCGGCGCAAATCCCGGCGGCCCGCGCGGCATCGTCGAGCGGGCCAGCGATCAGGCGCAGTTCCACGCCCGTCGCTCCCTTGCGTTCCTTCAGCCCGATCACCGGTCGCAAATCGGTGAAAACCGATGGATGGGCGGCAGTCACGCGGCGCCACAATGCACGAAGGCCACCGATGGAACGGGCCGTCCCCAGATCGACGCCGAACCGTGTCCGCGGTACCGAGACTTCGGCTGTGGGCTCGGCGCGGATCGAGGCCGTGACGTCGGGTGCGGTGGTCGACGCTTCCAGTTTTGCCTCCGGTGTTGCGAGCGGCTTGGCGGAATCGGCAGACGATGAAACGTCCGATGCCGCCACCCCCGGCTGGTCCGGTGGTGTCGCGGCAGCCTGCGTCGTGGGGCTTGCCGTCGCGGTCGCCGGCGGTTCGTTGCCTCGGGATTGCTGTGATGGAACGGTCGGCGGCTGATTGGTGGCTGTGGTCTTAGATGATGACGGCGTCGTCGCCATCGGAGCAGCGGTTTTCAAATCCGGGACGACGAGCGGCGGAATCGATGCGGCGAGATGGGAAAACGCGGTGTTTTGGCGGGTGATCGAGCCCGTCACCGACTCTAATCCCTGTTCGAGCGCGGTTGCACGGGCATAGAGGCGGTCGCGGTCGCTGTTGAGGGTGTCGATGGCTGCTGACAGGCGTCGGATATTGTTTCGGCTGTCCCGCGCGATGGCTTGAATCTGTTCTGATTGCCGCGCCAGATCGGCAACCGCCACATGATCCTGCCGCTTGTGCACGTAGGATTGATTGGCCAGGACGGCGATGGTGACAGCGCCCACCGCTCCGACGCCCCATGAGGCCAGCCGCCACGGCGTCCGCCGGTCGTAGGCGTCCTCGTCGGCGAGGAGACCGGCCTGCACGGCCTCCAGATCATGCGCGACCACGTCGTCAGCCAGTTTTTTGCCGCGTTTTGCCATTAGATCCTGTCGGCCCCCCAACGCCGGCGAATCACGCCATGAACCATATCAAAAATACCACCGGTCCTCATCGACCGATGGACTGGAGTCGTGCCGCGGGTTTGATCTTTGGCAAAAAGTGCTTATTGACGGGCGATATTCTCAGGATCGCTCGCAGGAATTCATATGGCTGGCAGAACTACCCTCACCATCGTCCTGGCGGCCGGAGAAGGCACGCGGATGCGGTCGTCTATGCCGAAGGTGCTGCACCCGGTGGCGGGCCAATCGCTGCTGGCGCATGTGCTGGGCGCGGCCCCCAAGGGAGATGGCGCCGCGCTCGCGGTAGTGGTGGGACCGGATCATCAGGCGGTGGCCGACGAAGCACGGCGCATCCGTGCTGAGGCCGGCATTTATGTCCAGACCGAACGGCTTGGCACCGCCCATGCCGTGATGGCGGCACGCGAAGCGGTCGCGCAAGGTTACGACGATCTGCTGATCGCATTCGGTGATACGCCGCTGATTTCTGCCGCAACGTTCGAGCGGCTGCGCGCCCCATTGGCGGCCGGCGCTGGACTGGCGGTGCTGGGATTCCATGCCGCCGATCCAACCGGATATGGCCGGCTGGTGGTGGAGGGCGGACAGCTAGTGGCAATCCGCGAGCAGGCCGACGCCAGCGCCGCGGAGCGGGCGATCACGCTATGCAACGCGGGCGTGATGGCATTCGACGGCCGCATCGCGCTCAAGGTGCTGGAGCAGATCGGTAACGCCAACAGCAAGGGCGAATACTATCTGACCGATGCAGTCGCGATCGTCCGCGCGCTGGGTCGCGATGTGGTGGTGATCGAGACCGGCGAAGACGAAGTGCGCGGCATCAACACCAAGGCGCAACTGGCGCAAGCCGAGCAAGTGATGCAGGCACGTTTGCGTCAGGCGGCGCTCGATGCCGGGGTCACCATGATTGCACCGGAAACGGTTTTTCTTTCGGCCGATACGACCTTCGGCAAGGATGTCACAATCGAACCCAACGTCGTGTTCGGGCTGGGCGTCAGCGTCGGCGATGGTGCGGTGATCCACGCCTTCTCCTACATCGAGAAGTCGACGATCGGTGCCAGGGCATTGGTCGGCCCATTTGCCCGGATGCGGCCGGGAACATCGCTTGGTGACGGCGCGAAGATCGGAAACTTCGTCGAGACCAAAGCTGCGATCATCGATGCCGGCGCCAAGGTCAATCATCTCACCTACATCGGCGATGCGCATATCGGCGCCAAAGCGAACATCGGCGCAGGTACCATCACCTGTAACTACGATGGTTTCGACAAGTACAAGACCATCATCGGCAAGGGCGCATTCATCGGATCGAACTCGTCGCTGGTCGCGCCGGTGCGGATCGGCGACGGGGCCTATATTGGCTCCGGTTCGGTGATCACGAAGGATGTCGCAGACAACGCCCTGGCCATCGGGCGGGGGCAGCAGACGGCGCGCGAAAACTGGGCAACCCGGTTCCGCGATGCTAAGGCGGCCGCGAAGGCCGAGCGCAAGTGAGTTTCTGACGAGTTAAGAGATTCGCTTAACTCTGTGGCAATTCGCAATAATTCTTGAGTACCCGGCTATTAGAATTTCTCGTTATGAGACGCCCGTGCCGATTCTGGCGCGGCTTGAACCGAAGAGATAAATTTGCATGTGCGGCATCGTTGGGATTTTGGGGCGCGGCCCGGTTGCCGATCAGTTGGTCGATTCACTCAAGCGATTGGAATATCGCGGCTATGATTCCGCTGGCGTTGCGACGCTGGAAGCGGGGCAACTCGATCGTCGGCGCGCCGAAGGCAAGTTGAAGAATCTCGAAGCGCGTTTGAAATCCGCGCCGCTCCAGGGACATCTCGGCATCGGACATACGCGCTGGGCGACCCACGGCAAGCCGACCGAGAACAACGCGCATCCACACACCGCGCGCCGTGTCGCCGTGGTGCATAACGGCATCATCGAGAATTTTCGCGAACTGCGTCAGCATCTCGAAAAGAGCGGCGCGGTCTTCAGCAGCGACACCGATACCGAAGTCGTCGCGCATCTGGTCGATGGTTACTTGAGCAAGGGTCTGTCACCGGCTGAAGCCGTGAAGGCGACGCTTCCCCAACTGCGTGGCGCATTCGCGCTGGCTTTCATCTTCGATGGCAACGACGACCTTCTGATCGGTGCTCGCAAAGGGTCGCCGCTTGCGGTCGGTTACGGCGACGGCGAGATGTATCTCGGCTCCGACGCCATTGCCTTGGCGCCATTGACCGACACTATCAGCTATCTTGAGGATGGCGACTGGGTAGTGCTGGATCGATCCGGCTGCGAAATCCATGATGGGAGCGGCGCTGCAGTGAAACGCGACGTGATCAAGTCCGGCGCGTCATCGTTCCTCGTCGACAAGGCGAACTATCGCCACTTCATGGCGAAGGAAATTCACGAGCAGCCGGAAGTGGTCAGCCACACGCTGGCGCGCATGGTCGATATGGCGAGTGAACGCGTCACGCTGCCGGTCGCGTTACCGTTCGATTTTCGCGATGTCCAGCGGGTGGTGATCACCGCTTGCGGCACGGCGAGCTATGCTGGCTTTGTTGCCCGCTACTGGCTTGAGCAGTTTGCGCGACTGCCTGTCGAACTTGATGTCGCGTCTGAGTTTCGTTATCGCGAAGCGCCGTTGCGGAAGGGAGATCTTGCGATCTTCATTTCGCAGTCAGGCGAAACCGCGGACACCCTCGCAGCTTTGCGTTACGCGAAGGCGCAGGGTGCGCACACGCTCTCCGTCGTCAACGTGACGACCTCTACCATCGCGCGCGAAAGCGAGGTGATGTTGCAAACCCTTGCGGGACCCGAGATCGGTGTGGCCTCGACCAAAGCCTTTACATGCCAGTTGATGGTGTTGGCCGCGTTGGCGATCGCCGCGGGTCGAGCGCGCGGCGAGTTGTCTGCCGAGGACGAGGTCAAGCTGGTGCGCGGTCTTGTCGAAGTGCCGCGCCTGATGGCGGCGGCACTTGCCAGCGAGCCGCAGATCGAGCGGCTGGCGCGCGACATCGCGAAGTCGCACGACGTGCTTTATCTCGGGCGCGGCACCAGCTATCCGCTGGCGCTGGAAGGCGCGCTGAAGTTAAAGGAAATCTCCTACATTCATGCCGAAGGCTATGCCGCGGGTGAACTCAAGCACGGGCCGATTGCGCTGATCGATGAAAACATGCCGGTGGTGGTGATCGCGCCGTTCGATCGCGTCTTCGAGAAGACCGTATCGAACATGCAGGAGGTTGCCGCGCGTGGCGGCCGGATCATCCTGATGACCGATGCGAAAGGCGCGGCCGAAGCCACCGTCGATTCCCTCGTCACCATTACCATGCCGGACATGGCGGCGAACTTCACACCGCTGGTTTATGCCGTGCCGGTGCAATTACTGGCCTACCATACCGCCGTGGTGATGGGCACTGACGTCGACCAGCCTAGAAATCTGGCCAAATCGGTCACCGTCGAGTAGACGAAACGCCAATCTAGACATAGCGCCTGCGCGGAATGGTTCCATCGCGGTGTTAGGAATGTCTGCTACAATGGCGGGCACCCAATTTTCTTGGCATCGACGCCGCTTGTTGATTGACTCGGGATAGATGACGAAAAGACCTGTATCGACTCCGATGCCTCCCTCCGCGCCGGTTCCGCCACCGGAAGCGCCGCGCGGTTTCATGGCGCGCATCCGCAATTACTTCCTGACCGGCTTGATCGTCGCGGGTCCGGTCGCGATTACGCTCTATCTGACCTGGTGGTTCGTCACCTGGGTCGATGGATTGGTGCGCCCGTTCGTGCCGATGGACTATCGGCCGGAAACCTATCTGCCGTTCGGCATCCCGGGGTCGGGATTGGTGGTGGCATTCGTCGCCCTGACGCTGCTCGGGTTCCTCACCGCCAATCTGATTGGGCGCAAGCTGGTCGGTCTCGGCGAAAGCCTGCTCGGGCGGATGCCGGTGGTGCGCGCGATTTATCGCGGCCTGAAGCAAGTGTTCGAGACGCTGTTCTCCGGCAACGGTTCCAGTTTTCGCAAGGTCGGCATGGTGGAGTTTCCGTCACCCGGCATGTGGTCGATCGTGCTGATCTCGCAATCGCCGAGTACCGAAGTGGCGGAAAAGCTGCCGGGGGCCGAGGAGCATATCTCGGTGTTCCTGCCATGCGCGCCGAACCCGACGACGGGCTTCTTCTTCTACGTGCCGCGCAGCAAGGTGATCGAAATCGACATGAGCGCGGAAGACGCCGCGACCCTCATCATGTCCGCCGGCGTTGTGCAGCCGGGCAGCGATCAGCAGCGCAAGATTGCGGCGCTTGCGGAGACCGCCAACGCCGCGCGCGTCGCTAACGAAACCGCATTCGATGTCGCGCCGGCGAAAGCCGATTGATCAACCTGCACCTATCAGCGGGATGGCCTCGTCGCGCTCGTAGAGATAGAGCAGGCAGCGTAGCGCCTCGCCGGATGATCCCGCAAGTTTCGGATTATCCTGCATGATCCTCAACGCTTCGTCGCGTGCCTGCGCGATCAGTTGCGCGTGGACCTCGGGGCGAGCGATGCGATAGCCGGGCAGGCCGCTCTGCCGCGTTCCCAGCACTTCGCCTTCGCCGCGCAGCCGCAGGTCTTCCTCGGCGATGCGGAAGCCGTCGGTGGTCTCGCGGATCACGCGCAGCCGCGCGGCGGACATTTCGCCCAGCGGTTCGCGATAGAGCAGCAGGCAGGTGGACGCTTCCGAGCCGCGCCCGATCCGCCCGCGCAACTGGTGCAATTGCGCGAGCCCGAAGCGCTCGGCGTTCTCGATGACCATGATGGTGGCGGCCGGCACGTCGACGCCGACTTCGACCACCGTGGTCGCGACAAGCACGCGGATTTCGGCGGCCGCGAACTGTCCCATGACCCGATCTTTCTCGGCGCCTTTCATCTGGCCGTGGACGAGTCCGATCTGATCGCCGAACCGCTTTTGCAGGCTCTCAAAGCGTGTGGTGGCGTCGGTGAGATTCTCGACATTCTCGGACTCTTCGACCAGCGGGCAGATCCAGTAGACCAGCTTGCCCGCCTTTACCGCTCGACCGACGGCATCCACGACCTCGTTCAAGCGATGGCTCGGCACCGCGCGGGTGTCGATCGGTTGCCGGCCGGCGGGCTTTTCGCGCAGTTCGGAAATATCCATGTCGCCGAAATAGGTCAGCACCAGCGTGCGTGGGATCGGCGTCGCGCTGAGCACCAGCACATCGACCGCGTCGCCTTTTGAAGTGAGCGCGAGGCGTTCGCGCACACCGAAGCGATGTTGCTCGTCGACAATCGCCAATGCCAGCGACTTGAAGATCACATCGTCCTGGATCAGGGCGTGGGTGCCGACCAGCAGATCGAGCTCGCCCACCGCAAGCTGCGCAAGGATGTCGCGGCGCTCCTTGCCCTTCTCGCGGCCGGTGAGAATGGCGACGCGCAAGCCCGCACGCGCGGCGAGCGGAGCAATGGTCTTGATGTGCTGCCGTGCGAGAATTTCGGTCGGCGCCATCAACGCGGCCTGCTTGCCAGCCTCGGCGACAGCGGCCGCGGCGAGCAGCGCCACGACGGTTTTGCCGGAGCCGACGTCGCCTTGCAGCAGCCGGAGCATCCGCACCGGCTGTTGCAGGTCGTGCACGATGGCGGCGGCGGCATCGCGCTGCGACAACGTCAATGCATAGGGCAGGGCGTCGATCACCTTGTTGCGCAGATGGCCGTCGCCTGCATGGCGCGCGCCTGCGGGCCGCCGCAACTGCGCGCGCACCAGCGCCAGCGCCAGTTGCCCCGCGAGCAGTTCGTCGAAAGCCAGCCGCGACCAGAACGGACGATCCGGCAGAATGTCCGTCAATTCGACGGGCACATGGACACGCCGCAAGGCTTCCGCGAGCGGTGGAAAATTGCAGCGGCGCAGCACCTCGGGGCTGATCCATTCCGGCAGCGTCGGAAGTTTTTGCAGCGCCAGCGCGATCGCGCGCCGTAGCGCGCCGAGTGCCAACCCTTCGGTCAGCGGATAGACCGGCTCGATGCCGGCGAGCTTGGCGAGTCCTTCCTCGTCGACGACGCGGTCGGGGTGCACCATTTGCAAGGTGTCATCGAACATCTGCACCGTGCCGGAGACGTAACGCTTCTCGCCGACCGGCAGCAGCTTCTCGAGGTAGTCGCGCTTGCCGCGAAAGTAAGTCAGCAGCACGTCGCCGGTGTCGTCGCTGGCATAAACCAGATGCGGTGCGCGCGAGCGGCCTGGCGGCGCGGGGCGATGCCGATCGATGGTGACTTCCAGCGTCGCCACCGTTCCCGGCACCGCGTCGCGGATTTTCGGCCGCGCCCGGCGGTCGATCACATTGCTTGGCAGATGCAGCAACAGGTCGATCAGCCGTGGCGTCTCGCTGCGGCCGAGCAGGTAGCGTAGCAACTTGTCCTGTCGCGGCCCGACGCCGGACAGACTGGTGACAAGCGTAAAGAGCGAGTTGAGAATCTCGGGACGCGGCATCGGTGAATTCTAGGACTTTTTGCGTTGTCATGCCCGACTTCATGCCGGACATCCACGCCTTGTTGAAGCCGGGATGGCAAGGCAGGCCGGCCATGACGCGCGGGTATGACCGCGGCGACAAGGAAAATACTGACATCGCCGCCCGCGAGGACTATATCAACCCCGCCCGGCACGTCCGGGCTTTTGCCGTTACGCAAGGTTGACGCATGACTGGGACGACACGTTCGAGCCACGGGCTCGATGACCGCCGCAAACGGTTGCTTTATCGCTGCTGGCACCGTGGCACGCGTGAAATGGACCTCATTCTCGGTCGTTTCGCAGATGCGCACATCGCGCAGCTCTCCGACGATGATCTCTCGGAACTCGAACGGGTGATCGAGGCCCACGATCCCGATCTTTACCCGGCGTTCGCCGGTAGCATGCCGCCATTGCCGGATTTCGCCGGCGCGATGTTCGAGCGTATCAAGGCGTTTCGCGTTTCGGACCCCAATCTATGAAGAACGCGCTTCGTTCACCCGCCGAACTGCTGGTTCCCGGCCGCGCGCTGACGCTGGCTAATGTCGCCGACGGCGCCGAGGGACTGATCGTTTCCGACCTCGCGCGCGCCGTCGCCGCGCGGCCGAAGCCGCCGGCGGTGAGCCTCGCCGTGATCTGTCGCGACGGGCCGCGCATGTCGCAACTGGCGCGGGCGCTGGAGTTCTTCGCGCCCGACATCGACGTGATGCAGTTTCCTGCCTGGGATTGTCAGCCCTACGACCGGGTGTCGCCGCATAACGGCATCGTCGCGCAGCGCGTGACCACGCTGGCGCGGCTGTCGCGACTGGCCGGCAGCGACAAGCCGCTGATCGTCGTCACCACGGTGAACGCCATCGTGCAGAGGGTGCCGGCGCGCGAGCAGATCGCGGCGCAGGCACTATCGGTGGCGCCGGGCAACGTGGTGCCGATGGATTCCATCGTCGCCTGGCTCGAGCACAATGGCTACAACCGCTCCTCGACCGTACGCGAATCCGGCGAATACGCGGTGCGCGGCGGTATTCTCGATCTCTATCCGGCAGGATTAGATCAACCTGTGCGTCTCGATTTCTTCGGCGACGCGCTGGAGTCGATCCGTTCCTTCGATGCCGAGACGCAGCGTACGCTGTTGACGATGCGCGGCCTCGATCTGGTGCCGGTATCCGAATTTCAACTCGTCACCGAAACCATCAAGCGCTTCCGCATGGGCTACGTCGCGCAGTTCGGCGCGCCGCGCCGTGACGACCTGCTCTATGAGGCGGTGAGCGAGGGGCGTCGCCATCCCGGCATGGAGCATTGGTTGCCGCTGTTTCAGGAGCGGATGGATACGTTGTTCGATTATCTCGGCGGCGCGCCGGTTGCGATCGAGCCGCAGGGCGAGGACGCCGCTCGCGAACGTTTCGCGCAGATCGTCGACTACTATGAGGCGCGGCGCGAGGCGCTGGAGCATGACGGCGGCGGCGCGATCTATCAGCCCCTGCCGCCGGATCGACTCTATCTCACCGAAACCGAATGGCAGGCGCGGTTGGAGGCTCAAGCGCTGGCGCGGCTGACACCGTTCGCCGTTCCCGACGGTGCGAGCGACGCCATCGATGCCGGTGCAAGGCAGGGCCGCAACTTCGCGCCGGAACGCGCCGACAGTTCGGTGAATGTGTTCGCCAGCGTTGTGGCGCATGTGCAGGCGTTGCAGGCCGCGCGCAAGAAGGTGGTGGTCGCGCTGTGGAGCGAGGGCTCGCGCGAGCGCATGGCCAACATGCTCAAGGACCATAAGCTCCTCAACCTCACCAGCGTCAATGCCTGGCGCACGGTGCAGGCGACGCCGCGCAACGAAACCATGCTGGCGGTGGTCGGCATGGAGTCCGGTTTCGAAACCGATGCGGTCGCCGTCATCACCGAGCAGGATATTCTTGGCGACCGCCTGGTGCGGCCGCGCAAGGCCAGCCGCAAGCTCGACAACTTCATCTCCGAAGTCACCAGTCTCTCGACCGGCGATATCGTCGTCCATGTCGAGCACGGCATCGGCCGCTTTATCGGCTTGCAGACGCTCGACGTCGCCGGCGCGCCGCATGATTGCGTCGAACTTCGCTACGCCAACGAGACGAAACTGTTCCTGCCGGTCGAGAACATCGACCTGCTATCGCGCTACGGCTCCGATCAAACCAACGTCGAACTCGACAAGCTCGGCGGCAGCGGCTGGCAGGCGCGCAAGGCGAAGCTGAAGAACCGCATCCGTGAGATTGCCGGCAAATTGATCAAGATCGCCGCCGAGCGGCATCTGCACGAGGCACCGAAGCTCGCGGTGGAGCCGGGCCTCTACGACGAATTCTGCGCACGTTTCCCCTACGAGGAAACCGAGGATCAACTTACTGCCATCAACGCCGCGTTGCACGATCTCGAAAGCGGTAAGCCGATGGATCGTCTGGTCTGCGGCGACGTCGGTTTCGGCAAGACCGAAGTGGCGCTGCGCGCGACGTTCGCGGTCGCGTTGCAGGGCAAGCAGGTGGCGGTGGTGGTGCCGACCACGCTACTGGCGCGTCAGCACGCGAAGAATTTCGCCGAGCGGTTTCGCGGTTTCCCGGTGAACGTCGCGCAGGCGTCGCGGCTGGTATCGTCGAAGGAGTTGAGCCAGACCAAGAAGGGCATCGCTGACGGCTCTGTCGATATCGTTGTCGGCACCCATGCGCTGCTCGGCAAGGCGATCAAGTTCAAGGAACTCGGCCTGCTGGTGGTGGACGAGGAGCAGCACTTCGGTGTGTCGCACAAGGAGCGGCTGAAGCAGCTTCGCGCCGAAATCCATGTGCTGACGCTCAGCGCGACGCCAATCCCGCGCACCTTGCAACTGGCGCTGACCGGCGTGCGCGATCTCTCGATCATCGCTTCGCCGCCAGTGGATCGCCTTGCGGTCCGCACCTTTGTCGCGCCGCACGATCCGCTGATGATCCGCGAGGCGCTGTTGCGTGAGCGCTATCGCGGCGGTCAGGCGTTCTATGTCTGCCCGCGCATCGACGATCTTGCCGAGGTGAAGGATTTCCTCGACAAGCATGTGCCGGAGATGAAGGTCGCGGTGGCGCACGGCCAGATGCCGCCGGCCACCATCGAAGACATCATGTCGGCGTTCTACGACGGCAAATACGACATCCTGCTGTCGACGACGATCGTGGAATCCGGTCTCGATATTCCGACCGCCAATACGCTGATCGTGCATCGTGCCGATATGTTCGGCCTCGCGCAGCTCTATCAGTTGCGCGGTCGCGTAGGTCGGTCGAAGCTGCGCGCCTATGCGCTGTTCACGCTGCCGGCGCAGCAGAAGATCACGGCGCAGGCGGAACGCCGCCTCAAGGTGCTGCAATCGCTGGAGACGCTGGGTGCGGGCTTCCAACTGGCATCGCACGATCTCGACATTCGCGGCGCGGGCAATCTGCTCGGCGAGGAGCAATCCGGCCACATCAAGGAAGTCGGCTTCGAGCTTTACCAGTCGATGTTGGAGGAAGCGATCCTCAACCTCAAGGCCGGCATCTCCGAGCCAGTGGCGGATCGCTGGTCGCCGCAGATCACGGTCGGCATGCCGGTCCTCATCCCGGAAGACTACGTCTCCGATCTCGCGGTGCGGCTGTCGCTCTATCGCCGGCTGGCCGATTTCGAAACCGAAGAAGACATCGAGAATTTCGGCGCCGAACTGCGCGATCGTTTCGGGCCGCTGCCCGACGAGGTGCGCTACCTGTTTAAGGTCGCGGCGATCAAGACTTACTGCCTGCGCGCCAACATCGAGAAGCTCGATGCCGGTCCGAAGGGCGCGGTCATTACCTTCCGCGACAATAGTTTCGCGCATCCGGATCGCCTAGTATTCTTCATTAAGCAGCATGGGCAGGCGGCTAAGGTGCGCCCGGACATGAAGGTGGTGTTCCTTCAGACGTGGGAAACGCCGGAGGAGCGTCTTGCCGGCGCCACTGAAGTTGTCCGCCAACTGGCGAACCTGGCCGAAGGCCGCAAGGCCGCCTGATCGTCGGCAATGTACTACGACGCCGCGCGTTTCGTGTCACTCGCCAGCCGCGTCAGCAACGACGCGGCAGTATCGTTTGCGGCAAGCGTTTCGACACGAACATGCGGATCGATGTGCGAGCCCCGCCGCGCGCTATGCATGGTGTACTTCATCACGCTAGCGAGGCGCTTGGCGATGGTGTTGGCGCTGCGAATCCCCGCATCGACGAATACGGCGGTCATTGTTCCGTCGTCATGCATCGTCGCGAAATCCATTCGGCGGATCAGTCGGCTGAGAATGCGCGCGGCGTCGTATTGCTCGCGCGGATGGCTTTCGGCAAAGGAAAACCGGGCGACGGAGAGGTCGGAGTGTCTGGTTTGCGTCTGATCGACGGCGGTTCTGAAATCGCGATCGAATGCGGCAGGAGTCAGCAGCCCGGTCCGCGGATCGAGCAAGCCGCCGGCGTCGATCGAACGCAGCGTGCGGTTGATCCGCTGTTCGAAGGCGTGTTGCCGGATCAGGGGCAGGGCGGTGGCCACGACCTGCGCGGGCTCGCCGTCGATTATCTCCAGGTTCGGCAGATCGTAGGTGCGCTCGGGTCCTGATGGTGCGACCACCGGCAGATTGCGGAAGCGTGGGTCCTCGGAGAGCACCGTCAGGAAAGCATCGAGCACGCGGGTGGTGAAACCGTTGCCGATCACGATGCCGTCGATGTCGCGTGCGTTGAGATGCTTGGCGGCGGCCTCGATGCTGAGCGCGCCAACGACCCCCATGCGTGTGCCGAACGCAACTGACAACGCCGGATAGCTGGCGCCACGCCCGATCAGAAGGACGGTGGCGTCTTGCAGCGGGTCTGAATCCGAAAACGCACGCGAGACCAAAGGTTGATCGCCCTGACGCCGTAACATCGTGGCATGAACAGCACGCACGCGGAGCGCGGCGCTGAGTCTCGCGACCAGACGATCCGCACCGTTTTCCGTTGGCGAAAACGGAATGGCGTTAGCGGGGAGCGGATCGACAGCATCCAGCACGATCAACGGAACATATGGCTCCGCCGCCGCGATGCGTGTCGCGAGCGTCTCGAAGGCTGGATAGCCTTCGGCCGGAATCGCGGCTATGACTGCGGCCGGAGGCGCGTGGTCAAAGGCTTGCAACGCGTGGGGCCAATCCGTTTCGACAACGGAATCTGATCCGGCTGCGCGGACGCCTGCGATAAGCGCGCGGTGGGCGTCGCCGATAACGGCAAGGATAGGTCCGTGTTTCGACATATGAAAGGCTGTGGCGATCTGTTCGAAAACGACAAAGCCTAATCGAACGCGCTTAATGGCGCGTCAACGGTGAACGCCCATTTTGATGAGATGGCGTGCGATGCCGGCTTAGTCCGTGCTGGCGCGATCGCGGAAAGCCTCGACCATCAGCGGATTGAGGCCGAGTTCGGCGAGCGCGCCGCGTGCGCGGGCGTTGTCATTGGCGCGGCCGGCGAGACGATGGCCGCTCAGCTTGTCCGGCAGCGCCGTCAGCATGGCGCCATCGCCGAGCCTGCTGGCCCAGGCTTGCAGTTCCTCGGCCTGGAATCGATAACCGCCGACCGCCATGATCCCCGGCGGCGGCGCGGTGATGCAGATCGCGCCACTGGTGCGGTCGAGTCGCGCGGCGTATCCGGTGTCGACGTAGGTGACGGGCGGGGTGTCGCGGCGAAATTCATCGCGCGCGGCCGCGGTGTAGGCCGCGAGTGGCACCATTGAGCCGCGCAGCGCGAGGGTTCCGGCGTCGGTCAGGAGCGTCTCGCCGGCGACCGGCGATTGCGCGTCATCGCGTGGTGCGCCGTAGGGGCCGGGCATGATATCGGCGGCCGCGCCGTCGTCGCCGCGTTGCGCGCCGAACAGGCCGGCCTCACCGAACACATAGATGTCGGTCAGCCGAACCTTTCCGCTTGGCCACAGCGGGCTCGACGCGACCTGCTCCGGCGTGCGCCACAGGCTGATGACATTGCGAAGGGCCGATTCGTCGAGCAGATCTTCATCCTCGCCGAGGCGCATCGCCAACGCCGCGGGGCAGGCCAGCGTATCGCAGTTCAGCTCACGGAGTTGTCGCTCCAGCACCTCGCCGTCGAACGGATGGTGCAGGGCCAGGGTGCCCCCGCTCAGGAGCCAGCATGCCAGCGACGCGGCGATGCCGGCGAACGATCCCATGCATTGCGCGGCGAGCAGCGTTCCGCCCTGCGCCATTCCGCTTTCGAGAAAAACCGCGAGCCCGCTGGAAATCAGATTCAAGTGCGTGCGCGGCACGGCCAGCAGGCCATGATTTGTGACGTCGAACGAGATCAAGGCGGCTTGTCGGGCGTCGGGCGTCATCGCGGGAGCGGTCGCGCCGCCGTGTGTGATCAGGTCGTCGAGCGGCACCACGCCTTCCGGTAGATCCGGACCGAAGCCGCAGACGTGTCGGACGGAGAAAGCCTCCACCGCTGCGTTCATGATGAGATCGGCATGGCTGACGCCGTCGATCCGCGAACTGCCGACGATGGCGCGTGCGCCGATGCGATTGAGCGCAACTGCGAGGTCGGCATGTCGCCAGAGCTGCGGCATCAGCGCCACGACGAGTCCCGCGCGATGCGCAGCCAGCACCGTCAATGCGTATTCGACCGTATTGGCAAGCTGCACCGCGACGATTGAATGCGGTGGCAATCCGGCGTCAACGAAATGCGCGGCAAGGGCGGAAATGGCGCGGTCGGCCTGCGCGAAGGTCAATCGCAGCGGCGGCTGGCCGGTCACTTCCATCTTGTTCGCCGGATCGACCAGCGCCAACGCATCCGGCTGCCGCGCCAGAATGCGGCGAAACAATCCATCGAGGGTCGGTGACGCTGTGGCTTGATGCACGGCTTACCTGTGCGGCGGTTGCGGCGGCGCGTACCACCACGTTTCAGGGAGATATCCGGTCAACGCCGTGGCTGTCGGCCTTTGTATCCGATTCCATCGTGCGATCCATTGCTCGCGGATGTTGTACAGGGGAATCGCATAGAAACCGGAGATCAGCACGCGGTCGAGCGCCCGGACGGCCGAGACGAAAGCCGGCCGTTCGCGCGCTTCCAGCATCGCGGCGATCATGGCGTCGACGGCTGGATTCTTCGCGCCCATGTAGTTGCGCGTGCCCTGATTGTCGGCGGCCTCGCTGCCCCAATAGAACGCCTGCTCGTTACCCGGCGAGAGCGATTGATCCCAGCGGTTCGGGATCATGTCGAAGTCGTAGCCGATGCGGCGCTGGTCGAATTGCACGGCGTCGACGGCACGCACCGAGGCCCGAATTCCGGCACGCTTGAGGCTGGCGCTATAGGCCAGCGCGATGCGCTCCTGGTCGCGCGTCGTCACCAGGATTTCGAAGGCGAGGGGTTGCCCGTTCTGGCGTTGACGCATTACCGAGTTTTTCAATTCGTAGCCGGCTTGCGACAGCAGCGTCAGCGCCCGGCGCAACGTCACGCGGTCGCGTCCCGAGCCGTCGCTGACTGGCAGTCGATAGCTGCCGTCGAGAACATCCGGACGGACTTGCTGGGCGAATGGCCCCAGCAGCGTTCGCTCACGGGCGTCGGCGGGGCGGCCATAGGCGGAGAGCTCTGAACCCGCGAAGAAGCCGGCGGATCGCGCATAGAGGTTGAAGAAGTAATTCCGGTTGATCCACTCGAAATCGTACAATAGCGACAGCGCCTCGCGGACGCGGATGTCGGCGAACATCGGCCGTCGGGTGTTGAAGACCAGAAATTCCGTGGGGTTCGGCACGCCGGGCTTGATGACGTCGCGGACAATCTTGCCGGATTTCACCGCCGGCAGGTCGTAGCCGCTGTGCCAGCGCAGCGGTTCGTTCTCGACGCGGAAATCGTAGAGGCCGCGTTTGAATGCCTCGAACTGGCTGTTGGCGTCGCGATAGAAGTCGAGCCGGATCTCGTCGAAATTCCACAGCCCTTTGTTGATCGGCAGATCACGGCCCCAATAATTTGGGTCGTGGGTCAGGGTCACGCTGCTGCCCGGATCGACGTGGGTGACGCGATAGGGGCCGGAGCCCAGCGGCGGTGCCATCGAGGTGTTCTCAAACGTCGCCTCGTCCACGGCATGTTTCGGCAGGATTGGCATTAAGCCGAGGATGAGTGGCAGTTCGCGATCGGCTGCGCCGCCGAATTCGAAGCGGACCGTGAGATCGTCGAGGGTTTTCGCGTCCGTGACCTTGGCGTAGTAGAGGCGGTGGTTTGGGCGGCCTTTGTCGCGCAGCAACTGCCAGGAAAACAGCACGTCCGCCGCGCGCACCGGCTGGCCGTCGGAGAAGCGGGCACGCGGATTCAGGTGGACGGTAACCCAGGTCCGCGCGTCGTCGGTCTCGATTCGCTCGGCCAGCAGACCATACAGCGTGAAGG
>JBQCHY010000036.1:0-35631 GCA_051954235.1 Xanthobacteraceae bacterium
CCCACACCGTTTGGGTGTGGGTTGGGGTGTGTTATTACACCATAAACTTTTATCGTTCCCCCTCACCGGTAGCTTATGGCTCCGACCTCTCCCCGACGGGGAGAGGTGAAGCATTGTCTGCCGAGATTCCTTCAATCCGCAAAACTCAACACAACCACGCTCAGCGCTCGGCGCGGCCGATCACCGCCATCAGCTCGGCGATCTTGGCGCGCTGATCCGCTTTGTCGCCGCTGGCGATAGCATGCTCGACGCAATGGCCGACGTGATCGCGCAGCACCTCTTCCTCGACACGACGCAGCGCCGCGCGCACCGCCGATATCTGCGTGACGATGTCGATGCAGTAGCGGTCGTCCTCGACCATGCGCGACAATCCGCGCACCTGCCCTTCGATCCGATTCAAGCGTTTGGCCACCGAGGCCTTGATCTCTGTTCTCATGCCGGATATATACCCCCATAGGGTATATAAATCAAGCACGGATCGGATCGATCATGTCGACAGACACCAAGGCCAGCAGCGAAACCCACGGCACATGTTGCAGCCATCACGACCACGCGGCTCCGGAGCCCGTTGCCGCTGCTGCCTCCTCCTGCTGCGGCGGGGACAGCGCGCATTCGGCACCGGCTTCCTGTTGCGGCGGCGATCACAAGCACGACCACGGGCACGCACATCACGACCATACCCATCATCATCACGCGCACGGTCATCACCATCACACGCATGACGCTTCCGCAGCCGACGACGGCCGCGTGATCGATCCGGTGTGCGGTATGAAGGTCGATCCGACGACGCGAAAGTACGTCTTCGATCACGATCACACGACCTATCACTTCTGCTCGGCCGGCTGCCGCACCAAGTTCGCCACCGATCCGCAGCGCTATCTCGATCCGAAGCCACGGCAGGACGATGTGCCTGAAGGCACGATCTACACCTGCCCAATGCATCCGGAAATTCGCCAGGTCGGCCCCGGCAGTTGCCCGATCTGCGGCATGGCGCTGGAGCCCGATGTCGTCACGCTCGACGACCAGCCGAACCACGAACTCACCGACATGACGCGGCGCTTCTGGATCGGCCTCGCGCTGGCGCTGCCGGTGATCGTACTCGATATGGGCGCGCACATCGTCGGCCACAGCCTGATCGACCCCGCGCTGTCCGATTGGATTCAACTCGCCTTTGCGACGCCGGTGGTGCTGTGGGCGGGCTGGCCATTCTTCGTGCGCGGCTGGCAATCGCTGCTCACGCGCAATCTCAACATGTTCACGCTGATCGCGATGGGCACCGGCGTCGCCTATCTCTACAGCCTGGTCGCGACGCTCGCGCCGCAGGTGTTCCCGGCGGCGTTTCGCAATCACGACGGCAGCGTCGCTGTCTACTTCGAGGCCGCCGCCGTCATTACCGTACTGGTGTTGCTCGGACAGGTGCTGGAATTGCGGGCGCGCGATGCCACTTCCGGCGCGATCAAGGCGCTGCTGGCGCTGGCGCCGAAGACGGCGCGCCTGGTCGGCGACGACGGCAGCGAGCGTGAAGTCGAAATCGACAGCCTGCATGCCGGAAATCATCTGCGCGTGCGCCCCGGCGAGAAGGTGCCGGTGGATGGCGCGGTGATCGAAGGCCGCTCCAGCCTCGACGAGTCGTTGGTGACCGGCGAATCGATGCCGGTGACCAAGGATGTCGGCGACAAGGTGATCGCCGGCGCGCTGAACAAATCCGGCAGCTTCGTGATGCGCGCCGAAAAGGTCGGCCACGATACGTTGTTGTCGCAGATCGTGCAGATGGTGGCGCAGGCGCAGCGTTCGCGCGCGCCGATCCAGCGCCTTGCCGATCGCGTCGCCGGCTGGTTCGTGCCGGCGGTGATCGCGGCCGCGGTGCTGGCGTTCGCGGCATGGGAAATGTTCGGGCCAGAACCGCGTTACGCCTATGCCATTGTCGCGGCGGTGAGCGTCTTGATCATCGCCTGCCCATGCGCGCTCGGCCTCGCCACGCCGATGTCGATCATGGTCGGCGTCGGCCGCGCCGCGCGCTCCGGCCTGCTGGTGAAGAACGCCGAAGCGCTGGAGCGCATGGAGCGCGTCGATACGCTGGTGGTGGACAAGACCGGCACGCTGACGGAGGGCAAGCCCGCCGTCGTCGCGCTGCACACCGCGCCGGGCTTCGACGAGACCGAGTTGCTGCGGCTCGCGGCAAGCGTCGAGCGCGGCAGCGAACATCCTTTGGCGGACGCCATCGTCAAGGCGGCCACCGACAAGCAGCTCTCCCTCGCGCGTGTCGATGAGTTCGATTCGCCGACCGGCAAAGGCGCACGCGGTCGCGTGGACGGGCAGACCATACTGCTCGGCAACGCCCCGTTTCTCACCGAAAGCGGCGTAGCGACCGATGCAATGGTGGCCGAAGCCGAAAAGCTGCGGCAGGACGGTGCGACCGTCATCAATGTCGCCGTCGACGGAACCTTGGCCGGCATCATCGCGATCGCCGATCCGGTGAAGGCTTCGACGCCGGATGCGTTGAAGGCACTGGCCGCCGACGGCATCAAGGTGATCATGCTGACCGGCGACAACAAGACCACGGCGCGCGCGGTTGCGACGAAGCTCGGAATCGCCGCGGTCGAGGCCGAAGTGTTGCCGGAGCGCAAGGGCGCCATCGTCGCGAAGCTGCGCAAGGAAGGCCGTATCGTCGCCATGGCCGGCGACGGCGTCAACGACGCGCCGGCGCTGGCCGCCGCCGATGTCGGCATCGCCATGGGCACCGGCACCGACGTGGCGATGGAAAGCGCCGGCGTCACGCTGCTGAAGGGCGACCTCAACGGCATCGTGCAGGCGCGGCACCTCTCGACAGCGGTGATGAAGAACATCCGCCAGAACCTGCTGTTCGCGTTCGTCTACAACACGGCCGGCGTCCCCATCGCGGCGGGCATTCTCTATCCGGCGTTCGGGCTGTTGCTCTCGCCCATCGTCGCCGCCGCCGCGATGGCGCTGTCGTCGGTCAGCGTCATCGGCAACGCGCTACGGCTGCGCGGGGTGAAGCTGTAGAGGCAAAGCGCCGCGCCATCGTGATGGCGCGGCGAATCCTCGTTGCCGGTTGCGCTCGGCAGGAGTAGCATTCCCAATCGATGGTCACGAAAATCCTGCCCGCCAATATCGCCTTGAAGCGCGCTTACGATCCTCCGGACGAAGCGGATGGCGTTCGCGTGCTGGTGGACCGGCTATGGCCGCGCGGCCTCACCAAGAAATCCGCTGCCATCGACCAGTGGGCGAAGGACGTCACGCCCAGCACCGAGCTGCGCAAGTGGTTTCACCACGACCCCGATCATTGGGACGAATTTCGCCGCCGCTATCTCGTCGAACTGAAAGACAAGGGCAGCGAGCTCGAGGAACTGCGCAAGCTCGCTCAAGCTGGTCCCATTACGCTGATCTACGCGGCGCGCGATACGCCGCACCTGCACGCGACCGTGCTGCGTGATGTTCTGCTCGGTGCCTCCGCCACGACGGGCGCCAAGACAAGCGCCAAGACAAGCACCAAGACAACCGCCAAAGCCGGCGCCAAAGCCAAACCTCGCGCGAAGTAGCCGCCGCTTGCCGGCCGATTACTTCGGCGCGATCACGATCTTGCCTTTCATGTTGGGATGAAAGCGGCAGTAATACTCGACGTCGCCTGCCTTCTTGAGCACGAACGAGACGGTCTTCTTCGGCGGGATCATCACATCCCAATCGCCCTTGACCGTCGCGGTGTGCGCCAGCACGTCGTCATTCACCCACTGAATGGTGTCGCCAACCTTGGCGCTGATGTTCGCGGGAGCGAACACCAGCTTGTCGATATTGACGCGAATGGTCTCGGCCTGCGCCGGGATCGAACCCATCGCGCCCACCACGACACCGAGAACCGCGACAGATTTCAGAGCCTTTCCCGTTCCGATAAAATCGGAACGGGGCTCTGAATTCTTGTTTTGACGCGTTTTCTTCACGCGAACCGGTATCCACTTCGCTCGAAAACGCTTTAGCCCCGGCAACATCCGGCGTCTCCTTACTTCAACTCGGCCGCAACGTGTTCGGCGTGCTCGAGATGGCCCTGGAAGATCTTCACGCCGGTTTGCAGCAGGTTCTTGAGTTCTGCATTGGAAGACGCCGGAATCAACTGCGTTTCCAGCGCGCCGATCACGGCCTTGTGGTAAGCGACTTCGTTGGCGGCATAGGCCTTGTCGTAGGCCGCGCCCTTCAGCTTCGCCAGCTCGGCCTGCTTGTCGGCGGCCTGCTTCGCCAGCGTGCGGCTGGTATCGTTGTCTTCCGGCGTGACCTTGAGCTTCTTGACCAGCGCCAACGCCTGCTTGTTCACGGCTTCGTGGTCGCGAACCATATCCTTGGCGAAGCTCACCACCGCCTTGTTCTTGGATTTCTTGACCGCCTGCTTCGCGGCGGTCACGTCGATGACGCCGGCGGTGTAGGCGATATGGGCGATCTGCGGATCGGTCGGCTTCGCACCCTGCGCGAAGCTCGGCGTGCCGAGCAGGCAAATCACGGCAACGGCCGTGCTCAAACGAACAAACATAGAGTCCTCCTGTCGCCGGCACCGATGCGGTGCCGAACTTGTGTGACGCTGTGAATGCCGATTGGATGGGCTGCGCGCAGGAAGGTTCCAGAAATATTTGTGGCGCGTTAAAGCATGGTTTGCCGAGGCCGTATCTGGGGTCGTCACCCTGAGGTGCTGTCGCATAGCGACAACCATAGCAAGTCGGCAAGCCAACTTGCTCCCTTTCAACCCTATCTCGGGTAAACCCGAGATAGGTGGGCGACGGCCGCGATCCTTCGAGGCTCGCTTCGCTCGCACCTCAGGATAACGACACGCGCATCAATTCAAGCCATCGCGCTCTATGCGTCCGCGCGCTCCATCGCCAATTCCGCTTCGAGACTTGCGAGATCGCGATAGATCGACGCCACCGCAAGTACGCGTCCGCCTTGCTTGTAGCGCACCACGCAATCGCGATCCTTGATGCTGCCGTCGACGACAATCTCGTCCCACGCTTCGGCGTGGCCGACGTAATTGATCGGCACGTCGTAGTGCTGGCTCCAGAAGAACGGCACCGCATCGAACGGCGTGCGTTCGCCCATCATGTTGAGCGCTGCAACCTGCCCTTGTCGTTCCGCGACCACCCAATGCTCGACGCGAATCCTCGCACCGCTATGCGGATCGGGCCAGCGCGCGATGTCGCCGACCGCGTAGATATCCGGCGCACTGGTTTGCAAATAGGCGTTGACCTCGACGCCGCGATCGAGCGTCAGTCCCGCGCCTTCCGCCAATGCAAGGCGCGGGCGCACGCCGACACCCGCAACGATCAGATCGGCTTCCAACGAGCCGCCGCTCTTCAACGTCACGCGCTTGCCATCGAGACGATCGACGGAATCTTCCAGATGGAAGATGACGCCGTGCTCCTCGTGCAGGGCGCGGACGAAATCGCCCATCTCGGCGCCGAGCACGCGCTCCATCGGCCGCTTCTCCGGCGCGACGACATGCACCTCGATCTCTCGCGCGCGCAACGAAGCCGCGACTTCGAGCCCGATGAAGCTCGCGCCGATCACCAGCGCCCGCTTGGCGCCATCCGCCGCCTTGATGATGGCCCGGCAATCGTCGAGCGAACGCAAGGTGTGAACCCGCGACGGCCCCGCGCCGGGGATCGGCAGCCGCACCGGCTCCGCGCCGGTGGCGAGCAGCAGGCGATCGTAAGGGATAGCTTCGCCATTCGACAGTTTGACCTGATGCTTCGCGGGCTCGATTGCCGTCACCTCGACATCTCGGCGTAGATCGATGTTGGCCTCGCGGTAGTAATCATCGGGACGCAGCGGCAGCCAATCTTCCGGCGCGCTGCCCGCAAGATAATCCTTCGACAGATTTGGACGATCGACCGGCGGCGCGGTGTCCTGACTGAGCATCACAATGCGGCCGCCGAATTGCTTTCGGCGCAGCATTTCAGCAGCGGCAAAGCCCGCCGCGCCGCCACCGACGATGACGATCTGGCCGGGCGCATCCTTGGACGTTTCGCGCTTGTTGCTCGCGGGCGCGATCTGGTTGCGCACCACGATGCGGTCGCCGTCGCGCTCGACCTGCCAGGCCGTCAGCGCATCGAACGCCGGCGCGCGAACCGCTTCGCCGCTGCGCAGGCTGAAGCAGGCGTGATGCCACGGACAACGAACCGTGTCGCCGACCACGAGGCCATCGGCCAATGGGCCGTGGTAATGGCTGCAATGCGCGCCGATGGCGAAAATGTCCGTGCCGGACTGCACCAGCAGGACCTCCTGATCGCCGACATGGCCGGACAGCTTGCCGTTCTCGAAATCGGAGAGCTTCACGCCCTGCGTGAGGTCTGGTCCGGTTTGCGCGGCTTGGTCCTGTGACATCGTACTCTCCCAGCGTAAGCGCCGGACGGCGGATGCCTTTGACCAAGCAGGCGCGAGCCCCGGCTCTGTTGTGGCGCGTATCACCGCGCCGACCTTAGATCATCTCAGGAATTCACCGCCATCAAGAACTCCTGACGCATCTGCGCATTGTCCTTGAAGCATCCGATCATCCGGGTGGTGATGAGATCGGTGTCCGGCTTATGCACGCCACGCGTCGTCATGCAGTGGTGCGAGGCCTTGATAACCACCGCCACGCCCTTTGGTTTCAGGATGTCGTTGATGGTGTCGGCGATCTGCGCCGTCAGTTTCTCCTGAACCTGTAGCCGCCGCGCGAACACATCGACCACCCGCGCCAGCTTGCTGATGCCGACCACGCGCCCGTTCGGCACATAGCCGACCCAGGCCTGCCCGATCACCGGCGCCATATGATGCTCGCAATGACTTTCGAAGCGAATGCCGCGCAGCAGGATCATCTCGTCGTAGCCGCCGACCTCCTCGAAGGTGCGTTCGAGAAACTCCGAGGGGTTCTGTGCGTAGCCGCCGAAATATTCCTCGAAGGCGCGCGTCACCCGCGCCGGGGTATCCTGCAAGCCTTCGCGGTCGGGATCGTCACCGGTCCAGCGGATGATGGTGCGCACCGCCGCCTCGACCTCGGCGCGGCTGGGACGCGGCTCTTCCGCAGGCAACGGCTCCAGCTTTTCGACCGCGCGAATGTTCGAACTCATGAAGCTCTCCTGCGGCACCAACCGCCGCATCCTGATGTACGGAGGGACTATCGGGTGAAAGGGACAGGCCAGCTTAGTCCGGCAGCCCCAGCCGCTGCATCACCGCGTTGGTGACGCGCTCGCAGCGGCGGCCGGCGAACGGAAAAGCGTCCATCAGCACCGGCCCGATCTGCTTGTCGAGTTGCTCGCGCACCAGGCGGCGCGCGCGATGCAGCCGGGTCTTCACAGTTTCAGGCCGCAGCCCGAGGATTTCAGCAGTCTCCTCGACGCTCATGCCCTCAATGACGCGGGTGATGAAGACGATGCGATAGACCTCCGGCAACTTGTCCGTGGCCTGCTCGACGAGTTGCAAGAGCTGACGTTGTGCCATGGTTTGTTCCGGATCGTCGGCCTTGGACGTGAGGGGAAACTGGATGATCTCGGCAGGTGTCCGCTGCACCTCGAACGTCGTCAGATCGACGGTGGGACGCTGCGACCGCAGCCGCCCGAGCGCTTCGTTGATGGTGATCCGCGACAGCCACGTCGCCAGCGAGGAATCGCCGCGGAAATCGGCGAGATGGGTGAAGGCCCGAACGTAAGCCTCCTGCACCACGTCCTCGGCCTCGGCGTCGTCGCGGACGATGCCGCGCGCCAGCCGATACAGCCGCCGGTTATGAGTCTGCATGATGGTGCGGAAGGCGCTGCCATCCCTGGCGAGCGAGCGCCGTACCAGTTCGGCGTCGTTCAGCCGGCCTTCGTCGATCGAAAGTGTCCGTGCCTGTTCCATGACCCATCTCCTGACCAGCCTATGGATGGCGGTTCTCGAAAAAGGTTCCCGGCGCGCGATATTTTCCGCTGAGCCCGGATCGCGACAAATCCACGCTACAACGTCGATTGGTTTTGACAATCGAAATGCAACGGCGCTTGATATCGATATACGCGATACGTGAGCAACCATTAACCATGGACACCGAACTTGCGCGGACCTTCCTGACGGTTGTTGCAGCGGGGAATTTCGTCAGCGCGGCCGAGCGGCTGCATGTCAGCCAATCCACCGTCAGCACCCGCATTCACGCGCTCGAAAGCTATCTCGGCTGCACCCTGTTCGTCCGCAACAAGGCCGGCACCGCGCTAACGCCCGCCGGACGGCAATTTCAGCGCCATGCCGCGACGCTGGTGCGCACCGTCGAGCAGGCGCGCCACGATGTCGGCATCCCGAAAGGGTTCAGCGGCACGCTGGCGATCGGCGGGCGGATTGGGCTGTGGGAGGAATTCCTGCTGCACTGGCTGCCGATGATGCGCGAGCATCGCCCGACATTGGCGATCCGCATCGAGAGCGGACTCGAGCCGGAAATCATGCGCGGGCTGATCGAGGGCCGGATCGATATCGGCGTTCTCTATACGCCGCAGAGCCGACCCGGATTGAAGGTCGAGAAATTGTTCGACGAACAATTGATCCTGGTGTCGACCGATCCGCACGCCGCGCCCGAGCCGCGAGAGAATTATGTCTATGTCGAATGGGGGCCGGAGTTTTACGCGCGACACAGCGTCTCTTTTCCCAACTTCGGCGGCGCGGCGCTCGCCGCCAACATCGGCTGGCTCGGATTGCAGCACGTTCTCAATAACGGCGGATCGGGATATTTTCCGCGACGTATCGTGCAACCTCATCTCGACGCCGGCAGGCTGCACGCCATCGCGAGCGCACCAAGTTTTTATCTTCCCGCATATGTGATCTATCCGGCGGAGCACGATACCGACGTGTTCGGCAATGCGCTTGCTCTCATGCATGAGGTCGCGCGTCGTACCCCCCGGGAACGTGCCGATTCCGATCGCGTTTCATAGATCGCGCGGGTGCATTTTCAAATCGCAATTTGGATGCAAGGTTCTTGATGCGAGCCTTCGATATTTCTCGCTTGTAAATATCGATGAGAGGACCAGAACTGATTGCGGCAGCAACGCTGCAGAACGCCATCGGTTGAATGCAACCACTCGACGTCGCATGCGTTCAGAAGCTGCCGGACACTTGGCTCTGTCCATGTCGCACTCCACATCGTGGCACGCGCAGAGACGAACAACGAGGCAACCCGCAGCGTCAGTAAGCATCGTGCATGTGGCATGACCACCTAAAGATTCGATCGCGCAAATATTTACGTTCGCGACGATTTAGCTGTTATCACCCGCATTCATCGCTGCGCCCTGACGTCCCGACATCACGGACCTATGTCCGTGACAAGGCTCGTCCGCGGCACCGCTCGCGAGAACGAGGCGGCGCGCCGTGGATGCGAGATCATGCCGACGACCAAAACCCTTTCCGACCATCCTTCATCCCACGACACATCGCACGATCACCCGACCGGCTGGCGCCGTTACGTCTATTCGACGAACCACAAGGACATCGGCACGATGTACTTCGTGTTCTCGATCTGCGCCGGACTGGTCGGCGCTGCGTTCTCCATCGCGATCCGCGCGGAGTTGCAGTATCCGGGGCTCGAGATCTTCAGCAATCCGCACACCTACAACGTGTTCGTGACCGGTCACGGCCTGATCATGATCTTCTTCACGCTGATGCCGGCGTTGATGGGCGGCTTCGGCAACTGGATGGTGCCGCTGATGATCGGCGCGCCGGACATGGCGTTCCCGCGCATGAACAACATCTCGTTCTGGCTGCTGGTCGCCGCGTTCGCGCTACTGATCGCGTCGCTGTTCGTTGAAGGCGAGCCGGGTTCGAACGGCGCCGGTACCGGCTGGACGCTGTACGCACCCCTATCGACATCGGGGCATCCCGGCCCGGCGGTCGACTTCGTCATTCTTTCGATGCATCTGGCCGGCGCATCGTCGATCCTCGGCGCAATCAACTTCATCACGACGATCTTCAACATGCGCGCACCCGGCATGACCATGCATAAGATGCCGCTGTTCGTGTGGTCGGTGCTGGTGACGGCATTCCTGCTGCTGCTGTCGTTGCCGGTGCTGGCCGGTGCGCTCACGATGCTGCTCACCGACCGCAACTTCGGTACCACCTTCTTCGCGCCGGATGCCGGCGGCGATCCGGTGCTGTACCAGCATCTGTTCTGGTTCTTCGGTCATCCTGAAGTCTACATCATGATCCTGCCGGGCTTCGGCATCGTCAGCCATGTGATCGCGACCTTCTCGCGCAAGCCGATCTTCGGTTATCTCGGCATGGTCTATGCGCTGATCGCCATCGGCTTCATCGGCTTCGTGGTGTGGGCGCATCATATGTTCACCGTCGGCATGTCGAGTAGCGCGCAAGCCTACTTCGCCGCCGCCAGCATGGTGATCGCGGTGCCGACCGGCGTGAAGATATTCTCCTGGATCGCGACGATGTGGGGCGGATCGGTGCGCTTCACCACGGCGATGCTGTGGGCGATCGGCTTCATCTTCGTATTCACCATCGGCGGCGTCACCGGCGTGGTGCTCGCCAATCCGGGCGCGGATCGCTCATTCCAGGATACGTATTACGTCGTCGCGCACTTCCACTATGTGCTGTCGCTCGGCGCCGTCTTCGCGATCTTCGCCGGCTGGTACTACTGGTTCCCGAAATTCACCGGCTACATGTATTCGGAGACGTGGGGACGGCTTCACTTCTGGCTGACCTTCATCGGCGTCAACATGGCATTCTTCCCGATGCACTTTCTCGGTCTGGCAGGAATGCCGCGCCGCTATGCCGACTATCCCGATGCCTTCGCCGGCTGGAATTTCGTCTCGTCGATCGGCTCGTATATTTCCGGCGTCGGCTTCCTCGTCTTCCTGATCGGCATGGCGTATGCGCTGGTTCGCAAGCAGCGCGCGGCCGGCAATCCATGGGGCAGCGGTGCGACGACACTGGAATGGACCTTGCCGTCACCGCCACCGTTCCATCAGTACGAAACGTTGCCGCAAGTGAAGTGAACAGGTGAAGTGATCGACTGCGCCGAACGTCGGGCTCTACACGCACGCGTCGATCCGCTATCAATCGGGTCGACGCTTTTTTGTTACTGTTGATGATGAGGAATTACCCATGCCCGCGCCGATGTCCGCACCGACCGATATGACGGAACTGGCCGAGGCCGTGCTCTCCACCGCATCGGACGCCATCATCGCCACCGATCGCGACGGCATGATCACCTTCTGGAATCCCGGCGCGGCGCGGATCTTCGGCTTCACGCGCGACGAGGCGATGGGACAATCGCTCGATATCATCATTCCGGAGAATCTGCGCGCGCGTCATTGGGACGGCTATCATCGCACCATGGCGACCGGCGAAAGCCGCTACGGCGAAGCCGATCTGCTCGCGGTGCCGGGACTGCGCAAGGATGGTCGTCGCGTCTCCGTCGAATTCACCATCGTGATGTTGAAGGATGCGCAAGGCAACGTCACCGGCACCGTGGCGATCCTGCGCGATGTCACCAAGCAGTTCGAGGAACTGCGCAAGCTGCGGCGTCAACTCGCGGAAGCGAAAGCGGGGTAGAGCGAATCGAGTTCAGGTTTGCCCGCCTGTCCGTCATTGCGAGGAGCGATAGCTACAAAGCAATCCAGTTCTTGCTTTGTAGCCTTCTGGATTGCTTCGCTTCGCTCGCAATGACGCCGGCGCGGGATTCTTGCGGCAATACCGTGGCGGCGTTCGGAATAAACTCTACGGCACCGCCGCCGTGCCCTGCCGGATATCGAGCAAGCGGATCAGGCGACCGCGCGGCTCGATCAGGTCCTTCAAGGTGTAGCCGTCGAGCACCTCGATGAAGGCATCGCGCGCTTTCTCGAAGGCGTTCTTCAACACACAGCACGGACGGATCGCGCACGGCTCGTCGATCGGTTTGAAGCAGGAGACGATGGCGAAGTCCGGCTCGGTGCGGCGCACGACTTCACCGAGCCCGATCGATTCGGTCGGCTTGGCCAGCCGCAAGCCGCCACCGCGGCCGCGCACCGTTTCGACATAACCGGCAACGCCGAGCTGATGCACCACCTTCATCAGGTGATTCTTCGAGATCGAGTAGCTGGCGGCGATTTCGGAAATGGTCGCGAGCCCGTCTTCCTTCAGCGCAAGGTACATCAGCACGCGCATGGAATAGTCGGTGTAAGCGGTGAGGCGCAACGTCGGGCTCCCGGCTGATCGTCCTAAAAGATATACAAAAGATATTGCTTTTCCGCAAGCGAAGTCGTACTCACCGTCTCGTATCGACCTATATCAGATTCCGGCCGGCGAGATGATGTGCACGATGGAAAAGCTCAACTCCATTTCCGAGGACAGCATTCGTCAGGTGGTCGACGCGTTCTATAGCAAGGTGCGGGTCGACGCGGAACTCGGGCCGATCTTCGAGGCCGCCATCCATGATTGGCCGACGCACTTGGAGAAGATGTACGCGTTCTGGTCCTCGGTGATGCTCACCACCGGGCGCTACAAGGGTAACCCCTTGATCAAGCACATGGTTCTGCCCGGCATCACGCCGGAACTGTTCGGCCAGTGGCTGAAACTGTTCGACCAGACCTGCAACGAGTTGTTCGACGACGACATCAGCGCCGCGTTCCGCGTCAAGGCCGAGCGCATCGCCGAAAGCCTCAAGCTGGGCATCTTCTATCGGCCCGATCGACCGTGGCCGCCGCAACCGGCGGCGTGAAGCGGACCTAATCGCAATCCTGAGGCATGGTCGCCGCGACCTTCGCGATCAGGAAAACGGTCGTCGCCTCCCGACGCTGCATCGCCTCGACGCGGTCGCCGGTTTGTGCGATCAAATGCGGAATATCGATCGCCGCCAGCGGATCGGAACAATGCACCTCGAGCCGATCGCCGGGCGTAAGGCCTTTCAACGCCTTGCGGGTCCGCAGCACTGGTTGGGGACATTTCAGCCCGATGAGGTCGAGTTTGGTCAGCGCCATGCAGCGCAAAATGGCCAAGGGGAATGGCTGCGTCAACCGCCGCTCAATCCAGCTCCGCATAGGCCAGGAAGCCGACGGTATCGCCCGGCGCGACGTGCGTCACATTCTCGGCGAGTTCGACCAGACCGTCCGTCTCCACCAGCGACGACAGCATTCCCGCGCCCTGCCGGTCGAACTTGACGACTTCGACCTCGCCATCGGCCGCGCGGCGCAAACTTGCGCGCAAAAACTCGCGGCGGCCGGGTTTCTTGTCGTGGGTGAAGGCCGCGTGGACCGGCATCGCCATGGTCCTCGTGTGGAGCGCGCCGGCGAGCGAGAGTACGGTCGGCCGCACCACATGGGCACAAGTGACGAAACTCGCCACCGGATTGCCCGGCAGGCCGATCAGCGCAGTGCCGCCGATCACGCCCATCGCCACCGGGCGCCCCGGCTTGATCGCCATCCGCCACAGCACCAGTTGGCCGACGCTCTCAATGCCGGCGCGGACGTGATCCTCCTCGCCGGTGGAGACGCCGCCGGAAGTAACGATGAGATCGTGACCAGGAGCCGCCGCTTTGAGACTGTCCGCAACCTTCGCGCGGCTGTCCGGCAGCACGCCGAGATCGGTCACCTCGCAGCCGAGCCGCTCCAAGAGCGCCATCAGCATGAAGCGGTTGGAATCGAATAGTTGCGAGGGTCGGCGCGGCGATCCGGGCGACACGACCTCATCACCGGTGGATGCCACCGCGACGCGGATGCGGCGGCGCACCATCAGATCGGACTGGCCGAGCGCGGCGGCAAGCGCCACGTCCTGCGGCCGCAGCCGGACGCCGGCCTTCAGCATCACGCGGCCTGCCGCCATATCCTCGCCGGCGTGGCGGACATTGGCGCCCCGATGCTGCCCCGGCGGGAGCACGACGCGGCCGTCGGCGTCGATCCGCACGTCTTCCTGCATGAAAACCGTATCGGCACCAGCCGGGAGCGGTGCGCCGGTGAAAATCCGCGCGGCATGGCCCGGTGCGAGTGGCGGCAACGTCGCGGTGCCGGCAGCGACACGACCGCTGACCGGCAGCGCGCGCTCAGTTGTCCCCGGCAGATCGGTGCTAGCGACGGCATAGCCATCCACCGCCGAATTGGTGAACAGCGGCAGCGGCAGCGGCGCAATCAGATCGGCGGCGAGGATGCGGCCGTCGGCCCTCCGCAACGGCACGGTCTCGACGCCCTCGACCGCGCCCACCCGCGCGGCGATCAGCGCCACCGCATCGTCTACCGACAGCACCGGTGGACCGGAGGCAAAGCAATCGTTTGAGAGTTGGGTCATCGTTTCGCTTTTCAGCAGTCCATCAGAGCCAGAACCGGAGCGGAACGGGTTGAGATCCGCCCGCCGTCACCCTGAGGTGCTCGGACAACGTCCGAGCCTCGAAGGGCGACGGCCCATCCTTCGAGGCTCCGCGCTGATCGCGCGTCGCACCTCAGGATGACGCAACGTTCTTGTCGCGCGCAGCCGCCGCTCCACGTCCGATGGCGGCCAGCAACTTCAGGACCTGAAAAGCTTTCTGACCGAACCGGTTCGGCGGTATCATAACGCGTGGCAACCGCAATGACATGCGGCCGATTGCCTGTTTCGATGGAATCAAAACGATGACGACCGAGGCGGACAGCATCATCGGCGTGCTGCTGGCCGGCGGCCTGGCGCGGCGCATGGGCGGCGGCGACAAACCGATGCAGACGGTCGGCGGCCAAAGCATGCTGACCCGCGTCGTCGCCCGCCTCGCTCCGCAATGCGACGGCCTGATCCTCAATGCCAACGGCGATCCGGCGCGCTTTGCCGACCTCAAGCTGCCGGTGGTCGCGGACGCCGTGGCGGGTTTCCCCGGCCCGCTGGCGGGCATTCTCGCGGGGCTGGACTGGGTGGCGACCAATCGCCCCGAGGCCCGCTGGATGCTCAGCGCCGCCGCCGATTGCCCGTTCCTGCCGCGCGATCTGGTGCGCCGGCTGGACGGTGCCCGCCGCGCACAGGATGCGCCGCTGGCTGTGGCCGCCTCCGGCGGGCAGAGCCACCACGTCATCGCGCTGTGGAGCCTGGCGCTGCGCGAGCCGCTGCGGGACGCCATGGTCAACGAAGGCTGCCGCGCCGTCGGCCGCTGGATGGCCCGCTATCCGGTCGCAACCGTGGAATGGCCGGTGACGCCGTTCGACCCGTTCTTCAACGCCAACACCCCCGACGACCTCGCGGAAGCCGACCGCCTCGCCCCGCTTGATGAGGCCCGATCCTGATTATGGGTTGCCACCGGTTTGGGGGGACCTTATAGGTCTCTGCGCCGCGCTCGCTCGCGGCATTGGTGAAGCGGGTGTGGCGGAACTGGTAGACGCGGCGCACTCAAAATGCGTTGCCCAAAAGGCTTGGGGGTTCGAGTCCCTCCACCCGCACCAAACCGCATCAATCTCCGATACCGAGCGACGATCACCTTAGCTCGTCATGGCCGGATTTATTCCGGCCATCCACGTTCTTACTTCATCGAGACTCGTAAAGACGTGGATGCCCGGGACAAGCCCGGGCATGACGGAAATTAACTCATCGTTCAGACGCAGTCGCTTCTATTTCTTCGCCTTGGCGGCCTTGCGCGCGTCGGCGATGGCCTGGTCGAACTGCGCCATGGTGAGGATGCCGGGCACCCGGAACTTGCCGACGATGAAGGATGGCGTGCCGCGGAAGCCGAAGGCCTTGGCCTGTTCGTCGTTGCGCTTGAGCACGCGATCGATCTCGGCGCCGTGGGTTTCGAGATCGCGCGTGGCGCGGTCGACGTCGATCTTGGCCTCGGCGAGCATTTCGCGAATCCGCGATTCGGTGATCCGCGAACTGGTGTTCATCATCGCTTCGTGCGCCTGCACGAACCTGTCCTGATACCTGGTCGCAAGCGCCATCTTCGACGCATAGACCGAGACCGGCCCGAGGATCGGCCAATCCTTGAACACCATCCGCACCTTGCCGTCGTCGAACACCACCTGCGCCAGTTCCGGCGCGAGCTTGCGGCAGTACGGACAATTGTAATCGAAATACTCGACGATGGTGACGTCGCCGTTGGCATTGCCCGCCGCCGGGATATCCGGATCGCGCAGCACCGCGCCTTCCGACAACACATCGTCGGAGGCATCGACTGTTGCGGCCCACGACGGAGCAACGCCCGCGCCGAGCATTCCCACGACACCGCCCAGCACGCCGAGCGCGTGACGGCGGGTGATGACGGATGGCGTGGCAATTTGCATCGACGGCAACTTAACGGACATCACTTCCTCTGGACCGGCATGGCGCCGGATACGCATCTATGTTGCGGGACTGTCAACCAGCATAGCGAAGACGGAGCAAATGACAATTTCGGCATTCCGCCGCACCCGCCATGCTCATCGCATAAGCAAAGTGACGGCCACCGGCACGATCAGCGAAGTGACCAAAGCATTCAGGCTCATCGCCACGCCGGCGAACACGCCCGCGACGGTATCGACCTGAAACGCCCGCGCGGTGCCGATGCCGTGCGCGGTCAGCCCCGCTGCAAAACCGCGCGCGCGAAAATCGGTGATGCGCAGGCGGTTCATCAGCGGCGTGACGACGATCGCGCCCATGATCCCGGTCAGCATCACGCAGACCGCGGTGATCGACGGATCGGCGCCGAGCGATTCGCTGATGCCCATCGCAACGCCCGCCGTCACCGATTTCGGCGCCAGCGCCAGCACGACGTTGATAGGCAGACCCGCGAGCTGCGCCAGCATCACGATGGACACGATCGCCGTGATGCCGCCGACCAGCACCGCGACCGCCATCGGTACCACCGCCGACAACACCACCTTGCGGTTCTCATAGAGCGGCACCGCCAGCGCGACCGTCGCGGGACCGAGCAGGAAATGCACGAACTGCGCGCCGTTGAAATATTCCGGATAGGGCGTGCCGGTGAGCAGCAGGATGACGCCGATCACCCACACCGAATGCAACACCGGATTGGCGAGCGGATGACGATCGGTCGCCGCCGACACCGCATCGGCGGCGGCATACACCAGCAGCGTCAGCGTCAGCCACAACAGCGGCGTCTGCGAGAGATAGACCCACAACGCGAACGGGCCGGACGCAGGGCTCGTCATGATGACGTCCCCCGCCAACGATCCAGCAATCCGCTGATGGCGATGAATGCCACCGCAGTCACCACCAGCGTGATGATTGCCGACAGCGCGAGAATGACGAAGATCGCGACGCCGTGCGACGAAACGAGATCGAGATGCTGCACGACGCCGACACCGGCCGGCACGAACAGCAACGACAGATGCGCCAGCATGCCGCTCGCGGCGCGTTCGACGCCGCCATCGCCGAGCGGCCCGCGCCGCAACAGCCCGATGCGGTCGCGGCCTTGCAACAGCACCAGCAATACGATCAGGCCGACAACGGGTCCGGGGATCGGCGCACTGAGGCTGCGAACCACGATCTCGCCGAGCAACTGACACAGCAGGATCAGGCCAAGACTTGCTATCATCGACTTGCTATCATCAGCTTACGATCATCGGCATCGCGAAAATCGGTTCACTCCGAATCACAATCGCCCCGGCGCGGGCGCGCCGAGGCGATTGCGAATCACTTCACGCAAATGCGACGGATCACGCCGCGCCCTTGAGGCGCTTGGTGCATTCGCTGTAATAACCGCCGCCCTTCTGGATCCACTTCAGGCCGCCATTGCCGTTGGTGGCCTTGTTGGCGTTGTACTGATCGACGCAGGTGTGCATCCGCGCCTTGCCGGCGGATTCCTTGGAATACTTCGGATCGACCGCCGACGGGAAAACAGCGTTGCCAACAGCGGCAGGCGCCGCGGGCGCGGCGGCCGGCTTCGGTGCCGTTGCCGTCCTGGGTGCGGGGGCAGGCGCCGCCGGTGCGGCTGCGGGTGCCGCGGCGGGCGCGGCCGCAGGAGCCGCGGCCGTTGCGCCAGCCGCGCATTGGGTCTTGCGGAAGTCATTCCACTTCTGGCCGTTGAGCGTGCCGGCCGTTTTCGCCGCCTGATACTTGGCGCTGCATTCCTGCGCGGTGAGGGCGTGCGCCGGCAGCGTCACGGACATCATCGCAACGCCGGAAACCGCCACCGCGCAAAGCATCTTCACGTGATTGATCATCGTCGTTCTCCTCGGATCGTGGTCCAAAAGAAATCGACCGATCCTAGCGCAGGCCGTATCCGTTTCAACGGCGACCATGCGGGGCCGGTCAAATTTATGTTTTCGCGCGACCGCAATTATTCATCGGCCATTCAGCATCGCGGCGCGACCGTCCAGGCCCCTCCAACTCGTAGGTGACACTATGATGAAGTTCACGTCCCTCGCGATCACCACCGCCGTTGCCGCTCTGCTGCTTGCCGGACCGGCCTCGGCCCAATCGACGGCGCCTGCTACCGCCCCCGCCGCGAAAACCGCGCCGGCGACCACCACCGCGCCGAAGGCAAAAACCGAGCGCAGCGCCGTCTCGCTCGAATGCTCCAAGCAAGCCGACGCCAAGGGCCTGCACGGCAAGGCTCGCCACAAGTTCCGCGCCGAGTGCAAGAAGGGCGGCGGCAAGGCGATGTAAGTCGCGGGTCCCGAACTGACTGGCCGTCACCCCGGGGTGCCATTGCGCAGCAATGGCCTCGAAGGGCGACGGCCCATCATCCTTCGAGGGCGATGCTGGCGCATCGCCACCTCAGGATGACGCGGTTCGCATGACGGGCCAGTCATTCCTTGGCCGGCCCGCCATATGACTTTCCTGCATTTGTCGCCGGCGGCGGGATTTGCGATACATCGCGCCGCATGCGCCTCACCTTCCCCACCCGATCGACATTGCTGCACACGTTTGAGACGCTGGTGCTCGGCGTCGGCGGCGGCCTGCTGTTCGCTTGGCTGCAACTGCCGGGCGGATTGATCTCCGGCGCGATGATCACGGTGGCGATCGCGGCGTTCGCGGGGCGGCCGCTCGGCATGCCGCCGTTCCTGACGCAATCCATCCTCGTGTTGCTCGGCATCTCGCTGGGCTCGCTGGTGTCGCGGCAGATGCTGCACGACATGAGCGCCTATCCGCTGACGATCACCCTGCTGGCGATCGCGACGTTCTGCGCGACGCTCGGCAGCAGTCTCTATCTGCAACGCGTTCATGCCTGGGACCGCACCTCCGCGCTGCTGGCGGGAAGCCCCGGCGCGCTGTCGCAGATCGTGATGCTGGCGACCGAGAAAGACGCCAACGTCGCCGGCATCGCCGTGGTGCAGACCATGCGTGTCATCATCTTGACGGCAGGACTGCCGCTGTTGCTGGCGCTCGGCGGCTTGAGCACGCCCGCCCCGCCGACGACGCAGCCGAGCGTCGCCTCGCCGCTCGAACTCATGGCGATGGTCGCGGCCGCGGTGGCGGCGGCCTGGGTGCTGCGGCTGATCAAATTTCCGGCGAGTTGGATGTTCGGCGCGATGCTCGGCTCGGCCCTCTTGCACGGCTCCGGCGTGATCGAAGGCGGCCTGCCGCCGGCGGTGCGCGCCGCCGCGCTGATCGGCATCGGCGCCTTGATCGGCACCCGCTTCGCAAAAATTTCAGCGCGGACGGTGCTGCGTTATGTCGGCGCGGCGCTGGGCTCGTTCGCGGTCGCCATCGCCATCTCGGCGCTGTTCGTCGCGGCGATCTCCATGATGACCGAGGTGCGCTTCAGCGACATCGTGGTGGCGTTCGCGCCCGGTGCGATGGATGCGATGCTGGCGCTGGCGCTGACGCTGCACATCGATCCGGTGTTCGTCGGCGCGCATCACCTTGCGCGCTTCGTCTTCGTCAGCGTCGCCACGCCCGGCATCGTTCACCTGTTCGACCGCCCGCAGGTCGACGCCGACGATTGATCTACCTTACACGCGCCACGACAGCCGCTTGATGCCGAGCAGCGCCAGCGCCGCCATCAATAGCGAGATCAGCACGTTGTAGCCGGCCATCGACAGGCCGAGGAAACGCCACTGCACTTCATCGCAGCGCACCACCTTCACGGTGTCGAGTCGCGACAACAGATCGCCGGCGCTACCGAGGTTGCCCACCGGCCCGCTGCAATCGGTCGGCCCCGGCCACCATTTCCATTCGACGCCCGCGTGATAGCCGCCGAGTACGGCGTTGGCGAGCACCGCCAACAGCAGAGCAAAGAGGCCCGCATAGAGCAGCGAACGCGGCGCATCGCGCGCCGCCGCAACCGCGACGACGATCGCCAGCGGCACCGCAAGATAATACGCGTAGCGCTGTTCGAGGCAGAGCGGGCACGGCTGCAAGCCCAGCACCAGTTGGAAGAACCACGCGCCCGCCAGGGTCAGCGCGGCGATCGCGGCGATCAACGCCGCGTAACGCCCCGCGGCGCTGGTTCTATCCGATCGGAATCCCGGTTTGGCAGCAGTCGAAACAGTCATCACAGCCTCTCGCTCTCGCGACCGGGATATCCTGTAGCGGGGCCGGCTGTCGAGACGATGGCCATCACAGCGGAGTGACCAGTTTATTTTTGACGTGTTTTCTTCACGCGAACCGGCAGCCGCCTCACTTGGAGACGCCAGGGAAAGCCTGCGGAGCGTTCCGTGCCTGATGCACGAAACGCTCCGCGCTGACGGTCAGTGTGCGTGCGCGCCGGCGGCGCCGATGCCGGTTTCCGAGCGGACGTATTGGGCTTCGAAGGCCGCCCGCTCCGCGTTGGCGCGTTGCGAGTTGTCCAGCTTGGAGACGACGTAGATCGTCACGAAGGCCAGCGGCATCGAGAACAGCGCCGGGTTGTCGTAGGGGAATAGCGCCTGCGCGTGATGGAAGGTATCCACCCAGACCGCCTTGGAGCAGATCACCATCGTCACCGCCGAGATGAGCCCGACCAGGCCGCCCGCCAGCGCGCCCCATGTCGTGGTGCCGCGCCACAGGATCGACATCGCGAGCACCGGGAAGTTGCAGCTTGCCGCGACGGAGAACGCGAGCCCCACCATGAAGGCGACATTCTGGTTCTCGAAGATGTAGCCGAGCACGATGGCGATGATGCCGATGGCGACCGCGGCGATCTTCGAGAGGTTGACTTCGTGCGCTTCGGTGGTGCGGCCGCGCGCAAACACCTGAGCGTAGAGGTCGTGGCTGACGGCGGAGGCGCCCGCCAGCGTCAGCCCGGCCACGACCGCGAGGATCGTCGCGAAGGCGACCGCTGAGATAAAGCCCAGGAAGTACGGGCCGGCCACGGCATTGGCGAGATTCACCGCGACCATGTTGGTGCCGCCGATCATGTCCTTCAGCTTGTCGAAGCCGCCGGCCGCCCCGAGCTTGAAGTAACTCGGATCGTTCATCAGCAACGCGATGCCGCCGAAGCCGATGATGAAGGTGAGAATGTAGAAGTAGCCGATGAGGCCGGTGGCATAGAACACCGATTTGCGCGCGGCCTGCGCGTCCGACACGGTGAAGAAGCGCATCAGGATATGCGGCAGCCCTGCCGTTCCGAACATCAGCCCGACGCCCAGCGAGATCGCCTCGATCGGATTATGGACAAGGCCGCCCGGCGCCATGATGGCATCGCCCTTGGGGTGAACCTTGGTGGCGGCGGAAAACAGCGCTTCCGGCTTGAAGCCGAACGCATAGAGCACCGCCGCCGCCATGAAGGTGGCGCCGCCGAGCAACAGGCAGGCCTTGGTGACCTGCACCCATGTCGTGGCCTTCATGCCGCCGAAGGCGACATAGATGATCATCAGAATGCCGACGATGACGACGGCATAGAGATACGGCAAACCGAACAGCAGTTGGATCAGCTTTCCGGCGCCGACCATCTGCGCGATCAGGTAGAAGGCGACGACGACCAGCGTGCCCGTCGCCGAGATCAACCGGATCGAGGTTTGATCGAGACGGAACGAGGCGACATCCGCGAAAGTGAACTTGCCGAGATTGCGCAGCCGCTCGGCGATCAGGAACAGCACGATCGGCCAGCCGACCAGAAAGCCCGTCGAATAGATCAGCCCGTCGAAGCCGGAGGTGTAGACCAGTCCGGAAATGCCGAGGAAGGATGCGGCCGACATGTAGTCGCCCGCGATCGCCAGCGCATTGGTTCGGGCGGAGATGCCGCCGCCGGCCGCGTAGAAATCCGCGGCGGACTTCGTCCCCATCGCCGCTTTGTAGGTGATGCCGAGCGTGGCCAGCACGAAGAACAGGAACATGCCGATTGCCGGCCAATTCGTGCTCGATTGCTGAACCGCACCGATGTCCGGGCCGGCGGCGAGCACAGCAGAGGATGACGCGATCAGAAGACCAACGCCGACTATCCAGATTGCCTTGCTCATGGGTTGAGACTCCGCTTGAGGTCGTCGGCGAGCATGTCGTAGCGGGAATTGGCACGGGCCACATAAATGCCCGTCAGCGCGAAGGCGATGATGATCACCGCGACGCCAAGATAGAGACCGAGCGACGCGGTACCCCCGATCTTCACGGCCAGCAGTTCGCGATCGAACGCGATCAGTCCGATGAAGCCGTAATAGACGACCAGCATTGCGATGGTGAGCAACCAACTGAACCGGGTGCGTTCGCTGACGAGCTGCACGAATTTTGGATTGCGTGCGATCCGTTCCGTCGAGGCATCGTGGACGGCCGGCTGGACGATCGGTCGGAATGTCGCGTCGGTCACTGAGGTTCTCCGTTGATGCGGTTCTGCCCGTTCTCAAATGCTCAAATGCGATCGTCGACAACCTGAGGCTTATGCGCGGTGTGATGTACCTGGATTGCCGTCGTCGTCTTGCGAGTCGTCGCGGAACGCCGTGCATCATTCTGTTGGAATGAGGCCCGCGCACGCATCGCCCGATCGCCGGTAACGGGATGAGCCTTGACGTTCATCAGGACCGTTTCCTCTCGATGCCGCGCGACGCGCATAACCAAATTTTGATCTTGGTCTCGCGCATTTTTTATCACGACCGATATCACGCGCCGACGCCGACCTTGGTGTGATAGCCAAAAGTCCAAGACCGCAAGTAATAGGTAATATTTGGTGCAGCGTGATCACAGCCATCATCGCGCATGAGTTGTAGGTCCGAGCCGCTTGGTACGACGTGCGGAGCAGCGCTGACGATCGTGCGCCAGACTTGTTACTTCACACTTATTACTTCGGAAATCGATGCGCGACACGCACTTGCATAAGACGCCGTGCGCCAAGCGAATTCGTTTACGGAATGCTGGATCGTCCGCCTTCGCGGACGATGACGCTTCGTTGTCGGTTCAATTCCGAAGTCGATGCGGAGAAGCTGCGAGCCATCGACAGACGGCGGCTTGCGGTTCAACCTCGGCCGATCAGCGCTTTCATCCGTCATGCCTGACTCGAGGCTTTCCGCTGTTGACGGAATCATCCGTCGTCATGCGCGGATCAGATCCGCGCATCCATCTTCCTCAAAAATGATAGATGCCGGGTCAAACCCGGCAATGATGCCTCGTGGCGCTTACATCAAAATCGATAACGCACAGAGCATTTTCGATTCTGATGGAAACACCTGCCACGAAACGGTGCTCGCTCCCTCTCCCATGGGGAGAGGGTTGGGGTGAGGGGTTACAGCTTCAATAGCGACCGAGCCCCCTCACCCGGAGCCTGCGGCTCCGACCTCTCCCCCGAAAGGGCGTTTACGCCCGTCTTCGACGGGCTATGGGGGAGAGGTGAAGCACCGTCCGGGGACGATTCCGCTAAACGCGAACTCTGGAGCGATTTGCATTTTGCCGGAAACGCCGATCCGCCATGCCTGGCCATCATCGTTCGAAGAACGACTAATGCCCAACCATGACGCGTCGTTCGTTCCATCTGAACGAACCTGCTGATGTCGTTAAGAACGGTGCTGTTCATCAGCGAGCGGCTGGAGTGTCTCACTCGTGTTGCTGCGCCAAATCGCGCTGGCCGCTTCCACATCGGAAACAGCGGCGTAGGATGGCGGAGGGAGTGGGATTCGAACCCACGGTACGGTTTCCCGCACACACGCTTTCCAAGCGTGCGCCTTAAGCCACTCGGCCATCCCTCCGAACGCCCTCTCATGACCGCCGACGGCGATTTTTGCAAGAGACGATTAAGGGGGCTGACGGACTGGCCGCGCCCCCTGATGTCCGAACAAATATCGACGGTCCGGGCTGCCAGCGCCGACCGTGCGGCGCTAATCCGGCTAGTGCATGATCCCGAAAAGTGGAAACTGGTTGTCGGACACGATCATGCTCAAACAAAAACACAAACGACGAGTCCGATTCAACGCATTTGAACCAGACTCTAGTGCATCGCAGTCGAATTGAGCTGGGTCTGGATGCTCTTGAAGTGATCGAGACGCTCGATCTCGCGATCCAGCTCGTGGCCGGGCTCGCCGTTCTTCAGCTTCTCTTCCATCTCGTCGATCTGGTTCGCAAACGCTGCGCGATCCAATTCTTCCAGCGAGGTGGCGACGTCGGCGAGCACGGTGAGGCCGTTCTCCGACACTTCCGCCAGACCGCCGAGCACGATCACCTTCTGCCGGGTCGAGCCGGTGATGACCGTGAGGATGCCCGGACGGATCACCGCCACCACCGGCGCGTGGCCGGCGAGCACGCCGAAATCGCCCTCGATGCCGGGCACGTCGACCTGATCGACCTCGCCGGAGAAGGCGAGCTTTTCAGGAGAGACAAGATCAAAGTGGAAGGTAGCCATGGTCAGCCTTCGCCAAAACGCAAAATCGTCATCCTGAGGTGGCCGCTGTTGCGGCCCTCGAAGGATGACATGCAATCACCCTTCGAGGCTCGCTGCGCTCGCACCTCAGGGTAACGGCGCAGCTTCGCAGATCAGCTTAAGCCGCTTCGGCCGCGAGCTTCTTGCCCTTCTCGACGGCTTCTTCGATGGTGCCGACCATGTAGAACGCCGCTTCCGGCAGGTGGTCGTACTTGCCTTCGCAGAGGTCGCGGAAGCCCTTGATGGTGTCGGCGAGGTCGACGAACTTGCCCGGCGAACCGGTGAACACTTCGGCGACGAAGAACGGCTGCGACAGGAAGCGCTCGACCTTACGGGCGCGGGCCACCGTCAGCTTGTCCTCTTCCGACAGTTCGTCCATGCCGAGAATGGCGATGATGTCCTGCAGCGACTTGTAGCGCTGCAACACCTGCTGGACCATACGCGCGGTCTGGTAGTGCTCCTCGCCGACGATCAGCGGCGACAGCATGCGCGAGGTCGAGTCGAGCGGGTCCACCGCCGGATAGATGCCCTTTTCCGAGATGGCGCGGTTGAGCACCGTGGTCGCGTCCAAGTGGGCGAACGAGGTGGCCGGCGCCGGGTCGGTCAAGTCGTCGGCCGGCACGTAAATTGCCTGCACCGAGGTGATCGACCCCTTCTGCGTGGTGGTGATGCGCTCCTGCAGCGCGCCCATGTCGGTGGCGAGCGTCGGCTGATAACCCACCGCCGACGGAATACGTCCGAGCAGCGCCGACACTTCCGAACCGGCTTGCGTGAAGCGGAAGATGTTGTCGACGAAGAACAGCACGTCCTGGCCCTGGTCGCGGAACTGTTCGGCGACCGTGAGGCCCGACAGCGCGACGCGAGCACGCGCGCCCGGCGGTTCGTTCATCTGGCCGTAGACCAGCGCGCACTTGGAGCCTTCGCCGCCGCCCTTCTTGTTCACGCCGGATTCGATGAACTCGTGATAGAGGTCGTTACCTTCGCGGGTACGCTCGCCGACGCCGGCGAACACCGAGTAACCACCGTGCGCCTTGGCGACGTTGTTGATCAGTTCCTGAATCAGCACCGTCTTGCCGACGCCGGCGCCGCCGAACAGGCCGATCTTGCCGCCCTTCGCATAAGGCGCCAGCAGGTCGACGACCTTGATGCCGGTGACGAGAATTTCAGCTTCGGTCGACTGGTCGGTGTAGGACGGCGCTTCCGCGTGGATCGGGCGGAGATCGTCGGCCTTGATCGGCCCCTGCTCGTCGACCGGCTCGCCGATGACGTTCATGATGCGGCCGAGCGTGCCCGGACCGACCGGCACCCGGATCGGCGCGCCGGTGTCGGTGACGTCCTGACCGCGGACCAGACCCTCGGTGGTGTCCATCGCGATGGTGCGCACCGTCGATTCGCCGAGATGCTGCGCCACTTCGAGCACCAGACGGTTGTTGCCGTTCTTGGTCTCGATCGCGTTCAGAATCGCCGGCAGATGACCTTCGAACTGCACGTCGACGACAGCGCCGATGACCTGCGTAATACGACCGACCTGGTTGGCTGCTGTAGCCATGGACATATCTCCTTAAAACCCGAATTTAGATGACGGTCAGCTTGACCGGAATGTTACCTTTGGTGGCCTTCGAATACGGGCACACCGTGTGAGCTTCCTCGACCAGCGCCTGCACCTTGTCCTTGTCGGCGCCGGGGATCGAAACCTTGAGTTCAACCGCGAGCGAGAAACCGTTGGCGACGTCGAGGGTGACGTCGGCCGTGATCTTCGCCGCCTGACCGTCGATGCCGTGCTTCTTCGCCACCACCAGGATGGCCTGGCCGAAGCACGACGAATAACCGAGCGCGAACAGTTGCTCCGGGTTGTGGCCGTCGCCGGCGCCGCCCAATTCCTTCGGCAGCGCCATCGCCAGCGCCAGCGCGCCGTTGTCGAGCATCGCGCGGCCGTTGCGGCCACCCTTGGTCGTTGCAGAAGTCACATAGGCCATCGGCTTGCTCCTCGTGCTTACTCGGTTGCTCGCGTCAGACCGCCTCGGCGCCGGAGATGATTTCGATCAGTTCCTTCGTAATCATCGCCTGTCGGGTGCGGTTGTAGATCAGGGTCTGCTTGCGGATCATTTCGCCGGCGTTGCGGGTGGCGTTGTCCATCGCGGTCATCTGCGCGCCGTAGAACGAGGCGTTGTTCTCGAGCAGCGCGCGGAAGATCTGCACCGCGAGGTTGCGCGGCAGCAGGCCCGAGAGGATCTCGTCTTCTTCCGGCTCGTACTCGTAAGAGGTCTTGGCGGCGGTGGCGTTCGCGGCGGGTGCGGACACCTCAAGCGGAATCACCTGCTGCGCGGTCGGGACCTGCGAGATCACCGACTGGAAGCGCGAATAGAACAGCGTGCAGACGTCGAATTCACCGGCGTCGAACAGCGCGAGCACCTTCTTGGCGACGTCTTCGGCATTGACGAAACCGAGTTGGCGCACCGAGCGCAGCTCGACGTTGCCGATGATCTGCTTGTCGAAGGTGCGGCGAAGCTGCTCGTAGCCCTTGCGGCCGACGCAGAAGAACTTCACGTCCTTGCCCTGGTTCATCAGGGCGTAGGCCTTCTCGCGGGCGAGACGGACGATCGCCGAGTTGAACGCGCCGGAGAGACCGCGCTCGCCGGTGCAGACCAGCAGCAGGTGCACCTGATTCTTGCCGGTGCCGACCAACAGCGGCGAGCCGCCGGGCGAACCCGCCGCGGCGCTGGCGATGTTGGAAATCACCGAATCCATCTTTTCGGCGTAGGGCCGCGCGGCTTCCGCAGCGCTCTGCGCGCGGCGCAGCTTCGACGCCGCCACCATCTGCATGGCCTTGGTGATCTTCTGCGTCGCCTTGGTCGAGGCGATGCGGACACGCATGTCTTTTAGAGAAGCCATTTCGTCGGTCTCTGTTCATCCCTGGGCACAGCTTGTCCCCTCTCCCGCTTGCGGGGGAGGGTTAGGGAGGGGGCATCTTACGCACGAAGAAACCCCACCCGACCGGCTGCGCCGGTCGACCTCCCCCGCAAGCGGGAGAGGTTAAGAAATTAAGCGAACGTCTTGGCGAAGCCTTCGACGATGCTCTTGATCTTGCCGGCGGTCTCGTCGCTGAGATCGCGGGTGTCGCGGATGGTGTTGAGGATGTCGGCATGCTTGCCGCGCAGCAGCGACAGCAGACCGTCCTCGAACGCGCGCACCTTGTTGAGCGGCAGCGGATCGAGATAGCCGTTGGTGCCGGCCCAGATCACCACCACCTGCTCTTCCATCTTCAGCGGCGAGAACTGCGGCTGCTTCAGGAGTTCGGTGAGGCGCGAGCCGCGGTTCAGCAGGCGCTGGGTCGAGGCGTCGAGGTCCGAGCCGAACTGCGCGAACGCCGCCATTTCGCGGTACTGCGCCAGTTCGCCCTTGATCTTGCCGGCGACCTTCTTCATCGCCTTGGTCTGCGCCGACGAACCGACGCGCGAGACCGACAGACCGACGTTCACCGCCGGGCGGATGCCCTGGAAGAACAGGTCGGTTTCAAGGAAGATCTGACCATCGGTGATCGAAATCACGTTGGTCGGAATGTAGGCCGACACGTCGTTGGCCTGGGTTTCGATGACCGGCAGCGCCGTCAGCGAACCGTTGCCCATATCGTCGTTGAGCTTCGCGGCGCGCTCCAGCAGGCGGGAGTGCAGGTAGAACACGTCGCCCGGATACGCTTCGCGGCCCGGCGGGCGGCGCAGCAGCAGCGACATCTGGCGGTAGGCGACGGCCTGCTTCGACAAGTCGTCATAGATGATGACCGCGTGCATGCCGTTGTCGCGGAAGTATTCGCCCATGGTGCAGCCGGTGAACGGCGCGATGTACTGCATCGGCGCCGGATCGGACGCGGTGGCCGCGACGACGATCGAGTACTCCAGCGCGCCCTGCTCTTCGAGCACCTTCACGAACTGCGCAACGGTGGAACGCTTCTGACCGACCGCGACGTAAACGCAGTACAGCTTGATGCTCTCGTCGCCGGTGGCATTGAGCGACTTCTGGTTGAGCATGGTGTCGAGCGCGATCGCGGTCTTGCCGGTCTGACGGTCACCGATGATCAGCTCGCGCTGGCCGCGGCCGATCGGGATCAGCGCATCCACCGCCTTGAGACCGGTGGCCATCGGCTCATGCACCGACTTGCGCGGAATGATGCCCGGCGCCTTGACGTCGACGCGCTTGCGCTCGGTCGCCTGGATCGGACCCTTGCCGTCGATCGGATTGCCGAGCGCGTCGACGACGCGGCCGAGCAGACCCTTGCCGACCGGCGTGTCCACGATGGCGCGGGTGCGCTTGACGGTCTGGCCTTCCTTGATTTCACGGTCGGCGCCGAAGATCACGATACCGACGTTGTCGGTTTCGAGGTTGAGCGCCATGCCGCGCGTGCCGTTCTCGAACTCGACCATTTCACCGGCCTGAACGTTGTCGAGACCGTAGACGCGGGCGATACCGTCACCGACGGAGAGCACCTGGCCGACTTCGGAGACCTGCGCCTCCTGGCCGAAATTCTTGATCTGGTCCTTGAGGATCGCGGAAATTTCCGCGGCGCGGATGTCCATCAGCCTGCCTCTTTCATCGCGTGCTTGATCGAATTGAGTTTGGTGCGAAGCGAACTGTCGACCATGCGGCTGCCGAGCTTGACGATAAGCCCACCGATGATCGACGGATCGACCTTCACGTTGAGAACGACATCCTTGCCGGTCACCGCCTTCAGCGCGGCCTTGAGGCTGTCGAGGTTCTTGCCATTGAGCGCTTCCGCGACGGTGACGTCGGCGGTGGCTTCGCCCTTGTACTTGGCGACCAGGGCGCGGAACGAGGTGATCGCGTCCCGGATGATGAAGAGGCGGCGGTTGGCCGTCAGCAACTTGAGGAAGTTGGCGGCGATGCCGGTGATGCCCGCCTGGGCCAGCACGGCGCCGAGCGCCTTGCCCTGAATGTCGGAGGTGAACACCGGGCTGCGGACCAGCCGGTTCAGATCCTGGCTCTCGGCCAGCATCGCATCGAACTTGTTGAGATCGGCCATGACGGCGTCGACGGATTTTTCGTCGCGCGCCAGCTCAAACAAGGCCATCGCATAGCGACCGGCGACGCCGGAAACGGGTTGATCTTCTGCTGCCACTCGCGCGCTCTTTAAGCTGTCAAATTCGCAAGGGTGAAACCGTCGCCGGAAATTGCGGCGCCAATCGATCTAACCCTTTGGAATTCAAACGGAACTTCGATTTTCACCGAAACAGAGCGTCCCGGCGACGTCAAAATCGCGGCTTTGCTAACATAGCGCGCGCGCAGGCGCAACATGACGGCCGCAAACATGACGGCGATGTTGCATTTGCCGTCCGGGCCCTTTGTCGCATGCCTGAAAGTAAATTTGCGGTCTAGCCGCAAGTAAAGATGCGCGGCTCCCCGCAGACCGGCGATGTCGCAGTCTGGCCGCAAACAGGCTTTCGGCAATTCGTTCCATCGCGCACGGGCAAATCATCCGATTTGTCGCCGTGTGTGCGGCGCACAATTACGCGCAGGCGAATACTTAGCGAATTCTAAAACTACAGTATTGATCTGATTGTCTATTATAGATTTAAGTATTGATTGGTTAATAGAGCGTTAATTACAAGAAACGCAGACGCTTGCTCGCGCACGTGAGTCTATCACAAGTTATTTCATGCGTATGTTGCTTGGCTCTCTCGCCCATTTTACGCCTTATTAAGCAGCCAACGCTTCCGCCGCCAACAGGTATGGGGGTTTCACTTGCCGCACAGGCGGCAATACTTGTTTTATCGAGGGGTTATTTTCCTAATGCTTCAATCCACATCATCTGCACTGCGACGTCTGGACAGATCGCGCACGACTGTCGCCCTGATCGCCGCCTCTCTCCTGATCGGCGGAAGCATCACTCCGGCGGCTGCAAAGACCCGGCATCACCGCAGCCACCACCATCATCACCACCACAAGCACAAGGCCGAGAATTCCTGGCTGAACGCCAATGCGTCGATCGGCCCCAGCGGCGGCCGCAGTTTCTCCGGCCTCGCCTCCTATTACGGCAACGAAGCCGGCTCCAAGACTGCTTCCGGCCAGCGCTTCAACCAGCACGCCATGACCGCGGCCCATCGCTCGCTGCCGTTCGGCACCAAGCTGAAGGTCACCCACGGCAGCCGCAGCGTCGTCGTCACCATCAACGACCGCGGACCGTTCATTCGCGGCCGCGTGCTCGACCTCTCCAAGGGCGCAGCCCACGCCATCGGCCTCACCGGCCGCGGCGTCGGCCGTGTCGTCGCGGAAGTGCAATAAGCCTTTCGCGGATCAAGTTGCGTAAGCGTTGCGTTGATTAGCGTCGAGTTGAGTTCAGTCGCGTTCAAGTCGCGTTGAGTTGAAAAGGCCGGTGCCGATCGCACCGGCCTTTTTCATGGCGATACGATCTCACCTTCCCGTCATGCGAGCGAAGCGAAGCAATCCAGTTCTTTCTTTAAGAAGCTGGATTGCTTCGTCGCTGCGCTCCTCGCAATGACGATCCAGAGCGATTTGTACATTGACGGAAACACCTATCCGTCATGCCCGGCCTTGTGCCGGGCATCCACGTTCTTTCTGAAATCTCGCAAGAGCAGACGTGGATGGCCGGGACGAGCCCGGCCATGACGAGCTGTTGGTTCTAACTTGTTCTACAAAAAGCTCTGCGGATCGACGTCGACTTCCAGTTTGAGATTGCCTTTGGTCTTCGGCGCCACAGCGAGCCAGTCGCGCAGGTAGCCGGACAGATCGACACCGCGCGCCGATTTTATCAGCAGGCGAAAACGATAGCGGCCCTTGACGACGGCAAGTGGCGCTTCCGCCGGGCCGAGCACCTGCACCGCCTCGTCGCGCGGCGCGGCGGAGGCGAGTTTGCGCGCAAAACCTTCGGCGGTCGGGCGATCGCCAGCGGAAATAATCATGCTGGCGAGCCGTCCGAACGGTGGATACAGCGTGCGCTCGCGCAATTCGATCTCGGTGTCGTAGAACGCCTGCCGGTCGCTCGCGACCAGCGCCTTCATCACCGGATGCTCCGGCTGATAGGTCTGCAAATAGCCGACGCCGCGCCCCTGCTCACGCCCGGCGCGGCCGATCACCTGATTGAGCAATTGAAACGTGCGCTCCGCCGCGCGCGGATCGCCGTTGCTCAAGCCCAGATCCGCATCGACCACGCCGACCAGATTGAGACGCGGGAAGTTGTGGCCTTTCGCCACCAGTTGCGTGCCGATGATGATATCGACGCGGCCCTCCGCGATTGCGTTCAACTCCGCGCGCATGGTCTCGATGGACGTAATGAGATCGCTCGACAGCACCATGGTGCGCGCGTCGGGAAACAGGCTGGCCGCCTCTTCCTGCAAGCGCTCGACGCCGGGGCCGATGGCGGCGAGCGATTCCTCCGCGCCGCAATGCGGGCATTGATGCGGGCGCGGAATCGAGAAGCCGCAGTGATGGCACACCAGCCGCTGCCGGAAGCGATGATCGACCAGCCACGCATCGCAGATGTTGCAGGAGAAGCGATGGCCGCAGGCGCGGCACAAGGTCAGCGGCGCGTAGCCGCGCCGGTTGAGAAACAACAGCGCCTGTTCGCGGCGTTCGACCGCGTATTGGATTGCTTCCGCCATCGGCGGCGAGATGAAGCGCCCGCGCGGCGGCGGCGCGCGGCGCAGGTCGATGGCCTCGATCTGCGGCATGTGCTGGCCGCCGAACCGCGACGGCAGCGGCACGCGCGTATAGCGGCCCTTGCGCGCATTCACCTCGGTTTCGACCGACGGCGTGGCGGAGGCCAGCACGATGGGAAACTTCGCGATATGCGCGCGCACCACCGCCATGTCGCGGGCGTGATAGTGCACGCCGTCGCCCTGCTTGTAGGCTTGGTCGTGTTCTTCATCGACGATGATGAGGCCGAGATTGGCATACGGCAGAAACAGCGCCGAGCGCGCGCCGACCACGACGTGCGCCTCGCCCGCCGCGATCGCCACCCAATTGCGCGCGCGGGTGCGCGGCGTCAGTTCCGAGTGCCACTCGATCGGCTTCACGCCGAAGCGTTGCGCGAAGCGGTCGAGGAATTGCCCGGTGAGCGCAATCTCCGGCATCAGGATCAGCACCTGCTTGCCGCGCCGCACCGTCTCCGCCACTGCTTCGAAATACACTTCCGTTTTGCCGGAGCCGGTGACGCCGTCGAGCAGCGCCACCGCGAAGGTTTCGCCCGCCGCCATCTCGCGCAACGTTTGCGCGGCGACCTGTTGATCCGGCGAAAAGTCCGGCTCCACGAATGTCGGATCCGGCGCCGGCGGCGCGGGCGGCTTCGGCAGCGGCTCGACCGCCAAGGTGCCTTCGTCCACGAGCCCGTCGATGACACCGACGCTGACGCCGGCCTCGCGCGCCGCATCGGACTTGCCATGCAGCAGGCCATCGCCGAGGCATTCGATGATGCGGCGGCGCGCCGGCGTCATGCGTTGTGGCGGCGGCCCGACCAGCCGCACGCCGGGACGCACGCGCTCCGGCCCGAGATGCTCGCCCATCCGCAAGGTCATGCGCAGCACCATGCCGCGCGGCGACAGCGTGTAATTCGCAACCCAATCCACCAGCGTGCGCAGTTCCCCGCGCAGCGGCGGCACCTCGATCTGTTCCGAGATATCCTTGAGCCGGTTATGCAGACGCGGATCGGGATTGTGGTTCTCGGCCCACACCACAGCCGTCACCTCGCGCGCGCCGAGCGGAACGCTGACGACATCGCCGGGTTTCAGATCGAGCCCGCGCGGCACGCGATAGGAATAGGCGCGGTCGAGCGCCACCGGGACCAGCACATCGACGATGCCGGTCGCTCCAGGAGCTTTCTCGCGTGTAGGCTGGGTCATCGTCGAATCGGTTAGAAGCAGGTGTCGATCGGATTGGATCACGGATGCGGCGGATTCACCTCTCCCAAAGGGAGAGGTCGGATCGCATCAGCGATCCGGGTGAGGGGATTTTGACTTATCGATAGGCCTGATCCCCCTCACCCCAACCCTCTCCCCGGTGGGGAGAGGGAGCATTCGGTGTCCGCCGCAATTCAATCCGAACCTAGATTGCTTTAGCAAACGGTCAAGCAAGCGGTGCGATATAGGACGCATTCGGTCCAGAGCAATCAACCCCGGCGCCATCGAACATGACAAAGCCAGCCGCTCCCCCTCTGCCTGAGATTGCCTGCGCGGCGGCCGACGTCATGACCGAGATGCAGCACTGGCTGGCGTTCCTGCGCACCGAGCGGCGGCTGTCGCCGAAGACGCAGGAGGCCTATGCGCGCGACGTCCGGCAGTTGCTGACGTTCCTCGGCGAACACTGGGGCACCACCATCACCCTGAAGCGCTTCGCCACACTGGAAGCCAGCGACGTGCGCGCCTTCATGGCGGCGCGCCGCGCCGACGACATCGGCAGCCGCTCCCTGATGCGCGCGCTCGCCGGGCTCCGCTCGTTCGGCCGTTTCCTTGAGCGCGAAGGTCGCGGCAAGGTCGGCGCGCTGTCGGCAATCCGCGCGCCGAAGATCGGCAAGAGCCTGCCGAAGCCGATCGGCGTGACGGCGGCGAAACTTCTGGCCGATGCCGACATCCGCGCCGGCGAGGACCGCGAGCAGTGGGTGCTGGCGCGCGACGCCGCGGTGATGGCGCTGCTCTACGGCTCCGGGCTGCGTATTTCGGAAGCGTTGGGCCTGAAGAAGCGCGACGTGCCGCTGCCCGGCAAGGGCGATACCCTCACGGTGCTCGGCAAGGGCAACAAGACCCGCATGGTGCCGGTGCTGCAAAACGTGCTGGCGCTGATTCAGGAATACGTGGCGATGTGCCCGCATCCGCTACCGGCGGACGGGCCAATCTTCGTCGGCGCACGCGGCGGACCGCTGAGCCCGCGCATCATCCAACTGGCGATGGCGCGGCTGCGCGGCGGCCTCGGCCTGCCGGACAGCGCCACGCCGCATGCGCTGCGCCACTCTTTCGCCACCCACCTGCTCGGACGGGGCGGCGACCTGCGCGCCATTCAGGAATTGCTCGGCCACGCCTCGCTCTCGACCACGCAAGTTTATACCGGCATCGACACCGAACGCCTGCTCGAGGTCTACAAGACCGCCCACCCCCGCGCCTGATGCGCGGCCACCTCAACGCGGAATTATTTGCGTGACGGCGAGCCGGACCTCTTGTCCGGCGACGGCGGTTCGGTCAATCGTGCGCGCCCCTTAACGCACGGAGTTGCGCCAATGAGCGCCCACGAAAGCATGGAACACGCCGAGCACGCCGAACATGCGTCCGGCTCGAACAAGAAGATCGCGTTGCTGATCGCCGTTATCGCCTTGTGCCTGGCGCTGTCGGAGACACTCGGCAAGGGCGCGCAGACCGAATCGATCAGCGAGAACGTCGCCTCAGCCAACCTGTGGGCATTCTTCCAGGCCAAGAGCATTCGCCTGACCACGGTGAAGACCGCCGCCGAACAGCTTCAGGTGCAGGCCGACGCTGCCACCGACCCGGCGGTGAAGGCGGCGCTGATGAAGCGCGTCGAAAGCTGGCAGAAGACCGCCGCGCGCTACGACGACGAACCGGAGACCGGCGAAGGCCGCAAGCAACTCGCCGAGCGCGCCAAGCACGCCGAACACGCCCGCGACTTGTCGATGGCGAAGTATCATCATTTCGAGGTGGCCTCGGCCGCGTTCCAGATTGCCATCGTGCTGGCGTCGGCAACGATCATCACCGGCATGATGGTATTGGGCTGGGGCGCAGGCCTCTTGATGCTCGCCGGCATCGCCTTCACCGCGATCGGCCTGTTTGCACCGCATGCGGTGCATTTGATGTAGCGGCGGCACGGCTCTTATGCACTCGTCATGCCCGGGCTTGTCCCGGGCATCCACGTCTTCAATACGGCACACCATCAAGAACGTGGATGGCCGGGACGAACCCGGCCATGACGGATAGTCTGGGGCGTATCGGGTTCAAGAACAGCGATAGCGCCGCTACATCAAATGCACCGCATGCGGTGCG
>JBQCHY010000037.1:0-39348 GCA_051954235.1 Xanthobacteraceae bacterium
GCTTGCCTGGTGCAGGGATTGCGCGAGGCGGGACTGCCGGAAGCGGCGATCACACTGGTGCCGACGCGCGACCGCGCCGCCGTCGGCCTGCTGCTCGGCGGGTTGAACGGCGGTATCGACGTGATCGTGCCGCGCGGCGGCAAGAGCCTTGTCGCGCGAGTCGAGGCTGAGGCGCGCGTTCCGGTGTTCGCGCATCTGGAAGGCGTCAATCACGTCTATGTCGACGGCGCCGCCGATCTCGCGATGGCGAAGTCAATCGTGCTCAACGCCAAGATGCGCCGTCCCGGCGTCTGCGGCGCGGCCGAAACGCTGTTGATCGAACGCGCCGCCGCGCCGACGCATCTCAAGCCGCTGGTGGAAATGCTGCTCGAGTCCGGCTGCGAAGTGCGCGGCGATGCTGCGATTCAGCAGGCCGACGCGCGCGTGAAGCCCGCGGTCGATGCGGACTGGGACACCGAATACGAAGACGCCATCATCGCCGCGAAGCTGGTCGATAACGTCGACGATGCGATCGCGCATATCACCCGGCACGGCTCGCATCACACCGAAGCGATCGTCACCGAGGATGCGAGCACCGCCGAGAAATTTCTCAACGAAGTCGATGCCGCGATCGTTCTGCACAATGCCTCGACGCAGTTCGCCGACGGCGGCGAGTTCGGTTTCGGCGCGGAGATCGGCATCGCCACCGGAAAATTCCACGCGCGCGGCCCGGTCGGCGCCGAGCAACTGACGACGTTCAAATATCGCGTTCACGGCACCGGACAGACGCGGCCGTGATCGTTCGTTGGCCGGCGCGCGGAGACTGAATTGGCACAGCCGTCCGTCGCGCCGTCGCAAGTGATTCCGTATCACACCAACGGACTACGCATCGGGCTGCTCGGCGGCTCGTTCAATCCGCCGCATGAAGCGCATCGCGCCATCAGCCAATTCGCGATGAAGCGGCTGCAACTCGACCGGGTCTGGTGGCTGGTGTCGCCGGGCAATCCGCTGAAGAACGGCTATGGCGCGAACGACATCGCCGCTCGCGCGGCCGCCGCTCGCAAGATCGCGCGCGATCCGCGCATCGACGTCACCTGTCTCGAAGCTGTCATCGGCACCCGCTACACTGTCGATACCATCAGCTTTCTGCGCCGCCGCTGTGCCGGCGCGCGCTTCGTCTGGATCATGGGCGCTGACAACCTCGCGCAATTCCATCGCTGGGACGATTGGCAAGGCATCGCCGCGCAAGTGCCGATCGCCGTGATCGACCGCCCGCCGCAGAGCTTTCGCGCTCTCGCCGCGCCAGCCGCACTGGCGCTCACGTGCGACCGACTGCCTGAAAACAAGGCACGACAGCTCGCCGACGCCAAGCCCCCCGCCTGGACATTCCTGACGGGAATGAAACTCAGCCTGTCCTCCACCAAGCTGCGGAACCCCGACGGCACTTGGAAATAACCGCACCGGCATCGAAAGGAATCGGTCGCGACGACTGGAATATTGAAACCACCCGTCCCACATGCGTATTATGTCAACCGGGCGTTCGAGATTCGGCCGCCCGATACAGCGAAAGGAAATGGTCCCTGACCGTATCTGTCCTGTCCTCATCCGCTTCGCCCAAGAAGCGGATATCGTCAGCGCCCGCCGCGGTGTTGAAGGCGCGGCCTGATGTCGAACAATCCCTGAAAATCATTCTCGCACGCCTCGACGACATGAAGGCGGAAGAGACTGTCAGCATCGACCTGCGCGGCAAATCCTCCGTGACGGACTACATGGTCGTGACCACCGGCCGGGCCAACCGGCACGTCGGCGCGATCGCGGAGAATGTCGTGAAGGCGCTGAAAGACAGTGGCATTCCCAACGTCCATGTCGAAGGCCTGACCAATTGCGATTGGGTGCTGATCGATTCCGGGGATGTCATCGTCCACGTCTTCCGGCCCGAGGTCCGCGAGTTCTACAATCTTGAGCGGTTGTGGGTTCAAGGCCCGAAAAGCGTGGCGGCGAAGAAAGCCTGATCGCGATTGCGGTCGGCTATGACGATCGAATGGGCGCCGGTTCTGGGCGAGGGTTCGTTCGTCACATGAGTTTCGCTTGTCGCCGGGAATCTGATAGGCCGCATCAATGCGGATCATGCTGATTGCGATCGGCCGCTTGAAGCAAGGGCCGGAACGGGAACTGGCGGATCGCTATGCGATGCGGTTCGACGATGCGGGCCGCAAACTGGGGTTCCGCGGCCTGGAAGTCCGCGAACTTCCCGAGAGCCGCGCACGCGATGCCGCAACCCGGATCGCCGAGGAAGCCGCCGCCATTGCCGCGCTGATGCCGGAGAAATCCATTCTGGTCGCGCTGGATGAGCATGGCGACAGCGTCGACAGTTCCACTTTCGCACGGCATCTTGGCCGTTGGCGGGACGAATCGGTCGCCAACACTATTTTCCTAATTGGAGGGGCGGACGGACTTTCGCCCGAATTGCAGCGCAAGGCCAAGCTTCGACTGGCATTCGGCAAGGCAACCTGGCCGCATCAGTTGGTTCGCGTGCTGTTGCTGGAGCAAATCTATCGGGCCGCAACGATTTTGGCGGGCCACCCTTACCACCGCGCTTAGCGCCCTACGTGATCGGTCGATAAATTCAGAGCACGATGTGATTCGAAAATCGCTTCACACGCTTCAGCTTCGTACCCTGGCCGCCGCGCTGCTCGCGACCGGCATGAGCGGGGCTTGGCCGTTGATCGCGATGGCGCAAACGCCGGCTCCGACGCCCGCCGCAACGACACCGGTCGCCGCGACACCGGCAACAACGACGACGCCTTCCGCCGATGACATCAAGCAACGCGCGCAGGAGCTTGAAGCCGCGCGGCAGCGGCAGAAAGACGCCGCCGAGTTGCAGGAAAAGCTCAAGGCTGAAATCGCCGCCATTAGTCAGGACCGCAGCAAGCTCAATCAGGAACTGATCGACATCGCCGCCAAGGTGCGAAACGTCGAGAGCCGCATCGCCGATGCCGAAGCGCGCCTCGGCGATCTCGATACGCGCGAGCAGGCGATCCGCGGCTCGCTGCAATCGCGCCGCGCCGAAATCGTCGAGGTGCTGGCGGCATTGCAGCGCGCCGGCCGTCGCGCGCCGCCGGCTTTGCTGGTCAGCCCGGAAGATGCACTGCAATCGCTGCGCACCGCGATCATGCTCGGCTCTGTGGTGCCCGAGATGCGCGCACAATCCGTCAAGCTCATTACCGATCTGAATGAGTTGGTGACCGTGCGCAAAACCATCGCCGCCGAACGCGATCAACTCGCGACCGACCGCGACGGTTTGCGCATCGACCAGACCCGCCTCGCCTCGCTGGTCGAGGAGCGACAGAAACAACAGAGCACCGCCGAACAAAATATGCAGGCCGAGTCCGCGCGCGCGCTCGAACTGTCCCGCAAGGTCGACGACCTGCAAAGCCTGATCGCAAAGATGGAGCAGGATCTGCAAAGCGCGGCGAAGGCGGCGGCCGCCGCCAAGGCCGCGACCGAAAAGGCGGCCGCCGCCGCCGCGAGCGGCAAGCCCAATCTCGCTGCACTGAAAGACCCGGGCCGGCTCAGTCCGGCGATCGCCTTTGCCTCGGCCAAGGGTCTTTTGGCCTTACCAGTTAACGGCACCCGGATTCGCGACTACGGCGGCTCAAACGGGGCTGGCGGCACCGAAAAAGGCATTTCCCTGGCGACCCGCGCCGGGGCTCAGGTCACAACACCGTGTGATGGCTGGGTTGTCTATGCCGGGCCGTTCCGCAGCTATGGACAACTCTTGATCCTGAATGCGGGGGGCGGGTATCATGTGTTGATCGCTGGGATGGAACGCATTTCGGTCAATATCGGCCAGTTCGTGTTGACGGGTGAGCCGATCGCGACCATGGGAACGACATCCCGGATCGCTTCCATCCTCGCGACCAGCGTGAGCCGGCCCGTTCTCTACGTCGAGTTCCGTAAGGACGGAACTCCCATCGATCCTGGCCCATGGTGGGCCGCAAATGAAGGCGAAAAGGTTCGCGGATGATGCGCAAAACCTCTGTACTGCTTCTCGGTGCCGCTGCCGGCGCCGCGTTGACGCTGTTCGTGACCCAGCCGCGCTCCATGCTGATGGGCTCGACCGCGCGCGCCGCCACCTCCGATACCTATCGCCAGCTCAACCTGTTCGGCGACGTGTTCGAACGTGTCCGTTCCGACTACGTCGAGAAGCCCGACGACAGCAAGCTGATCGAATCCGCCATCAGCGGCATGCTGACCGGCCTCGACCCGCATTCGAGCTACATGGATGCGAAGAGCTTCAAGGACATGCAGGTGCAGACCCGCGGCGAGTTCGGCGGACTCGGCATCGAGGTCACGATGGAAGATGGCCTGATCAAGGTGGTCTCGCCGATCGATGATACCCCGGCCTCGAAGGCCGGCATCCAGGCCAACGACATCATCACCACGCTCGACGACGAAGCGGTGCAGGGCCTCACCCTGAACCAAGCCGTTGACAAGATGCGCGGCCCGGTCAACACCAAGATCAAGCTGAAGATCATCCGCAAGGGTCAGGATAACCCGATCGAAGTGACGCTGGTGCGTGACAACATTCGCGTCCGCTCGGTACGCGCCCGCGTCGAGGATGGCGATATCGGCTACATCCGCATCACCACCTTCAACGAGCAGACCACCGAGGGCCTGAAGCGCGAAATCGGGTCGCTGACCAAGCAGATCGGCGAAGACAAGCTGAAGGGCTTCATCCTCGATCTGCGCAACAACCCCGGCGGCCTGCTCGAAGAAGCCGTCACCGTGTCGGATGCCTTCCTTGAGCGCGGCGAAATCGTCTCGACGCGCGGCCGCAATGCCGAGGAAACCCAGCGCCGCGTCGCGCGGGCGGGCGACCTCACCAAGGGCAAGAAGCTGATCGTGCTGATCAACGGCGGCTCGGCATCGGCGTCGGAAATCGTCGCCGGTGCGTTGCAGGATCACAAGCGCGCGACGCTGATCGGAACGCGCTCGTTCGGCAAGGGATCGGTGCAGACCATCATTCCGCTCGGCTCCGGCAACGGCGCGCTGCGGCTGACCACGGCGCGCTATTTCACGCCGTCGGGCAAGTCGATTCAGGCCAAGGGCATCACCCCGGATATCGAGGTATTGCAGGACGTGCCGGACGATCTGAAGTCGCGGACCGACACCAAGGGCGAAGCCTCGCTGCGCGGCCACCTCAAGGGCGACGCCGGCAAGGAGCAGACCGGTTCGCAATCCTACGTGCCGCCGGATGCCAAGGACGACAAGGCGTTGAAGATGGCCGACGACCTGCTGCATGGCGTCAAGGTCGAAGCCCAGGCTCCCGGCGACAAGGCCGCGGTCGACAAGCCCGCCGACAAGGCCAAGGCTGCTAACTGACCACAGCAAGATAGTCCGACAGATGACGGGCGGCCTGAAGGCCGCCCGTTTCATTTTGATCAGGTCGTTCGCGCCATTGCAGCCGCCGCCAGATGTCCGCGATCGCAACCCGGCGTGGTAAGGTCGCTGCGGCTGATTCGCGGGAGGCCGACAGGAAGCCACGGCATGACGACGGACGATCTCAGCACCCCGCTCGGGCAGGACACGAAGCCGCGCCGAGGGCTGCGCCTTCCCTTCAACGGCATTCAGGTGATCGCGTCTGCGCTCGGACTATTCCTGCTGGCGTTCGCCGGAATCACGCTCTTCCATCAGGACCGCCTCGGCGGCGAACCCGTGGTGCGCGTCGCGCTGCAACCGGATGCAGCCACGAAGAATGCCGACAAGAACGTAGCCGCGCCCACTTCCGCTGATCACGCCAAGCCGAACTCGCCGGCGGCAAAAGCGGCCGTGAATCCACAGGCGAACGGGCAGAAGACCATCACCATCATCGACGGCTCCAGCGGCGCGCGGCAGGACGTGGTTGTCGCCAGCGAAGGTTCCGGGACCGATGCCGCTTCCGCAATCGGCTCCGGCATCGATGCGCGGCTGTTGGAAAAATCGCGTTATGGCATGATCCCGGTCGCCGCCGGCGGCGCGACCCCGTTCACCGCCTACGCCGCCGGCACGCCCGCCGAGCGCGCCAAGGCCGCTACCATGCCGACCGTCGCCATCGTCGTCGGCGGCCTCGGCATCGGCGCCGCGAAGACCACCGACTCGATCCTGAAACTGCCCGGCGCCGTCACCCTCGCATTCACGCCTTACGGCACGGACCCGCTCAAGCTGGTCGAGCGCGCCCGCGCCCAGCATCACGAAATCCTGCTGCAAGTGCCGATGGAGCCGTTCGACTATCCCGACAACGACCCCGGCCCGCAAACGCTGCTCACCACCCAGAGCCCCGACCAGAATCTCGACCGTCTGCTTTGGCACCTAAGCCGCATCCAGGGTTATGTCGGGCTGACCAGCTTCATGGGCGCGCGCTTTACCGTCTCGGACACGGCGATGCAGCCGGTGATTCGCGAAGCCGCCAAGCGCGGCCTCGGCTACCTCGACGACGGCAGCTCCCCGCGCAGCGTCGCCGGCACGCTGGCGCAGGGCCAGACCATGCCGTTCGCCAAGGCTGACCTCAGCATCGACGCCGTCCCGACTGCGGCCGAGATCGACAAGGCGCTGGCGAAGCTGGAAGCCTTGGCCAAAACCCGCGGCAATGCCATCGGCATCGCATCGAGCCTTCCCGTTTCGGTCGAGCGGATCGGCAACTGGGCCAAGGCGCTGGAGAGCCGGGGCGTTCTGCTGGTGCCATTGACAACCGCGATGCTGAAATCAAAATCGGGATGCGATCCGGACATGACGACAGACCTGAAACCAGCTGGTCCGCCCCGGACATCCGACGTGAGGTGAAGGCGAGCATGCGGCTCGGCAGGCTTCGATCAACCGAAAGGGCACGACGGCGATGACGCGTTATGACGATCTGCCCTATCGCACCTGCGTCGGCATGATGCTGATCAATGCAACGGGACTCGTATTCATCGGCCGCCGCGCCGGAGGCCCCGAGCACGTCGACGCAACCCACGTCTGGCAGATGCCGCAAGGCGGCGTCGATCCCGGCGAGGATACATGGGAAGCGGCGAAGCGCGAACTGTTCGAGGAAACCAGCGTTCGCTCGGTCGAGAAAATCGGTGAAGTCCCCGACTGGCTGATCTACGACATCCCGCGCACAGTGGCGGGCCGCGCCTGGAAGGGCCGCTATCGCGGTCAGCGCCAGAAGTGGTACGCGATGAAATTCACCGGCAAGGATTCCGAGATCAACGTGCTCAATCCCGGCGACGGCCACAAACCGGAATTCATCAAATGGCGATGGGAGCCGATGCAGAATCTCCCCGACCTGATCGTGCCGTTCAAGCGGCCGGTCTATGAGCGCGTCGTCAAGGAATTCACGATTCTCGCCAACGCGAAATGACGTCAGCCGACAAGCCGTATCGCCCCAACGTCGGCATCGCGCTGTTCAATACCGCAGGTCTTGTTCTGATCGGCCGTCGCTATCGCGACGACGGACCGGAGATCATTCTCCCCGGCTTGGAGTGGCAGATGCCGCAAGGCGGCATCGACGCCGATGAGAATCCGCGCGACGCAGTGATGCGCGAACTCTGGGAAGAAACCGGAGTAATCCGCGCTGGCTATCTCGGCGAAACCGATTGGATGACTTACGAATTCCCGCCCTATGATGGCCCGGCGACACATCGCTTGGCGAAATTTCGCGGGCAGCGCCAAAAGTGGTTCGCACTGCGCTTCATCGGCGACGATAACGAGATCGATCCGCTCGCGACCCGCAACGGTCAACCGCCGGAGTTCGATCAATGGCGATGGGAACAACTCGATCGCGTGGCCGCGCTGGTGGTGCCGTTCCGTCAGCAAGTCTATGCCGCGGTTGCGACCGCCTTCGCGCGTTACGTTTGACCACTCACAATGAAGCGGCTGGCCACGCCGCGATAGCGTTCGTTATCAGTGAACCCGCCAACTCGCGGCCGCGCCGGCCGCACCCGCACGCAGCGGCCACACCGGCGCGGCGTCAGGGCTGGCGATGATCGACTTTCCGTCGCGCGCCGCATGCGCATCATCCAGCGCCTCGACAAAATCCGAGAACCATTGCTGAATGGTGCCGACGCGCAATGACTTCATCATCGCCTCCCACCGCATCCGTCGTTCCACCAGCGGCATCGACAGGGCCGTGGCGATGGCGCGTGCCATGCTGTCGATATCGTTGGGATTGACCTGCAATGCGGCGTCGAGTTCGTTGGCGGCGCCGGCGAACTTCGACAGCACCAGAACACCCGGATCGGCCGGATTCTGCGCGGCGACGTATTCCTTTGCGACCAGGTTCATGCCGTCGTGCAGTGGCGTCACCACGCCGACCTGTGCCGTGCGATAGAGCCCGGCCAGCACCGTCTGGCTGAATCCCTTGTTGAGATAGCGGATCGGCGTCCAGTCGACCTCGCCATGACGCCCGTTGACGTCGCTGACCAGCTTGGCGAGTTGTTCTTGGAGATTTCCGTAGGCTTCAATGCCGCCCCGCGACAGCGTTGCGATCTGCAGCAGCGACACCGTGCGGCTGAGCGACGGATGCAAGGTCAGCATCCGATCGAACGCCTTGATGCGATTGATCAGGCCTTTGGAATAATCCACGCGGTCGACGCCGATGGCGAGCTTCTCGCCGTGCAGGCTGCGACGCAGACGCGACACATCCGGATGCGACATCGCCTTGACGGCGTGCGCCGCAAACTTGTCGACGTCGATGCCGATGGGGAACGTCGCCAAGCGCGAGATGCCGAAGCGCGACAACACTTCGCCGTTCTTGACCCGCAACCCCAGTTCCGCCTCGACATAGTCGGCGAAGTTGGTGCAATCGTCCTCGGTCTGGAATCCGATCAGGTTGTAGGCAAGCATCGCTTCGATAAGATCGCGATGGTTCGGCACGCCGCTGATGATCGTGCGCGACGGCCACGGCGTATGCAGGAAGAAGCCGATGGCCTGCTGCACATCCAGTTGCCGTAACTCGGCGCCCAGCGTCAGAAAATGATAGTCCTGAACCCAGAAAGTGACGTCCGGCTTGCGGAAGCGCAGCAGCGCGCGCGCCATGAAGGCGTTGACCTCACGATAGGAGCGATAGTCTTCCCGCGAAGCGCGAATCAGATCGGTGCGCGAATGCAGCGCCGGCCACAGCGCGGAGTTCGCGAAGCCCTCGTAGTAACCACCGTAATGCGCGGCCGGCAAATCGAGCATCGCCAGCGCGCCGGACCCAAGGGGTTCGATTTCCGCGAAAGGATCCTTCTGCACGTTGTCGCGAACGTCGCCGCTGGAACCGACCCAGATCGCACCGGAGTTCTCCACGACCGGCAACAGCGCCGCCGCCAGTCCGCCCGTCATCGGTTCGTTGGCCTTGGCCCGCGCCACGCGATTGGATACGACCACCAGACTCACAGGGTCCCCTCCCGAATTGTTGCAGCCCGAAACATAAACGGCTGTTCATCAATATGGTTCCTCGCCACAACTCAATCTCATTGCGATCAGATTTGAATCACCCGTAATGGAACTCGCGCGTCTAACTCTTCCGATGTGCTTCAGTATGCAGCGTGAACCGCAATTCGATATTTGCGCGCGATCACGCATCTCGAACGTCGTGCGTGAAATATCTATGTTTTAAGGTAGTTCCGCTCGTTCGGCAGAAGCCCTCGCGCAAAGGATCTGCAATGGAAATTTAGCGGAACCCGAATGAAGGTTCGGCTCTTGCGCATGACAGCTTTCACAAATCAGAATTTGGAACCTGAAAGAATTTGCGCGCTCGCATTACGGACAATGGGAAGCGCGGCTTAGATCGAACCGTCGTCAATTCGGGTTCCATTCAACAGACTTGCAAGCCAACGCCTCACTTCGCTTGGCCCAGCGAAAGTTCCCGCGACGCCGCGTGCCTCTCGTCCGACAGAAAACGACAAACCCTTGAAGTCCGGCATGATGGCAAACACCGTTTCGTCAGTCACATCGTCGCCGAGAAACACCGGACGCCGGCCCTTGAAAGGCTTATGCGACATCAGTTCGCGCACGCCGGTCGCCTTCGTCACTCCCGAATGCTTGATTTCGCACACCGCTTTGCCGGGCAGAACCTCGATCGGCGCATTGGGAAGATCGGCACGGATCTTGGAGACAGCATCGTAGATCGCCGTTTCCAGATGCGGTGCCTGACGGAAGTGCAGTGCGAACGAATAGCCCTTGTCCTCCACCAGAATGCCGGAATCGAGTTCCGCGATAGCCGCGAAGCGGCGCTTCAAATCCGGGCTCATCGGCGGCGCATGGGTCGCCACCGCTTCACTGTCGATCGACAAACGCATCTCCGCGCCGTGACCTCCGACGGAGGGATAGCGCGCCGGCGCGAAGATCCAGTCGATATCATCGAGAGATCGTCCGCTCACCAGCGCCATCGCGCCGGACGTGCGCTTCAGCAAGCCGTCGAGCGTCGGAACGAGATCCGGTGGAACAACGACGCTGCGCGGCGTCGGCGCGAGATCGAGCAGAGTTCCGTCGATATCGAGCAGGAATGCGCAGGTGTCGAGATCCAACGAGGGCAACGATTGCCACCCCGTTCCTTCTTCCACACTCGGCCTCTTCAATGCACGTACATCTGACATCAACGCCACCTCTCATCCATCTCCATTATTCCGCAACCGCGAGCGGTTGCGCCACGGATTCCAGCGGCTGCCGTTCCGCCGCGATACAATAGCACCAGGCGACAACCGCCGCCGCAATCATCAGGCCCGCGCCGAACAGATAACCCATGAAAACGCTGACACGCGATCCCGTGTCGATCAAAGCGCCGAACAATGCCGGTCCGGCGACGCCGCCGATTCCGGTTCCGATCGCGTAGAACATCGCGATCGCCAGCGCGCGCACCTCGATCGGGAACGTCTCGCTCACCGTCAGATAGGCCGCGCTCGCGGCCGGCGACGCGAAGAAGAAGATCACCATCCACGCGATGGTCTGCGTCTGCGCACTCCAGACATCGATTGCGAACAGATATCCCGAGATCGCCAGCAAAATTCCCGAGACCGCGTACGTGAACGTGATCATCTTTCGTCGACCGAGACTGTCGAACAGGCGGCCGAGCAATAGCGGGCCGAGGAAATTTCCCGCCGCGAACGGCAGGATATACCAGCCGATGTGATCGGACGGGATGCCGTAGAATTCCGTCAACACCAGCGCATAAGTGAAAAAGATTGCGTTGTAGAAGAACGCCTGCGCGACCATCAAGACCAGACCCACCAGCGAACGCTGACGATAGCGCTGGAACAATGTGCGCGCGACCTCGCCAAGCGGCGTATGGCTACGCATCCGCAGCTTGATGGTCGGCCAAACCGTTCCCGCCTCGATGGCCCGCCCTCCTCTCACGGATCGTTCGATCTCCGCGACGACCGCGCTGGCCTGCTCCGGATAGCCGTGAATCATCAGCCAGCGCGGACTTTCCGGAATCCACAACCGCATGACGAAGACTACTAACCCAAGTCCCGCGCCGGTCAGATAGGCCAGTCGCCAACCGAGATCGGCGCCGACCACTTGCGGATCGAGCAGCACGATGGCACTCACCGCACCGATCGCGGCGCCGACCCAGAAGCTGCCATTGATGACCAGATCGGTCCATCCGCGATAACGCGCCGGCACCAGTTCCTGTATCGTCGAGTTGATCGCGGTGTATTCGCCACCTATTCCAGCGCCAGTCAGAAACCGGAACAACGAATAACTCCAGACGTCCCATGACAGTGCCGTCGCTGCTGTCGCCATCAGATAGAGCGACAGTGTAATAAAGAACAGCTTCTTGCGGCCTAGACGATCCGTCAACCAACCGAAACCGAGCGCACCCAGCACGGCACCTGCGAGATAAGCACTGTTGGCGATGCCGACATCGAAATTGCTGAAGCGCAGCGTCGCGCTGTCCTTTAACGCGCCCGACAGCGTTCCCGCCAGCGTCACCTCGAGCCCATCGAGAATCCAGGTAACGCCCAACGCGATCACTACTCGCGTATGAAATCCACTCCAGCGCAATGCATCGAGCCGCGCCGGAATGTCGGTTTCAACAATGCGGCTATCGATAGTCACCGGTCGGCTTTCATCTCGCTTGGATTTCGAATCTGCCGCCAGCGACGCATCAACAATCGCAACTATTCGCGAGCAGTTGGCGACGGTGGTGGAAGGGCGATCAGGACAAACGCAAAGAAATGCGTCAAGTTCCGCTTAGGAACCCGCGCCCCGGCCACAGGTTGTCTCCGAACGGCAAGCGAGGTTACCCAATGACCGCAAAGGCTCGACACCACCACGCCGCAAAATCCTCACGCAAGAAGACCGCTGCGCACAAGACATCCGCAAAGTCGAGCGGAAGAAGAAAGGTCGCTACACGCAAAGGCGCTGCGTCGAAGCGCTGGTCGCAACGCGTCACCAAGCACAGCAACGCACTCGATCTCAAGCAGCGCGTCTTCACGCTGCATGATCCGAAGAAGATCGCGGCTTCACTGAAACGCTCCGCCGAACGCAGTAAGCGGCGCAAGACGAATCCTTATCGCTCCGCACTGTCGATGCTGACGTTTTATATCAATCGCGCCGGCAAGACATTACCGAAGACTCAACGCGAGCGACTGGAGCGAGCCAAGGGTGAATTGAAGCGGCAGTTTCACCGCGAAGCATGACGCCGCCGCGGATGAACCGCGGCGGCGTCATTTTCGTGTAACAGATCACAACATCAGGCGGCGCGAACGCTTCCCATGAAGCGATCCAGTTCTTCGCGCAGGCGCGCGCTTTCCGCTGAAAGCGTCTGCGCGGAACTCAGCACCTCCGCAGAAGCCGCGCCGGTCTGGGTTGCGCCGCTGTTCACCTGTGAGATGTTGTTGGCGACTTCCTCGGTGCCTTGCGCGACATTCTGGACATTGCCGGCTATTTCCTGAGTCGCGGCGCCCTGCTGCTCAACAGCTGTCGCGATCGTCGAGGCGATCTCCGAAATCTGGCCGATGGTGCTGCTGATTTCCTTGATCGCGGCAACCGACTCGCGTGTCGCGCTCTGCATTCCGAGAATATGTGTGGAGATTTCGTCGGTCGCTTTGGCCGTCTGGCTGGCGAGCGACTTAACCTCGGAGGCGACGACCGCGAAGCCACGTCCGGCCTCGCCGGCGCGCGCGGCTTCGATGGTCGCATTCAGTGCCAAAAGGTTGGTCTGCTCGGCAATCGCGGTAATCAGCTTGACGACGTCGCCGATGTCCTGCGCGGCACGGGACAATTCTCCAATCCGCTCATCCGTCAGGTTGGCCTGCTTCACCGCACTGGCGGCAATGCGGCTGGATTCATGCACCTGGCGGCCTATCTCATCGACCGACATCGAGAGTTCTTCGGTGGCGGCGGCGACGGACTGCATGTTGGACGACGCTTCTTCCGACGCGCCTGCCACATGCGTCGAAAGATTTTGCGTGGTTTCGGCGGTTTGCGTCAGCGTGTCGGCGGCGGCTTCGAGTTGCGCGGCGGACGACGAGACGTTGGCGACGATGGCGCCGACGGCCGCTTCGAACTGGTCGGCGAATTGAATCATCTCGGCGCGGCGCGCTTCCGCAGCGAGACGGTTGCGCTCCTCATGCGTAGCCGCATCCCGCTCCGCCTTAGCGACGGCCTGCACCTTGAAGCCCTCGACCGCGGCGGCCATATCGCCGATCTCATCCTTGCGGCCAAGACCCGGCAATACGACGTCGAAGTTGCCCTTGGCCAGTTCGCGCATCGCGGCACACATCTTCAGCATTGGCCGCGAGATGCCGTTGCCCAGCACCACGGCGAGAAGACCACCGAGCAAGGTGCTGCCGATCGCCAGCACCACGATCAGCCACCGCGTATTTTGCATGATGCTCTGGGTCTGGGCTTCGATCCGCTTCTGATCGGCCAGCAGATCCTGCTTCATCGTATCCGAGAGTTTGGTGATCGATGTCGCCGTATTCATCATCTCGCCGCCGAGCCGTTCGATCAGTTCGGCTTTCGCCACCAGATCGGCGAACGCGGTGGTGTAATCGGAGAGATCGGTGGTGGCGTCGGTGAGTTTTCGCTCGATCGCCTCCTGGCCCTTGGCGGGAATCGAGGCGAAGGCCGCCTTGAGGAATTTCAGCCGTGCCGTCGCGCTGGCGGCGGCGGTCGGCTCCGGCTTGCGCGCATAGGTGCTCAACAACGCCGAGGTCGCGATCAACTGCGTGGCGACGTCCTTGACCTTCGCTTGCAGCGCACCCTGCCCGGCGTCGCCAGCCGTGCTGGCGATGTCGTCGAGCTTGTAACGCAGGGCCGTTCCCTTCGCGATCACGCGATTCTCGGCGATCGTCGCGTATTCCTGCTTGGCCGTCAGCGTCCCCGCGAAGGTACCGGCGAAAGTCTCGAACTGCTTGGTCAGTTCATTGATCCGCGCCAAGCGTGCGGGATCGGTAGTTCCGGCTTTGGCATGACCGATTGCCGTTTTGAGACGAGCTTCCGCCGCCTGAGCAGCCTCGGCATCGGCATCGTTGCTGGTCATGACGTAATAGCGGACAAGCTCGCGGAACGACATCAGTTCGCGGTCGATGTTGCGGGCGAGATCGGCCTCGGCAACGCCGGCCTGTGAGGCGGCAACACTCGCCGCGATCCGTCCAAATCCGAAGTAAGCAGCGCCCATGCTGATCGCGGATACGATCAGCAGGCAGCCGAACCCCAAAGTGACTTTGCCGCGAAACCGCAAAGCGGGCACTTTCAGCAACGCGCCCCGCGATTGCCCACTCTTCATCGCACCCACCTCAACCCCTCCGGATTTTCAACTGTTCGGCGGGATGCGGAATCCCGTCGCGCTCATTGAAGTCTAGGGCGAAATGGATAAGACGGCGTAAACTAATACCGGCCAAGCGGGCACTTCTTGGGAATTGCGGGGTGAAAACAGGCCAGGTTCAGACTGCCGGTCAGGGCGGCGACCGGCCCGATCGGCTCAATAGTCCGGATAGGCGCGATACCGACGATGTCGCGGTCGCTCAGCGCGGGAAAACGCGTACCGCGGGTTGAGATTGCAGTCCGCAAAACGGCCCGCGGCGCTGGCGCGGCACTGGGCATAGGTCTGGTAGGAGCAATCGCCGGGAATGCCGATGCCCGGGGATTGCAGACAGAAGCGATACTCCCGCGCTTCGGCGGGCGTCGAAGCCGCAGCCGCCATGAGACCGGCTGCCAGAATCGCCAAGACCACTCCACGCATGTCATATCCTTTCATACGAGCCGATCACCGGCCTGCGACGGCATTGCAGGATAGAACAGGAAAGGCACAAGGGTCTCTATCCGTTCCATCACGCCGTTCAACATCTCTCGATCCACATTGGCAATGCCGGCGCCAGCGCGTCCTGACACCAAGACAACCCAGCCGGCGCAAGAATTTGATCGCTGCCCAGCCCAATGGCAAAGTAGAAGATCTATCCGGCCGGCGGCATAACAGATCGCACCATCCGAACGCCGGATCGCAAGAACGAGGGAGGCACCATGTCCACATCAGCCGCACCCGGCATCGTCGGCCCGTTCGCCGGACTCGACGTTCCATGGCTGTTGCGGATGCGGGCCGCGACCCGTGGCGACCATCCGTTCCTGATCTGGGCGCCGTTCGACGGCCCGTCCCGATCGTGGAGCTATCGCGAGTTCGACGACCGGGCCGGAGCGCTGGCCGCCGGCCTTGCCAAACGCGGCATCAAACAGGGCGACGCCGTTCTGATCCATCTCGACAACTGTATCGAGATGATGCTGGCGTGGTTCGCCTGCGTCGAACTCGGCACCATCGCCGTCACCACCAACACGCGCTCGGCGGCGGCGGAAATGAGCTACTTCGCCGATCATTGCGGCGCGGTCGCCGCGATCACCCAGCCGGCCTATGCCGAACTTGTGGCGCAGAACTGCAAAAGCCTGCGCTGGCTCGCGGTGACGTCGCACGACACCGGCACCGCTTCAACACAGGGTCAAGCGACGCAGCACGCCGACCGTTTCGAGGCGCTGTTCTCCGACAGTGCCGACCGGCCGCGCCGCCCGACCGATCCGTTCGCGCCGTGCAGCGTGCAATACACTTCCGGCACGACCTCACGGCCCAAGGCCGTGCTGTGGACGCACGCCAACGCGCTATGGGGCGCAAAGGTCAACGCCGCGCATCAGGACCTTCACGCAAGCGATGTGCACCAGACCTATCTGCCGCTGTTTCATACCAACGCGCTGGCCTATTCGATGTTGTCGAGCCTGTGGGTCGGCGGCACTTGCGTGATCCAGCCGCGCTTCTCGGCGCGGCGTTTCTGGAACGTCGCCGCCGAGCACCGCTGCACCTGGACCTCGACCATCCCCTTCTGCATCAAGGCCCTGCTCGAACATGAGATCCCGAAGCAGCACACATTCCGGCTGTGGGGCACCGCCGTCTGCGATCCGCCGCCGTTCGCTGTGCTGGGCGTCAAGATGATCGGCTGGTGGGGCATGACCGAAACCATCACCCACGGCATCGTCGGCGAAGTCGACCAGCCCAACACGCCGATGTCGATCGGCCGCGCCGCCGCCGAGTACGAAATCCGCATCGTCAACGACGACGGCGCGCCGACTGCCGTGGGCGATACCGGCAACTTGCTGATCAAGGGCATCCCCGGCCTGTCGCTGTTCAAGGAGTATCTGCACAACGAGCAGGCGACGCGCGAGAGCTTCGACGAGCACGGCTATTTCATCACCGGCGATCGCATCACCTTGCTGGAAAACGGCTTCATGAAGTTCGGCGACCGCGCCAAGGACATGCTGAAGGTCGGCGGGGAAAACGTCGCGGCGTCGGAGATCGAACAGGTCATCATCACCGTGCCGGGCGTTCGCGAAGCCGCCGTCGTCGCCAAGAAACATCCGATGCTCGACGAGGTGCCAGTGGTGTTCATCATCCCGCTGGCGGGCACCGCAAAGATTCCGGAGACCTTGCACGACGACGTGTTGGCGGCCTGCCGCAAGGCGCTCGCCGATTTCAAGGTGCCGCGCGAGGTGCACTTCGTCGACGATATGCCGCGCTCGACGTTGGAGAAAGTCGCCAAGAACGAGCTACGCAAGCTGCTCGCATGAACGAGACCAGGCGTGCCTACATGCCGAACGCAACCGGGCGGAAAGCTTGCAGCAATTGCTGATCGAGCTTGCCGCCCATCTGCTCCATCATCCCGAACGCCTGAGTGTGCGTGAACGGCATCCGGTAGGAGCGCTTTTCCACCAGCGCGGCATGAATGTCGACGATGGTGGTGAGGCGGACGATGTCGCTGATGCGATCCGCCGTCAGGCCGTCCGGATAGCCGGTGCCGTCGAGAAACTCGTGGTGGTGCAGCACGACGTCGAGCATTTCCGGCGGAAAGCTGCCTTCTTCCGACAGCGCTTCATAGCCAAGGCGCGGATGCTGACGCATCTGATCCATCTCGGCGTCGGTCAACTTGCCCGGCTTGTCGAGAATTGAAAGCGGGATATAAGCCTTGCCGACATCGTGCAGCAGGGCCGCGCGCGCCAGTCGCCGCTGATCGTTCTCACGCATTCCGAGATGCTGGGCAAACGCGACGGCGAAGCCGGTCACGAACAGGCAATGGCGATAGCTGTGGTTGTGATGTCGCCCCACCAGCGCCAGCCATTGCCGTAGCGAGGTCTTCTTGATCGCGTGCAGAATTTGCGTCTCCGCCTGCAACACGTCGTTGAATGTCAGCGGCGTGCCGGCGGGCAATCGATTGAAAATCTTGATCATCACCAGATGCGCGGCAGCGATGCCCTTGTTCAACGCCTGTCCGCTTTCAGTCTGGTCGAAATCGTTGGTATCGGGAAACGCGGCCTGAACGCGTTGCAGAATGGCACTCGCATCGAACGGCCGCTCAATGGTGTCGGTGGCCCCGAGTGCCCATGCCTGCATCGATCCGTGATGCAGCGCGTCGGCCAGCACGAACAGTCGCGGCATCGATTGGTAGCTCTTGCCGATCAGCTTGCGCCGAACGCGCTGGACGCTTTCGGCAGAGCGCAAATCGATGTCGACGACGATCCCGGAGATTTTCCCCGTGGGGGTTTCCGGAATATCAGAGGTCGAGACAACGCCGACATCGCCGATAGTGCCAAGGATCAGCGCCAACTCGTTGCTGCGATCATTCCGATCGGAAGCTAACAGGAATCGTTTTCTGGCAGGGGTTTGCTTCAACGCAACGCTCATCACGTCCTCGGACACGCTCGGTTTCCGACCGATAGCCGACGAGTCGAGTCATTCCTGTTAATGGGAATTGTTAACGGAGGCTGTGCGCGGTTCCATCAACCTTAGCGATCATGTTGACGGACTGTCGCGCCGTGCGCATTTCCTGAATGTTTTCAATCCCGAATATCCATCGCCGACAAAGCCGCGCTACTCATGATCCGCGCATGCAAAAACCGCATAAAGAAAATGCCGCCGGATTGCTCCGGCGGCACATCGCGACGCGATAGACGTATCAGGTCTTCATCGCCGCCTTGACGGCTTCCGCCGTGATCGGCAGCGAGCGCACCCGCGCGCCCACCGCATTGAAGATCGCGTTGGCGATGGCGGGCGCCACCACCGTCACTGTCGGCTCGCCGACGCCGGTGGCGGGTTCGCCATTGGCGATGATGTTGACGGCGACCTCCGGCATCTGACTCATGCGCAGCGGCGTATAGGTATCGAAGTTGGATTGTTCGATACCGCCGTCTTTCATCGTCGCCTTCTCATACAGAGCCAGCGACAGGCCCCACATCGCTCCGCCCTCGACCTGAGCGCGGATGCCATCGGGATTGACGGCCGTGCCGACGTCGGTGGCCACAGTGAGTTTCTTCACCTTGATCTCGCCCGATGGCGCGACCGCGACATGGGCAACGCACGCCGTCCAGCTCGCGGTCTTGCGCTCCTGCGACGACACGCAGGCGACGCCCATGCCCTCGTCCTTGGCGAGCTTGAGACTGCCGTAACCGGCAAGCCCCATCGCCGCGAGCAGGGTGTTGCGGAGCCGCTGCGCACCGCCGTCGTTGTCGCCCGCGCCGTCCAGCATCGCGATGCGGAACTGCGCGGGATCCTTGCCGGCGGCATGGGCGAGTTCATCGACCATGCTTTCGACCGCCCAGAACGTCCAGCCCGGCGCGACCGAACGCAGTTGCCCGGACGGCGTCGCCTGCTGCGCCATTTCGTTGATAATGGCGCGGACGTTGTGATTAGGCACGGAATAGAAGAAGTCGGACCCGTTCACCGTGAAGGCATCGAGCGCGCCCTTCTTGTCGACCGATGGCGACAGGAACGCAGGAATGCCCCAGCGCTTGGTCGGCCAGGCGCTGACGACGTCATGGTTGAGCGCGACCAGCTTGCCGTTCTGATCGAGACCGCCCTTCATCTTCTGGTAGGTGAGCGGTCGCGAGAAATCCATCGTCGCGTCGTCTTCGCGCGAATAGATCACCTTGACCGGTTTACCGACCGCCTTCGCCGCCTGCACCGCCGGCACCATCATGTCGCCGTCGAGTCGCCGGCCGAAGCCGCCGCCAAGCCAGGTCTGATGCAGCACGACCTGCTTGGGGTCGACGCCGGCAGCGCCCGCCGCGATCGCGCCCGAGCGCGTCGGGAACTGATTGCCGGAATAAATGTGCCAGATGTCACCGTCGAGATGCGCGGTGGCATTCATCGGCTCCATCGGCACATGGATGTTGATGTTGGTGGTGTATTCGGCTTCCAGCACCTTGGCGGCCGACGCCAGACCGGACGCGGTATCGCCGGTCTTGACGAAGAACAGCCCGGAGTCGTCGAGCTTCTGCAACCGCTTCGCTTCGTCAAGCAACGACTCGCTCGACACCTTGGCATTGGGGCCGTGATCCCACGTCACCTTCAAGGCTTCCGCGGCCTGACGGGCGTGCTGATAGGTGTCGGCCACCGCCACCACCCAGCCCGTCGTCGTCATGGTCTTGTCGTCGAGCGTGACCGCCTTGATGAAGCCCGGCACCTTCTTCGCCGCGCTGTCATCGACCGACTTCACCGTCGCACCGTAGCGCACCGGCGGCAGCACCAGCTTGCCGTACACCATGCCAGGCAGGAAGGTGTCGATGCCGTATTTGGCGGTGCCGTTGACCTTGAACGGAATGTCGAGCTGCGGCACCGACACGCCGATCATGGTGTATTGATCCGGCGTCTTCAGCTTGATCGCCTTCAATTCGTCCGGCGTGAAGGTCTTGGTGATCCTGCCGCCCTTGACGATCTCCGCGAACGTTTTCGAGGTTTTCGACTTGGCGTGGGTGATGACCGAATCCCGCACCGTCAACTCCGAGGCGGGCACGTTCATCATTGCTGCTGCCGCATCGGTCAACGCGATCCGCCCGGCGGCTCCGGCCCGGCACATCGCATCGAAATTCATCATAGTGCTCCAGCTTCCGCCGGTGATCTGCGCGCCGAGCATCGGATCGTTGTACTTCGGATCGTTGCTCGCCAGCGCGATGCGCATGTCCGACCATTTCGAGCCGAGTTCTTCGGCGACCATCTGCGCCATGGTGGACGCAATGTGCTGGCCCATGTCGGCCTTACCGACGCTGACCGTCACCAGCCCGTCCTCGCCGATCGAGTACCAGACGCTCGGATCGAATTTCGCTGGCGCGGCGACCGCCTTGTCCAGCCCAAGCAGATCGGAGCTGGCGGCATAGCCCAGCACCAGGCCGGTGGCGACGGTGCCGATGAGGAAATGACGGCGCGACAACGGAACGGCCGGGCCGACGGCTTCGCCTTGAACGTTGTTCAGGTGCTTGTTCATGTGTTCCTCCGATCGTTGCCGGTGGACGCGGTGCGCATTTCCGCGGCGGCGCGCAACACAGCGCGCTGGATGCGGGCGTAGGTCATGCAACGGCAGAGATTGCCGTCCATGTGCGCAACCACTTCTTCCTTGGTCGGACTGGAATTCTTCGACAACAGCGAGGCGGCCTGCATGATCTGCCCTGACTGGCAGTAACCGCATTGCGGTACCTGCTCGGCGATCCAGGCTTTCTGCAGCGGATGATCGCCCTTCTCGCTCAAGCCTTCGATGGTGGTGATTTGTTTGCCGACGGCTTCCTTCACCGCCGTTTGACAGGAGCGCACGGCCTCGCCATTGACGTGAACCGTACAAGCGCCACACAGGCCGGCACCGCAACCGAACTTGGTGCCGGTCATTTGAAGTTGTTCGCGGATGACCCAGAGCAGCGGCGTATCGTCTGCCGCGTCGACGGACATATTCCGTCCATTGATGATGAGATTTGGCATCCCATTGTTCCCAGCCGGTGCACGACATCGCTTACGGCGATGACTGACATCGAGGCATTCCCCGCCACGCACCGGGTGGATGGCGGAGGTCGGGAGAATGATCGCCTTTTCAATCCCAGGCAATGCGAATTAGAATCGGCCTAAACAAAAACCGGAAGATTCGTTTGTGCATCGCACATGCAATCTCGCCGGAAATATTCGCAGCTACGCTTTGCTGCTATAGATGCGCCCTGTCGACCGGGTGGCCCCTCCCGGCCTGCGCGCCAACCGAATGAGAGCCGACTTGTGAGAAGCATTTCCGCCGCCGTCCTCCTCACCACACTTGTTACCAGTGGCATGATCGGTTCGGTCCGCGCCGATGTCCTGCGCCGGCCGCCCTTCGTCGCGACGCTGTCCAACCATGCGCCGCTGGTATTCGGCATGACCCCGGCGGACGCCGCTAGAGTCCTGCGAACGCCGCTGACCTATGTGCGCGGCCGTCATGGCAACGAAATCTATCTGGCGGTAAGCGATATCGGCGGCAGCCTGTTTTTCCAGCGTCGCGACTATCTCCATCTTCAATTCCGCCACAGCCACCTCACCGGCTGGAAAGGCGACTGGAATCTCAACGAGACGTGGCGCTGACAGTATTTGGCGCTGACGGCCTTCAACGAACATCCAAGGAGACAACCTGTGGGACAAGACATCAAACTGACCGCGTCCGACGGCTTTCAACTCGGCGGCTATCGCGCCGACCCCATCGGCCCGGCGAAGGGCGCGCTGGTCGTCATCCAGGAAATTTTCGGGGTCAATCATCACATTCGCAACGTCTGCGATCGTTACGCCAGCGAAAATTATGTCGCCGTCGCGCCGTCGATCTTCGATCGCACCGAACCCAACTTTCAGTCCGGCTATTCGCCCGACGAAGTCGCCGTCGCCCGCAAGTTCGTCGCCAACCCGAATTGGAGCGCGATGCTGCTCGACGTGCAGGCCGCGATCGATTCCGTGAAGGATGTGGGACCGGTGGGAATCGTCGGCTTCTGTCTCGGCGGCAGCGTCGCATTCGTCGCGGCGACGAAACTATCCGGCTTGCGCGCCGCGGTCGGCTATTACGGCGGCGCTATCGTCCGCTTCGCCGACGACAAGCCGAAGGTGCCGACGCTACTGCATTTCGGCGAGAGGGATACCGGCATTCCGCTGGGCGATGTCGAGACCATCCGCGCCAAGCGGCCCGATGTCGAAATTCACGTCTATCCCGGCGCGCAGCACGGCTTCAGTTGCGACGAACGCGCCAGCTACGACAAGACCAGCGCCGACCTCGCGGGGCAACGCACGCTGGCGTTCTTTGCCAAACACTTATCAGCGTAGACGCGTTCAGAACCAGCGTTCGCCGACGACGATGGTGTCGCCCGGATTGATTGGGGTGGCGGGTGGGACCACGGCGCGCACGGTGCCGGCGCTTGAGGTGTGGGTGAGGGTGACGCTGTCGCGCTTGGCGCGCGGCGAGAAGCCGCCGGCAATGGCGACCGCGCTCTCAGCCGTCATGTTCGGCACGTAAGGATACTGCCCGGGCGCCGCGACCTCGCCGAGGATGAAGAACGGGCGATAGGCTTCGATCTCGGCGGCGACATAAGGCTCGCGGATGTAGCCGTTGCGCAGGCGATCGCCGACCCGACTGGCGAGTTGCGCCGGCGTCAGCCCGCGCGCCTGCACCGATCCGATCAACGGCATGGTGATGGCGCCGCTGGCGCCGACGGAATAGGAATTGGTGAGGCCTTCCTGGCCGTAGACCACGATGCGGAGTTTGTCGCCGGCGTCGAGGCGGTAATCGGAATCATGGGCCGGCACGGTCATGCGCGGGCCGTAAGCCGCGCGGGCGGGGATCACATGCGGGCCGGGCGCCGGCGCATAGCGTGGGTAAGCGGTGGAGGCAAAGCTGTTGCGCATGGCTGCGATGGCTCCGCCGGAGGAGGCGGTTGCACTCGGACGGGCAGCGTAAGCAGGCGCTGGCTGGACCCCGCCATAGGCGAGGCGATCGAGGTCGCCCGGCGGATGTCCGCTCGCCACCGGTCCCGGCCGATGCATGCAGCCCGACAACGCAACCGCGCTGAGCACGGCCACAACGACACTTCCAAACGCACGTACTGTCCGCACCGACCTACCCCTCGTTGCGAGATAAGCCTTGTTATGACCCTGTTAGGGTTAATAAAGCGTTTGGATGCTTCGCGCCGAACGGCGTCGGCAGCCGGTTCCCGCGACGATCAGGCCGCGGACACGCCGACGCCGATCGGGCACGACACGCCGGTACCGGCCAGCCCGCAATAGCCGTTGGGATTCTTCGCCAGATACTGCTGGTGATAATCCTCGGCGAAGAAAAATTCCGGCGCGGGCGCGATCTCCGTCGTGATCGTCCCAAGCCCCTTCGCCGCGAGCGCCTTGCCGAAAGCCGCGCGCGATTCCGCCGCCGCCTTCGCCTGCGCATCGCCGAACGTGTAGATCGCGGACCTGTATTGCGTGCCGACGTCGTTGCCCTGGCGCATGCCTTGCGTCGGGTCGTGATTTTCCCAGAACGTCTTCAGCAGTTGCGCGTAGGAAATCCGCTTGGGATCGAACACCACCAGCACCACTTCGGTATGGCCTGTCAGACCCGAGCAGACTTCTTCATAGGTCGGGTTCGGGGTGAAGCCGCCGGCATAGCCGGCCGCCGTCACATGGACCGCGTCGCCGAGTTCCCAGAACATGCGCTCCGCACCCCAGAAACAACCGAGCGCGAACACCGCCTGCTCCAGTCCTTCCGGATAAGGCGGCTTCAGCGGGTGCCCGTTGACGAAATGATACCTCGCGGTGGGGATCGGTTCGTCGCGGCCGGGCAACGCATCGGCGGCGCGCGGCATTTCAGCGGACTTGCGCATGAACAGCATGAATACCTCCCAGCGGACATCGGCCCGCGCCGCTCACGCGGCGTCTGCATCAATATAGTCCGATGCGACAGGTTTTGGAGAGGCCGGCGCGAGAACCCTTCGCGCGGAGACAGAGAATTCAGTTGCGCGCGTAGCCGATCAACGGCTTGCGCGGCCGGAAGATCAAAAGCAGCAACAGCCCCAACACGCCCATCACCGCCCAGGCCGGCTGATTGAGGATCACCTTGGCAACGTCGGTCCAGAGCCAAGGCGCCACGCCCTCGACCGTGGCCCGCACCGCCTGCTGGCTGCTCTGGTGAATGTCGTTCCAGAACTCGCCGAGCGGGGTCAGCCGCACCGCCTGATCCGCGATCGACCGCGCCCCGTCATAAACCAGGAAGACAAAGGCTCCCGCCAGCAACAGGAGGCCGACGAGACGGAAGAAGCCTCTGATCATGCGTCACCTCTCGTTGTCATCGGCATCGGGTCCGGTATTGGGGCGAATTCGGGCAATACCGGGGGTGGGGGCGAATTTCAACCACGCAGGCGGCCAAAACCCCGCATTTGACACCGCAATTCGGGTTCCCGCGGGCTCAGACACCGTTGACGCTGCATGCGGGGGCCTCTATAAGGACCGCCGATGGCGGCGGGCGCAATCCTGCCGCCGCTGTTCTTTGAGCGCGGCTGTCCTTGGTGATTCGCCTTGAGCCCGGCCATGCTCGAACAACCCGGAAACACTTTAATACAATACGTCGGGCGTAATCTCGACCGACGTGAATCAGCCCGGCCCGCCGATGACGGCGGCCGCTGAAGGATCAGTGAGAGCATGGCCAATACGACCTCCGCCAAGAAGGCGACTCGCAAGATTGCCCGCCGCACCCTCGTCAACAAGTCGCGGCGCACCCAGATGCGCGGCGCGGTTCGCGTGGTCGAAGAAGCGCTCGCCAAGGGTGATCGCGACGCCGCCATCAAGGCGATGGCTTCCGCCGAGCCGGAGCTGATGCAGGCCGCTCAGCGCAACATCATTCACAAGAACGCCGCCAGCCGCAAAGTCTCGCGGCTCACGCACCGGATCGCCAAGCTGGCGAAGTAAATCGCCCGCGCGATCCTCGCGACATCGCTTTTCATCAAGCCCGGCTTCGCCGGGCTTTTTGTTTACGTGTTCGACCGACACGCAGAAGCTTCCTTTCGATGCAATGACGGCTGCAGTCGCAAACATCGCCGCCATGGACATCGTTCACGTGCGCGACCGCGAGACATTGACCATCCGCTGCCGATTACCGCGCCGGCGTAGTGCTCCGAATGCAATGCATCCCGGTGCGAGCGCATGACGATTGTCAACGCGCGACGGAATGAACGCCACCAAACTGCGACACATCATGCCGACGAGGGCGCAGCATGCGTCGACATCTACAACGCGACGCACCATCGCTCGCAAGACCCGCCATAAACGCAGTGAACCTGTCTCGCTCGGTATTGATCAATCGCTAGCTGCTTTCACGCGTGTCCGAAACGTCACATGATGACGCAACAACGTTCGTCGCGAAGTCACGACGCTTGACTCTGGCAACACGCCTTCTCTTACCGCCGCGTTTTTGGTCAGGCTCATTTTATCGGCGAGGGTTACCCTCGCCGACAGCGCAGAAAAATCCACGAGTCGATAATCACTTATCCACATAGCAGGATGAAGCGCTTCAAAAACCGCGCTCGCGGCGGCCAAACGTAAACGAATTATGAAAATCTTTTTTGCCGCGACGGAAATCCGACACGCCTTTTACATGATTTGAATCCGCGCGCAGATTCAAAACCTTGCCGCCCCGTTTCGAATTCCCAAAAAAATTCGACGCCCGCCAAGTCGCCTTCGGCCTCACGCATGCGTCGTTGGGGACGTTGCGAGAAACGTAGGGTGGTGTATTTCTTAACCCGTCCGCAGCGCCCGCGGTTCTTCAGGTCAGAGCGATCTGAGAATTGAGGCGCGCGTACAGATCGGGTGCGATGTGTACGTCGGCGGCGCTTTCCAAGCCATCGGCAGGCTGTTGCTCATGCTTTTATGAGAACGGTATCTCTGTGTCTGAATTTCTCGGCCTCGATGCTCTTCAACGAGCGGCGCAGCAATAAGAGAAACAACCAGAACGCCTGGAGCGGAAAGCAGCCAGCGGATCGCCTTGAACAAAGGTGGAGTGTCGACGGATTTGCGGGCCTCACCTCGCGTTCGAGGCCACGCGGACTGATCGAAAGAAGCGGTGTCAATTGCCATGAATGGTCGTGGCAAAAAGGGGGGTTTCCATGCGCGTCGGTATCTCGGGCCTAACGCATCTTACGATCTCTCTGGCCTCCGTTCCGTCCGACACGGCCTCGGCTCAACCGCGGGCCCGCGCACCAAACTGTCCCACATCTTAAAGCCCAATCTGCTTGCCATCACACGTCGCGATCCGCGCCGGCATCGGATTTGCCGAGCGCTAGGCTTGTGACTTCTGCATGAGGCATCTGCAACGCGGCGCCGTCGATGCGCGCGCCGATGGGCATCTTTTCGTCACCTCAACACTTCACTCTCTCTAAGCAAAGTCAAAAAGAACAATGTCGAACATGGAACAGGATCGTTGGTCGCGGGTGAAAAGCCGTCTTCGCACGAGCGTCGGCGAAGATATCTATTCGAGCTGGTTCGCTCGCATGGATCTCGAAAGCGTGCAGGCTGAAAGTGTGCATCTGACGGTGCCGACCAAGTTCCTGCGCAGCTGGATTCAGACCCATTATGCCGACCGCGTGCTGCTGTGCTGGCAGGCCGAGGTTCCCGAGATTCACCGCGTCGACCTCACCGTCCGTACCGCCGCGATGCGAAACGCCGCGCCCGCCAAGGAGCCGGCCGCTGTGGTGGATGCACGCCCGACCGTGCGCGGCAACGGCCACGCCGCACCGGATTTGCGCGCGGTCGCAACTGCGCCGGTGTCGGCCAGTCACGATGCGCTCGGCGGTTCGCCGCTCGATCCGCGCCTGACGTTTGCGAGTTTCGTCGTCGGGCGTTCCAACGCCTTGGCGCAGGCCGCCGCGCGGCAGGTCGCCGAAGGCCGCCGCGGCGACAACGTGATGTTCAATCCGCTCTACATTCACTCCGGCGTCGGCCTCGGCAAAACCCATCTGCTGCAAGCGGTGACCTGGGCCGGAAATTCCGGCAACGAACGCAAGGTGCTGTATCTCACCGCCGAGAAGTTCATGTACGGCTTTGTCGCTGCGTTGAAATCGCACACTGCGCTCGCCTTCAAGGAAGCGCTGCGCGGCATCGACGTGCTGGTGATCGACGATCTGCAATTCCTTCAAGGCAAATCCACGCAGGCCGAGTTCTGCCACACGCTCAACGCGCTGATCGATGCCGGACGTCAGGTGGTGATTGCCGCCGACCGTCCGCCGGCCGATCTCGAAAGCCTGGACGATCGCGTGCGCTCGCGCCTCGCTGGTGGCCTCGTCGTCGAAATGGGACCGCTCGGTGAAGACCTGCGGCTCGGCATCCTCAAGTCGCGCGTCAACGCGGCGCGCGCCCATCACGCGGGCTTCGAAGTGCCGGCGCCGGTGCTGGATTATCTCGCCAAGGCGATCACCCACAACGGGCGTGATCTGGAAGGCGCGGTCAACCGCCTGCTGGCGCACAGCAAGTTGAACGCGCAACCGGTGACGCTGGAAATGGCGGAACGCGAGGTGCGCGACCTGATCCGCCCGCAAGAACCCAAGCGCATCAAGATCGAAGACATCCAGCGCGTCGTCGCGCGGCAGTACAATGTCAGTCGCTCCGATCTCTTGTCGTCGCGCCGCACCGCCAATGTGGTGCGACCGCGCCAGGTGGCGATGTATCTCGCCAAGACGCTGACCTTGCGTTCGCTGCCGGAAATCGGCCGACGCTTCGGCGGCCGCGACCACACCACGGTGCTGCACGCGGTGCGCAAGATCGAAGCGCTGGTTTCGAAAGACGTGGCATTGTCGGATGAAGTCGAACTGCTGAAACGCCAGTTGCAGGAATAGCCGCAGGGAACGCGGGAGGACCAAATCCTCGAATGAAAAATCCGCTGCAAAAATAGTCCTCCCGCACTTGCCTTTGGCGGCGTGACAAGCCACCCTGCGACCCCCGCGGGCTTGACCAAATTCCGCCGTTGTTCGACCTTGCGGGACCGCTTGCCGCGGCGCTGTTTCCGGCCGCCCGGCATCTCCACCACATGGTTCGAAATCCGGATCGGGCAGGTTTGCGATGAAGGTTACCGTTGAGCGCGCGCAGTTGCTGAAGTCACTGGGCCACGTCCACCGCGTGGTCGAGCGCCGCAACACCATTCCGATTCTCGGCAACGTGTTGATCCGCGCTGAGGGTGCCCGGCTGGCGCTGAAGGCCACCGACCTCGACCTCGAAGTCACCGAAACGCTGGCGGCCGAAACCGCCACCGCCGGCTCGACCACGGTGCCCGCGCATATGTTCTACGACATTGTGCGCAAGCTGCCGGACGGCTCGCAGATCGTGCTGGAAAGCGACGGCGACCGCGCCGTGCTGGCGATCCGCGCCGGGCGCTCACGCTTCACCTTGCAGACATTGCCGGAAAGCGATTTCCCCGATCTCGCCGCCGGCGACATGTCGCACGCGTTCTCGCTGTCAGCGGCTGACGTCAAGCGACTGATCGACCGCACGCAGTTCGCGATTTCGACCGAGGAAACCCGCTACTACCTCAACGGCATCTATCTCCATGCCGCCGGCTCCGCAAAATCGGAAACGCTGCGCGCCGTCGCCACCGACGGCCATCGCCTCGCGCAGGTCGACCTGCCGCTGCCGAAAGGCGCGAGCGGCATCCCCGGCGTTATCGTGCCGCGCAAGACGGTGGGCGAAGTGCAGAGGCTGATCGAAGACGCCGAGGCCGAAGTCACCATCGAGCTGTCGCAGGGCAAGATCCGCTTCACGCTCGGCAATGTGGTGCTGACGTCGAAGCTGATCGACGGCACCTTCCCGGATTACGGCCGCGTCATTCCGCAGAACAACGACAAGGAACTGCGCGTCGACAAGAAGGACTTCGAGGCCGCCGTCGACCGCGTCTCGACCATTTCCAGCGAGCGCGGCCGTGCCGTCAAGTTGGCGCTGTCCTCCGGCAAGCTGGTGCTGTCGGTGACCAATCCGGATTCCGGCAGCGCGACCGAGGAACTGGAAGTCGACTACGCCGCCGACGCACTCGATATCGGTTTCAACTCGCGCTACCTGCTCGACATCGCCGCGCAGATCGAAGGCGAAGTTGCGGTGCTGAAACTGGCCGATCCCGGTTCGCCGACGCTGATGCACGACCGCGACGCCAAGGGCGCGCTCTACGTGCTGATGCCGATGCGGGTGTGAGGCTTCAAACTATTCGCGTATATGCTGACGAGATGTCATGGCCGGGCTTGTCCCGGCCATCCACGTCTTTGGCTGTGGCATCGCAGAACGTGGATGCCCGGGACAAGCCCGGGCATGACGATTAAATAGTAAGCACATGATCCCGTCCCGCATCCATCGCCTGTCGCTGACGCAGTTCCGCAACTATCGCGCCGCGAGTCTGACCGCGCGTGGCGACCTCGTCGTGCTGGTGGGGCCGAACGGTGCGGGCAAGACCAATTGCCTCGAAGCGATCTCGCTGCTTTCGCCGGGGCGCGGCCTGCGCCGCGCACGCCTCGAGGATGTCGCCAGCCAAAGCGGCGACGGCGCATGGGCCGTGGCTGCCGAAGTGGAAGGCGCGCTCGGCCTCGCAACGCTTGGGACCGGCATCGACGCGCCGTCCGGTGACGCCACCACCAATCGCCGCTGCCGCCTCGATCGCGAACCGGTCGCCTCCGCAACGGCATTCGGCGACCATCTGCGCATGGTGTGGCTGACGCCGGCGATGGACGGCCTGTTCACCGGCCCCGCATCCGAGCGCCGCCGCTTTTTCGACCGTCTGGTGCTGGCGCTCGACGGCGAGCATTCCAGCCGCGTCTCCGCGCTCGACCGCAGCCTGCGCTCGCGCAACCGGCTGCTGGAAGATCGTCAGCCCAACACTCACTGGCTCGATGCCATTGAGCGCGAGACCGCCGAACTCGCCATCGCGGTCGCGGCCCAGCGCGGCCAGACGCTGCAACGTCTGGCGGCGACGCTTGCCGCACGCGGTCACACTTCCGCATTCCCTTCCGCTGCCATCGCGCTCGACGGCTGGCTCGAGAATGCACTCCTCTCCGAGCCCGCCACCGCCGTGGAAGATCGCTACCGCGCGGTGCTGCGCGACAACCGCGCGCGCGATGCCGCCGCCGGCCGCACCCTCGACGGACCGCACCTCACCGACCTGCAAGTGGTCTACGCGCCTAAGAACATGCCGGCGAAGGATGCATCCACCGGCGAACAGAAGGCGCTGCTGATCGGCCTGGTGCTGGCGCACGCCAATCTCGTTGCCGAGATGACCGGCATCACGCCGCTGCTGCTGCTCGACGAGGTGGTGGCGCATCTCGATCCCGGCCGCCGCGCCGCGCTGTTCGCCGAACTGATGACGCTCGGCGCCCAGGTCTGGATGACCGGCGCCGATCCGGCGGCCTTCGTCGAGATCGGCCCGCGCGGCGAAATCCTCGCGGTCGAGGCCGGGCAAATCCGCCCCGTAACGTGAGCCGAAACAGGCCTCGCCGAGGTCTGTTTCCGGGGTCGGCCAGCGGCATTTTGCGGGCCGTCGCAAGCGGCCGAAAACCGCCTTGAAAAACCGTTAAAAATACCCATTTCTTCAATGCCTTGCAGGACATGACTTTGCGCTAGGCGCATGGCTCTTTTCATGGCACAAATAAGCGGTTCAGCAGCGCTTTTCCTTGCTGATTCGAGACACCCTCATAGGCCCTGACGAATGACCGAACCCGCCCGGCAACCCGTTGCCGAAACCGAGCTTCCTGTTGCCATGGAATACGGCGCTGAATCGATCCGGGTCCTCAAGGGCCTCGATGCCGTGCGCAAGCGACCGGGCATGTACATCGGCGACACCGACGACGGTTCCGGCCTGCATCACATGGTCTACGAAGTCGTCGACAACGCTATCGACGAAGCGCTCGCCGGGCACGCCACACGTGTCGAAGTCGTTCTCAACGCCGACGGCTCGGTGACGGTGCGCGACGACGGCCGTGGCATTCCGGTCGACATCCACAAGGGCGAAGGCATCTCGGCGGCCGAAGTCATCATGACGCAACTGCATGCCGGCGGAAAATTCGACCAGAACTCTTACAAGGTGTCCGGCGGTCTGCACGGCGTCGGCGTGTCCGTCGTCAATGCTTTGTCGAGCAAGCTGATCCTGCGTGTCTGGCGCAACGACAAGGAACACTACATCGAATTCGCCCACGGCGAATCCGTCGCGCCGCTGCGCGTGGTCGGCGATGCCAATGGCCAGCGCGGCACCGAGGTGACGTTCTATGCCAGCGCTGAAACCTTCACCATGGTGGAATACGATTTCGCCACGCTGGAGCACCGGCTGCGCGAACTCGCCTTCCTCAATTCCGGCGTCAACATCCTGCTGGCGGACAGGCGCGGCGCAGTCGAGAAGCGCGAGGAGATGCGCTACGAGGGCGGCGTCGAGGAATTCGTCAAATATCTCGACCGCAACAAGAAGGCCGTGGTGGCGACGCCGATCATGGTGCGCGCCGACTTGAACGGCATCGGCGTCGAGGCCGCGCTGTGGTGGAACGACAGCTATCATGAGAACGTGCTGTGCTTCACCAATAACATTCCGCAGCGCGACGGCGGCACGCATCTCGCGGGCTTCCGTGGCGCGCTGACGCGGCAGGTCAACGGCTATGCCGACGCCATGGCCAAGAAGGAAAAGATCGCGCTGACCGGCGACGATTGCCGCGAAGGCTTGACCGCGGTGCTGTCGGTTAAAGTGCCGGACCCGAAATTCTCGTCGCAGACGAAAGACAAGCTGGTTTCCTCCGAAGTTCGCCCGGTCGTCGAGAACGTCATCAACGAAGCGCTGGCCTCGTGGTTCGAGGAACATCCGACCGAAGCCAAGATCATCGTCGGCAAGGTGGTGGAAGCCGCCGCCGCGCGTGAAGCCGCGCGAAAAGCGCGCGAGCTGACGCGGCGCAAAGGCGCGCTGGACATCGCCTCCCTGCCCGGCAAGCTGGCCGACTGCCAGGAACGCGATCCGGCGAAATCGGAACTGTTCATCGTCGAGGGTGACTCGGCCGGTGGCAGCGCCAAGCAGGGCCGCAACCGCGAATTCCAGGCGGTGCTGCCGTTGCGCGGCAAGATCCTCAACGTCGAACGCGCACGTTTCGACAAGATGCTGTCGTCCGAGCAGATCGGCACGCTGATCACCGCACTCGGCACCGGCATCGGCCGCGACGACTTCGACCTGTCGAAGCTGCGCTATCACAAGATCATCGTGATGACCGACGCCGACGTCGACGGCGCCCACATCCGCACGCTGCTGCTGACGTTCTTCTTCCGGCAAATGCCGCAAATGATCGAAGCCGGGCACCTCTATATCGCGCAGCCGCCGCTCTACAAGGTGACGCGCGGCAAGTCGGAGCAGTACCTCAAAGATGAGCGCGCGCTGGAAGATTACCTGATCGCCACCGGCCTCGACGATTGCAGCTTCCAGACCGCGTCGGGCGATGTCCGCGCCGGCCGCGACCTGCAGGCGCTAGTCGAGGATGCCCGCGTCATCCGCAACGTGCTCAACAATCTGCACAGCCGCTACAATCGCGGCGTGGTGGAGCAGGCGGCGATCGCCGGCGTGTTGAACTCGCGCGTCACCGGCGATCCCGCACAAGCCAACGCCGCCGCCGACTACATCGCGCGACGACTGGACGTGCTGGCCGATGAAGTCGAGCGCGGCTGGACCGGCCGCTTCACCGAAGGCGAGGGTTTCCACTTCGAGCGCACCATCCGCGGCGTCAAGGACGTCGCCATCATCGATGCCGCGCTGCTGTCGTCTACCGACGCGCGCAAGCTCGACGAATATGCCGAGCGTTTGCAGGATATCTATCCGCGTCCCGGCGTGCTGCGCCGAAAGGACATCGAGACCACGATCCACGGTCCGGTCGGCCTGTTCGAAGCCGTCACCGACGCCGGCCGCAAGGGCATCGCGATGCAGCGCTACAAAGGTCTCGGCGAGATGAACCCGGAGCAACTCTGGGAAACCACGCTCGATACCAATGTGCGCTCGCTGTTGCAGGTGAAGATCAAGGAAGTCGACGAGGCCGACGACATCTTCACCAAGCTGATGGGCGACGTGGTCGAGCCGCGCCGCGAATTCATCCAGGACAATTCGCACAGCGCCAACGTCGACGTGTAAAACGTCGACGTCTGTTGGGTAACGCATAACCCTGGCTCTGTGGCCCATATCCCAGACTCAAATTACATAGAAGCCTAACTCAAATTTCTGCAACCTTTTGCGGCACCGAAGCAAAGCAACAACGCAAGACCTCCGCCATCCCGACGTTGTCGAGATGATCGACGTTGACTGTGACGTCGACGGAAACTGATACATTGTCCTTGAGTGGTTGCCGGACAACCTAGAGACCGCCATCAAACGGGACGGGCCCTGCTCCTCTGGGCCGACTTCTGGCAGCTATTCGGCCGCCGGATCCTCGCGCAAAGCGAAGAACTGGTCGGACAGGAGCGCGCTATATTACGCTTCCTACGGGCGGGCGGTGATCGGCATCGTTGCCGGCGTCGCCTCCAACAGGATCATGCTCAACGTGACGTCCGGAGATGCGAGCCGGCTGCCGAGGCGGTCTCGCAAAAAATGAGAAAGTGTGAGCAATATCTGAACTGATTTGCAATCACCTCGAAATTCAATTGGAGAAATTTATGTTAAAGGTCTTGGCAGCGGCCATTCTGATCATGACTTCCATCTGTGCAAAGGCCAATGCGGCCTCGATCAATTGGGGATTTACCAAGAATCCATCAGAGATAACGGGTTACCCTGCCGGAGAATCGGAGCCCGACTACGTTCTCCGAGTGACGTGCTCGAGTGGAGGCAAAGTGCAGATTGGTGTCGGCGCCCATGACAATATTGGACGTCGGCGCGGCAATCTTGTCGTCAAACTTCAAAGCGGCGATCTATCAGTCACTTTGTCTGGCAAGTCTGCATGGAGCAAGAATTCTGAGATGACAGGGTCACGAGAACTTCGGACGGAGCTGTCTCTGTCTGAAGCCACCAAATTTATGGCGGTCCTCACCAACGGCCGCTCGATTCAAGCTACCGGTGCCCTCAACCAGACATGGACTGTTGTTGGTCTACCGGCAAAAGCATCGGCCTTTGGTAAGAGTTGTTCGAACAACTGATTTTTTCTTCGCGAGGACTACACGGATCAGTTTTATGTGTTGAGACCCGGTTGCTAGGTCTGATTTCACTCGTGAATTGTCGGCGCCTGAGTCATGGTTATGCGATACTCAACATGTCGCTCAGTCGGCATGGCCGCGTGACAGATCGTCGGCCTCGTCATCGGCAGATTCCGCACGATCGAACGCCGCAAGCCACGCCGTCAGCACGGACGATGCATTGCCGGCCGCCTTCATCTGGCGCAAGGCGATGCGGACATTGGCGCGCGCGCCACGGCCTGCGACGCGCGCTTCTCGCCATGGCGATTCTCCGCGCACAACGGCGGCAACCACCTCCTGCTTGAACGCGGCGCTTTCCGGCGCGCCCAGTTCCGCCAGCAATTGCTGAAATGCGTCGTGCCGCGAGCGCTCGAAGGCGCGCGCCTCTCCCAACGCGTCCTTGGCCGGATGCGCTGGATAAAAATGCACGCAGGGCACGAAACCATTCGGGATCAGTTCGGTTGCGGGATGGGTCCGCCCGCTTCTGAGCAGCTTTGGCAACACATGCGTGTGCGGCCCTTCCGGGCTCTTGCCGTCGTGTGGGGGGATCGGCTGATAGATTTCGGCCCGGCCGACACGGCTGATGAAGACGCGATGCGGATTGGCGGCGAGGATCAGGCCCATCGCCGGATTGCCCGGTTCGAACACCGCACGGCCGACAAGGTTGCGCAATTCGTCCGCGAGCTTCCGGTCGGCGACGCGGATGCAGAGATCGGCCTGCGGCGCGTCGAGGCCGAGATCGAACAGCACGCCGTCGCGATCCTGTTCGCGCAAGGCTCCCGCATCACGGCCAAGTTCGGTCAACGCCGCACGCCGCCCCATGGCACAAGTCTGCTCGGGCAGGCAGATCGCCACGCGATGATTCCAGTGCTGTTTCGCCAGGCTCTCCGAGGCAAACGGCCGCATATCGTCTTGCACGCGGATCACGATGCCGCCGCGCGCGGTGACGGCGGAGACGCCGTGATCCGACGCATGCAAATCCACCGGTTCGTCGCCATCGCGGGCGAACTCGGCGATGGCGCCGAAGGTACCGAGGCTCCATTGCGTGTCGGGATCGGCGATCTGATCCGCCAGCAATTTCGCAACGGCAGCTTGCGACGTCATTCCGCTATCCTCCCCGGCCCGGCCGATCCGCATAAAGACGGAACTCGCGGCCTTCCTTCAACCATGTCAAGCGCTCCTCGCGCAGCAGCGTGCGGCGCGCCTTGCCGGAATCGTCGCGCAAGGTCACCTGCGAGACTTCGTAGCTTTCCGGATGCTTGTTGCGGCTGATCCGGTCCGCCAGCACCGTGCTCATACCGTTGACGACGGCATTCACATCGGCGCCGTCGTTGATCTCGATGATGGCGTGAATGCGATTGCCGAGTTCGGGATCGGGAAGCCCCACCACGATGCTCGAATGCACGTCGGGATGCGCCAGTACCGCGGCCTCGATCTCCGCCGGATAGAGGTTGGCGCCGCCGCGCAGGATCATGTCGGTGAGACGGTCGCCGAGATAGAGATAGCCGTCTGCATCGAGCCGTCCGACATCGCCGATGGATTCCCAACCGTCGCTGCGCCGCTTCGGATCGGCGCCGATATAATGATAGGTGGTGCCGGTGCCGTCGATCGGCATGAAATAGACTTCGCCGGTCTCGCCCACCGGCACGTCGTTGCCGTCCTCGCCGACGATGCGGATAGCGCACGCGGTTGGATCGACCTTGCCGACCGAGCCGCGATGTTCGAGCCACTCGGTGCCTGAAATCACGGTGCGGCCTTGGCGTTCGGTGCCGCCGTAAAGTTCGTAGATTTTTTCCGGACCGAGCCACTCGATCCACTTCTCCTTCAGCCACAGCGGCATCGGCGCGGCCATGTGGAACACGGTCTTCAGGCTCGATACGTCGTAGCGACTGCGCACCTCCTCCGGCAGCGACCAGATGCGATGCATCATCGTCGGCACGAAATTGACCCATTCGAGCTTGTAGCGATCAATCAGCCGCAGCGTCTCCTCGGCGTCGAATTTCGCCATGCCGGTGACGCTGCCGCCGCCGAACAGCGCGAAATGCGACACGATGAACGGCGCGTTATGATAGAGCGGCCCGGGATTGAGCAGAGCGGTGCCGGACTCGATTAACAGCGGCTGCGCGACAGCGGTGTCGGTCACTGCCGGCAGATGATCGAGGATCACTTTTGGTCGTCCCGTCGAGCCGCCGCTGGTCATCGCCTTCCAGTATCGCGCCACCGGACGATCGATCGGTTCGTCGGATACACCCTCTGGCACGAAATCGCGCGGGACGGAATTCGGTGCATTCCAATCCGGCTCGCCGCCGACAACGAGCGACGGTTTCAGGATGTCGAGGATCGCGGCGGCCTCGCCGCGCGGCAGCCGGTGCGACAGCGAGGTCGGCGTCGCGCCGAGCTTCCACACCGCGAAACTGGTTTCATAGAAAGCATTGCTGTTCGGCAGGCCGATGGCGATGAAATCGCCGGCTTTGACGCCGCGTTCGGCAAATGCGCGCGCCCGGCGATTGGCGTTGCGCTCCAGCATTTCCCACGTCAGCTCGTCGGCGCCATGCCGGACCGCGACAGCGTCCTTCGGCTTGCGATCGGCATACCAGCGCGGCACCTCGGCCAGCGGAATCAGCATCTCGTGCTCCGTTTCTTGTTGTTCGACCCGTTGCGATCTTATCGCGTTTTTCGGGAACGAAGATACCGAAGTCAGAACCGGGACAGCAAGAGCGGTGACTTGAGGTCACGCCATGCCGCACGCGCGGCCGCCAGCAATTGCTGCTTCCGTTTCGCGTAGCCGGGCGGCTTTCGCGACGTCGCGCCGATACGGCGAAGGCGTTGCAGATCGCGCAGATCGCCAAGCCCCCGCTGCAACCCTTTCGCGGGCTTGTGCAGATGGCGCAGTTTCGGACGAGCGGCGGGCGGACGGATATCGCCCAGCGCTTCGAGCACGTAGCGATAACGCTTCACTTTGATGCGAAGGCGATGACGCCGTTTGCCGCCCATTTTCGCAAGATGACGCCCTTTGCGGATCAATCGCGCACGCCAGAGTTCAAGTTGCCGCTGACAGTATGGCCTCAGCGATTCAGTCCGTCTGCGCAGCGCCGTCCCATCCCGGCGCGTCAGCCACGGCCCGCGCGCCACCCATCGGGATAACACATCCATCAATCGCCGGAAGCGCTTCGAGCGTAAGCCGACAGCCACGCGGCGATAAAGCCTGTCGTGGATCTTGTCGTCATGCGAAACGATGTCCGCCGCCCATTTCCGATAGCGCTTGCGCCGCGCGAGCGCTGCCATGACATCGGCATCGCGCGCGTCGCCCAACAAGGCGTTGAACCACGCCAGTTCCTGCTTCAACTTCGGCCACGTCGTATCGGACGTCATCGGCGCGAAGAATACGACCGCCGCGCGCAACCGCGAGATGGCGACCCGCATCTGGTGAAGCGCCTCGGCATCGCCTGCGATAGTTCCGGAACGCTGGGCTCGCAGGTGTGCGAGGCAATCCCGCGCCATGGCCTGAAACGCCGTCGCACAATCCATCGCAGCGGCCGCGCGTTTCGGCTTGCTCATCGGGCGGACCTGCTTCGCCATGCGACCGGCCTGCATCACCTGCACTCGCCTATTGGCAGCATCCTGGAAAATATAGGCAAGTCGTGGCCATCGGGCGAGGTGCCGTCGCCTCAAGCCGCCGAGCGGCCAAACGACGCGCGTTGCGCGCCGCTCCAACTGGTGACGCAACGCCGCAGATCGATGAAATTTTGATGCAATTGTTCGAGCGCAAACCCGACCATGAAGAACCGCTCGATGACATCGACCGGTAATTCGCGGGTGCGGCCCTCGCGGCGAAGCATCGAGACTGCTTCGGTATAGCCGCGCAGCGCCTGCTCGAAATCGTCTAGCGACGGCGGCGCGGCCCGTCGCACCAGCGCGGCCTTGCTCCCGCGCAGATACGCCACCGCGGTGAGGCGCACCTCGGTCTGCGCCGCAGCCAAACGCGATTGCAGATCCTCCGGTAGCCGCACCACGGTGGCGCGGCCGATCATCACCAAGTCATGTCGCAGCCGCAGCAAGGTGCGCAGCAGCGGCCCGGTGTCCGGCCCGACCGCGAGCCGTGCCACCCGCTCGCGCTCCGCCTCGACCGCGACGCCGTTGAGGCCGACCAGCGCCTCGCCGATGCCATCCTGCAAACGATGCAGCGTTTCGCTGTCGAGGCCGTGCGCCAGCCCCTTCAACAATTCATCCAGCGCCTCCGCGATCTGATCCAGCATCCGCGCCGCGGCCGAAATGGCGAGGTTGTGCGCGCGCGACGGCAATACCGCGAACGACACCGCGAGCCCGACGAAGGCACCGACCGCGACCTCGATCACCCGGTCGATCGCCGACTCCAGCGGGCTCGCGTGCGTCATCGACGGCAGCAGCAGCACGATGATGGCGGTGACCGGTGCGACGTTGAAGCTGGGGTTGATCGCCGCCACCACGGCCAACGGTGCGACCGCCAGCGCCAGCACCGCCAGCAGAGCCAGTTCGCTGGCGTGCGGAAACAGCACCGCGATGAAGCCGCCATAGATCGCGCCGCCGATGGTGCCGATCAGATAGTCCGTCGTGACCTTGATGGAGCGACCGACGCTCATCTGCGTCACGATCACCGCCGTCAGCACCGCCCACAACGGCAGCGGCAAGCGCAGCGCCAGCGCCACGGAGAGCGCCGCCAAGGCGGCTGTCATCACCCGCAGACCCAGCGCGAATTGCGCCCGGCGTGCCACCAGCCATGCGGATATCCGCGACCATGCCGGGCTCATTGGCATGCCCTTTCCGCACGACAAAAAATCGTGACGCAATCCATGCCGTTCGTCCCGATCCCCCGCGTCATGTCCATGCCAACAAATCGCGATAACCGCCATTCCTTTTTGTGACGGCCTCGCCCGCTTGAACACCCTTCCCCGCCG
>JBQCHY010000038.1:0-99515 GCA_051954235.1 Xanthobacteraceae bacterium
ATCCACGGGAAGGCGTTCTCCTGGCCGACCGCAACCAGCACGTCGTCGCATTCAAAGGTCACGTCCGGTTCGCCGGCCGGAACAAGTTTGCGTCGACCCTTGGCGTCGTACTCGGCCTTGACCTTCTCGAACACCACGCCGGTCAGCTTGCCGTCCTTGTGCAGGAATTGCTTTGGCACAAGGAAGTTATGGATCGGAATGCCCTCGCGCGCGGCGTCTTCCTTTTCCCACGGCGAGGCTTTCATCTCCTCGAAGCCAGAGCGTACCACCACCTTGACGTCCTCGCCGCCGAGGCGGCGCGCAGAGCGGCAGCAATCCATCGCAGTGTTGCCGCCGCCGAGCACGATGACGCGCTTGCCGATGGAATGGATATGGTCGAACGATACGCTGGAAAGCCAGTCGATACCGATATGGATGTTGGCGGCGGCTTCCTTGCGGCCGGGAATGTCGAGATCGCGTCCGCGCGGCGCACCGGAGCCGACCACGATGGCGTCGTAGCCGTCAGCGAGCAGCGCCTTCATGCTGTCAATGCGCGTGCCGCCACGGAACTCGACGCCGAGATCGAGGATGTAGTTTGTCTCCTCATCGATCACGCTGTCAGGCAGGCGGAATTTCGGAATCTGCGTGCGCATCATGCCGCCGGCGCGGTTATCGCCGTCGAATACCACGCAGTCATAACCAAGCGGCGCCAAGTCGCGCGCCACGGTCAGCGACGCAGGCCCGGCGCCGACCAGTGCGATGCGCTTGCCGTTTTTGGTCGCCGCCTTCTTCGGCAGCCGTGCCTTGATGTCGTCCTTGTAGTCGGCTGCGACGCGCTTGAGCCGGCAGATGGCCACCGGTTCGTCCTCGACGCGGACGCGGCGACAAGCCGGCTCGCATGGACGATCGCAGGTGCGCCCGAGGATTCCCGGAAACACGTTCGACTTCCAATTGATCATGTAGGCGTCGCTATAGCGGCCCGCGGCGATCAGTCGGATATATTCAGGAACCGGCGTGTGTGCCGGACAGGCCCATTGGCAATCGACCACTTTGTGAAAATAGTCAGGCGCCGCGATATCGGTCGGTTTCATTCCCATCCCAAATCCGCGCTTCGGAAGGTGGGCTCGGTCGCGCGGTCTTTCGCAGTTTTCGAGCGTTCGTTGTCCCGCCCTTGTTACTTCTCTTTGGATCATGGTCTTAGAAGTATAATAATTCAATATGATCCGCTGCGGACTGCAAATGCATTTTTAAGTGATCGGAAAGGATCAGGACGTGTTGTCGCAGCCGGATTGTGTCGCGCTGCAACATAGCCATTCGAGACACGCGGAGCCGATGCGCGTCAGGCGCAGGCGGCATCGCGATGAGTGCTTGGTGTTCTAAAGATCGCTCTTCGCGAGATCCCACATCAGGCGATAGATGCCGGACGAGATGATCTGGCCAGCGCCGGCGAGGTCCAGCGGATCGAAGCGCAGCGCCATCGCTCGCGAGACCGGCTTTATGTCCGTTCCATCGATCAGCACGAACCAGTCGCCGGCGCCAGGATTGGGGCCGTCGTCCGTGAGTGACTTCGACAGGCCGGGATCGCTTTCCAGCAGATGCATCGAGATGCCGCCTTCCAGCATCTCCGGATCGAGCCGGGGCGTCAGGAAGGCGTGCAGCTTGTCGGCATCAAGCGGACGCAGCCGGATGATGCCGAGCACGGCGCCGCGCCCTTGCCCTTTGCTCATGGTGATGCGCGCCACCGCACGGATCATGTTGCGGAAGCGGGCGATGTTCTGTTTCGACCACTCAGTTTGATTGGCGAGCGCGGTGCGGTAGGCGGGGCTGTCCAGCGCCTCGAACGTCGCGGTGGAATACAGGCTGAGATATTTCGGACTGCCGGCATGGGCGACGTAGCGCCGCGCTTCGACGAAGCCGTCGATGCCGACGCGTTCGGCGATATGCTCGCGATCGTACCAGCGATTGAAGTCCGCTTCGTCCGCTGGATCGATATCCATCGAGGTGAGAAGCATTCCCTTGGCGGCGATTGGCATCGGCGGGTGTCCTTACATCGAGCGGTCTCAAAGCGAATGGCGGACCACGAGATCCGCGGTCGCCTTGATGACGGCGTCGCGGATACCGGGATCGTACAACGAATGCCCGGCGCCTTCGACAATACGAATCTCCGCCGTCGGCCACGCGGCCGCGAGCGCGTGCGATGTCGAGGGTGGGCAGAGCAGATCGTAGCGACCCTGCACGATGATGCCGGGAATGCCGTGCAGGCGAGATGCGTTCGCAAGTAGCTGCCCCGGCGTCATGAAGCAGTCGTTGTGGAAGTAGTGGGCTTCCATGAACGGCGTCGACGGCAGCGGGTGCGATGACGTCAGCGACGGAAGATCGAACCGCGTTCGTTTAGGTGTATGTTCGGAAAGGATGCGCTCGGTGTCGTGCCAGGCCCGCGCGGCTGGGCCATGGATCGCCGGATCGGGATCGAGGATGCGCCGCCAATAGGCATCGAGCGGCTTGGCGCGTTCCTCCGGCGTCAGCAGGCTGAGGAAGTCGTCGTTGAGTCCGGGATAGAGACGCGGCAGCATATCGCAGAAGGCTGCGCCGACCTCGGCGCGGGTGCCGAGAAACGTCGCGCGCAACACGATGCCGATGACGCGTTCGGGGTGGGCTTCCGCGTAGGCCAACGCCAGCGTGGCGCCCCATGAGCCGCCGCTGACCAGCCATCGCCCGATGCCGAGCGCATCGCGGATCGCTTCCATGTCGGCGATCAGATGCGGCAACGTGTTGGCGTCGCGGCCGCCTTTCGGCCGGCTGCGTCCGCAGCCGCGCTGATCGAACAGCACCGCACGGCAACGCCTGGGGTCGAACAGCTTGCGATGGTCGGGCTGGCAGCCGCTGCCGGGGCCGCCATGCAGATACACCGCCGGCATGCCGTCGGGGTTGCCGACGGTCTCCACGTAGAGTTCGTGGCCGTCGCCGACCGGCAGCATCTGCGCCGTCAGCGGTGCGTAGGGGTCGGAGCGGTCGTTCGCCGGCGGTCCGGCCGCGTCAGGCATCATCGTCTGCATTCGCTTGCAACTGCGGCGGGCTCATGTACGGGCGGCATGATCGTTTACCTCCAGCTTACGGCGTTTCAATTCCAGGGCCATTGTCAATTCGGAGGAGGCGGTGACGTCCAGCGGATCCGGTGAAGCATATCGCGATGCAACAATTTCCGCGCGTCGATATCCGGAGCCAGGCGGACGAACACGGTTGCATTTCGCGGGTGGCAATCCGCCTGAAAACGCCGTAACGCTCGGAGAGCGGCAGTCGACAAGACCGCGATCGAGGATGGAGCGAGTTGATGGATAACCTTTGGCGTCTCCCGGCAACCGAACTGGCCGCGCTGGTTCGTTCGCGAAAAGTATCGGCGGCGGAGGCGGCGAAGGCGGCGTTGGCGCGGCTCGAAGCGGTCAACCCGAAGATCAATGCGGTGGTGGACTATCGGCCGGACGATACGCTGGCGCAGGCGGCGGCGGTGGACAAGGCGATTGCCGAGGGCAACGATCCCGGCGTGCTGGCCGGTGTGCCCGTGACCGTCAAAGTCAACGTCGACCAGGCCGGCTTCGCCACCACCAACGGCCTCAAGGCGCAGCGCGATCACATCGCCAAGGAAGACAATCCGGTGGTGGCGAACATGCGCCGCGCCGGCGCGGTGGTCGTCGGCCGCACCAACACGCCGGCATTCTCGTTCCGCTGGTTCGCCAACAATCAGGTCCACGGCCATACCAGGAATCCGCGCGATCCGGGGCGCACGCCGGGCGGCTCGTCGGGCGGCGCGGGATCGGCCACCGCCGCCGGCATCGGTCATATCGGCCATGGCACCGATATCGCCGGATCGGTGCGCTATCCGGCTTACGCTTGCGGCATTCACGGTTTGCGGCCGACGCTGGGGCGTATCGCCGCCCACAACCTCTCGCTGCCGGAGCGCCCGTTGTGTCCGCAGATTTCCGCCGTCTCCGGTCCGCTGGCGCGGACCATCGGCGACTTGCGCATCGCGCTCGCCGCGATGTCGCAACAGGACGTGCGCGATCCGTGGTGGGTGCCGGCGCCGCTCGAAGGGCCGCCGATGTCGCGCCGCGCGGCACTTTGCCTGCGGCCCGACGGGCTCGAAACGGTGCCTGAAGTCATCGATGCGTTGAAAGACGCCGCGCGTCGGTTGCAAAGCGCGGGCTGGACGGTGGAAGAAGTCGCCAACACGCCGCCGCTCAACGAAGCAGCCGAGTTGCAACGCAAGTTTTGGCTCGGCGACGGTTTCGACGCGATGCTGGCGGTGGCCGAAAAGGAAGGCGATCCCGGCGCGCTGGCGTGCCTGCGCGGCAGTCGCGACAAGGTCTATCCGCTCGATGCAGCGGGGCTCTCGGCAATCGTGCAGCGCCGCGCCGCGTTGACGCGCGCATGGCAACTCTTTCTGCAAGATTATCCCGTGCTGGTGATGCCGGTGTCCGGCGAACTGCCGTTCGAGGATCAACTCGATCTCAAGGACAACGCATCGTTCGCGCGGGTGTGGCGAGCGCAGATGCCGCAAGTCGGCATTCCCTTCATGGGACTGCCGGGCCTGACGGTGACGACGGGCTTGGTCGGGCGCGTGCCGGTCGGCGTGCAGGTGGTCGCGGGGCGTTATCGCGAAGACCTGTGCCTGCTCGCTGGCGAAGCGATCGAGGCGGGCGGTACGCCGTCGTCGCCGGTCGATCCGGTTAGTTGAGGAGACGCGAGCGATGACAGGCATCTTCGATTTCTCGGCTCGTGCGCTCGATGGGCATGACGTCCCGTTGAAGGAGTTCGAAGGCAAGGCGCTGTTGATCGTCAACACCGCCAGTGCCTGCGGCTTCACTCCGCAATACAAGGGCCTTGAGGAACTCTATCGCCAATATGAGCCGCGCGGCTTCGCCGTGCTCGGCTTCCCGTGCAACCAGTTCGGGCAGCAGGAGCGGGGTAACTCTGCGGAGATCGCGGCGTTCTGCGACAGCAGATACGCGGTGACGTTTCCGATGTTCGAGAAGATCGACGTCAACGGCGACGCCGCGCACCCGTTGTACAAATTTCTGAAACGTGAGAAAGCGGGCCTGCTCGGCCCGTCGATCAAATGGAATTTCACCAAGTTCCTGATCGACAAGACGGGCAGGGTGGTGGCACGGCATCCGCCGACCACACGACCCGAAAGTCTGACCAGGGAAATCGAGGCGCTGCTTTGAACGAGAACACCAACCCATCGCCGGCCCAACTGCCGGACCGGCTGTCGACCGATCCACGTAGCCCGTATTACAACGCCGATCTGCTGGCCTACGATATCGGCGTGCGCTTCAAGGGCGTCGAGAAGAACAACGTCGAGGAGTACTGCGTCAGCGAAGGCTGGATACGCGTGCCGGCCGGCGTCGCCAAGGACCGCCATGGCAATCCGCTGACCATCAAGCTGAGCGGCACGGTCGAGCCGTATTTCCGCGACAGCACAAGTTGACCGGCGCAAGAGGATTCACGATGTCCGTTCGCATTGTCGACGTGCGCGAGGTGACGAAGCCGATCGCCTCCGCGATCCGCAACGCCTATATCGATTTCTCGAAGATGACGACGAGCCTCGTGGCCGTCGTCACCAATGTCGAGCGCAACGGCAAGCCGGTGGTCGGCTACGGCTTCAATTCGAACGGCCGCTACGGACAGGGCGGGCTGATCCGCGAGCGTTTCGCGAAGCGGATCACCGAAGCCGATCCGAAGACGTTGCTTGACGACAGCGGTGACAATCTCGATCCGGATAAAGTCTGGTCGACGTTGATGACTAACGAGAAGCCGGGCGGGCACGGCGAACGTTCGGTGGCGGTCGGCACCATCGACATGGCGGTGTGGGATGCGGTGGCGAAGATCGCGAACAAGCCGCTGTTTCGTTTGCTTGCGGAACGTCATGGTCGCACCGCCGATCCGCGCGTGTTCGTCTATGCGGCGGGCGGCTATTACTATCCCGGCAAGGGTCTCGATAAACTACGGCAGGAGATGCGCGGCTATCTCGATCGCGGGTACAGCGTCGTCAAGATGAAAATTGGTGGCGCGTCGATTGATGAGGATCGCGAACGCATCGAAGCGGTGTTGAAGGAAATCGGATCGCAGGCGCAACTGGCGGTCGATGCCAACGGCCGCTTCGATCTCGAAACCGCGATCGCCTACGCCAAGATGCTGCGCGACTATCCGCTGTTCTGGTACGAGGAAGCCGGCGATCCGCTCGACTATCAGTTGCAGGCGGCACTCGCGGAATTCTATCCGGGACCGATGGCGACCGGTGAAAACCTGTTCAGCCATCAGGATGCGCGCAATCTCATTCGTTACGGCGGCATGCGGCCGGATCGCGACTTCCTGCAATTCGATTGCGCGTTGTCGTATGGGCTTTGCGAGTATCAGCGCACATTGCAGGTGTTGAAAACGCACGGCTGGTCGCCGTCGCGGTGCATTCCGCATGGCGGCCATCAGATGTCGTTGAACATCGCGGCTGGTCTCGGGCTCGGCGGCAACGAGAGCTATCCCGATCTGTTCCAGCCCTATGGCGGCTTCCCCGACGGCGTGAAGGTCGAGAACGGTTACATCACCATGCCGGAGTTGCCGGGCATCGGCTTCGAGGGCAAGGCCGATCTTGCCGCTGAAATGCGGGCGCTTTCAGCCTAGGATTTGCGGCGGGATTCTTGCGGCGATACGAAGGCGCGATTGTGGCAGCGAATTCGGTACCAAACCGGGCTTTCCGACAAGCTTCAATCTTAAAATAATTTACCGAACGGCCGGTCCGAGGATTGCAATGCGGGGCAAAGTCCGCAAACTGTCCCCGCCGTCAGAACGACAATCAACAGGGGGACGGATGCAGGTGCCGTTGCGGCCGGAGATCGACACCGGAACCGGAGCTACGTCCGGTGAACGCGCGCGCGCCATCATCGAAATCGCGTCCGTCTCGAAGCGGTTCGAAACCTCGGGCCGCAAAAGCCACCTCGCGCTCTCCGATATCAACCTCACCGTTAATGACGGCGCGTTCGTCTCGATTCTCGGGCCGTCCGGTTGCGGCAAGTCCACGTTGCTATACATCGTCGGCGGCTTCGTGGCGCCGAGCGAAGGCGTTGCGCGTATGAAAGGCGCGGCAATCACCGGGCCGGGGCCGGATCGCGGGCCGGTGTTTCAGGAGTTCGCGCTGTTTCCGTGGAAGACCGTGCTCGGCAACGTGATGTACGGCTTGCGGCAACAGGGCGTGAAGCGCACTGAGGCGGAAGCGCAGAGCCTTCGGCTGATCGAGATGGTCGGGCTCAAGGGTTTTGAGCATTTCTATCCGAAGGAATTGTCCGGCGGCATGAAGCAGCGTGTCGCCATCGCGCGCACGCTGGCCTATCGTCCGTCGGTGTTGCTGATGGACGAACCGTTCGGCGCGCTCGATGCGCATACCCGCACGCGGTTGCAGAACGATCTACTCAACATCTGGGAACGGGATCGGAAGACGGTGCTGTTCGTCACGCATTCGGTCGAAGAGGCGGTGTTCCTCTCCGACAAGGTGGTGGTGATGACGCGCGCGCCGGGTCGTATCAAGCAGATCGTCGATATCGACCTGCTGCGCCCGCGCGTTCGCGCCGAGTTGCTGCTGGATTCGCGTTATCAGAAATACGTCGTCGATATCGAGCGGATGATCGACGACGGCCGCGACGACGCGGAGCGTTCGTGACATCCGCGCGCGGCATCGTCGCAAAGCTGTCGCCGCTCTTGGCCTGTCTTGGGCTGCTGGCGGTGTGGCAGGTTGCGGCGCTGTGGCTCGACACTGAAAGTTTCCCGACCGCATGGCATGCCTTGCAGACGGTGCCGCAGGTGTTGGGCGATCCGGAACAGCTTCTCAATATTCTCGATTCGATCCGCCGCATGGTGATCGGCTTCTCGCTGGCGGTCCTGATCGCGATTCCGCTGGGCCTTGCGATGGGGCGCAGCGCGCGCGTCGCGGCATTCTTCAATCCGCTGCTGATGATGATCTATCCGGTGCCGAAGGCGGCGCTGATGCCGGTCATCATGTTGTGGCTCGGCGTCGGCGATGCCTCGAAGACGCTAGTGATTTTCCTCGGCGTCAGCCTGCCGGTGATCTATCATTCGTTTCAGGGTGCCAAGGCCGTCGAGGAGAAGATGCTGTGGTCCGGTGCGGCGATGGGGCTGAACGGCCTGCAACGCATGATCCGGATCGTGCTGCCGGCGGCGCTGCCGGAAATCCTCACCGGCTGCCGCACCGGTCTGGTGCTGGCGCTGATCACCATGGTGACGAGCGAGATGATCGCGCGGCAATCGGGCGCCGGCAACATCCTGTTCAACGCCATGGACATGGCGCAATACGACACCGTGTTCGCGATGATCATCATCATCGGTGCGCTCGGCATCGTGCTCGATGCGGCGTTCGACAAGCTGCGTTGGCGGCTGGTGAGGTGGGCCGAGCCGCATCAGGAAATTCTGCTGGGGGCGTCATGAGTACGCAACGCCTCGCCACGGTCCTGATGGGTGCGCTGCCGATTCTGTTCGTGCTGGCGGTGTGGCAGGCGCTGTGCAGTTTCGGCTTTGCGCCGCCGTCGCTGTTGCCGCCGCCGGGAAAGGTATTTCTGCGGCTGGCGCAGCAACTCGGCAGTGTCGGTTTCCTCGACGACATTCTGGCGACGATGATCCGGCTGTTCGTGGGCTTCCTGATCGCGGTGGTGCTCGGCGTCGGCATCGGGCTCGCGGCGGCGGTGGTGCCGGCGATCAATGCCGTGGTGCGGCCGCTGGTGCAGGTGCTGGCACCGCTGCCGAAGGTCGCGCTCTATCCGGCGCTGATCATCCTGTTCGGTTTCGATCACGCGTCGAAGGTGACGCTGGTGACGCTGGATGCGTTGTTTCCGATTTTGCTCTCGACCTATTACGGTGCGTCGATGGTCGAGCAGAAACTGGTTTGGTCGGCGCTCGCCGCCGGCACGCCGCGCTGGCAAATCCTGTTCAAGGTGATCGCGCCCGCAGCGCTGCCGTCGATCCTCACCGGCTGCCGTATCGGACTGGTCATTTCGTGCATCGTGGTATTTCTCGCCGAGATGATTTCCTCGACCGACGGTCTCGGTCATTTGCTCGTCGGCGCCGCGCGCACGTTCCAGACGGTGGACATGTTCGTGCCGCTGATCGCGATCTCGCTGCTCGGGCTGATGCTCAACGGGTTGCTGTATGGCCTGCGCAAGTATCTGCTGCGCGGATTTCCGGAGGTGTGAATCTGGAATCCGAAAGGGAAGGTTCTTATAGCACGCAGACCGTATTTTCCGGGTCTGTGTCATTAAGACGTGGATGGCCGGGACAAGCCCGGCCATGACGCCGGAGGGGTAATCCTCGGCTGAGATTCTGCGAATTGTTGAACCGGTGGTGCTCGCGCCTCGCGGTGGGCCTTTCGATTACGCGCACCCTCTCATTTCGTCATGGCCGGGCTTGTCCCGGCCATCCACGAACTCAGGGCAGAATACTATCGTACAAATCATTCCAGTCAGGATTGCTCGCCAAAATCAGCCGCACCTTCCAAGTTCGGTTCCAATGCTTGATGTTGTGCTCACGTTGAATGGCGGTCTGGATATCGTCGAAGGTTTCGAAATACACCAACCGCTTGAGGTAATGTTGTTTCGTAAAGCCGTCGACAGCTTCGGTGCGATGTTCGTAGATGCGTTTGGCTAGATTGCTGGTGACGCCGACATAGAGAATGCCGTTGGGTCGGTTAGTCAGAAAATAAACGTAGCCCCTTCGCATCAGGGCATTCTGAAGAACGTGGATGGCCGGGACAAGCCCGGCCATGACGCCGGAGAGGTCATCTTTAGCCGAGGTTCGGCGAATTGTTGAACCGTTGGTGCTTACGTGCCTCGCCGGGGGGCCTCGCGATTGCGCGCGCCTCTCATCCCGTCATGGCCGGGCTTGTCCCGGCCATCCACGTTCTTATTCGTTTGAAGCGGGAGATGAAGCCTCGTCCTACTCTACGACAGCCTCAAATCCAGCAATCGCCGCCCTTCGCCCTTCAGCAGTTTCTTCACCGCATTCGACGCCACCACTTCGTCGTCGTTGGCGTAGGCTTCGTGATTCTTTTCGATGTCGTCGAGGCGATAGAGGTAGTTGACCATCACGCCGGCGGATTCGCGCAGGCCTTTTGACGAGACGTCGCCGAGCCAGTTGATCTGCTCCAGCCGCGCGCCGTTGCCGAGATGGAAGCGCGCCACCGGGTCTACCGGTTTTCCGCGCGGATTTTTCGCTTTCAGGAAGTAGTAGGCCGCCAGCGGCTCGATCACCGCGCGCAGCTTCTCCACCAGTTCGGGATCGTCGATCCAGGTGTCGTTGTCGAGATGCGCGAGCAGGGCGCGGTCGTCGTCGCCGAGCGGCAAGTCCGGTTCGCGCTTCAGCCAGCGCATGAAGCCCGGCACCGGCGACAGCGTGACGAAGCTGTCGAGCTTCGGCAATTCGCGGCGCAGTTCCTCCACCACCTGCTTGATCAGGAAATTGCCGAAGGAAATGCCGGCAAGCCCGCGCTGGGTATTGGAGATCGAATAGAACACCGCGGTGCGCGCGCGTTCGATCGGCACCGGCACACGATCTTTCGCCAGCAGCGGCGCGATGGCGCCGGGAATGCCGTCGGTCAGCGCGACTTCGACGAAGATCAGTGGCTCATCCGGCAGCGCCGGATGGAAGAAGGCGTAGCAGCGCCGGTCCACCGGATCGATGCGGCGGCGCAGATCGTCCCAGTCGTGAATCTCGTGCACCGCCTCGTAGCGGATGACCTTTTCGAGAATGTTGGCGGGGCTCGACCAGTGGATGCGGCGCAGCACGAGAAACCCTCGATTGAACCACGACATGAACAAGTGTTCGAGATCGCGATTGACCGTGTCGAGGTCCTTGCGATCCTTGCTCAGATTGAGCAGATCGGCGCGCATGCCGACCAGTTCGCCCGTGCCGCCGGGTGCGCGGTTGAGGCGACGAAACAATTCCTGTCGCCGCGGCTCGGAGGCGAAGTGCAGGCTGCCGCCCGCTCCGCCGACGCCGCTGCGCCATTGTTCGATCGCTTTCTCCACCTTGTCGCGATCGGGACCGAAGGCGTTCGCCAACGCTTCGAAGAACGCAGCACGGTCGGCGTCGTCGAGCCCGCGATAAGCGTCGAGCACGTCGCGCGCCAGCACGGTGCCCGATGCCTCGCCGCGGCCCGAGAGCAAGCCTTCGCAGAGCGCCACCATGCCGCCGGCGTTCACCGGTGCGGCGTTGCTCCACCCGCTTCGCCGCAACAGGCTGCGGCCGCGTTCGGAAATCGATGCCAGGAGATCGGAGAAGAAGTCGTTGTTCATAGGCACGGCACTCTCGCAGCGCATTGTGATCCGATTGCGACACGCGGCATTCTATGCGGCATTCTCCGGCGTCACAAAGCATATTGCCTGATCATTTGAGGCATGAAAGGATTGTTTCAAGAACAGGTGAACAGCCTTGCTGTGAAAAATCGAGGGAGAGGGCGATGCGGGAACGCGCAATCGGCGAATTGATGGGCGGCGCGATGATGGCGGGGCTGGCTGTGTGCGGCTTGGCCTTGGGTGCGGCGACGTCAGCGCAGGCGCAGCAGACCATCCGCGTCGGCTGGACCATTCCGGCCGAGGAAGCGAAATACTGGATGATGCGGCGGCCGACCGAATTTCCCGACATCGGCAAGGCCTACAAGATCGAGTGGGTGCAGTTTCAGGGCACGGCGCCGATGACGCAGGCGCTCGCCGCCGGCGCGCTGGATTGCGCCACGCAGGGCGTGCTGTCGCTGGCGCAGGGCGCGGCGTCAGGCAACCTGAAGGCCTACATCGTTGCGCAGCACGTCTATGAGAAGCCCGGCGGGTTCTCGGTCTATTGGGCGGTGAAGGACGACTCGCCGATCAAGACGATTGCCGACCTCAAGGGCAAGACCATGGCGATCAACGTGCTCGGCTCCGGCATCTACGGGCCGATGGCGCTTTTGTTGAAGCAGCACGGCGTCGATCCGGAGAAGGACATCAAACTGGTCGAACTCGGCTTCTCGCTGTCGGAAGACGCGGTGCGCTCGGGGCGCGTCGATGCCGCGCCGATGAACCAGCCGTTTGCCGCGCGCTCCGAGGCCAAGGGCGGGATGCGCAAGCTGTTCTCGCTGTCGGAGCAGCAGAAGAACATCGTGCACATCCTCGATGCCTGCCGCGCCGATTTCGTCGACAAGAATCCGGATCTGGTGAAGGCCTATGTCCGCGACCTCACGCTCGGCATGAAGAAGGCGCTGGCCAACCGCGACGAGACGCTGAAGGTCGTCAACGAGATCATGAAGGCGCCAATCCCGGTGCTGGAAACCTATCTGCTGAAGGACAACGATTTCGGTCGCGACCCCGGCGCCGCGCCGAACTTCCCGGCGATCCAGCAGATGCTCGACACCTACGCCGCGACGGGGATGATCCCGAAGAAGCTGGACGTCAATCAGTTCAAGAAGGAAGGCATCGTCGCGCCGTTGCAGTAGGGCTTAACGTGGTCGTCCCCGCGCAGGCGGGGACCCATACGCCGCAGCGTGTGTTGGGTGCGCAGCCGTTGTTGTCGGAATGAAGTCGGGCCGTGTGAACGGTCTCATGTTGGCGAGAACAACGGAGACAGGGAGTCTGGGTCCCCGCCTTCGCGGGGACGACAAGACTAAACACCGCGTCATTGCGAGGAGCGTAGCGACGAAGCAATCCAGTTCTTGTTTCGTGGCTTTCTGGATTGCTTCGCTTCGCTCGCAATGACGGATGCGCCCAACCCGCCCGCGCGGGGATGAGGTCCGGCCGCTGCATTTATTTTCGTCATGGCCGGGCTTGTCCCGGCCATCCACGTCTTTCTTCTTTCTTCGCCTCGATGCTTTCTGAACAAAAAGCAAGACGTGGATGGCCGGAATAAATCCGGCCATGACGACTGATAGGCCGTGCTCCGCTCGATCCGATTTCACCCCGTCCGCGTGCGGTCGATCAGCAGATCCAGCGCGTGCTTGATGGTGGCGCGCTCGGTATCGGTGAATTGCTTCAGCAACTCCGCCTCGTGCGCCTTGGCGGCGGCGAGCACCGGCGCGACGCGGGTGCGGCCTTTCGCGGTGAGGTGCAAGGTGACGCGGCGGCGGTCGTCCGCGGTGGTGCGACGTTGCAGCAGGCCGTCGCGCTCCATGCGATCGAGCACCTTGGTCAAGCGCGGCTGCTTCATCAGCGCCATCGCCGCGAGTTCGCCGACCGACAAGCCCTCGACATCCATCAGGCAGGCCAGCACGCGCCATTCCGGCACCGACAGATTCCATTCGCCGAGGCGGGCGTGGAATTCATTCGAAACGTTGAAGCTGGCGCGCGCCAGCAGATAAGCGAGATAATTGCGGGCAAAACTGTCGCTGGAGAGCGGCGGCGCGCGGCGCAGCGGATCGATGCGGCGCAATTGCCCGGAGTGAAACAATAGCGGTTCGTGATTGCGCTCCACCATGCGCACCACTTCGCCGACGAGAATGGTGTGGTCGCCGCCGGGATAGCGCGCCCAGGCGCGGCATTCGAAAATCGGCGCCAGTCCCTCGATCAGCGGCGCGCCGGTCTCGCCGGGCGCGTGGGTAAGGTCGGCGAACTTGTCGGCGCCGCGACTGCCGAAGCGCAGCGCGAGGTCGCGATGGTCGGCGCCGAGGAAGTGCACGGCGAATGCCTCTGTCGCGACGAACGGATCGTGATTGGGCGACGACTTCGCCACGCTCCACGATACCAGCGGCGGCGCCAGCGACACCGAGGCGAACGAATTCGCCGTCATGCCGATGGGGTAGCCGTCATGTGTGGCGGTCACCACCGCGACGCCGGTGGGAAACTGGCCCAGCACCTTGCGGAAGGCGGCGGGATCGAGCGCGGCGTCACCGTCGGGGGGCGTCGGTCCCGTCGCAGGTTTCCTGGGTGCTTCCGCCATGGATGGGTGCTCCCGCCCTTGTCCCGGACGACGGATTTCGAGCGCGGCAGCCGCACCGCTACTCCTTTAACTCTAAAAATATTCCTTTTCATGTAACACGCCGCCGCCTATCATCCAACGATAATCGCGCGTGGTTTTATTTGGACGCGTTTTCTTGACGCGAACCGGTATCCACTTCGCTCGAAAACGCTATGAGGAGAAGCGGCATGCAGGCGGATCGCATCGAGGCGAAATGGATCGACGCGTTCTGCGAGGTGTTCGAGCGCTGCGCGGTGAAGGCCGGCGATACCGCCGCTATCTTGTCGGAAACGCAATCGCGCGCGCTGAACGTGCACATCGCCGAACTGGCGCTGCTGCGCATGGGCGCGCGGCCGTTCCATGTGGTGTTGCCGACGCCGCGCAACAAGCAGGTGGTGCCGGTGCGCTCGACCGGCGCGAGCGAAGCGATCCAGAAACTTGCGCCGGTGGTCAGCGCCTTGCAGCAGGCCGGCTTCGTGGTCGATTGCACCATCGAGGGACTGATGCACGCGCCGGAAACGCCGGACATCCTCAAGAGCGGCGCGCGCATTCTGGTGATCTCCAACGAGCACCCCGAAGCGCTGGAGCGCATGGTGCCGGACAGCCGGCTTGAAAAGCGCGTGCGCGCCGCGGCCAAGATGTTGCGCGGAACGAAGCGCATGACGGTGACCTCGAAAGCCGGCACCGATCTCGACGTCAACATGGAAGGCGCGCCGAGTGTCGGAGTCTGGGGCTGGACCGACAAGCCCGGCACCCTGGCGCATTGGCCAGGCGGCATCGTCGTCTCGTTCCCGAAAAGCGGCGGCGTCAACGGCCGGCTGGTGATGGCGGCGGGCGACATCAACCTCACCTTCAAGCGCTATCTCACCTCGGCGGTGAACATGGTCATCAAGGACGACTATGTGATTGAGCTGACAGGCGAGGGCGCCGATGCCGAGATGATGAAGCGCTATCTCGCCGCGTGGGGCGACCGCGAGGCCTACGCGGTGTCGCATGTCGGCTGGGGCATGAACCCCAACGCGCGTTATGAAGCGCTGACGATGTATGATCTCAACGACACCAATGGCACCGAGATCCGCGCGGTGTCCGGCAACTTCCTGTTCTCCACCGGCGCCAACGAATTCGCCGGCCGCTACACCGCCGGCCATTTCGACCTGCCGATGTTCGGCACCACCATCACGCTCGACGGCACCGTCGTGATCCGCGACGGCGAAGTGCTGGATGTGTTCGGATAGATTCCTTTAACCCACGACCATTCGTCATGCCCGGGCTTGTCCCGGGCATCCACGTCCTTCTTTGCGTGAATTAGAAGCAAGACGTGGATGGCCGGAATAAATCCGGCCATGACGCATAAAATGAGCGTGGATGTATCAATCGTTATCGACTACCGGCTTCCGCGCCAGCTCGAAATGCTTCAGCAGTTCGACGAACGCCTTCAGCCGCGCCTCGCGATAGGCGTCGACGTCCATGCCGGCGTAGTCGAGAAAACCTTGCCGCGTCGACAGGCCGATGCGGCCGTGCTCCATGTTGCGGCCGATGATCTCCGGCGCGGCGTAACGCTCGCTGTCGAGCGCGCCGGTGAGATAGCGGCTGGCATAGTGCAAAATATCGCCGCCGCCCCAGTCGATGAATTCCAGCATCCCGAGTACGGCGAAACGGAAGCCGAAGCCGTACTTGATCGCCTTGTCGATCTCGTCGGCCGAGGCGACGCCTTCCTCCACCATGCGCGCGGCTTCGTTCATGGCGAGCGCCTGAATGCGCGGCACGATGTAGCCGGGTGAGGCGGCGCAGACCACCGGCACCTTGCCGATGGATTCCAGCACAGCTTTGAGGCGCGCGGTGATCGCGACATCGGTGGCCTTGCCGGGCGAGACTTCCACCAGCGGCACCAGATAAGCGGGGTTGAGCCAGTGCGCGTTGAGAAAGCGCTCCGGCTGCGCGACTGCGCTTGAGAGATCGTCGACGAGAATCGTCGAGGTGGTGGACGCGATGATCGGCATCGGCCCGGCGAGTTGTGAAGCGCGCGCCAGCGCCTCGCGCTTGAGATCGACCACTTCCGGTACGCCCTCGAAGATGATCGCGGCGTTGCTCAGCGCCGGCGCGGCATCGGCTTCCGCGACCACATGCACGCGCGACAGGATCGGCGCGACGGCGTCGGCGGAGAGCATTCCGACACGCGCGAGCATCTTTAGCGTGGTGCGGATGTCGGCCAATGCATCTGTTGCAAGCTTGTCGAAGGCGGCTTTGTCGCGCGGCTTGAAATCCACCAGCGCGACCGCGTGGCCGGCGAACGCAAACGCAATCGCGATGCCACGCCCCATGCGCCCGGCGCCGAGCGCGGCGATGGTGTCGCGCGAGGTCATGAGCAGTATCCATCCGCACAAGGCGGTGCACTCCCTCGCCCTGCTTGCGGGGAGAGGGCTGGGGTGAGGGGGCGTGCCGTCGGAAAGAGCCCCTCACCCGGCTTGCTGCGCAATCCGACCTCTCCCCGCAAGCGGGGCGAGGTGAGGGAGATCGCGAGGGTCGTACTCATTCGCGAAATCCCTCCCTCAGCAGCGTCTGCAACGCCGCTTTATCGAGCCCGCTGAGGCCGAGGCCTTCCAATGTGCGGCCGCCTTGCGAAAAATCCTCGCCGCAGATCGCGCCGCCGATGGCGAGGAACGATCGCGCCAGCGGCGTGGCGACGCCGGCGAGTTGCGCGACGGAGACGAGGAACGACAGGCCGACGCGCAGATCTTCACGCATATAGCGATGTTCGGTGAGCACCAGCCGCTCGCGCCAGTCGCCTGAATCAGTAAGGCGATCGTGCGAGCCGCGGCCATACATCCATTGCTCGCCGTCCTTGGCGTAGTGATGCGCCAACGGAAAATGCGGCGCGCCATAGCCCAGCGCCTCGCGCACGCTGATGCGTTCGGCATCGAGCGCATCGGTGACGCGGCGGATCGCGGCTTGTGTGCCTTCCTTGTGAATGTCCCAGCGCTCGAAATGTTCGATCGGCCCGGCGTTCATCACGATCAGCGGCGGATGGATGATCGATCCGGCATTCATCAGCGCGCCGGACAACGCGTCGCCGCACGGTTCGATGACGTTGGGAAACGCCTTGCCGATCACCGCCAGCGCGTGGTCGGCGTTCTTCAGCGGAAACACGCCGGTGGGGAGACGCTTGGCGCGGATGGTGATGGCGACTTCGAACGGCCCGTGCTTGCGCGTCAGCCACGGCAGCGTGCCGGTTTCGGCGAACGACACATCGGCGCGGTTGCCGGCATCATGCATCGCCTTCGCGAAGATGAAGGAGCCGAAGGTGGCGGGCGGCAGATAGACGACTTGTCCATCGGCGAGATGCGGCGCGAGCGCGCGGGCGATGTCGGCCTGCGCAAAGGCGGGAGCGGGGCAGAGGATCAGTTCCGCGCCGCGCGCGGCGTCCGCGATATCGGCCGTGACCAGTGCGAGTTTCGCGTCGTGGCGGTCGCGCGAATCTTTCACGACGACGCGGGAGCCTTCCGCGCGCTGTTGCGCCACGGCGCCGGCGTCGCGCCGCCACAGCCGCACTTCGTGGCCCTGCAAGGCAAAGTCGCCCGCCGCCGCGAAGGAGCCGTTGCCGCCGCCGAGTACGGTGATGATCATTACTTTGTCTCGCTCTCAGTCGTCGTCGCGCTCTCCATCGTCATGCCCGGGCCTGTCCCGGGCATCCACGTCTTTAAACCGCGTGAAGAAGCAGGACGTGGATGGCCGGGACAAGCCCGGCCATGACGGCAATCAGCAATCGTGTTACTTGCCATTTTCCGCCATCTGCTTGAGCCTAAAATGTTGCACCTTGCCGAGCGCGGTGCGCGGCAGCTCCGTGACGAAGATGAAATCGCGCGGCACCTTGAAGCGGGCGAGTTGCGCCTGCACATGCGCGGTGAGCACGTCGGCGCGCGGCGCGGCGCCGTCGCGGCAGATGACGTAGGCCACCGGCACCTCGTCCCATTTCGGATCGGGCCGTCCGACCACGCCGCAATCGGCGACGTCGGGATGCTCTAGCAGCACGCGCTCGATCTCAGCGGCGTAGATGTTCTCGCCGCCGGAGATGATCATGTTCTTTTTGCGGTCCTGCACGAAGAAGTAGCCGTCGGCGTCGCGCGTGGCGATGTCGCCGGTGCGGAACCAGCCGTCGTGCAGCGTCTCGCGCGTCGCTTCCGCATTGCCCCAGTATTCGAAGAACACGTTCGGCCCGCGCACCACGATCTCTCCCGCAACGCCGGTGGCGACTTCGTTGCCGTCGTCGTCGATCACTTTCGCTTCGCACCACAGGCCGGGCAGGCCGGTGGAGCCGTCGCGCGACAGGTCGCCACGGAGCCGCGTGTAAACAGCGATCGGGCAGGTCTCGGTGGAGCCGTAGACTTGCAGCACCGGCACGCCGCGCGCGGTGATGCGGTCGATCAGGTCTTGCGGCACGATCTGCGAGCCGGTGGAGATGGCTTTCAGCGAGGAAAGGTCGGTGGTTGTCCACGCCGGATGCGAGGTCACCGCGAGGATCGTGGCGGGCACCAGCACGGTGAGCGTCGGGCGTTCGTTGGCGAAGGCCGCCAGCGTGGTGTCCGGCGCGAAGCGGGCGTGGATCGTCACCGTCGCGCCGTGATGGAGCGCCGGCGTGGTCTGGATGTTGAGCCCGCCGACATGGAAGAACGGCAGCACGGTGAGGATATGGTCGTCGGAGGTGAGGCCGTGCATGTGCTGGCTCATCACGCCGTTCCATAACAGCGCCTCCTGCCGCAGCACCGCGCCTTTCGGGCGGCCGGTGGTGCCGGAGGTGTAGACGATCAGGAGCGGCGCTTGCAGATCGACATGCGGATTGCGGCCGTCGCCATTGGCGCGCGTCAGCAGCGCGTCGAAGGCGAGGCCGTGCTCTGGCGTAAAATCGAGGCCGATGATTTTGGCGTCAGGAAGTCCTTCGCGCAGCGGCGCGATGATGTCGGCGAAAGCCTGTTCGACGAACAGCGCTTTCACGGCGGCGTCGGAGAGGATGAATATCTGCTCGGCTATCGCGAGGCGAAAGTTCATCGGCACCAGCATGGCGCCGAGCCGCGCGCAGGCGTAGAGCAACACGAGGTAGTCGGGGCGGTTGAGGCTGAGGATGGCGACGCGGTCGCCGCGCGCAATGCCGTATTCGGATTTCAATGCTTTCGCGGTCTGGATGATACGCGCGTCGAACTGCGCGTAGGTGAGGGTGTTGCCCTCGAACCGCAGCGCGATCTTGTCCGGCGTGAAAGCGGCGTTGCGCGCGATGAGATCGGAGAGGTCCACGTATACAAGCCTATCAATTTTGATGCGCCACCAACCACAAAGGAAACGTCATGCCCGCGCTTGTCGCGGGTATCCACGTCCTTAAACGACTTCAAGAAACAAGACGTGGATGGCCGGGACAAGCCCGGCCATGACGAATACAACGTCATGCGTTCGTCGCGGCATCTCGTTTATTATCACTCATCGCTCTCGCCGGGCTCGTACAGCGCCTCGCGGCCGATGCGGTCGAGGCAGAGTTCGGCGGTCCATGGCAGCATCAGCGAGCCGCAGCGGCTGTCGCGATAGATGCGCTCCAGCGGCAGCGATTTCAGCATGGCCTGGCCGCCGCAGGTGCGGATGGCGAGCGTCGCGATCTCGTTGGCGCCTTCCATCGCGGAGAACTGCGCGGCGTAAGCGCGCAGCACCTGCGCCTTGGTCGGATTGGCGCAAGCCTCGGTGACGGCCTGAAACCAGATCGCCTTGGTCTGCTCCAGTTTGACGTGCATTTGCGCCACCGCGATCTGCTTGGTGGGATACATGCGGCGCTTCACCGGCGGCATGCCCGGCACCTCGCCGCGCAGGTAGCGCACGGTGAAGTCGTAGGCCGCCTGCGCGAGGCCGATGTAGGTCGGCGACAGGGTCAGGAACATGTGCGGCCAGCTCGACGCCGCCTTGAAGTAGACGCCGCGCGGCATCAGCGCTTCGTCTTCCGCGACGAAGACGTCCTTGAAAATCAGCGTGCGCGAGACGGTGCCGCGCATGCCGAGCGGGTCCCAATCGCCGACCACGGAGACGCCTTCGGCCTTTGCCGGTACGGCGAGGTAGAGCGTATTGCGGCGCGAGGCTTTCTCGCCTTCCGCCATCTCGGTGCAGAGCACGCCGTAGTAATCGGCGTGGCCGGAGAGCGAGGCGAAAATCTTCTTGCCGTTGACCAGCCAGCCGCCCTTCACCGGTTTTGCTTCGGTGCCAAACGCAACGCCGCCGGCGGCGGCCGCGCCGCCCTCCGAGAACGGCTGCGAGTAGATCGCGCCGTCGTCGACGATGCGCTTGTAATGCACCGCGCGGCGGCGGGCGTGTTCGGCGCGGGTGGCGGCGTCCATCTCGAGATCGTCGGCGAGCGGGCCGGACCACAAGGTCGAGCAGACATGCATGTTCCAGGTCAGCGCGGTGGCGCCGCAGTAGCGGCCGATCTCGGCGGCGGTCAGCGCGTAGGTCTGGTAGTCGGCGCCGAGCCCGCCGAGCGCTTTCGGGATCGCGATGCCGAGCAGGCCGGCTTTGTGCAGGTCGTGATAGTTCTCGACCGGAAAGCGCGCGTCGCGATCATAAGTTGCGGCGCGGCCGGCGAACACCGTCTGCCCGAGATGCCGCGCGCGCGACATGATCTCGGCCTGCTCGTCGGTGAGGCGGAAGGCTTTCGGATCGAACAGCGGCGCGTCGGGCGTGGCTGCGACGGCGGGTTTGATGGCGGCGATGGGCGCGGTCATGGATGGCTACTCTTTGCGCAGCGGATTGGCGCTGAGGAAACTGGCGAGCGCGGCGTTGAACATCATCGGCCGTTCGAGATTGGCGAGATGGCCGACGCCTTCGAGTTCGACGTAGCTGGCGCCCGGAATGAAGCTCGCCATCTTCTTCATCATCGGCGCGGGCGCGTTGGTGTCTTCGGAGCCGGCCAGCAGCAATGTCGGCAGTTTGATGTATTTGAGGATGTCGCGCAGGTCGAAGCCGATCAGCGCGCGCATCGTCGCCTGATAGGTGGCTTCCGGCACCTTCGCCATGCAGTCGCGCGCCAATTCCATGCCGCGCGGATCGGGATTGGTGCCGGCGAGTTCCTTCACCAGCGTCGGCGCGAGTTGCTTCATGGTCTCGCCGCGCTCCAGCGGGCCGAGCCGCGCCTCGATGAAAGTCTTTTGCCAGTCGCCGTCCGGCTTGCCGAAGGCCGGGCTGGTCTGCGCCAGCACGATGGCGTGCGGCAGCTTGGGATCGGTCTTCATCAACTGCTGCACGATCATGCCGCCGATCGAATGCCCGATCAGCACCGGCTTCTTGAGCGCCAGTTGCGCCAGAAAATCCTTCAGCGCCTGCGCGAGATTTTCGATGCTGGTGGTTTCCAGCGGCTTCGAGCCGCCGTAGCCCGGCATGTCCCAGGCAACGGTGCGATAGCGATTGTCGAAACTGTCGAGCTGGTCGCGCCAGGCGCGCGCCGCGCCGCCGATACCGTGCAGGAACACCAGCGCCGGGGCGCCGATCTCGCCGGCGGATTGATAGGTGAAGCGACCGTCCCCGGTCGTCATTTTATCGGGCTCCGCCACGCCGCGCCTCCGGATCGTTCATCCCGGGCCGATCCTAGCAGGCCGGAGATATATGAAAAGCGATAGTTTTAGAATTGAAGGAATTTTGACGGCCTCGCAGCCTCGAACCGGGTCGCGGGCGCTATTTCGACGCGAACGGCATAGGTGCCTTGGCGAGGTGATTGATCTGTGCCGGACGTCGTGTCTTCAGCGCGGCGAGGAACGCTTTGGCGTTGTCGTTGCCATAGGCGCGGCGGCTGATGCCGAACAGCCCAATGCCGGCCTCGCCATTGGCATTGCTGATGCGCGCGTAGCGATAGGCGTTCCACTCCACGATGAGTTCGCTGCCGGTGTTATCGCTCATCAGGAAATCGAGCAGCATCTCGCCGGTGGCATCATTCTTGATCACCGCCATGCGGACCAGCGGATCGCGATCCTTGCGCGCGTTGAGCTTTTGCATCTGCGTCTGTACCACGTTCGCGACCGTGCGGTCGCCTTGCAGGAATTCCACCAGCAGCATGTCGTGGAAGTGCGTGACCACCTGTCCCTTCGGAACGTATTCGTGCTTGATGTAGCTCGCCGACGGACGGCTCGACCATGCCAGATCATAGGATTGGCCGTCGAAGGCGATCGGTCCCGGAATGTTCAGGTGGTCCTTCACCTGCGCCGCGGCTGACCCCGTCAACACGCTGAATGCGATGCAGAATGCGCCGAGTTTGCGCAGATAATATCCGGCTGGCGGAAATGATGGCATCGCGACAGTCTCGTTGATTAAAAACGAAAGACAAGGTTCGTGGACTAAGTCTGTCGGCAGCGGCGCTTGGTTCAGTTCCGGCACCAATGCGGCGTAACGGGCTCCCTGCCTCGATGAATGCTGCTCGTCTTGCAATCATTTGAAGTTTAAAATAGTAAGGGACGAGGAACCTGAAGACATCCGCAACATCCTCGGAGGTCGCATGAGCAGAGCCGCCAATCCCGTCACGCTTCCGCTGGCGATGTATTCGCCGAAGCACTTCCTTCTCGCGGTGGTGGATCGCGTCGCCACCGTGACGCTCAACCGCCCGGAGCGGAAGAACCCGCTGACCTTCGACAGCTATCGCGAACTCACCGACTTCTTCCGCGCCTGCGCCATGGACGACGAGGTGAAGGCGGTGGTGGTGACAGGCGCCGGCGGCAACTTCTCCTCCGGCGGCGACGTGTTCGAAATCATCGGGCCGCTGGTCGAGATGGACACCAAGGGCCTGACCGCGTTCACGCGGATGACCGGCGATCTGGTGAAGGCGATGCGCGCGTGCCCGCAGCCGATCGTCGCGGCGGTGGAAGGCATCTGCGCCGGCGCCGGTGCGATCATCGCGATGGCCTCCGACATGCGGATCGCCGCGAGCGGCGCCAAGGTCGGCTTCCTGTTCAACAAGGTGGGCCTGGCCGGCTGCGACATGGGCGCGTGCGCGATCCTGCCGCGCATCATCGGCCAGTCGCGCGCGTCGGAGTTGCTCTACACCGGCCGCTTCATGACGGCGGAGGAGGGCGAGCGCTGGGGCTTCTTCAGCCGCATCGTGACGTCCGAGCATGTGCTCACGCAGGCGCAGACGCTGGCGAAGCAGGTCGCCGAAGGGCCGACCTTCGCCAACACCATGACCAAGCGGATGCTGGCGATGGAGTGGGCGATGTCGGTGGAGGAAGCGGTCGAAGCCGAAGCCGTGGCGCAGGCGCTGTGCATGACCACGGAAGATTTCGCTCGCGCCTTCCACGCCTTCGCCAACAAGGTGCGCCCGGCGTTTCAGGGGAATTGAGGGGAGTGTGTAATGTGTGCGCTTCTTCAAACACGGCGTCGTTCCCGCGAAGGCGGGGACCCATAACCCCTTGCCTTGATTGTTATCGTCGGCGCAGACAACTGGCACTTTCCGTATCATGCCTGCTGCGGAGTATGGGTCCCCGCCTTCGCGGGGACGACGGCTTTCGTGTTGCACGTCCGTCCCATAAGCGATTTGTCGATCAAGTGTCCTCGATGGTGAAAGTCGTGGATTACTTGAAAACTAAAACAATGCGGGCGATGCTGTGTCGCGATGCATCGATGGCAGGTGGATTGATCCCATGATCCTCGATTCCGAGACCAAGGCGGCCGAGCACTCCGAGGACCATGGCGACGAGTTGCGGCTGTGGCTGCGGCTCCTGACTTGCACCAACCTGATCGAGGGCGAGGTGCGCCGCCGCTTGCGTGAGCGCTTCGATGTGACGTTGCCGCGCTTCGACCTGATGGCGCAACTCGACAAGGCGCCGGACGGTATGACGCTGTCGGATATCTCCAAGCGCATGATGGTGTCGAACGGCAACGTTACCGGGCTGGTGGAACGCCTCGTCGAGTCCGGCCATCTCGACCGCCGCACCTCGGAAACCGATCGCCGCGTCCAAGTGATCCGCCTGACGCGCACCGGCCGCGCCGAGTTCCGCAAGATGGCGGCGGAACACGAATTGTGGATCGCCAGCATTTTCGCCGACCTGTCGGCCAAGGATGTGCAGGACCTGATGCGGCTGCTCGGCAAAACCAAAGTCTCCGCGCGCAAGGCCACGCAGCAGAAGGCGTAGGGGACGCGGCCTCAGCCGTCATTGCGAGGAGGCGCAGCCGACGAAGCAATCCAGTTCTTGCTTCGCGGCTTTCTGGATTGCTTCGCTTCGCTCGCAATGACGGGATGTTCTTCGTCATGGCCGGGCTTGTCCCGGCCATCCACGTCTTCAAATGCGCTCGGAAAGAAAAGACGTGGATGGCCGGAATAAATCCGGCCATGACGAGCGTTGATGCATTGTGACGAATTTGTTTCTCCGTTGGCGCGTGATGGACGGAATGGAAGTTATTCACTTCATCCCGCACCGCAGCGAAATGTTTCAAGCCTAAAATTGTTGTTGCGCGTCCTCCCGCGTTGCGCGAAGATGCTTTAGATTTAAAATGTATCGCGCGTGCGCCGCTGCGCTTGACCCGCGCGATGGAGAAAGGTTGTGTCGATGGTTGCAACCGCCAAATCGCTGTCCGCCGATTTCGCTTCCGATCGTCATGCGGCCACCGCGCACGTCGATACCTTCGCGCGCGACAACCTGCCGCCGCGCGAGCAGTGGCCGGAGATGATCTTCACGCGGCCGGAACTGCAATATCCCGCACGCATCAATTGCGTGGCGCATTTCCTCGATCGCTGGGTGGCGCAGGGGCGCGGCGATGCGCCGTGCATCGTCAGTTCCACGGTGAGCTACAGCTATCGCGACTTGCAGGCGCTGGTGAATCGCATCGCGAACGTGCTGGTGAAGGACCTTGGCCTCGTCACCGGTGGTCGCGTGCTGCTGCGCTCGGCCAACAACCCGATGATGGTCGCGACCTATCTCGCGGTGCTGAAAGCGGGCGGCGTCGTGGTGGCGACCATGCCGCTGCTGCGCGCCAAGGAACTGGTCTATCCGATCGGCAAAGCAAAAATTTCCATCGCGCTGTGCGACGGCAAGCTGCGCGACGAGATGGAGAAGGCGCGGGCGCAGACCGACGAACTCAAACACGTCCTCTACTGGGGCGCAGACGGCGTCGACTCGCTCGATGCGCTGATCGCCAAGGCGAGTCCGGACTTCGCGGCGGTCGATACCGCGGCAGACGACGTCTGCCTGATCGCGTTCACCTCCGGCACCACCGGCGATCCCAAAGGCACCATGCATTTCCATCGCGACATGCTCGCGGTGTGCGACAGTTTCGCCGGCAATATCTTGCACGCAACGCCGGAGGATCGCTTCATCAGCTCCGCGCCGCTGGCGTTCACCTTCGGCTTCGGCGGCGTGCTGTTTCCGATGCACATCGGCGCGTCCTTCGTCGTGCTGGAAAAGGTTGCGCCGGACGATTTGCTCGATGCGATCGAACGCTACAAGGCCTCGGTGTGCTTCACCGCGCCGACGGCCTATCGCGCGATGCTGGCGAATTACGCGAAGCACGATATGAGTAGTTTGCGCAAATGCGTGTCCGCCGGCGAGAGCTTGCCGAAGGGCACGTACGAGGCGTGGCTGAAGGCGACCGGCATCAAGATTGTCGACGGCATCGGCGCCACCGAGATGCTGCACATCTTCATCAGTGCGCGCGAGGACGACATTCGCCCCGGCGCCACCGGAAAACCGGTGCCCGGTTACGAAGCCAAGATCGTCGATGACGACGGCCGCGATCTGCCGCCGGGCGAGATGGGACGGCTCGCGGTGCGCGGACCTACCGGTTGCCGTTATCTCGCCGACGAACGGCAAAAGAAGTTCGTGCAGAACGGCTGGAACCTGACCGGCGACACCTACGTCATGGATGCGGACGGTTACTTCTGGTATCAGGCGCGCTCCGACGACATGATCATTTCCGCCGGCTACAACATCGCCGGCCCCGATGTCGAAGCCGCGTTGCTGACGCACGACGCGGTGGCCGAATGCGGCGTGGTCGGCGCGCCGGATGAGGCGCGCGGCATGATCGTCAAGGCTTATGTCGTGCTGCGGCCGGGCGTGACCGGCGACGCGACGCTGGTGAGCCGATTGCAGGATCACGTCAAGCGCGAGATCGCGCCGTACAAATATCCGCGCGCGATTACTTTCCTCGATCAGTTGCCGAAGACACAGACCGGCAAGCTGAAGCGGTTCACCCTGCGGCAGATGGCGATGGCGGGCGATGCCGCGCCGCAGCCCGCCGCCGCTATCGAGGTGTTGCAGCCGAGCGGCTGGCCGATGCCGAAGGGCTATGCCAACGGCATGGCGGCGGAGGGGCGGTTGATCGTCACCGGCGGTGTGATCGGCTGGGATGCGTCGAACCGGCTGGCGGACGGCTTTCTCGCGCAGGTGCGGCAAGTGTTGGAAAACATCGTCGCCATTCTCGCGGAGGGCGGCGCGAAGCCGGAGCACCTGATGCGGCTGACGTGGTACGTCGTCGACATCGACGAGTATCTCGACAATCTCAAGGGCCTCGGCGCGATCTATCGGGAGGTGATCGGCGCGCACTATCCGGCGATGGCGCTGGTGCAGGTGGTGCGACTGGTCGAGAAAGCCGCGCGCGTCGAGATCGAGGCGACGGCGGTGGTGCCGAAGTAATTGCGGTTTGGCTTCGCTGTTGTGAAGAGCGTCAAGCCCGGCCATGACGACAGGTTACGTAGTGAAGAACGGCTTGCTGGTCTTGCTCACCGTTCTCCCACAAACTCCTTCGGTGTCTTGCCGGTCACTTGGCGAAACGCGTGGCAGAACGCCGGAAAGCTGCCGTAGCCCATGTCGGCGGCGGTCTGCTTGATCGAGGCGCGGGGGTTGATGGCCCAGCGCTCGATGGCGCAGGCGATGCGGGCGCGCTGGCACCACGCCTTGAAGCTGAGGTGCGTTTCGCTGGCGAACAGTCGCGACAACGTCCGCGTCGAGGTGCCGACGCGCCGCGCCAGATCGGAAATGTCGTGGTTCACCATCGGCGCCGCCAGCACGAGATCGGCGGCGGCCCGGCAGCGTGGTTCGCGCGGCAGCGGGATGAAGGTGGTCGGGTCTTCCGCCTGATGCAGTTCCAGCATGATGAGGCGCAGCAGCAGGCCGTCGCGGTCGCCGGGGCGCTCCCGCTCGAACAACGCCAGAATGGCTTCGCGCAACAGCGGTGACACGCGCACCACGAACTCGGCGTCGAGATGATGGTCGTTTCGTGTGAGCCAATCGGTTTCGAAGTAGAGCGTGCGCATTTCGATATCCGCCAGTACGCCGATCGCGTGTTCGAGCCGCGCCGGCACCCACACCGCACGGCCGGGCGGCACCAGCCAGCGCCCCTTCGGCGTCGTCACCTGCATGGTGCCGCTGGCGGCGAACACCAGTTGCGCCTGGCGGTGGATGTGGGTGTCATGATGTGTGCCGCGCGGGTAGCGGCAGCCCAGGAGATGCACGCCGTCGCCGACATCGCCTGTCAACAGGATCGGCATTTCTGGCGTCTGCGCGACAGTCATTGGCGGAATCTCGTGAGCCTCATCCCCTATAGTGTAGCAGGTTATTTTCGGTCCGCAGGATTTGCCACATGAACGACGCATCCCGGGTCATCCGCTACGTCAACGCGGCGCATTTCATTGATCATTACGCCATGCTGATCTTCGCCGCGGCGGTGATCATCATGGGGCCGGCGATGGGGCTGAGCTATTCCGAACTCCTGCCCTATGCGACGCCGGCCTTCATCGCCTTCGGCGCCGGCTCGCTGGTCACCGGCTGGCTCGGCGACCGCTGGAGCCGCCGCCACATGATGGTGATCTATTTCTTCGGCATCGGCGCGGCGATGATCGCGGTCGGGCTGGTGCAGACGCCGCTGCAACTCGGCGCGGCACTGCTGGCTGTTGGCCTCTTCGCCTCGATCTATCACCCGGTCGGCACCGCGATGCTGGTGTCCTATGCCGACAAACTCGGCAGCCAGGTGGGCATCAACGGGCTGTGGGGCAATTTCGGCGTGGCGTCGTCGGCGCTGGTCACCGGCGTCGTCGGTCAGTATCTCGGCTGGCGCTGGTCGTTCATTCTGCCGGGCCTCGTCACCATCGCCATCGGCGTCGGCTTCATGGTCTCCGTGACGCATGAGGATCGCCGGGGCAGCAAGCAGGCCGCCGCGCAGGTGCGCATCGCCAAGAACGAGATGTGGCGGGTGCTGCTGTCGCTGCTGGTGGTGGTGATCGCGATCTCGACCACCTTCAACGCCATCACCGTGGCATTGCCGAAGCTGTTTGCCGAACGGTTGACGGACTTGACGCATAGCCCGGCGTTGATCGGCGTGATTGCCGCCGGCGTCTATGTGTTCGGCGCGGCGACGCAGTACACCATCGGCAAGCTGGTGGATCGCTACTCGCTGAAAGCCGTGTTCCTGCCGATGTCGATGGTGCTGCCGCCGCTGTTGTATCTCGCCGCCACTGCAAGCAACTGGGCGCTGATCGCGGCCGCGATCGGCATCGTCATCGGCATGTTCGGGCAGATCACCATCAACGATGCGATGGTCGGCAAATACACTGCCGAGGAGTGGCGCTCGCGCGCTTTCGCGGTGCGCTACTTTGTCGGCTTCACGGCGGCCGGCGCGTCGGTCGGATTGGTGGCGTGGCTCTATGCGCAGGGCGGCTTTGGCTTGATGCTGCAAGCCTTTGCCGGTTTGTGCCTGCTGGTGGTGGTGGCGGCGCTGATCTTGCCGCGCGAGACGCCGGCACGGGCGTCTTCGCTGGAGCCGGCCGCCACGTGAAGATGCGGAATAAAAATAAAGGCTGGCACGAAGGCCAGCCTTGAAAGCAAATATAGCTGTAAAATCAATAGTTAAGAGCAATTGGAGGGCCCGCTTTCGCGGGTAACTGGGATGCGGCAGCATGACGCAGTCGCATCCCAGCCATTCAACTACTGCGGGAGGTGAATATCCGCGTCCCCCATTTGGGTGGGATCGCAAAATTAATCCGGGGTAGTCGCCTCTGACCTTCGCAACCGAAGCGGCTGAAAACCGTTCGCCGACGCCGGACCGGATCGCTCGCGCTCATTTGCCCGACGACAGGCCGCTGCCGATTCGGGCTCCGTTCGTTCCAGCCCCGTTCCACAGGTTAACGCGCGGCGGCGGGCCGTCGCGTTTTGGGACATTCGGGCGCGTGTGAGACTAGATTCGCGGTAGCCGCCAGCCGATCACGGTGGCCTGAAGTGCACCGCCGGTGGTGGAGTTGCGCCATTCGCCCTCGGTGAAGCAGCACGGAAATGGCAGCAGATAAGTGCCGCTGTGGTCCTCGCACAGCACCTGAACGGTTTGATCCGGCAGCGGGTGACCCTGGCCGTTGAACTCCGCAAGCCGACGTTCGCGCGTGGTCATGGGGCAACGCTCCGCGTTAACAAATCGGCATCGGCGCGGATTTGTGGATGGATGGCAATGCGACGCAATATCATCTGCCGGATTCGATCCGCGGAATGCGGCTATGATGTGATGCGCTCTGCCGCATCAGCGCGCGGTGTCAACGATTTGCGGAAGCGGCGGTCGCGCTTGAGGTGCCATTCGCGGCTCATCGCGTCCTCGCGGGTGGCGAAGCGCTCGACATGCAGCAGCACCCATTGCCGTCCGCGCGTCGAGCGCGCGCCGGTGCCGGCATTGTGCTGGGCCAGCCGGCGTTCGACGTCGAGCGTCCATCCCACATAGGTGAGATAGCGGCGCTCGTCCGCGCAGCCGATGACATAGACGAATGATTCCATCGCCGCATTGGTCTCACGGATCGGGGCAGTCGGCAATTCGCGCGTTCGCGCGGCTGCGGCGCGGCGTCGCGCGTTGACATCCGGGATGGGCGCGGCTTGGCTGCGCCCAGAAATCGGAAGGGACCAGCGATGCGACATGCGACGATAGCGATGCTGCTGATGGCGGCGGGGACGGGGATTGCCACCGATGTCCGCGCGCAGGACGTGCCGGGCATCGAAATCTGCACCGCCGAAAAGGATATGGCGCGCCGTACCGGCTGCCTGCAAAGCAACGTCAATTTCCTTAAAGCCGCGATGACGAAGATGGACCTCGATCATCAGCGCAAGCTGGATGCCGCGACACGGCAGATCGACGCGCTGAAAGCGGCGGTCGTGGCGTTGCAGAAACGGGTCGATGAATTGCAGGACGCGCAGAAGAAGCCCGAGCCCGCGACGCCGGCCAAGGATGGCACGAAGGACGGCAAGGATGCGGCGAAGGAGGGCGGGAAGAAGTAAAAGAACAAACGTAGTAATTGGTCATGGCCGGGGGGGTGGAAGGGAAACAAATATAATTTTTTTTTTTTTTTTTTGTGGGGGTGTTTTTATTTGTTTTTGGTGTTGTGGTGTTTTACTTTGTTTGTGCGCGTGAACTCGCCCGGCCATGACGCTTTTTGATTGTAAGACCTCTACAGCACGAATGCCGATCGAGGCACGACGACGAGATTTTACGAGTTCTTCTCGCCGCTCATCAGTGGGCCGAACAGTTCCCAGCTCTCGCCCTCGAACTTGATCATCTGTAATTGCTCGATCGGTCCGAAGTCGGTGGCGCTGGTTTTGATTTTGACGCCCGGCAGGTAGATGCCGATCTCGCAGTTGAGACTGGCGGCCTGCTTCATGATGTTCTCGCGGGTGAGGTTGTCGCCGCACTGCCGCAGCACCTGCTCGAAGCCTTTGGTGACGCCGTAGCCGAACACGGTCGCGCCGTCGTCAAGATTGCCTTCGGGATAGTGCTTCTTCATGAACTCGCGCCATTCGTTCATGGCGGGATCGTTGTCCCACTTCTTGTCCTTCGGGTCCTTCATGTAGGCGGCGCTGAGGATGCCCTGGCCGTTCGCGTAGCCGGCGGGCTGCATCACGCTGCCGACCGAGATCGACACGTTGGTGAGGAAGTGCACCGGCTTCCATCCCAATTCCCCGACCTTCTTGATCGCCTGCGCGGCGAACTTCGGCGTGGTGATATCGACGAAGATATCGGGATTTGCGGTCCTGATCTGCACCACCTGGGAATCGACCGTCGGCTGTGACACCTCGTAGGGCGCCTCGATCTTGATCATGCTGACCTTGTCGCCGAGACCTTCCTTGAGGCCGATGACATAGTCCTTGCCGAAGTCGTCGTTCTGGTAGAGCAGGCCGATGGTCTTGCCGGGATAGTTCTTGAGAATATACGCGGCGTAGATGCGCGCCTCGACCTGATAGCTGGGTTGCCAGCCCATGGTCCACGGATGATTCTTCGGATCGTTCCACTTCGCCGCGCCGGTCGAGACGAACAGCTGCGGAACTTTCTTGCTGTTCATATATTTCTGGATCGCGGTGTTGCCCGGCGTGCCCAGCGGATTGCCGATGAACAGCACCTCGTCGCTTTCGACCAGCTTGCGCGCCTGCTCGACGGTCTTCGGCGGGCTGTAGGCGTCGTCATAGGAAATGAACTTGATCTTGCGGCCGTTGATGCCGCCTTTCTCGTTCAGCATGTTGAAGTAGGCCGCTTCGGTCTTGCCGATCGTCGCGTAGGACGAGGCCGGGCCGCTATACGGCATGATGTTGCCGATCTTGATTTCGGTATCGCTGGCGCCGGTGTCGTATTTCTTCTGGGCGTTGGCGCTGCCGGCCACGGCCGTCAGGCATAGCGCGGCAAGCGCCGCCGTCGTCACGTGAGACACGCTTCGTCGCATGGTTTTCTCCCTGAATGTTTCTTGTGTGGCCGACGCCTGACCCGTCTTGGCGCGGATCTGATGGCACGGCACGCGCAGTATGCATGATCGGGAAAGCTGCGCCAGCAAAGGCTATGTTGCAGGCGCGAATTGCGTGTTGTGAAATTCGCGCGCGGTCAGCGCCCCTTGAAGTTCGGCGGACGCTTTTCGAGGAACGAGGCCATGCCCTCGCGAAAATCCTCGCTGCGGAATAACGGCAGCAATTGCAGGAAGACATGGTGGACGTGGTCGCCGAAATTCTCCGACAGGCCGGAGCGCATCATGCGCTTGGCGGCCTGCACCGCGAGCGGCGCGTTGCCGGCGATCTCGGCAGCGACGGCGTTCGCCCGCGACATCACGTCGCCGGTCGCGGCCACCTCGTTGGCGAGGCCCATGGCGAGGCTCTCGGCGGCTGAGAGCGTGCGCCCGGTGAAGATCAGTTCCGCCGCCTTGGCCCAGCCGATCATGCGCGGCAGAAACCAGGTGCCGCCGGATTCCGGCACCACGCCGCGCTTGACGAAGGCGGCAGCGAATTTCGCGCTGTCGGCCATGATGCGGATGTCGCAGCCGAGCGCCATGTCCATGCCGTAGCCGGCGGCGCTGCCGTTCAGCGCGCAGATGGTCGGCTTCTCCATGTTGAAGAGGATGGTGGGCGGCGCGGACTTGAGATCGAGCGTGGCGACGGTGGCATTGTTGTCGTTCTGCGAGCCGATGCCGCTGCCCTTGGTCGCCGCGGTCATGTCGAGCCCGGCGCAGAACGCGCGTCCCGCGCCGGTGAGGATCACGACGCGCACCGCCGGATCGGCATCGGCCCGCAGCAGCAATTGGCCGAGCAGCATCAGCATCTCGCGCGAGATGGTGTTGAGCCGCTCCGGCCGGTTCAGCGTCAGGGTCGCGATGCCGTCGCGCACGTCATAGAGCACTTCGTCGTCGAGGGTGTTAGCGGCGGGGGCGTGCTGGGTCTGCATCGATTTTGTCTTTCCTGATTTGGTGATCTGACGTGAGGGTGAAATCGACGCCGTCATCCTGAGAGACGGACTCCAAAAAGAATCTGTCGCATCAACATTCTCGTTGTCGTCCCCGCGCAGGCGGGGACCCATTACCCCTGGCGCTGACTGTTGTGAACAAATTCGCCTTGGTCGATGGAGCCGAACCGCTGCGGAGTCTGGGTCCCCGCCTGCGCGGGGACGACGATCTTCGTGTTGGAAATCCGTCCATACAACAGGCTCTGAGGTGTGGCGGCTTTGGTTCGACCGCACCTCATCAGGCTCAGGAACGAAGGTCAATTGTGATCGACGAGTATATTGATCTGTCACAGGATGTGCATGGCAGCCGCGCGGCCTCGCTGGATGACCGCGCCTTGGCAGGCGAAAAGTTGTTTGCTTTACTCGCCTCGCGTTGCGCGCGATGATCGCGGCAAGACCAGAGCACCAACACGCACGACAAGAAAAGCAAAGGAATCTCCATGGCCAATGTCCGCGTCCTCGCCACCGATCTCGCGTTTCCCGAAGGTCCGGTGGTGCTGCCGGATGGCTCGGTGGTGCTGGTCGAAATCCGCGCGCAGCAACTCACCCGCGTCTGGCCCGATGGCCGCAAGGAAGTGGTCGCGAAAATGCCCGGCGGGCCGAACGGCGCGGCGATGGGCCCGGACGGCAAGATCTACGTCTGCAACAACGGCGGCTTCAGCTGGACGGCTTCGCGCGGCACCATGATGCCGGGTGCGCCGGCGCCGCACGAATATATCGGGGGTTCGATCCAGCGCGTCGATCTGCAGACCGGCAAGGTCGAGACGCTGGCGGAGCGCTGCGGCGAGCATCCGCTGAAGGGGCCGAACGATCTGGTGTTCGACAAGCAGGGCGGGCTGTGGTTCACCGACCTCGGCAAGCGCCGCGCGCGCGACATGGATGTCGGCGCAGTCTACTACATGCAGCCGAACGCCGGTGAGGTGGTGGAGGCGGTGTTCGGCATGCTGCCGGCCAACGGCATCGGCCTCTCGCCTGATGAAAAGACCGTCTATGTCGCGGAGACGCCGACCGCGCGATTGTGGGCCTACGATCTGGCGGCGCGCGGCGAGGTGAAGCCGGGCGACGTGATCTATCGCGGCGAGCGCGGCAAGCCGATCTGCGGTCTCGGCGGCTACCAGATGTTCGACTCGCTGGCGGTGGAAGCCTCCGGCAACGTTTGCGTCGCCACGCTGATCTCCGGTTGCATCTCGGTGATCGCGCCGGACGGCAAGCTGGTGGAGCAAGTGGAAACGGGCGACCGCGTCACCACCAACATCGCCTTCGGCGGGCCTGAGTTGAAGACCGCTTACATCACTTTGTCAGGACGCGGCGAACTGATCGCGATGGACTGGCCGCGCGGCGGCCTGCCGCTGAATTTCTTGAATAAGTGAGTTGGCAGGCCTGCCAACACTAGCGGTGGTCATCATCCGCGCAGGCGGATGATCCAGTAATCCCCATCGCGGAATACTGGATGCCCGCCTTCGCGGGCATGATGGCGGTGAATAAAAAAGGAACGATCATGCCCTGGCTGCAACCTGTCACCCTGAAGGGCGAGCATGCCTCGCTCGAACCGCTGTCAGCGGCGCATCGCGACGGCTTGATCGAGGCGGTGAAGGACGGCGATCTCTGGAAGCTCTGGTACACCGCCATTCCCGCGCCGGACAAAATGGACGCCGAGATCGCGCGCCGCCTCGATCTGCAAGAGAAGGGCGCGATGCTGCCGTTCACGGTGAAGGATGCCGGAGGCCAAATCGCCGGCATGACCACCTACATGAATGTCGATGCGCCGAACCGCCGCGTCGAGATCGGCTCGACGTGGTATGCGAAGCGGGTGCAGCGCACGCCGCTCAACACCCAATGCAAGCTGATGTTGTTGACGCATGCATTCGAGAAACTGGATTGCATCGCGGTCGAGTTTCGCACCCATTTCTTCAATCATCAGTCGCGGCGCGGCATCGAGCGGCTCGGCGCCAAGCAGGACGGCATTCTACGCAATCACAGCATCTCGCCGAACGGTACGCTGCGCGACACCGTGGTGTTCAGCATCATCGCCTCGGACTGGCCGACGGCGAAAGCGCATCTGACGTATCAACTCAATGAGAGAGTGCGATAGTGATCTGTACGGCTTCCTTCGTGTCCCGGACGCGATGCGGCATTCTTATGCCGCTTCGCAGAGCCGGGATCATTGCGAAAGATGTCTCCGTGGCGGCCCCGGATCAGCAGCGCAACGCTTCGCGTTGCACTGCATCCGGGGCACGTAACGTATTCGGATAGCGGGATGGACACCTTCGACTATGTGATCGTCGGCGCCGGCTCGGCCGGATGCGTGCTCGCTAACCGGCTGAGCGAGGACGCCGGCGTCACGGTCTGCGTGTTGGAGGCGGGGCCGCGCGATTGGCACCCGTACATTCATCTGCCAGCCGGCTTCATCAAGACGTTCTACGATCCGAAGATCAACTGGTGCTATTCGCAGGAGCCGGGACCGTGGACGGCGGGCCGCCGCATCTTCGCGCCGCGCGGCAAGACGCTCGGCGGCTCCAGTTCGATCAACGGCCACATCTACAATCGCGGACAGCATCAGGATTTCGACACCTGGGCGCAGTTCGGCAATCGCGGCTGGGGCTATCCCGACGTGCTGCCGTATTTCCGCAGGCTCGAGCGCCGCATCGGCGAGGGCGAGGATACCTATCGCGGCCGCGACGGCGGGCTGACCGTCACCGACATCGGCTGGAGCGATGCGCTGTGCGATGCCTTCATCGCCGGCGCGGTGAGCCTCGGCATTCCGCGCAACCCGGACTACAACGGCAAGACGCAGGAAGGCGTCTCCTACGCCCAGCGCACCATTCACAACGGCCGCCGCGTCAGTTCGGCGACCGCGTTCCTGCATCCGGCGATCAAGCGCGGCAATGTCCACGTCATTACCCATGCGCACGCGACCAACGTGGTGTTCGACGGCAAACGCGCGGTCGGTGTGCGCTATGCGAAAGGCGGGCGTGGCGGTGCGATGCAGGAGGTGCGGGCGCGCAAGGAAGTGATCCTCTCAGGCGGCACGTATAATTCTCCGCAACTGTTGCAACTCTCGGGCGTGGGCGATCCGGCGCTGCTGCAATCGCTCGGCATCGAACTGCGTCACGCGCTGCCGGGCGTCGGCGAAGGCTTGCAGGATCACTACGCGCCGCGCTCGGTGGCGCGGGTGAAGAACATCAGGACCATCAACGAGCGTGCGCGCGGATTGAATCTCGCGCTGGAGGCGATCAAGTGGGCGACGACGCGGCGCGGCATTCTCGCGCTGTCGCCGACCATGGTCTACTGCTTCTGGCATTCCGGCGAGACCACCGAAAGCTCCGACCTGCAACTCACCTTCACGCCGGCGAGCTATAAGGAAGGCGTGCAGGGCAAGCTGGAGGACGAGCCCGGCATGACGGTTGCGTCATGGCAGCAGCGGCCGGAAAGCCGCGGTTACGTGCATTGCCGCACCAGCGATCCGTTCGAGGCGCCGCTGATCCAGACCAATTATCTCGATGCCGAGTTGGATCGCCGCGTCGTCGTCGCCGGCATGAAACTGGCGCGGCGGCTGCTCGCCTCGCAACCGCTGTCGCCATATTACGAGCGCGAGGATTTTCCGGGGCCTGGTGTGCGGACCGATGACGAATTTCTCGCCGCCGCCACCGAGCGCGGCACCACCACGTTCCATCCCGGCTGCACCTGTCGCATGGGGCCGGCGAGCGCGCCGTGGTCCGTGGTGGACGACCGGTTGCGCGTGCACGGGCTGGAAGGCCTGCGCGTGGTCGATGCCTCGATCATGCCGCGCATGATCTCCGCCAACCTCAACGCCTCCACCATGATGATCGCCGACAAGGCGTCGGATTTCATCCGTGGGAAGGGGGCGCTGGAGAGCGCGTCGGTCGGTGCGGCGTCGTGAGTAGCTGACGCGAAATATATCGCGTCGAATCAAATCCCCTCAGCGTCGTCCCCGCGAAGGCGGGGACCCATACGCCGTGTCGCTCATGAGATAGGAAGCGCTGATAACCCCTGTCGGATGGTCCCGTTCACTGCGTCGTCAGGGATTCTGGGTCCCCGCCTTCGCGGGGACGACGGTTTTCGTGTGGCGGGTGGTCCTACCCGTAAACGAACGCTGCGTCCTTGAGGTCGATCTTGCCGAACTCGTCCTTTTCGGTCCAGTAGTCCTGGTTGTGCTGCCATTCCGGTTTGTCGCCGCGCTTCGGCAGCAGGTGCATGCCGCGCATCATATAGCCGGGATTGAAGTTCTCCGGGTCGATCCAGTCGAGGAGCCTCATGTCGCTGTCTTCCGCACGCAGCGCCGGCGTCACCTTATTCGCGCCGATCGCCTTCATGTGGTTGAGCATGGCGCAGACGAAATCGGCGACGAGATCGACGCGCAAGGTCCAGCTCGCGCGGAAATAGCCGAACACCCAGACGAGGTTCGGCACGCCGGTGAACATCATGCCGCGATAGGTCACGGTGTCGGCGAAGTCGAGTTGCTTGCCGTCGATGGAGAATGCGATGTCGCCGGTCGCCAGCAAGTTGAAGCCGGTGGCGGTGACGATGATGTCGGCCTCGAGCGTCTTGCCGGATTTCAAAAGGATGCCGGTTTCGGTGAAGCGCTCGATTTCGTCGGTAACCACCGACGTCTTGCCCGACGCAATGCTCCTGAACAGGTCGCCGTCGGGAATGAAGGCGATGCGCTGCCGCCACGGCCGATAGCGCGGCGTGAAGTGGGTCTTGATGTCGTAATCGGGGCCGAGATAGGCGAGGACGCCGGCCATCAGGTCCTGTTTGGCGCCTTCCGGGTCGTTGAAGGTCTTTCGCGTGAAGGCGTCTTGCTCATAAAGAATCTTGCGGCGGACGATTTCGTGAATCCAGCTTTCGTCCACTTGCAGGCGGCGCAGTTCGTCGGCGATCTCGATGGCGTTGCGGCCGGCGCGGAAATAGGTCGGCGAGCGTTGCAGCATGGTGACGTGCGCGCAATCGTCGGCGATGTTCGGCACCAGCGTCGCGGCGGTGGCGCCGGAGCCGATGACGGTCACCTTCTTGCCCTTGTAGTCGAGGTCTTCCGGCCACTTCTGCGGATGCACGATCTTGCCCTTGAACGAGGCCATCTCCGGCCACTCCGGGGTGTAGCCCTCGGTGTGACGATAGTAGCCCTGGCACATCCAGAAGAAGTTGGTGGTGAAGCGCAGCCGCTCGCCGGTGTCGCTGCGCTCGGCGATGATGGTCCAGAGGTTGTCGGCGTTCGACCAGTCGGCGCTGAGGATGCGGTGGTGATAGCGGATGTGCTTCGCGAGATCGTTCTCGTCGATCACCTCGTGCATGTATTTCAGGATTTCGGCGGCGGTGGCGATCGGCGCGCCCACCCACGGCTTGAAGCGATAGCCGAAGGTGTAGAGATCGCTGTCGGAGCGGATGCCCGGATAGCGATGCGTCCACCAGGTGCCTCCGAAATGATCCTGCGCTTCCAGGATCACGAAGCTGGTGCCCGGACATTGCGTGGTCAGGTGATAGGCCGAGCCGACGCCGGAAATGCCGGCGCCGACGATGAGGACGTCGAAGTGTTCGGTTGCGAGCGAGGAGGCCGTCTCGACCTTGCTTTGCACGTTCACGGCGGCAACCTCCTTCTCTTGTCGTCTCACGTCAGTCGGATTCGAGCGACTGTCGCTGCCTGATGGCGCAGCATCTTGCGTGCAGATGCTACAGGGCGTCGCGTTTGGAGTTCAACTCGAACTGTAGCGGGTCGGATCAAAGTTATAGTGTCGTCCCCGCGAAGGCGGGGACCCAGACTCCGCAGCGCTTCGGTTCAATAAACCGAGGCGAGACTATCTATAACAATCAATGCCAGGGGTTCTGGGTCCCCGCCTTCGCGGGGACGACTCCTTGTCATGTTGCAAATCCGCGTATGAAGCGAATTTTCGATCGGACCTCACACCTCGCGGCGGCTGAGGAAGGCGAGGCGCTCGAACAGGTGGACGTCCTGCTCGTTCTTCAGGAGCGCGCCGTGCAGCGGCGGGATCAGCTTGCGCGGGTCGCGCTCGCGCAGCATCTCCGGCGAGAACTCCTCGTTGAGCAGCAGTTTGAGCCAGTCGAGCAGTTCGGAGGTTGACGGCTTCTTTTTCAGGCCGGGAACTTCGCGCACCTCGAAGAATATCTTCAGCGCTTCCTGCACCAGACGCTTCTGGATGTCGGGGAAGTGGACGTCGACGATCTGCGCCATCGTCTCCTGATCCGGGAACTTGATGTAGTGGAAGAAGCAGCGGCGCAGGAAGGCGTCCGGCAGTTCCTTCTCGTTGTTCGAGGTGATCATGACGATCGGGCGTTCCTTCGCCTTGATCGTCTCGCCGGTCTCGTAGACGTAGAACTCCATGCGATCGAGTTCGAGCAGCAGGTCGTTCGGAAATTCGATGTCGGCCTTGTCGATTTCGTCGATCAGCAGCACCGGGCGCTTGCCGTGGGTGAAGGCTTCCCACAATTTGCCGCGCTTGATGTAGTTCGAAATGTCGGACACGCGGGCGTCGCCGAGCTGACTGTCGCGCAGCCGCGACACCGCGTCGTATTCGTAGAGCCCCTGCTGCGCCTTGGTGGTGGACTTGATGTGCCAGGTCAGGAGCGGGGCGCCGATCGCCTTGGCGACTTCCTCGGCCAGCACCGTCTTGCCGGTGCCGGGCTCGCCCTTCACCAGCAACGGGCGTTCGAGCACGATGGCGGCGTTGACCGCGACCTTGAGATCATCGGTCGCGACGTAATCTTGGGTGCCGGTAAACTTCATTGATGGAATGCCTTGCTGCTTTCACGAAGAGAGGAGCGCAACGCTCCTCCGAACACGCAACGACCGCCCTGCGGCGGCCGCTGCCGGATGATGGAAACCTATGCGCGTCGTATCAGCGACAGGATCACCAGGACGATGATGCCGCCGATCGCCGCGTTGATGATGGCGCGGATCACGCCTGTGCCGAGGTTGATGCCGAGTTGCGGCAACAGCCAGCCCGCGACCACCGCGCCGATGATGCCGACGACGATGTTGCCGAGCAGGCCGAAGCCGCCGCCGCGCACGACGAGACCCGCGAGCCAGCCGGCGATGGCGCCGACGATGAGCCAGACGATAATGGATTCAATCCCCATTGAGCTATCCTTTGGAGCTATCCCCTGTTGCGGCGATCGAGGCCGCGCCCCGGCACTTTAGTAGAAAAACCCGGCAGGTCCAGTGAACGGCACGGCGCTGTTCCCCGTCAATCCACGGCGTTGCACGGCAGCCGTGACAGGCCGCCCCTTGACGAAAGCGTGGTGGCGGGCAATCTGCTCCCCATGTTCCTGCAATTTTTCACTTCGCTGCGCGATGCCCAGGTCCCCGTCACCTTGCGGGAATACCTGACGCTGATGGAGGCGCTCGACGCCAATCTGGCCGACCAGAGCGTCGAGAACTTTTATTATTTGTCGCGCGCTGCGCTGGTCAAGGACGAGCGCAATCTCGACAAGTTCGACCGGGTGTTCGGGGCCACCTTCAAGGGCCTGGAAAACCTGCTCGACGCCATGGACAAGGCGGAGATTCCCGCTGAGTGGCTGAAGAAGCTCGCGGAGAAGTATCTCACCGAGGAAGAGAAGAAGCAGATCGAGACCATGGGCTGGGACAAGATCATGGAGACGCTGAAGAAGCGGCTCGAGGAGCAGAAGAAGCGCCATCAGGGCGGCTCGAAGTGGATCGGCACCGCCGGCACCTCACCGTTCGGCGCTTACGGCTACAACCCCGAAGGGGTGCGGATCGGACAGGAGAAGAACCGCAACAACCGCGCCGTGAAGGTGTGGGACAAGCGCGAGTTCAAGGACCTCGACGGCAACGTCGAACTCGGCATCCGCAACATCAAGGTGGCGCTGCGGCGGCTGCGTAAGTTCGCGCGTACCGGCGCGCCGGACGAACTCGATCTCGATACCACCATCAAGGAAACCGCCAACCACGGCTATCTCGACGTGCACATGCGACCCGAGCGGCGCAACGCGGTCAAGGTGCTGGTGTTCTTCGATATCGGCGGGTCGATGGATTCGCACATCGCGCAGGTCGAGGAATTGTTCTCGGCGGCGAAGACCGAATTCAAGCACATGGAATATTTTTACTTCCACAACTGCCTCTATGAAGGCGTGTGGAAGCAGAACAAACGCCGCTTCACCGACCGCACGCCGACCTGGGACGTGCTGCACAAGTACCCGCACGACTACAAGGTGGTGTTCGTCGGCGACGCCTCGATGTCGCCTTACGAAATCATGGTGCCGGGCGGCTCGGTCGAGCACGTCAACGAGGAGGCCGGCTCGGTTTGGCTGGAGCGCATCACGCGGACTTATCCGCACGCGATCTGGCTCAACCCGGTGGCGAAGAAGCACTGGGACTATTCGGAGTCCACTACACTCATTCGTCGGCTGTTTTCGGAGCGCATGTTCCCGCTGACGATCGAAGGGCTCGAAGGCGCAATGAAAGAACTGGTGAGGTAACTTGCGGTAGTCATCGGCCGTAACATAATCTTCGTCATGGCCGGGCTTGTCCCGGCCATCCACGACTTATTCTTGCAGAGATGCCTCAAGACGTGGATGCCCGGGACAAGCCCGGGCATGACGATTTCAACGAGGAAATGCCTATGCCCCAAACTATCACCCGCGGCATCAAGAAGCTGCTCGAGGAAGCCAACAAGGAAATCGAGACCATGAACGTCGCCGACGCCAAGGCGGCGGTGGCGCGCGGCGAGGCGGTGATCGTCGATATCCGCGATCCACGCGAACTCGAGCGCGAAGGCAAGATCCCGGGCTCGTTCTCCTGCACGCGCGGCATGCTGGAATTCTGGATCGATCCGGAAAGCCCCTACGCCAAGCCGATCTTCCAGGAAGAAGGCAAGAAGTTCATTTTCCATTGTGCCTCCGGCTGGCGCTCGGCGCTCGCCGCTAAGACCGCGCAGGACATGGGCCTGAAGCCGGTCGCGCACCTCGGCGGCGGCTTCACCGCCTGGCGCGACGCCGGCGAGCCGGTCGAGAAGGTCGTGCCGAAGGCGAAGTAGCTGCGGCTGGGGTTTTCGTCATGCCCGGCCTTGTGCCGGGCATCCACGTCTTCTTCATGCTTTGACCTCGCACAAGACGTGGATGGCCGGGACATAGGCGAGCAAAGCGACGCCGTTCTTCGAACGGCTGGGCCCGGCCATGACGATGGTTGTGGATTGGAGTCCGCGCAATGACGTCCACCAACGACGATCCTCTTGTCTCCACCGAATGGCTGGCGGCGCATTTGAACGATCCGCACGTCAAGGTGATCGACGCCAGTTTCAAGATGCCCGGCGTGCTGCCGTTGCCGATCGACGATTTTCGGAGCGCGCATATTCCGGGCGCCGCGTTCTTCGATGTCGATGCGGTGTCGGATCATGCGTCATCGCTGCCGCATATGTATCCCGACGGCGCGCAGTTTGCCCGCGACGTCGCGGCGCTAGGCATCTCCAATGACGACACCGTCGTGATCTACGACGCGGGCGGTTGGGTTGCGGCGCCGCGCGCGTGGTGGATGTTCCTGTCGTTCGGCCATCGCGACGTCAAAATTCTCGAAGGCGGCTTGAAGAAGTGGCGCGCCGAGGGCCGCGCGGTCGAAACGGGCGACGCCAAGCCGCAGCCCGGCCGTTACAGCGCGGCGACGCTCGATGCGCGCATGATCCGCAGCAAGACGCAGATGGTTGCCAATCTCGCTGCGAAGGCCGAGCAGGTGATTGACGCGCGCGCGGCCGGCCGGTTCGACGGCAGCGTTGCCGAACCGCGCGCCGGCCTGCGTTCGGGCCACATCCCCGGCAGCCGCAACCTGCCTTACAATTTGTTGTTCAACGCCGAGACCGGCACGATGAAGCCGGTCGCCGAATTGCGACAGGCGTTCGAGAACGCCGGGCTCGATCTCGCCCGTCCGGTGGTCACGACCTGCGGCTCGGGTGTTTCGGCGGCGGTGCTGACGCTCGCGCTCTACCGCCTCGGCGTGCGCGGCTCGGCGCTTTATGACGGCTCATGGTCGGAATGGGGCCTGCAAGACGGCCCGCCGGTGGCGACCGGTCCGGCTTGAATATCGTCGTCATTGCAAGCGAAGCGATCCAGAAGGCCACGAAGGGAAGACTGGGAAGACTGTGAAGACTGGATTGCTTCGTCGCTAACGCTCCTCGCAATAACGAGTAAGGCCGGTAATCGACTTAAGTTTATCTAGCTCCGTTTTACTGCCCGAACGGGAATAGCAAATTGGGTGCGGATGCAGGCGCCTGCGTTTGCGGCCGGACTTGCTGCCGGACGATGGCGCGCGGCCGTGCGCGGACGGCGGCGGTGCGCTTGCGGACGGATTGCCGGTGCGCCGCATGGGACTGCGCCAGTGCCCATTCGTGCGAGCGTGGCAGCGGGATCGGCCCGGTAATGGTGACGGCCGGGTCGGCGATCGCCGATGGCGCGGGTTCGGTCGGCGCCAGCATCGCGGTTTTGATCGGCGCGTCGGCAGGCTCGAGCGGCGCTGGCCGTGGTTCATTCGCCAGTGCAACGTCGGGAATGCGCGGGGGCGCCGGCTCGGCCTTCGCAGTCTCGACGTTTGCCGGCTCCGGCGAAGTTCGTTCGGCTTGCTGGACTGTTTCGGTCTGCGCGGGCTGGGCTGGTACGGGCTCAGCCTGAGCCGGTCCGGCTTTCGGAGTGTCTGTCGGGATTATCGTCGGCTCGGGACGGGGCGTTTCAGGCTGCGCGACGGCCGCCTCCGCTGCCGCTCGCGGCATTTCCGGGGTGGGGGAGGCCGTTGCGGTCGTCTCAGCCTTGTCTGTCGTTATCTTGTCGATCGTTTTGGACGGCTCGCTTGTCGTTATTGCCACCGCTGGCGCAGGTTTCGGCTCGGAAGCGGAAGGGGCCGGCGGCGGTGCGGTGACGGCTTCCTTCGCTTCCGTCGCGGGGAGCGACGCAGCATGATCGCTGACAGGCGTCGGCATAGCGCGAGGCGCGGCGGCGGCATCAATATCCGGCGTATCGACCCGCAGTAGCGCCAGTGTCGGCGGCGCGGCGTCATGAAGCGAGGCATCGGCGGCGGCGGGCGGCAGCGCGGGCGCGGACGGCAAAACCGGAAGGCTGGCAAATTGCTCGTGCGAGGCGCGCAGCAAAGCGGCGGCGGCGAGGCCGAAAACCAGCGTCGAGATCGTCAGCACGACGGCGGCGAACAGGAAGCGGAAGCCGGGAAGCATGAACGTTCATCCGTCGTCGCAAGGCACGGGCCTGCGGAAGCTTTAAGTCGTCGGGTACGCGGGTGAAACTGGAAACCGGGCTTGCGGCGTCAGGCCGCGAATCAGCCACATCGACCATAGTTCAATGTGGCGATTCCGGTCGCAAAAAGTTCAGCGGCAAAGGCCCCGACCCGTGACTTTCCCTTGCAAGTTGGCACGCCCGGTTCCATAGCAGGGCGAACCTTCGGACATGATTTTCCACCGGCAGGGCCGGGCGGCACTGGCTTTCGCGTTTTCAGGCGAGGCAAGGATGGAGCAAGGGTGCGACATCCGTGCAACGCTTGGTGGCGATTTGAAAAATATGACGGATTCCGGGCGAATTTCGCCGGTTCTGTCTTGAATGCGCCGCTATCGTGAGTGATCAGGCGTTAACGATCCGGAGTCGGCTTGGGATTATAAAACGACGATGATGATCAGAACCACTTTGACGATTTTGGCGGCCGGCATGCTTTGCGCCGCCGGAAGTTCACTGGCCTTGGCGCAGTCCGGCGGCGGATACTCGCCGAGTCTGGACGGCTATCGCGGCGCGCCGCCGCGCCAGATGGACGAAATGCCGAATTTCGATGATGCTGACGATGTCCCGGCGCCCCGCGCCGGCAACTCGACGGCACTGTCGTCGCCCGGCCCGATCCTGTCGCCGGACGATCCGCGCTATGGCCGCGGCGCCGGCAGCCCGCAGGTTTATTCGCATCAGGCCGCCCCGCAAGGCCCGGTGATGTCGCCGGACGATCCGCGTTACGGACGGCCGTACTCGCCGTCTCCCGCCTATTCCGACCGTGGGAACTCCGGCGACGGCATGCGTCCGCCGGCCGGCGTCAACGGCGGTCAGGGCACCGTGACCGGTTCGGTGCCGCCGATGCCGATGGGCAGCGACGGACGGCCGACGACGCTCTCCGCGCTGCCGCCGGACGACCAGCCGGAAGCCGACCAGGGCGGCGAAGCGCAGCTTGCGCCGAACCTGCGCCGTCAGGAAGTGTCCTTCGCCACCAAGGAGCCGGCGGGCACCATCGTGGTCGATACCGCCAACACTTATCTCTATTACATTCTCGGCAATGGCCGGGCGATCCGCTACGGCGTCCGCGTCGGCCGCGACGGCTTCACCTGGACCGGCGTGCAGAAGATCTCGCGCAAGGCGGAGTGGCCGGATTGGCATCCGCCGACCGAGATGATCGAGCGCCAGCCATATTTGCCGCGCTTCATGGCGGGCGGCCCGGGCAATCCGCTCGGCGCGCGTGCGATGTATCTCGGCTCGACCGTCTACCGCATCCACGGCACCAACCAGCCGTCGACCATCGGCAAGTTCGTGTCGTCGGGCTGTATCGGCATGCTGAACGAGGACGTCGAGAATCTGTTCGACCGCGTCAAGGTCGGCACCCGCGTCGTGGTGCTGCCGGGCGGCAGCAAGTCGACACCCGCGCCGACCGCGTCCGCGCAGCCGGCTCCGCAGAACTATCAGGATTCGACCGTGGCACAGGCGGGCACGAGCCCGACCGTTGTGCCGCCGCTCCCCGCGCCGGTGTCGGTGCGCTAGGCGTTACGATTTATCGCGATGTGAAAAGCCCGGCCTTCGCGCCGGGCTTTTTTCTGGAGCAGGATGATGAATCAACGTCGTCGTCATGGCCGGGCTTGTCCCGGCCATCCACGTCTTTGAGCTTGCGCCGTATTTAGAACGTGGATGCCCGGGACAAGCCCGGGCATGACGGATTAGATCAAACGTATCGGGCCTCAGCCGATCACCCGCACTGGCGCGCCGGCTAGCCAGGCTTCGATGTCCTCGACCATTTCGCCGTAGTAACAGCGATAGTTTTCCGCGGTGACGTAGCCGAGATGCGGCGTCAGCACGACGTTGTCGAGTTTGCGCAGCGGATGGTCGCGCGGCAGCGGCTCCTCGCTGAACACGTCGAGCGCGGCGCCTGCAATGGTGCGCCGCTGCAAGGCATCCAACAGCGCGGCCTCGTCGACGATGGGACCGCGCGCGGTGTTGATGAGGTAGGCGGTCGGCTTCATGCGGGCGAGATCGTCGCGCGAGATCAGGCCGCGCGTGCGCTTGCTGAGGATGACGTGGATGCTGACGATATCCGCGCTCGCCATCAATTCGTCCTTGCCGGCATAGGTGACGCCGGCCTCGGCGCAGGCTTCCGGCGTGAGGTTCTGGCTCCAGGCGATCACGTTCATGCCCATCGCCTTGGCGATCGCGGCGACCTTCCGCCCGAGCTTGCCGAGGCCGACGATGCCGAGCGTTTTGCCCTCGATGTCTTCGCCGAGCGTCGTCTGCCAGCGTTCGCCAGCTTTCATGCGCTCGCTCTCGAAACCGATATGCCGCGTCAGTTCCAGCATCAGGCCGATGGCGAGGCTGGCCGTCGGGCCACCCATCGCGGCGGTGCCGCACACGGTGATGCCGCGCGCCTTTGCGGCCTCATGATCGATCGAGGCGTTACGCATTCCCGAGGTGAGCAGCAGCTTCAGTTTTGGCAGCGCGTCAATGGTATCAGCGCGGAACGCGGTGCGCTCGCGCATAGCGCAGACGATCTCGAAATTCTGGAGCGCGGCGATGGCCTCGGCGGCATCGGCGAACGGCTCGTCGAACACCGTGACGTCGACGCGGTCCGCGATGCGCGACCAGTCCGCCAGCTTCAACGCGACGTTCTGATAGTCGTCGAGAATTGCACAGCGTAGCCGTGTCATCGCAGAGCCCGTTTGTCGATGGTGTGGCGTCGGGATCGACGCCGTTTACGCATCATCGTCGCGCGACATCGGCGCGGATGCAACCATGGATCGAACGGCTTGCGCTCAGATCAGGTGGCGATGGACCAGCGGCTCGTGCTTGGCCTGACAGGCGGGGCCGGGGCCGCGCATGTAGTGTTGTTCCGGGCGGTAGGGATGGAACGCCGCGATGATGAACTGGTGGAAGAAATCGACGATTTCGCGCCAGGGGCTCGAGGCGGGCTGCTGGATGACGGGGGCCGGCACCGCCGGCTTCGATGTGATGATGGTCGCCATGGGACGTACTCTGGGACTTACTCTGTCGCCTTTCATCGGGGCCGTTCGGTGCGCTGGATCACCAAGCGCCGGCGGCGATGAACTCAAGGCGGCACTTTCGCGGGAAATGATTAAAATCCGGTTCGAATCGGCCACGCGCCGTTCAGGCTTCGTTTAGGGTTTGCAAAGACTTAACGCCGCAGTTGCCCTTTCCCCGCGCGATGGCTACATCAGCGGCTAACCGAAATCCCCAACTTCGCAATTCTCCCGCTTCAAGGGTTCAAGGAACACGATGGCGCGCCAGTTCGTCTATTTCATGCAGGGTCTGACCAAGGCCTATCCGACCCGCAAGGTGCTCGATAACGTTCATCTGTCGTTCTATCCCGATGCCAAGATCGGCGTGCTCGGCGTCAACGGCGCCGGTAAATCGACGCTGCTCAAGATCATGGCCGGCATCGACAAGGATTACACCGGCGAGGCATGGGTCGCGGAAGGTGCGCGCGTCGGCTACCTCGAACAGGAGCCGCAGCTCGACGCCGGCAAGACCGTGCGCGAGAACGTGATGGAGGGCGTCGCCAAGCAGAAGGCGATCCTCGACCGCTACAACGAACTCGCGATGAACTACTCCGAGGAAACCGCGGACGAGATGACCAAGCTGCAAGACGAGATCGAGGCGCAGGGCCTCTGGGATCTCGACAGCAAGGTCGATCAGGCGATGGACGCGCTGCGCTGTCCGCCGGACGATGCCGATGTCACAAAACTCTCGGGCGGCGAGCGCCGCCGCGTCGCGCTGTGCCGCCTGCTGCTCGACCAACCGGACCTGCTGCTGCTTGACGAGCCGACCAACCATCTCGACGCCGAGTCAGTGTCGTGGCTGGAAGGCCACCTGCGCAATTATCCCGGCGCGATCCTGATCGTCACCCACGATCGTTACTTCCTCGACAATGTCACCGGCTGGATTCTCGAACTCGATCGCGGCCGCGGCATTCCCTACGAGGGCAATTACTCGTCGTGGCTTGTTCAAAAGCAAAAGCGCCTCGAGCAGGAAGGCCGCGAGGACGCCGCGCACCAGAAGACCTTGGCGCGCGAGCAGGAATGGATCGCCTCGTCCCCCAAGGCGCGGCAGGCAAAATCCAAGGCGCGCTACCAGCGCTATGACGAGTTGCTCGCCAAGGCCAGCGAGAAGCAGACGCAGACCGCGCAGATCATCATTCCGGTGGCTGAGCGTCTCGGCGCCAATGTCGTCGATTTCGACGGGCTGTCGAAATCGTTCGGCGAGCGTCTGTTGATCGACGACTTGACGTTCAAGCTGCCTCCCGGCGGCATCGTCGGCGTGATCGGCGCCAACGGCGCCGGCAAAACCACGCTGTTCCGCATGATCACCGGGCAGGAGAAGCCTGACGCCGGCAACATCACCGTCGGCGAGACGGTGCATCTCGGTTACGTCGATCAGTCGCGCGACGCGCTCGACGGCTCGAAGACGGTGTGGGAGGAAATCTCCGGCGGCACCGACCAGATCCTGCTCGGCAAGAAGGAAGTGAATTCGCGCGGCTATTGCTCGGCGTTCAACTTCAAGGGCGCGGATCAGCAGAAGAAGGTCGGCGCGCTGTCGGGCGGTGAGCGCAACCGCGTGCATCTCGCCAAGATGCTGCGCTCCGGCGCCAACGTGCTGCTGCTGGATGAGCCGACCAACGATCTCGACGTCGATACGCTGCGCGCGCTGGAAGAGGCGCTGGAGGATTTCGCCGGCTGCGCCGTGGTCATCAGCCATGATCGCTGGTTCCTCGACCGCATCGCCACGCACATCCTCGCCTTCGAGGGCGACAGTCACGTCGAATGGTTCGAGGGCAATTTCCAGGACTACGAAAAGGACAAGATGCGCCGCCTCGGCCAGGACAGCATCATCCCGCACCGGGTGAAGTACAAGAAGCTGACGCGGTAATGTAGCTGTTCTAGATTTTGGAGTGGTTCACTGTGGCCAACATCACACGTAAGCGCACTGGAGAATTATTGCGCAAGCTATTCGAAATTCTAGAGCCGCACCCTGAAGGATTGCAGGCGGGTCTAGCGCTAAGTCAGCTTGCCGATAGTGTAGAGCTAACTGAATACGAAAGCGGACGTTATGAAAGCTCGGGCGGCCGTCGTTTCGAAAAAATAGTAAGATTCGCCACGGTTGATTGCGTAAAGGCAGGATGGCTCGTCAAACAAAAGGGTACCTGGAGTCTTACCGCAGAAGGAATTCAGGCCTATAATTCGATAGGGGATCCCGAGAAATTTTATCGTCAAGCCGTGAAGCTGTACAATGAATGGAAGGCGCTGCAAAAAGGGAAGATAAGCGATCTCGCGGAAGATGCGTCGGAAACAGAAGTCGCTATCGAAACGTCCGCGGGCATTACTCTTGAAGAAGCTGAAGAACAGGCGCTGGACGAGATTAAGAATTATATAGCCGTGATGCCGCCTTACGAATTTCAAGAGCTGGTGGCAGATCTTTTGAAGGCAATGTCATACCACGTTTCATGGACCGCGCCGCCAGGAAAGGATGGTGGTGTTGACATTATTGCTTATACCGACCCATTGGGCACACAACCTCCTAGAATAAAAGTTCAGGTCAAGCGTCAAAAAAGTTCGGTGGATTTGCCGGGTCTCAAATCATTTCTTGCGAATGTTAACGAAGGCGACGTCGGCATCTATGTTTGCACGGGTGGCTTCACTAAAGATGCCGCCGAACATGCGCGAAATCAGGAACGACGGAAACTTACTCTCATAGACGTTGAGCAACTGGTGGAATTGTGGATCGATGCCCACGCAAAGCTCGGCGATACCGCTCGTAAGCGGTTACCCCTCACGCCGGTTTACTTTCTATCATCCGATGATTGAGGTGCCGCAGGTGACGAGGCAACCTTTAGGACTACGAGAAGGACAAGATGCGCCGCCTCGGCCAGGACAGCATCATCCCGCACCGGGTGAAGTACAAGAAGCTGACGCGGTGAGGTCGGCTGCCGAAGTGTAACGGTGGTCCAATAATGCCGCATCGGGCCGATCATCACGGGGCGGGCAAGCTGGTCATCGCAGCGCGGGTGACGTAAAACGTCGTTCCGCAGGAGGGGGTCGCGATGTCCGACTGGAGCGCCGAGCAATATTTGAAGTTCGAGGATGAGCGCACGCGCCCGGCGCGCGATCTGCTGGCGCAGGTGCCGCTGCAACAGGCGCGCAGCGTGGTCGATATCGGCTGCGGGCCGGGCAACTCGACCGAGCTTCTGGTCAAGCGCTGGCCGGATGCTGCCGTGACCGGCATCGATACCTCCGCCGACATGCTGAGGCAGGCGCGCGAGCGATTGCCCAACCAGACCTTCATTGAGGCCAATGTCGCGCACTGGGTGCCGCCGGCCGAGACGGACGTGCTGTTCGCCAACGCCGTGTTCCAGTGGGTGCCGGATCATCTCAAGCATCTCAAGCGGCTGGTCGGCAAGCTGTCGCCGGGCGGGGCGCTGGCGGTGCAGATGCCGGACAATCTCGACGAGCCGTCGCACATCCTGATGCGCGACGTGGCGCATGAGGAGCCGTTTCGCGAACCGCTGGCCAATGCCGCGCGGATGCGCGACGCCTTGCCGCGACCGCGTGATTACTACGATGCCCTGAAGCCGCTCTGTAGTCGGCTCGATATCTGGCACACGATCTACAATCACGTCCTCGACGACGCCACCGCGATCGTCGAATGGGTCAAGGGCACCGGTCTGCGGCCGTTCCTCGATCCGCTGCAAGCGCCCGAGCGCAAGCTCTATCTCGCCGAATACACCGCGCGGGTGGCGGCGGCTTATCTGCCGCAGGCAGACGGCAAGGTGCTGCTGCGGTTCCCGCGAATCTTCATCGTCGCGGTGCGCTGATATTTCGCAGCGAACAACTGTGTGCATCGCGCCCGCGTAACACGAATCAGGCAAAATCCGTTGTCGCTATAGCCGCGACCATATCCATTGCTCCCATTATTCGTCTTAATCAGAGATCATTCCCGCATGTCGATGACGCCCGAAACGCCGTTGCCGCCGCCCGGACCCGCCCGCCTGCGGCCGATCCCGTTGCTGATCTTCAGCTCGCGCTGGCTGCAACTGCCGCTTTATGTCGGATTGATCGTCGGGCAGGCGGTCTATGCGGTGCTGTTCCTCAAGGAGTTGTGGCACCTCGTGACCCACGCCACCAGTTTTTCCGAACAGCAGATCATGCTGGTGATTCTCAGCCTGATCGACGTGGTGATGATCTCCAACCTGCTGGTGATGGTGATCGTCGGCGGCTATGAGACGTTCGTATCGCGGCTCAATCTCGAGGGCCATCCCGATGAGCCGGAATGGCTCAGTCACGTCAACGCCAGCGTGCTGAAGATCAAACTGGCGATGGCCATCATCGGCATTTCCTCGATTCATCTGCTGCGCACCTTCATCGAGGCCGGCGGCCTCGGCAGCGGCAAGACCAATTACACCGAGACCGGCGTGATGTGGCAGACCATCATCCACATCGTCTTCATCATCTCGGCGGTGGGCATCGCTTACGTCGATCGGCTGTTGGGCGAGACCGAGCGTGTCGCTCACGCCGCCGAGGCGCAGCACTGATGGCCGCGCTGCCGCGTCGCCGGTTCGTGCTGGCGCGGCGATGCACGCTCGCGTTTTCGGTGTTGGCCGCGCTGTGCTTGGCGGCGCCGCAGGCTCGTGCCGCCGATGCCGGCTTCACGCGTTTCGTGGAGTCGCTCTGGCCGGATGCGCAGAAGGCCGGCGTCACGCGCGCGACTTTCGAGGCGCAGACGCGCGGGCTCGAGCCCGACTACAAGCTGCCCGATCTGTTGCTGCCGGGACGGCCCGCGACCGGCGCGCCGTCGCAGGCCGAGTTCGTGCAGGTGCCTGCGGATTACGTGAAGGAAGCTACCATCGCGCGACTCGCGGGCGAGGGCCGCAAGCTGATGCAACAGCACCGCGCGACGCTGGCGGCGATCGAGAAGCGGTTCGGTGTGCCTGGCTCGGTGATCCTGGCGATCTGGGGCCGCGAGACCGATTACGGCCGCTATCGTTTGCCGTACGACGCGCTGCGCGTGGTGGCGACGCAGGCCTATGTCGGTCGCCGCAAGGAGCAGTTTCGCGAAGAGTTTATTCTGGCGCTGAAACTGCTCAACGACGGCGTGGTGGCGCGCAAGGATTTTCGTTCGTCATGGGCGGGCGCGACAGGGCTGACGCAGTTCCTGCCGTCGGAGCTTTACAAACACGGCGTTGATTTCGACGGCGACGGTCGCGTCAACATCTGGACCTCGATCCCGGACGCGCTGGCCTCCGCCGCGCAGCAACTGGTCAACAAGGGATGGCAGCGCGGCGTGCGCTGGGCTTACGAGGTTCAGGCGCCGCGCAACGCCGATTGCACGCAAGGTACGCCCGAGGTGACGCGGCCGATCGGCGAATGGCTGCGTGCCGGGTTCGTGCCGGTGCGTGGTGAAAAGCTCAGCGCGGCGGAGCAAGCGCAGCCGGCCTCGCTGTTGCAGCCGGAGGGCAGCTACGGTCCGGCATTCCTGACCACGAAGAATTACTTCGTCATCAAGGAATACAATTTCTCGGATCTGTACGTGCTGTTCGTCGGCCATCTCAGCGACCGGATGGTCGATGGCTTGCCGTTCGCGGCCAAGTGGTCGGCCTCGACGCAACTGCGCAGCCGCGATGTCGAGGCGATGCAGCGGCATCTGACCAAACTCGGGCTTTATCGCGATAAGATCGACGGCAAGGCCGGTATGCTGACGCGTGCGGCGTTGGGGGCGTTTCAAAAATCCGCCGGCATCAAGGTCGATTGCTGGCCGAGCGAGGCGGTGCTGCGGGCGATGACAACGCGCTGACAGCGCAAACCGCAGACGTAAAAAACCCGGCCGCAGCCGGGTTTTTCATTCTCACGATACGTGAAGCGCGTCGGCTTAGTCGCAAACGCGGATGCGGCGGCTGCGCCAGCCGTAGCCGTCCCAGAAGCGCTCGCGCTCGGTGTGGCACGCCGGTTCGACCACATAGGCCGGCGGCGGCGCGTAGTAGGCCGGCGGCGGCGGAGGCGCCGCATAGGCCGGCTGCGAATTGGCGATCGCGGCGCCGAGCAGCGCACCGCCGAGCAGGCCGCCGGCAACGCCGGCAGCGATGCGGCCGCCATCGGCGTGAGCCGCGGGCGTTGCCGCCGCAATGGCGCCTGCCACGGTGGCCGCGGCCAACAGGGCTGTGAGTGTCTTCTTCATGATCGGGTGACTCCTGGAAGGAAGCGCTATGGCGAGCGCTGGTTTAAAGCGAGAATGGTCGTGGTCCGGTTGAAGCTAAAACTCAGAGTCTGGTTCAGGTTCTTGCTCAGGTTCTTGGGCATCCGGTGCGGACCATCGGATCGTTATCGCAGGTCAACACGCGGACTCAGTCGGCTGCAATGGTGGCCAATTTACGCCAAAACAAACGCTCCGGATGGCTGAATCTGCATCCGGAGCGATTTTAATATTCTGGCCTTTACAGTGTCTTGCGTCGGACGCGTCCAGCCGGCATCAGCCGCAAACGCGCACCCGACGCACGCGCCAGCCATAGCCGTCCCAGAAGCGCTGGCGCTGCCAGTAGCAGGGCGCTCCGACATAGGCCGGGCCGCCGTAGTAGCCGTAGCCCGGTCCGTAGTAGCCCGGTCCATAACCGTAGTAGCCCGGTCCGGCCAGCGCGCCACCGAGCAGGGCGCCGCCGATCACACCCGCGGCAACGCCTGCCGCGATGCGGCCACCGCGCGCTTCGGCGGTTTGCGGCGTCGCCAGAACCGCGACGGCGAGCGTAGCGGCAGTTGCAACGGCCATCAGTGCTTTCTTCATGGCTTTACCTTTCTCTCGAAACCTCTGGACAGGAAAAGCGATCTGTCGGCCGGAAGGTTTCATATTTCGCTTGAACGTTCAATGAACGGACCGGCCGAATCCTGCCATCAATGGCTTGATAGGAACCGTATTCCATGGGCCAGCGGGCCGCTGCGTGGCTGCCGATCCATGGCGTTGGGTCGCGGCATCCGAAAGCAGGGTTCGGCAGATTGTTTAGAATCATTCCATCGTGGTTTCCGCGTTTCCGCGCGGGTAGTTTGGAATAGCTGCAAATTGGCGCTTTTCCTTTTGATTCCGACGGGCCGGATGAATATCCAAGGAGCATCGATCACCGGGCACCTTCCCTGACATGATTGTTTGTTCCTGCAACGTGCTGAGCGACCACGATGTTCGTGCTGCCGTATCCGCCGCGTCGGATACACCGCGCACGGCCAAGCAGGTCTATGGCTGTCTCGGCTGCTCCGCCGAATGCGGCCGCTGCGCCCGCACCATCAAGCAGATCATGAGCGAGGCCTTGACCGGCGCGTTGACCGAGGCTCTGGCGGAGAGCGTCGCCGCCTGTACTACGGCCTGCTGCTCCGGCTGCCCGCACAGCCATGCGCACGAAGCCGCCCATTCGGGCGAGGTCGCGATTGTCGCCGACGGTCATGCGCACGTCGCCGTAACCGCCTGATCATCCGAAAAAATCCTGCTTTGTAGAGTGTTCCGCCGGTTCCGGCATGGCGGGCATATTATGCCTGTGTAGCGCGACATTATCGCGCTTGCCCTTGCTAGGAATATCATTTAGAAACGTTCTAAATTAAAGTGACGGCGCAGTTTGCGGTAAGGAGCTTGATTATGAAGGGCGATGCCAAGGTCATCGATTATCTCAACAAGGGATTGCGGAGCGAACTGACCGCGATCAACCAATATTGGCTGCATTACCGGCTGCTCGACAACTGGGGTCTGAAGGACCTCGCCAAGCAGTGGCGCAAGGAATCCATCGAAGAAATGAATCATGCCGATCGCTTCACCGATCGGATTCTGTTCCTCGAAGGCTTCCCCAACATGCAGGTGCTCGATCCGCTGCGGATCGGCCAGGACGTCAAGGAAATCCTCGAATGCGACCTCGCGGCCGAGATCAGCGCGCGGACGCTGTACGAGGAAGCGGCGGCCCATTGCGACAAGGTCAAGGATTACGTGTCGCGTGAACTGTTCATCGGCCTGATGAAGGACGAGGAACACCACATCGACTTCCTCGAAACCCAACTCGATCTGGTCAAGCGCCTCGGCGTCCAGCTTTACGCTCAGAAGCACATGGGCGGGCTTGAGGACTGAGCGGCCACGATACATTCCATCGACGGTCATGCCCGGGCTTGTCCCGGGCATCCACGTTTCAGGGCGAATTTGGTTTAGGCGGAATCAACCACTCGTCATGCCCGGCCTTGTGCCGGGCATCCACGTCTTGGGAGCTTCAATAAAGAAGGACGTGGATGGCCGGAATAAATCCGGCCATGACGACGATGTTCGCATAGGTCTTAGGCAGATTGCTTGTCGCGGCGAATGACTCTGTCGGTGGTCTGCCGCCTCCGGCCGGCTTCGGCGGGCGGAGTCAACGGGCAGCCGGCGAAGGCGGCTTGCACCGCGGCTGCCGAACCGTCGAGATTGAATTCCGCCGTGGTGCGCCCGGCATTGAGCGAACGGATGCGCACATAGAGGGTGCGCGAGCCATTCAGGTCGCGGATGAAATCGGCGACCGCCGCGCGATCCTCGATGACGATCACCTGATGGCCCGGCAAGATGCGCGAAATCACGTCATCGCGGCCCGGCTTCTCATCGAAGCGATAGCCGAGGCTGGTGTTGGCGTCGGACCCGACCTTGAACTCGAACGACAGCCGCACCAGCGGCTGCTTTTCGAAACAGGTCAGTTGCAGGCCGGCGGGCCGCTGATTGTCCACCGCCGAATTCGAACTGGTCCGCGTCATCAGTTGCGCGCTCGGCAGCGGCGCGCCGGTGATCCGATCGACGGTTTTCTCGATCTTCCAGTTGCCGGATGGTGTCGCGTTCGACACGCTCACCGCCGGATCGCGGGTGACGCAGCCACCCAACACCGTCATCGCCACCAACGCCCCGACCATACGCATCGACGCTTACTCCCCCAGCCGCTTCAGTCTGCAACTGGAGATGGTGGTCCGCAAGGGGTGTTGGAGTATCGGTCGTCATGGCCGGATTTATTCCGGCCATCCACGTCCTATTTGCAGCCGCGCCGCCGAAGACGTGGATGCCCGGGACAAGCCCGGGCATGACGGCGATAAATTCTGTGACGCGTCTGTCCCCGCCGGCGCGGGGACGACGATCTTCGTGTTGCACGTCCGTTCAAAGATGCTCACCGCATCACGCCGCGTCCCACACCACCGGCAGATTGAGCAGGCCGCGGAAGGCCCAGCCGCCGATGCGGACCGGCTCAGCATCGTCAAGCCGCAGGGTCTTTAGCCTGGCGAAGATGCTGGGCAGCGCGACGTCGGCGACCATGGCGCGCGAGGCCCAGGCGCCCGCGCAGTAGTGCGGCCCGGCGCCAAAAGCGATGCTCTTGGCGGTGTCGCGGGTGATGTCGAAGGTTTCCGGATCGTCGAAACAGGCTTCGTCGCGATTGGCCGAACCGAACATGAAGAACACGCGATCCTCCGGCTCGAAATCGACGCCGCCGTAACTCCACGGCTTGGCGACGCGGCGTGGCGACATGCCGATCGGCGCGATCCAGCGTGCATATTCCTCGAACACCTCGATCCACTTCGCTTTGCCGTCGCGCACCAGCGCAAGCTGATCGGGATGCGTCAGCAGCGCCCAGATGGTGCCGGAGATCGCATCGCGCGGTTCGTTCTGCCCGCCGGAAATCGCCAGCTTGATGTTGGCGCGGATGCTTTCCATCGCCATGCCCGCAGCCATCAGCACGCTGAGGATGCTTTGGTTCGGATGCTTGGTCACCACCGGGATCATGTCGTCGATGGCGGCATCGATGCCGGCGGTGGCGGCGTTGCAGCGCGCTTCGACTGCCTTGTCGCCGGTGTAGTTGGCGATGCCGTCGATCATCGCCTGCGACCATGCATCCATGTCTTGATAGCGCATGTTGGTGAGGCCGGTGATGTGCTTGAGGCATTCCGCCGACAGCGGCAGTGCAAACGCCTTGCACAGATCGGCGCGGCCTTGCGGCGCGAGATCGTCGAGAATGCGGTCGGCATGCGCCTGGAATTGCGCGCGCCAGATGTCGCGCACGGTGCGCGGCGACACGGCGGGAAACATCGCGGCGCGCTCGGACATATGCGCATCGCCGTCCTTGCGCATCATGTTGTGGCCCATCAGCACGTTCATCAGGCCGGCAGGCTGGTGCGAGGAGAACACCGCGATCTGTTTTTCGGAGACGAAGATATCGTCGCGCCGCGTGAAGATGGTCGAACCCAGTTGCGGGATGAATGCAATCGGCGTCTCGGCGCGCATTCGCTTCAGCGCGGGGTAGGGATCGTTCCAGAATTCGCGGACGTCGATATCGAAATGCGGGGCGTTAGACATGGGGTTTCCGGTTGCGGTTTCCGGCAGAGGCACACTGTCGAACGCCAGCGTGGCCAACCGCCGCTGAACTGTCAAATGCCGGTGGCGCGGCGGTGGCAGCCGATCGATTTTACCCGAAATTATGACTTGGTCGAAACAATGCGCGTCGATCACGGCGATCGGTCGCCGGTCGGGGCGGCGCGGATGTACGATGCGGAAACAGAAAGAGCGGACCGGCGCTGGAGCGCCGCGCGCATTCCCGAGTGGCTGTGGGTTGGCGCCGGTGTGCTGCTGTTGCTGCTACTGCGTGGCAACGCGCTGCTCAACGATCCCGACGTCTTCTGGCAGATCAGAATGGGGCAGTGGATCGTCGAACACGGCGCGCTGCCGCATACCGACGTTTATTCCTTCACCAAAGCCGGCACGCCCTGGATATCGACGTCGTGGCTGTCGCAGGTCCTGTTCGCCAAAGCCTATGCCGCAGCCGGCTGGAACGGCGTCGTCGTCCTCGCGGCGCTGGCGGTAGCCGCGACGTTCGCTTTACTGGCCCACGCGCTGGGCCGTTATCTGTCACCGATTCATGCCGGCCTTGTGGCGTGGGGGGCGTTCGGGCTGGCAGCACAACATATGTTGGCGCGGCCGCATGTTTTGACGCTGTCGATCATGGTGACATGGGTCGCGGCGCTGATCGCGGCGTCCGAGCGCCGCAGGCCGCCGTCGTTCTGGTTGCTGCCCCTGATGGTGCTATGGGCCAACCTTCACGGCGGCTTCATTCTTGGGTTGGCGTTGATCGCGCCGATCCTGCTCGATGCCTTGTGGAACGTCGATGCGCCCCGGCGGTCAGGCCTCGCGATGCGCTGGCTCGTGTTCGGGCTGGCGGCGTTGCTCGCGGCTTGCGTGACGCCATATGGTTGGGGCTCCTTGTTGGCAGCCAAGAGCATCGTCGATCTCGGTCCGTTGCTGCCGCTAATTTCGGAATGGGCGCCGCCGAGCTTCGCGCGGTTCAGCGTTTTCGAAGGTGCCATCCTGCTCGCCATCGGCGCCGCGTTGTGGCGCGGCGTCACCTTACCGCCGCCACGCATTCTGCTGGCGCTCGGTTTTCTGCACATGGCGCTTGGCCACATCCGGAATATCGAGGTGTTCGCGCTGTTGACGCCGTTGGCGGTGGCGGCGCCGCTGGCGCGGCAGTTCGGGGCGAGCGCCGATGATGCGGCGCCAGCCGGACGACGCGATGGATTAGCGCTGTTTGCGGCGATTCCGCTGGCAGTGGTGATGATCGCGGGCGTGGCGTCGTCGCTCCACTACCATCCGAATCACCGGACGATGCCGGTTGCCGCCGTTGATGCGCTGAAGCGATATCAAGCCGCGCGTGTCTTCAATGATTATGACTTCGGCGGGTACCTGATCTGGGCCGGCATCGCGCCGTTCGTCGATGGCCGCACCGAACTGTATGGCCGTAAATTTGGGGCAGATGTCTTCGCCGCGCAATTGCTGCAACGTCCGGAATTGTTGCTATCGCTCCTCGATCGTTATCGCATCGATGCTACGTTGCTGGTGCCGGAATCGCCGCCGGCGCTGCTGATGGATCATCTCGACGGATGGCGTCGGGCCTATGTGGACGACGTCGCTGTCGTGCATCTCCGCGCCGGTGATGCCGTCGGCGCACCGTCCGTCAAGCCGAACAGGATGCCATAGACTCTAGCGGCCGTCCGCCAGCGGCGACGGCACGATCGACAGCGGTGCGCCGGTCTGTGCGGCACGGGCCTGTGCATCATGACGACGGCCGTGATGTCGCTGCTGCCGCTTCGCGGCGTAGTAGTAGCCGGCGGCATAATAGTGCACCGCGCGGTCGGCGTTGCCGTTGGCGGCGCGATAGGCGCCGGCAAGATAGCGCACGGCGTAAGTAAGGTTGGTGTTGGGGTCGTGCAGCCCGGCGGCGGTGCCGGTGTAGCCGAGGCCGCGCGCCGTCGCGAGTTTGATCTGCATCAGGCCGATGGTTCCGCCCCGTCCGACCAGATGCGGCTGGTAGCGGCTCTCGCGCACGATCACCCGATGCACCAGCGCTTCCGGAAGACCGTTGGCCCGCGCATGTTCCGCCACCATCGCCTCGTAATTGGCGCGCTGCGCCCCTGCGGCGTCACCGAACAAAACGGAACAGGCAAGAGCGAGCGCGGCGCAGGGGACGGCAGGTTTCATAGTATGTCCAAAATGCAGGTGCAGCGGCCGGCGCGGCGCTGGAAACTAAAATCATGACGTGATCGGGTTCCTTATGCGCCGCGAACTGTGGCAATGGCAGGGCAAGGGCTTTGCGGAACCTGCGCCGCTGCGTGGCGTTGGTTGGGATATCTCATCAGGCTTATCAGGGAGGCAGCCATGGCCCTCGATCAGGTGATGAAGAAACCACACAGCTTAATCGCCAGCGACCGCGTCGAAGGCACCGCCGTGCGGCGGCCGAACGGCGAGAAGATCGGCCATATCGAGCGGCTGATGATCGACAAGATCAGCGGCAAGGTGTCCTACGCGATTTTGAGTTTCGGCGGCTTCCTCGGCCTCGGCGCCAGTCTGCTGCCACTGCCGTGGGCGCGCCTGACGTACAGCCGTGAGAACGAAGCGTATCAGCTCGATATTTCCGACGATGAACTGAAGAAAGCGCCGTCGTTCCTCGCCGACAAGGACTTCGACTGGGGCGATCGCTCGCAGGAAGAAGACCTGCATCGCTATTACAGCGTGCCGCCGTACTGGGGCAGCTTCTGACGCAGCGCGAGAGCGTCATGAAATTCGTCATTGCGGGGAGCGCAAGCGACGAAGCAATCCAGATTCATGAAAACTGGATTGCTCCGCTTCGCAATGACGTTCTGATATCGAATTAGTTCCGACGTTGTGGTTTGCAAATTCGCAACCCAGTCTTTCGCGCGTCGCAGCGACATCGCGTTTTTGGCGCAGGAACATCCGTCGCGCTCGCTCGTTCACTTCGCAGAGTTTCGCAGAAGGGAGAGCACACATGATTGCGAAGTCCATGATGACTGTGTTGGTTGGTTCGACGATGTTGGCGACCGCCGCGTTGGCGCAATCGCCGACGAGTCCCAATACCACAACGACACCGCCCGCCGCGACGAACACGGCTCCGGCGGCCGATACGATGTCCCACGCGGGGCAGTGGCGTTCGTCGAAGGTTGTCGGTCTGAAGATCTATAACGATAGCAACGAGAGCCTCGGCTCGGTGAACGATCTGCTGCTCGACAAGCAGGGCAAGATCACCGCTGTGGTGATCGGTGTCGGCGGCTTCCTCGGTATGGGCGAGCACTATGTCGCGGTGCCGTTCGAGAAGATCAAATGGTCGGATACGCCGGTGCCCTCGACCACCGCAAGCAACAGCGGCGGCTCGAGTGGCATGACCGGCCGCCCGGCTACGACCACGACCACCGGCTCGTCGACCACGTCTTCGACGGCTTCGACCGCCAAGCCGAACCCGTGGTATCCGGACCATGGCGTCCTCAGCGCCACGAAGGATGAACTCAAGTCGATGCCGGAATTCAAGTATTCGACCTAAATCGTTCGCGGAAATGCAACGCGCATGAAAAAGGGCCGGGCGACAATATCGTCCGGCCCTCATTTTGTTAATTTGATCGCACTTACTTCTTGATGTAAGGGCAGCCGCCTTCGCTCATCGGGCGGAACGCTTCGTCGCCCGGCACGGTGGCGAGCAGCTTGTAGAGGTCCCATTCGCTCTTGGACTCGGAGGGCTTCTTCACTTCGAACAGATACATGTCATGAACCATGCGGCCGTCCTCGCGGATGTGACCGTTCTTGGCGAAGAAGTCGTTGATCGGCGTCGCCTTCATCTTGGCCATCACCTTGGCGGTGTCGTCGGTGCCGGTGGCGTCGATAGCTTTGAGATAGTGCATCGTCGCCGAATAGAGCCCGGCCTGGATCATCGTCGGCATGTGGCCGACCTTCTCCATGAAGCGCTTCGAGAACGCGCGGGTCTCGTCATTCATGTCCCAGTAGAAGCCGTCGGTGAGGATCAGGCCCTGTTCCTGCTGGAGGCCGAGACTGTGGGTATCGGTGATCTCCTGAAGCAGCGCGATCAACTTCTGGCCGCCCTGGGTGATGCCGAATTCGGCCGCTTGCTTCTGCGCGTTGGTCGAGTCGCCGCCGGCATTGGCGAGCGCGATCACCTTGGCTTTCGACGCCTGCGCTTGCAGCAGGAACGATGAGAAGTCGGACGTGTTGAGCGGGTGGCGTACGGCACCGAGCACCTTGCCGCCGGCGGCCTTGACAATGTTGGTGGCATCGCGTTCCAGCGCATGGCCGAAGGCGTAGTCGGCGGTGAGGAAGAACCAGGTATCCTCGCCGCGCTTCACCATCGCCTTGCCGGCAACGCTCGACAGCGCATAGGTGTCGTAGGTGTAATGCACGAAGATCGGCGAGCAGGCTTTGCCGGTGAGGTCTGAGCTGCCGCCGCCGGAATTGATGAAGATCTTGTTCTTCTCGGTCAGCAGCGTCGACACCGCGAGCGCCACCGACGAGGTCGGCACGTCGAACACCGCATCGAGCTTGTCGTTATCGACCCAGTTGCGAACGATATTGACGCCGACGTCCGGCTTGTTCTGGTGATCGCCGGACAGCACGACGATCGGCTTGCCCTTTACCTTGCCGCCAAAATCCTCGACCGCCATTTGCGTGGCGATCAGCGAGCCCTTGCCGGTGGCGTCGGAATAGAGGCTCGACATGTCGGTCAAGACTCCGATCTTGACGACGTCGTCCGAAATCTGCGCCTGCGCAGCGCCGCCCGAAAGGGCGATGGCGAGGCCGGCCAGGAAGGTTGCGACGGTCTTTTTCATCCGGTGATCTCCTTGGATTGTTCTTATTGTGGGTGGTTGCGGCGATTTACGCCGCACGGTTGCGGTTGTGCCAACAACGCAACCTGATCGCAAGACAGATTGTCGCACCCCAGGGCGTTTTTAACGAAAGTGGAATGCCGGCTCGTGCGAGGGCAACGCGCTCCCAACGCCGTCCCGCGCAGGCGGGGACCCAGAATCCCGGACGCTGGTTGTTATAAAATGGGGTCGTCTGATTTTTAGAACCGCACGGCTGCGGCATATGGGTCCCTGCCTGCGTAGGGACGAGGCTTTTCGCGTTGCGAATCCGCCCGTCAAACGAATTTACGGTCAGGCGCTATGGATCACACGCTTAGAAGGCCGGCAACGTCGTCACGGTCACCTTCACCGCGCCGCTGGCCTCGGCGATCACCCGCAGCTTGGTGGAGTCGAAGGCGATGCCGGCGAGGCGGAGGCTGTCGATTGCGGCGTCGACGCGAACGCCGTCCTCCTTCTTCTGCAAGCCGGCGATGACGCCGCCGATCTGTTGACGGGCATCAACGGCGAGCGGCTTGAGGTCGATGACCGCTTTCTCCGCCACCGCCTTTTCCAGATATGGAATCGCGGCGCGGGTGGCCGTACCGAACAGGCCATAGGCGGCGTCGGATTCGACCGCGAGCTTGATGTCGGTCAGGCGCACGGTCTGCTGCTTCGCATCGAGAACGGGCCTGCCCCAGATGTGCACGGTGGCGTCGGCGCCGAGCCCGAACCAGCTCCGCTTTTCCTTGGCGTCCACCACCAGAGAGATCAGCAGGCGATCGCCCGCAGCCGCAACGGTAGCGCGTTTGACAGTAACCGCGACCGCGCTGTCCTTGTCTTCGGGAAATGTTTTGCCGGCGAGTTGGGCCGCGAGGATCTTATTGATGTCGGTGAATGGCAGGTCGACCGGCACGCCGATATCGACACGCGCGGGACGCGGTGCGACCAGTTCGATCGCCGCGGGGAAGGGGCATTGCGGCTTGGTCTCGCTGGCGGTGATCCGGGTTTCGGCATTGACGCCGAGCATCAGCGTGACGTTGCTGGCATCGATAGCCGGCTGCACCGCGATAGCCTTGGTTGGTTTCAGTTCCAGCCACAATTGCGATTGCGGCGCGGATGGATTGTGCAGCGGAATCGAGCGGCACATCTTGGCCCATTCGCGCCGCGCGTTTTGTTCGAGCAGCGGGTCGTTGCGGATGCGCTGCTGCAAGGCGGCGAGTTGTTCGTTCACAGCCTGATCGATGGCCGGCTTGGTCTGTGCAGGCACGCTGACGCGGACGCCGGCGATCGAAAGGTTGGTGTCGCCGAGATCGACCTGCGCCGCGAGATTCGGTTCGATGCGCCAGTTCGCGGTCAATGTCGGTCGCGACGTCATGCCGACATTGCCGCGAATCTCGGCGTCGGCTTTGAACGACTTGATGTTGATGGCGCCGATCTGCTTGGCGACGTTGCCGCCGAGCAGCGAGCCGAGCGCGTCGTTGAGCGCTCCGCGCGCGCCGGCGGAGAGCGAACCGGTGACATTGAGCCTGCCGGTGATCGGCGCGGCCATGGCCAGCGCGTTCTGCGCGCCGCTGGCGGTGATGACGCCGCGCGCAGCAGTCCAGTTGATGTCGGCGTCCTGCAACAGTTGCGGCACCGGGTTCGCCGCCTTGCCGGCGAAGTTGCGCGGCGCGGCGCGCTCGGCGGCGTCACCGATGGCTTTTAGCGGAATCTGGATCGGTACCAGCAGCGTCGAATTGCGGGTAGCCTCCGGCAGCGGCGGCGCTTTCGCGACCACCGGCGGGGGCGGCGACTGGTTGGGTGCCAGCCAGTCCATCGCTTTCAGGCCGACGGCGAATGCGGCTGCGACCACCACGGCGGCGATCACAATGGTTTTGACGCGCATCGGTTCCCGGTTCCCTCAACGACGAAGCCAACTTCGCCGTCAATGGAACGTCACTGCGGCGTCGTCAAGGCGAGCCGGAAACGGTCGGGCGATGGTGGAATGCCGGACGGACGCCGCGCAGGCGTCGACCCCGGCTTAGAGCAGGCCGAGGACGATGGCTCCCACAAAGGCCAGCGACAGATATGCGGTCAGGGTGCTCAATGTGCCGAACGTCGTCATGGGCCACCTCCCCATTTTGAGGGCGTTCATTCCGGCGATCTGCTCAACGGCGAAAGCGGCGGTTCGTTCCAGAAAAAATAAATCGGCAATGTCGCATCCCTTTGCCTGACGGCCGCGGAGGCATGCGCTGGCGCGCATGGTTAAAACTTCCTGAAATCAATGCGTTGAAGAGTCTTTAAATAAATTCGACCAACGTGCGCGAATGACGCGCCGAATGATCCTTTCACTGATGGGCTGTGTTGCGCTCGCCTCGTTGGCGGGTTGTGGCCGTGGCTTCTTCCAGACCGAGCAGCGCGCTCCGTGGCGCGCGGAGGCGGAGGCAGCGTGTCTGAAGTCCGGTGCGGTGAAGGAAACCGCCGAAGTCGTTCGAATTAATCCGATTTCCGGCCCCGGCGTGTGCGGCGCCGAGTTCCCGCTGAAGGTCGCGGCACTTGGCGACGCATCGACCTCTCTCGGATTTGCTGACGACATGCGGCCGCCGGCCGCCGTTGGCGGTCGCAGCAATCAACCGCGTTGGCCTGGCTCGCAGCCGAACTACGCGGCTCGGCCGGCGTCGCCATCGGTCGCATCGCGCTCCGACTATAATAACGGTGCCGGAGGTGGGCCGGTGTCGCTGAACGCGCCGGGCGTTGCGCCCGCCGACGATCAGATTCCTCTGCCGGCGGAAAGCAATGCCGAACCGGCCGCGAATACGCCGCCCGGCTGGCAGACTGGACCGCAGCCTTATTCGCAACGCCAAGAGCCGCAACGTGGTTACGCCACCTCCAACGCGTCGTCGCAGGATTATTCGTCAGGCGAGACCGCGCCGCGCTATTCGCGCGGGTCGTCGATGCAGAACGAGGCCACGCGTGAAGCGCCGTTGCCGGCATTGGGTCCGGCGCGTGCGCCGCAGGTGTCGGCGTTCGGTCCCGTCACATTGAAGCCCACCGCGACTCTGGCCTGCCCGATCGTGTCGGCGCTGGATCGCTGGTTGAGCGAAAACATTCAGCCGGCTGCGATGCGCTGGTTCGGCGCGCGCGTCGTCGAGATCAAGCAGATCTCGGCCTATTCATGCCGCGGCATGAACGGCAATCCGCGCGCGCATATTTCCGAACACGCCTTCGGCAACGCGCTCGATGTCGCCGGCTTCACGCTCGCCGACGGCCGCTATATTTCGGTGCAGAAGGGCTGGAAGGGACTGCCGGAAGAGCAAGGCTTCCTGCGTGACGTGCAGGGCGCTGCGTGCCAGCACTTCACCACCGTGCTGGCGCCGGGCGCCAACGTCTATCACTACAATCACATTCACGTCGATCTGATGCGTCGCTCCAGCGGTCGCGTGATCTGCAAGCCCGCTGCGGTGTCGGGCGAAGAGATCGCAGCGCGCGCTGGCCGCGGCGGTTCCTATGCCAATCAGGAGCCGGCCTATACCAGTTCGATCGGCGGTCGCGGCGCGAAGCATCATGCGAGCCACGACGAAGACGACGACTAGAGCAGGTTTCGTTTAGAATGGAATCAACAACTCGTCATGGCCGGGCTCGTCCCGGCCATCCACGTCTTTGACCTTGCGAGGGTTTCAAGACGTGGATGCCCGGCACAAGGCCGGGCATGACGGATTAAGGTTTCCGTCGAACGGTAAATCGCTCTAGATTTTATCCGTCTTTATGTTTGTGCCAGCGGCGGTGCGACGCGTATCCGTGTCCGCGCGCTGATCGCGACGGTGGCGACGACCGCCGCCGCGAACAGGATAGTGTCAAGGTCGATCGCCTCGCGGTTCACCAATGCGGCGAGCGCGATGGTGACGAACGGTTGCAGCAATTGCAGTTGCGACACCTTGCTGAGACCGCAGATCGAAATTCCCGCGTTCCAGGCAAAGAAGCCGATCCACTGCGAGAACAGCGCGGCGTAGGCGAGGCCGAGCCACGCATCCAGCGGAACGCCGGAAAAATCGCCCGGCATCAGGAGCCACGCGGCGGGCAATGTCAGCGGCAGCGCGATCACCATCGACCAACTGATGATTTCCCAGCCGGGCATGAACGCCGTGAGGCGGCCGGAGAAGCCGTAACCGATGGCGCCGCCCGCCACGGCGAGCAGCAGGAACAAGTCACCGACCGCGATGCCGCCGCCGCCATGGCGCAGCGCGAACACGATCACCAGCACAGCACCAACCAGTGCCGCGATCCAGTAGGCAAGGCCGGGGCGCTCATGCGTCACCAGCACCGCGACGATGGCAGTGGCGATCGGCAGGATACCGAGCACCACGCCGCCATGCGCCGCCGGCAATGTCTGCATCGCCATTGCCATGAACAAGGGGAAGCCGACCACGACCCCGAGCGTGCCGAGCACCAGCGACAGCCATGTGTGCTTCGGCGGCAGCGGACGTCGCAGGACTACGAGCAATGCCAGCGCACACAGGCCGGCGATGGCCGAGCGGCTCGCGGTGATGAAATACGGATCGAAGCCGGTGAGCGCGAGGCGCGTTGCCGGCAACGTGCCGCCGAAGATCACGACGCCAAGGAAGCCGAGCGACAGACCGAGCGATTGGCGCGAGATGAGGGAGGACATGCGGGCAACGAAGCTGGAGCGACAGCGAACGATCGGCGACGATCGTGCTGTAGCGGTTCGCTCGTGGAGGTTCCAGCACAGACGCCCTTCGCGGGGCCTCGACATGGCTGCAATGCAAATCGCAATCGTCAGCGTGGTCAATTCGAGGTGACGGTCTTCCGTGCGTCGTCGATCTCGCTGTCGTTGGAGAGTGTCGGCACCAGTTGCGGCGCCACCGTGTGGACGACGAACCCGCAGCCGGCTCGCTTGGCCTGATAGAGCGCCTGATCGGCGCGATCGAGCAACTCCTCGGACGTCAGCGGTTGGTCAGGCATCATCATGGCGATGCCGACGCTGGTGCCCAATTGGATGGCGTTGCCGTTGATCTGATAGGTCGTCGCGATTTCCCGGATGATGCGCGTCGCCAGCGCCAGTGCTTGCTCGCGGGATTCGACTTCAGTTTGCACCAGCACGAACTCGTCGCCGCCGAGCCGGACCAGCAGATCGCTTTCGCGTGTGAGCCACGACAGGCGCTTCGCCACTTCGCGCAGTATAGCGTCGCCGACAGGATGGCCGAAGCGGTCGTTCGCCTGTTTGAAATTGTCGAGGTCGAGACTGTGGACTGCGAGCTGGCGACCTTGGCGCGCGGCCGCGACAACGATCGCCTCGAGGTTTTCGTTCAGGGCCAGGCGATTGGACAGGCCGGTCAACGCATCGCGGCGCGCGAGCCCGGCGAAGCGGAGCTTGAGCGTCAATTGGCTGACGATGGTCGCATAGAGATGCTGCACGGCTTCGAAGCCACCGAGCAGAAAGACCACGATAAGAAACGCAAGACACCAATACACCGTTCCGCCGACGTACAGACACGCGATCAGCGATGGCGTCGAGAGGGTCAGCAGGTTGAGGATCGCAAGCCGCGGCCGATACGCCACGCGCGTCACCGTCCCCGCGGCATAGGCGAACAGCATGCCGACCATCAGCATGTGGATCTTCGGATAAGGCAGCATGAAACACCATGCGCCCATGATGCCGAGGGTTGACGTCGTGATGTAGCTTCGCGCTGCGAACTGCCTTTCCCAACCCTGCGCATCGACAAACGACAACGGGCCGGTCGCGCGGGCGCGGCGATAGCGCAGGGCCATCAGGATGCGTTCGCCGGTGACCACGAGAATGGCGGCTGTCAATCCGATCACCAGCCAATCGCCGGTGCGGGCAAAGACCGTCGTGCCGATCACGCCAATCGAGATCGCGAGAAACACCATCGGCGGGACGAGGCTGAACAGCGCATCCACCAACTCGACGTAGATTGCGTCGGATGGACGATCAAAACGCAACACTCGGTCGAAGAAGCGCGTCATGACGGGACCTGATCTGCGCCGGTCTCGACCAGCGTTCCGTCATCCTTACCGCGCAGCCGTAAAATCAACGGTCGGCAAATCGTTCAAATTTGAATGATCCGGACTCCGACGTGGCGAGAGGTCCGGCGAGAAACGCCGGACCTCTCATGGTGCACGCGAAGAATGTCAGCCAGCCTGTAAGCCGGGTTCTGTAGGGCATCGCCCGCTCGCACGGACGATACGTGACGGCCATTCGTCTGGGACAATGCTCGCACATTGCCTCAAGCAACCTACCCGGACGGCAGACCCGACACGATCTCGCGGTGTTATCGCTTGCGCGAACCAGCCGCTGCGCCGTCCCTATTCGGTTTTGCTCCCGGTGTGGTTTGCCATGCCGTTGCCGTTGCCGGCGACGCGGTGCGCTCTTACCGCACCTTTTCACCCTTACCCGCCGTCGCAGCTTGCGCCGCTATGGCGCGGCGAGCCCGAGGGCCTGTCGCGCCGAAGCCCGTGAGGGCGGAGGCGGGCGGTTCGTTCTCTGTGGCACTTTCCCTGGGGTCGCCCCCGCCGGACGTTATCCGGCACCGCATGTCGATGGAGCCCGGACTTTCCTCCCCGGCGGCCTTTCGGCCGGTGCCGGAGCGGCCGTCCGGCCGACTGACGCGCCACCCATGCGGGCTTGGCATCGATCCGTCAAGCGGCACGGAGAATCGAATGACTCAGGAGGCGGCGGCGACCGGCGGGTTCGACGCGGGAAGGGCGGCGAGCAGCGCATGCAACGTCTTCACTGTCGACTGGTCGGCGATGCCGTCAACCCGCTCCGGGCGATAGTGCCGCTGGAACGCGGAAACGACCTCGCGCGTCGGCACGCCGTAACGGCCATCGGCCTCAATGCTGTAGCCGAAACGCGCCAGCGCCGCTTGCAGGTCGCGGACCTGATCGCCGGTCGAGCCGGGACGGAGCATGTCGCCTTTGACGATCGGCGCCGGTTCGATCCAGAACCCGACGCCGGAATCGGCCAGCGAGCGCCACGGAAATTTCTCGCCGGGATCCTGCTTGCGCGAGGGCGCGACGTCGGAATGTGCCAGCACCCGATGTGCCGGCACCTTGCGCCGGATCATGATGCCCCTGCACAACGCGATCACCGCCGCGACCTGCCGCAACGGGAAGTCCGGATAGCCCCAGTCGTGGCCGCGATTGACGATTTCGATGCCGATCGAGCAGGAATTGATGTCGGTTTCGCCGGCCCAATAGGAGACGCCGGCATGCCAGGCGCGCTTGTCTTCGGGCACGCATTGCAGGATGCGGCCGTCCTCCAGCACGACATAATGTGCGGACACGTCGGTGCCGGCGGTACACAGCCGATACAGCGCGCCTTCGAGGTCCGGCATTCCGGTGTAGTGCAGCAGGATCATGTCGGGCGTCAGGCCCTTGTTCCGCTCGCCGAAATTCTCGGACGGAACCACCTCGTAGACGACGGAGGAATCGGGCGTGAATTTCGGCATGTCGGCGGCGGCCTTCGGGATGGGAAGGGCCCGCTGGCGCTTAGGCGCTGGCTTCTCGACTATTGGACCCAATTCACTTCATCCCTCAAACCCGGCGGCACCACGGCGCGCGCCGCTCATTTTGGCGGCGGATCGATCAATCCGCCGCGCGTTGTGGTCACGATCTCGACATAAAGGTGCCAGCGCGCCACCCGGCGGGCAAGCGATGGCGCTCACCGAGGCCATGCATCCACAGGGAATCGGGGGAGGGCGCGCGGTCGGCGCGATGGTCACGGCATTGCGTTGGACTTGCGCGATTTCATCAACGCTTTTTTAACGCTAACCAACGTTACTGAAGGGTGAAAAGCCAGCCTGTTCGGGCGGGCGAAGGCTCCTTTGACGCTGACGAATCCCATGGCCCTGCACATCGTCCCATGCGGAAGCTCGGATTTTCGCGTCGAAACGGAAAGCGGAACCCGGCGCAACGTTCATGTCCTCGCCCATGCCATCGGCCAAGCCAGTCAGCAGCGGCCTCGACGCACGGCATCGGGGGCTCGGCGGCGAAGGGACGCGCGCATGACCGCGCTTCCGTTGTCTCGTCACATTCCGGTGCTCGGCCGCGAGGTCATTGAATGGCTGTCGCCGCATAGCGGCGGCATCTATGTCGATGCGACCTTCGGCGCCGGCGGCTACAGCCGCGCGTTGCTGGCGGTCGAAGGCGCCCGCGTGATCGGCATCGACCGCGACCGGACCGCCATCGCTGGCGGGTTTGCGCTTGTCGACGAGTCGGACGGGCGACTGACGCTGGTGGAGGATCGCTTCTCCCATCTGGCCGAGGTCTGTACCGCGCAAGGCGTCGATGCCGTCGACGGCATGGTGATGGATATCGGTGTGTCGTCGATGCAGATCGATCAGGCCGAGCGTGGCTTCTCGTTCCGCCTCGACGGTCCGCTCGACATGCGGATGAGCGGCACGGGCCCCAGCGCCGCCGATGTCGTTGCGAGCGCTTCGGAAGCCGATCTCGCCAACATCATCTACATTTTCGGCGAGGAACGTTATTCGCGGCACATTGCCCGCGCCATCGTCGCGGCGCGGGGCGAAGCGCCGATCACGACCACGCGCGCGCTGGCCGATATCGTCGGCAAGGTGGTGCGCGCCAAGCCCGGCGAAATTCATCCCGCGACGCGGACGTTTCAGGGCCTGCGGATTTTCGTCAACGCAGAACTTGACGAACTGCATCTGGCGCTCGCCGCGGCGGAGCAGGTGTTGAAGCCCGGCGGTCGGCTGGTGGTGGTGACGTTCCACTCGTTGGAAGATCGCATCGTCAAGAGTTTTCTGGTGGAGCGCAGCCAGCGCGGCAGCGGCTCGCGGCATCTGCCGCAAGTTGTGCAGCAGGCGCCGCGCTTTACCGTGCTGACCAAGCGCCCGATCAAACCCGGCGACGACGAGGTCGATGCCAATCCGCGCGCGCGCTCCGCAAAACTGCGCGCCGCCGAGCGAACCGATGCGCCTGCGCAGCCGGCTGCCGATCTGCCGTCGTGGCCGACGCTCGACAGCGTCATGCGAAGAGGTTGAGCCATGCGGATCATCCATCTTCTCGTCGTCTGCCTGCTGGTGTTCGGTGCGTCCTACGTCTACCGCATCAAGATGGAATCGACCTCGCGTACCGAGCGCGTGCAGCGGTTGCACGCCGAGGTGCGGGCGCAGCGCGACGCCATCGCCGCCTTGCGCGCCGAATGGGCGCGGCTCGATTCCCCGAAGCGGCTGCAAGGTTTCGCCGAGCGTCACACCAAGCTGCGGCCGATCGAGGGCCGGCAATACGATCAACTGAAGAACCTGCCGGAGCGCTCGCCCACGCTGATCAATCCGAACGAACCCGATCCCATCGGCGCGATGATCGATACCACCGATCCCGATCTGATGACCGGTTCGATTCCCGCAACGGAGGGCGCGCGATGAACGATCAAGTCGACGTCGTGCGCGCTCCGGATCGCTCATTCTCCGCGTGGCGGCAGCGCGTGGTCCGTGGCCTGCTCTATGGGCAGAACGTCGATCGCGCGGCGCGGGCGCGGGTGCGCGTCGGGCTGACCATCCTGATCTTCTCGCTGGTTTATGTCGTGATCGGCGCGCGGCTGGTGATGTTCGCGACCTTCGGCGAAGGCCACGGGTCGCGCCGCGTCACCCAGGACGCCATCGCCACCGCGCGACCGGACATCGTCGATCGCAACGGGCAAATTCTTGCCACCGACGTCAAGACGCCCTCGCTGTTCGGCGAGCCGCGCAGGCTGATCGACGTCGATGAGGCGGTCGAACTCTTGACCGGCGCGCTGCCCGATCTCGACACCAAGGAAGTACGCGACCGGCTGTCGTCGAAGAAGGGTTTTGTCTGGCTCAAGCGTGAAATCACGCCGCGCCAGCAGCACGACATTCATCGCCTCGGGCTTCCCGGTATCGGCTTCCTGCGCGAGAACAAGCGCGACTATCCGAACGGCGTCGACGTCTCGCACCTGATCGGTCTCGTCAACATCGACAATCAGGGCATCGCCGGCATCGAGAAATGGCTCGACACCAACGGGCTGGCGGATCTGCATCGCGCGGGATTTGCGACCGACCGCTTGCAGAGGCCGGTCGAACTCGCTGTCGATCTGCGCGTCGAGCACGCCTTGCGCGACGAGTTGATGAAGGCGAAAGAGCACTACAAGGCCAAGGCCGCATCGGGTCTCGTCTCCAACGTCAAGACCGGCGAGATCGTGGCGATGGTGTCGCTGCCGGATTTCGACCCGAACAATCCGAAGGAAGCCAACGACCCCGACCGCATCAACCGCCTGACCACCGGCGTCTATGAAATGGGTTCGACGTTCAAGGCGTTCACGCTGGCGATGGCGCTCGACTCCGGCAAGGCGACGCTGAATTCGATGTGGGATGCGCGCGGCCCGCTGCATTACGGTCGCTTCAAGATTCACGACGACCATCCGCTCGGCCGCTTCATCAACACCAAGGAAGTCTTCACCTACTCGTCGAACGTCGGCGCGGCGCGTATGGCGTTGGCGCAAGGCGTCGAGGCGCATCAGGCGTTCCTGCGCAAGATGGGCCAGATGACGCGGCTGCGGACCGAACTGCCGGAGAGCGCGTCGCCGATCCTGCCGCGCAAGTGGGGCGAATTGAACACCGTCACCATTTCCTTCGGCCACGGCATGGCGGTGGCGCCGTTGCAGGCGGTGATGGGCATCGACGCACTGGTCAATGGCGGCTACCTGATCCCGCCGACCTTCCTCAAGCGGTCCGAGGAAGAGGCGATGAAACTGGCGAAGCGCGTCATCAAGCCGGAAACCAGCGAGAAGATGCGCTTCCTGATGCGGCTCAACGCCGAGATCGGCACCGCGCGCAAGGCCGACGTCAAGGGTTATTACGTCGGCGGCAAGACCGGCACCGCCGAGAAGGTCATCAACGGTCGTTATGCCAAGAAGAAGGTGCTGAACGGCTTCACCGCGATCCTGCCGGCGGACGATCCGAAGTATCAGATTCTGATCATGATCGACGAGCCGCAACCGCTGAAGGAAACCTACGGTTTCATCACCTCCGGCTGGAACGCGGTGCCGACCGGTGGCAAGGTGATCGCCCGCATTGCGCCGTTGTTGGGAATTCAACCGCGTTTCGATCTGCCGCCGTCTGAGCGCCTTATTCTTGCGACATCGAGATAGCGTTACGTTGGGTGCGTGACGATCCGAATTTGATCTTGCTGAGGCGCTGCCCTTGATGCGGCGTCAGGCCCGGAGACCATGAGACTTTTCGAACTGTTCAGCGCGGACGTTGCGATCGATCCATCGACGCGGGAGATCGCGGTGATGGGCCTCGCGATGGATAGCCGTGCGGTTAAGCCGGGCGATCTGTTCTTCGCGCTGGCCGGGGTGAAAACCGACGGCGCGCGGTTCATCGATCAGGCAATTGAATCGGGCGCGGTAGCTATCGCTGGCGATCATGCGCCGGCGGGTTCTGCGCGTGTGCCGTTCGTGAGTGTCGCCAATCCGCGCCGCGCGTTGGCGCAGGCCGCGGCGCGCTTCTATCCGCGTCAGCCGAAGACCATCGCAGCCGTCACCGGCACTAGCGGCAAAACTTCGGTTGCGGCATTCGCGCGCCAGATCTGGCAACAGCTTGGCGACGAGGCCGCCAGCATCGGCACCGTTGGCGTGGTGAGCACCAAGCGCAACGTCTACGGTTCGCTGACGACGCCGGACCCCATTGCGCTGCATCGGACCATCGACGAGTTGGCGGGCGACGGCGTGACGCATCTCGCGCTGGAAGCCTCCTCGCATGGGCTCGATCAGTTTCGCCTCGACGGCGTGCGTGTGAATGCCGGCGGCTTCACCAATTTGTCGCGCGATCACATGGATTACCATCCGGATGTCGCGCACTATCTCTCGGCCAAGTTGCGACTGTTCAACGATCTGATCGTAGACGGTGGCGCGGCGGTGATTGCCGCCGATCATGACGTCTCGCAGCAGGTGATTGACGCCGCGCGCAAACGCGGCCTGCGTCTTCTTACGGTGGGACGCGGTGGCGACGGCGAGGGGCTAGGCATTCGCCTGATCGATGTCGCGGTGGATGGCTTCGCGCAGAAGCTCACGTTCGCGCATCGCGGGCAGCGCTACACCCTGTGCCTGCCGCTGGTCGGCGAATTTCAGATCGAGAACGCGCTGGTCGCGGCGGGTCTCGCGATTGCCACCGGCAGCGATGCGGCGCGTGTGTTCGCCGCGCTGGAACGTCTCGAAGGCGCGAAGGGACGGCTTGAACTGGTCGGCGAGCGCAACGGTGCGCCGATCTTCGTCGATTACGCGCACAAGCCCGACGCGCTGGCCAAGGCGCTGCAAGCGTTGCGGCCCTATGCGAAGCGGCGGCTGATCGTGGTGTTCGGCGCGGGCGGCGACCGCGATGCCGGTAAACGGCCGCTGATGGGCGAGATCGCCGTGCAGAACGCCGATGCGGTGATCATCACCGACGACAATCCGCGCAGCGAGAATCCGGTGACGATCCGCGCCGCCATCGCCGCCGCCGCGCCCGGTGCGCGCGAGATCGGCGACCGCGCCGAGGCTATCCAAGCCGCCATCGACGATTTGCAGGACGGGGATGTTTTGCTGATCGCCGGCAAAGGCCACGAAACCGGCCAGATTGTCGGCGAACGCACGCTGCCGTTCAGCGATCACCACGCGGTCGCGAACGCATTGAAAGTGAAAATTGCATGAGCACGCAGCCACTCTGGACGCCGAAGGCTATGGTCGGCGCGATGCAGGCCGAGATGCGCGGCACGATGCCGGTCGCGATCCATGGTCTGTCCATCGACAGCCGCACCATCGCGCCGGGTGACGCTTACTTCGCCATCAAGGGCGACGTGCATGACGGCCACGCCTTCGTCGAGGCCGCATTGAAGGCCGGCGCGGCGCTAGCAGTGGTGTCGCGCGACAAGCGCGATCAGTTCGCCGCCGATGCACCGTTGCTCGTCGTCGAAGACGTGCTGCAAGGACTGGTCGATCTCGCGAAGGCGTCGCGCGCGCGACTCGGCGCGAAGGTGATCGCTGTCACGGGTTCTGTCGGTAAGACCTCGACCAAGGAAATGCTGCGTCAGGTGCTCGAGAAGCAAGGCAAGACGCACGCCTCCGTCGCTTCGTTCAACAATCACTGGGGCGTGCCGCTGTCGCTGGCGCGCTGTCCGGCGGATACCGCTTACGCCGTGTTCGAGATCGGCATGAACCATGCCGGCGAGATCACGCCGCTGGTCGGGCTGGTGCGGCCGCATATCGCGATCATCACCACCGTCGAGCCGGTGCATCTGGAATTCTTTAAGAACGTCGAGGCGATCGCTGATGCCAAGGCGGAGATTTTCTCCGGCGTCGAGCCCGGCGGCGTCGCGGTGCTCAATCGCGACAACGATCAATTCGCACGGCTGAAACGCAACGCCAAGAAAGCGGGCATTGCCAACATCGTTGCCTTCGGCGAACACAAGACCGCCGATGCGCGATTGCTGGACGTGGCGCTGCACGCGACATGCTCGGCGATCCATGCCGACATTCTCGATCACGACGTCACCTACAAGCTGGCGATGCCCGGTCGCCACATGGCGCTGAACTCGCTGGCGGTGCTGGCGGCGACGTCGCTCGCGGGCGCCGATCTGGCACGCTCGGCGCTGGCGTTGTCGCAAATTCAAGCGGCGGCGGGACGCGGCGTGCGCAAGACGCTGGAACTCTTGCATGGCAACGCCACGCTGATCGACGAGAGCTACAACGCCAATCCAGCCTCGATGGCGGCCGCGCTGAACGTGCTCGGCCGCGCGGCGGTCGGCCCGCATGGTCGAAAGATCGCGGTGCTCGGCGACATGCTCGAACTCGGCCCGACCGGCGCCGACCTGCATCGCGGGCTCGCCGAAGCGGTGACGGCGAACGGGATCGACACGGTATTCTGCTGCGGGCCGCTGATGCAAAACCTGTGGGATGCGCTTCCCTCCGGCAAGCGTGGCGGCTATGCCGGAAGCTCTAATCTGCTTGAGTCGCAGGTGGTGGCCGCGCTGCGCGACGGCGACGCTGTCATGATCAAGGGCTCGCTCGGTTCGAAGATGAAAGTCATTGTCAGTGCGCTGGAGAAGCGCTTCCCCGATAAGGCCGCTCACGACGACGTAGCGGTGTAAGGCGGATTGAATGTTCTATTGGTTGATCGATGCGGTGCCGGCGATTCCGGCTCTCAATGTGTTTCGCTACATCACGTTTCGCACCGGCGGCGCCATGGTCACGGCGGCGCTGTTCGTATTTCTGTTCGGCCCATGGATCATCGACAACCTGCGCATCCGTCAGGGCAAGGGCCAGCCGATCCGCACCGACGGGCCGCAGACGCATCTGACCAAGAAGGGCACGCCCACCATGGGCGGCTTGATGATCCTCTCCGGTCTCGTGGTCTCGACGCTGCTGTGGGCCAATCCGACGAATCCGTACGTCTGGATCGTGCTCGGCGTAACGCTCGGTTTCGGTCTGGTCGGTTTCTATGACGACTATCTCAAGGTCACCAAGCAGAGCCATAACGGCTTCGGCGGCCGCAGCCGGTTGATGATCGAAGGCGTCATCGCGGCGCTGGCGTGTTACGCGCTGATGAGGATTGGCCGCGAGCCGCTGTCGAGCTCGCTAGCGATTCCGTTCTTCAAGGAAGCGGTGATCAATCTCGGCTGGTTCTTTGTGATCTTCGGCGGCTTCATCATCGTCGGCGCCGGCAACGCGGTGAATCTCACCGACGGTCTCGACGGCCTCGCCATCGTGCCGGTGATGATCGCCGCCGCGAGTTTCGGCATGATCTCCTATCTCGCCGGCAACGCGGTGTTCTCCGACTATCTGCAAATCAATTACGTCGCCGGCACCGGCGAACTCGCGGTGTTGTGCGGCGCGGTGCTCGGCGCAGGCCTCGGTTTCCTGTGGTTCAACGCGCCGCCGGCCTCGATCTTCATGGGCGACACCGGCTCGCTGGCGCTCGGTGGCATGCTGGGCTCGATCGCGGTGGCGGTGAAGCACGAGATCGTGCTGGCGGTGATCGGCGGCCTGTTTGTGTTGGAAGCGGTGTCCGTGATCGTGCAGGTGACGTCGTTCAAACTGACCGGCAAGCGCGTGTTCAAGATGGCGCCGATCCACCATCACTTCGAGCAGAAGGGTTGGACCGAACCGCAGGTGGTGATCCGGTTCTGGATCATCGCGGTGATGCTGGCGCTGCTCGGCCTCTCCACGCTCAAGCTGCGCTAAAGCCATGATCCCTGTCACTTCATTCGCCGGCAAGGCGGTTGCCGTGTTCGGGCTCGGCGGCTCCGGCCTTGCGAGCTGCGAGGCGTTGCGCGCGGGCGGCGCCGACGTCGTTGCCTGCGACGACAGCGCCGATCGCATGGCCGCTGCCGCGAAGGCCGGGTTCGTCACCGAGGATCTGCGCAATGCGGCATGGGAAACGTTCGCCGCGCTGGTGCTGACGCCCGGCGTGCCGCTGACGCATCCGCAGCCGCACTGGACCGTGCTTGCCGCGCAACGCGCAGGCGTCGAGGTGATCGGCGACGTCGAACTGTTCTGCCGCGAGCGTCGTCGCCATGCGCCGAACGCGCCGTTCGTCGCTATCACCGGCACCAATGGCAAATCCACGACGACGGCGCTGATCGCGCATCTGATGCGCGAGGCGGGGCATGACGTGCAGATGGGCGGCAACATCGGCACCGCGATCCTGTCGCTGGAGCCGTCGCGCGCCGGCCGCGTGCATGTCATCGAGATGTCGTCGTACCAGATCGACCTGTGCCCGTCGCTCGATCCCAGCGTCGGCATCCTGCTCAATGTCAGCGAGGATCACATCGATCGCCACGGCAGCATCGATCACTACGCTGCGGTGAAGGAGCGGCTGGTCGCAGGCGTGCAGCCCGGCGGCGCGGCGATCGTCGGCGTTGACGACGGCTGGTGCCGGGCGGTGGCGGACCGGCTCGATCAGGCCGGCAAGCCGGTGGTGCGCGTATCGGTCAAGCAGCCGCTGGCCGATGGAATGTATGTCGAGCGAGACACCATTGTCCGCGCCGCAGGCGGCGCGCGCACCGAGATTGCGCGGATCGGCGGCATCGGTTCGCTGCGCGGCGTTCACAACGCGCAGAACGCGACGTGCGCTGCGGCGGCGGTGCTGGCGCTCGGCGTGAGCAGTGACGTGTTGCAGAAAGGGCTACGCAGCTTTCCCGGTCTCGCGCACCGCATGGAGCAGACCGGTCGGCGCGGCGATGTGCTGTTCGTCAATGACTCCAAAGGCACTAACGCCGACGCCACGGCGCGGGCGCTGGCCTCGTTCGGCGACATCTTCTGGATCGCCGGCGGCAAGCCGAAGAGCGGCGGCATCACCTCGCTCGCCGAATTTTTTCCGCGCATCCGCAAGGCGTATCTGATCGGAGTGGCGGCGCAGGAATTCGCCGCGACGCTGGAAGGCAAGGTGCCTTACGAGCTCAGCGAGACGCTCGAAGTCGCGGTGCCGAATGCCGCGCGCGATGCCGATGCGGCCGGATTGCCGGACGCCGTGGTGCTGCTGTCGCCGGCCTGCGCCTCGTTCGATCAGTTCCCGAATTTCGAGGTGCGCGGCGTGCGGTTCGGCGAGTTGGTGCGGGCGCTGGATGGCGTCGTGCCGGTGGTCTGAGCTCTCGCGGCAAATGTTTTCATTCCGTTAACGGTTCGGAAACCATGATGGGGGACCAATGGGCAGTTAACGGCCGCCCGCAGGACCTGCCATGATTTCTCGCGAACAACGCACTCCGCTTTCCGAATGGTGGTGGACCGTCGACCGGTTGCTGCTCGGTGCTTTTGTGCTGCTGATCCTGTGCGGCGTCATCCTGTCGCTGGCCGCGAGTCCGTCGGTCGCGACCCGCATCGGGCTCGATCCGTTCCACTTCTTCAATCGCCATGTGTTGTTCCTCGCGCCGTCGCTTATTGTGATGCTGGGCGTCTCGTTCCTGTCGCCACGGCAGATCCGGCGCAGCGCGCTGATCGTGCTGGCGATCAGTGTCTTCCTGATCGTCGTCACGCTGCTGTTCGGCGCCGAGGTGAAGGGCGCGCGGCGCTGGATCACCATTCTCGGCGTCAACATTCAGGCTTCCGAATCCGCCAAGCCCGCTTTCGTCGTGGTGGTGGCATGGCTGTTCGCGGAATCGGCGCGGCGACCGGAGATGCCGGCGACGTCGATGGCGCTGGCCTCGCTGCTCGGCCTGGTGACCTTGCTGGTGCTGGAGCCGGACTTCGGCCAGACCATGCTGATCCTGATGGTGTGGGGCGCGCTGTTCTTTATCGCCGGCATGCGGATGGTCTGGGTGTTCGGGCTCGCGGGCTCGGCGGCGGCGGGATTGTTCGGCGCTTACCTGCTGGTGCCGCACGTCGCCGCGCGCATCAAACGATTCATGGACCCCGCGTCGGGCGATACGTTCCAAGTCGATACCGCGATGGAGTCTTTCTTCCATGGCGGTTGGTTCGGCGTCGGACCGGGCGAGGGCACGGTGAAGCGCATTCTTCCCGATAGCCACACCGACTTCGTGTTCGCGGTGGCGGCGGAAGAATTCGGCATCATCTTCTGTCTGGCCCTGGCGGGGTTGTTCGCCTTCATCGTGCTGCGCACGCTGTCGCGTGCATACGCTAACGAGGATCTGTTCACGCGGTTCGCGGCATCCGGCCTCGCAATCCTGTTCGGCGTGCAAGCGGCGATCAACATGTCGGTCAATCTGCACCTGATCCCCGCCAAGGGCATGACCTTGCCGTTCATCTCCTACGGCGGTTCGTCGATGGTGTCGCTGGCCTATGGCGTCGGCATGATGCTGGCGCTGACGCGGCAGCGACCCTCCACGGAAATGGCGTCGATCGGCGATATCAACGCGGCTCGAGCCTACGCGTAGGCGGAACGTGACTGGATCGATATGAGCGAAGCGCCTCTTATTCTGCTCGCCGCGGGCGGCACGGGCGGCCATCTGTTTCCGGCCGAGGCGCTCGGTGCGGCGTTGATGGATCGCGGATTGCGCGCGCAACTCGTTACCGACGAGCGTGCGCTGCGCTATAGTGGGCTGTTCTCCAAGGAAACGCTGCATGTCGTGCCGAGCGCGACGGTGCGCGGCCGCTCGCCGTTATCCTTGGCGAAAACCGGTTTGACGCTGGCGGCCGGAACGGCCGTTGCGCTCAATCTGATCCGCCGGCTGCGTCCCGCGGCGATGATCGGCTTCGGAGGTTATCCGACCTTGCCGCCGGTGTTCGCCGCGCGATTGCTCGGCGTGCCTACGGCTATTCACGAGGCCAACGCGGTGATGGGGCGGGCAAACCGTTTGCTGTCGTCACGCGTCGATGCCATCGCCACGTCGCTGCCCGGCGTGCTGGATCGCGATCCGGCGTTTGCGGCGAAAACCACCGTGACCGGAACGCCGCTGCGGCCCGCGATCCTCGCTGCCGCCGCTGTTCCGTTTGCCGCGCCCGAGCCGGGCGGACCGTTGCGCTTGCTGGTGGTCGGCGGCAGTCAGGGCGCACGGGTGATGTCGGACATCGTGCCCGGTGCGATCGAGAAACTGGAGCCGGCGCTTTGGCCGCGCCTGATCCTCACGCAGCAGGTGCGCGACGAAGACATGCCGCGCGTGCGCGCGGTCTATGACCGCCTCAAGATCAACGCCGAGCTGGCACCGTTCTTCAGCGATCTGCCGGCGCGGCTGGCGTCGAACCATCTGGTGATCTCGCGTTCCGGTGCGACGACCGTGGCGGAACTCGGTGCCATCGGCCGGCCGTCGATTCTGGTGCCGCTGCCGGGCGCGCTCGATCAGGATCAGTTCGCCAATGCCGGCGTGCTGGCCGATGCCGGCGGCGCGATTCGGATTCCGCAACCCGAATTCACGCCGGATCGGCTGGCGGCGGATATCTCCGCGCTGGCGGCCGAGCCCTCGCGCCTCAATGCCATGGTCGCCGCCGCGCGCGGCATCGGCAAACTGGATGCGGCTGAGCGGCTGGCTGATCTGGTGAAACGGGTGGCAGGAATCTAGCCAAATTGCCTTGACTTCGCCGTCATGGCCGGACTTGTTCCGGCCATCCACTACCTGACTGAATCAGATAGAAGTCGTGGATGCCCGCGACGAGCGCGGGCATGACGCAAACTAACGGGATACACGCATGAGACTGCCGCGCGAGATCGGACCTATCCACTTTGTCGGCATCGGCGGCATCGGTATGAGCGGCATCGCCGAGGTGCTAAACAATCTCGGCTACGTCGTGCAGGGCTCCGACGCGTCCGAAGGCGCCAACGTCACGCGGTTGCGCGAGAAGGGCATCAAGGTCACCGTCGGCCACAAAGCGGACAACATCGCCGGCGCCGACTTGCTGGTGGTGTCCACCGCGATCAAGCGCGACAATCCGGAACTTTTGGCGGCGCGCGCGCAGCGCATCCCGGTGGTGCGCCGCGCGGAAATGCTGGCGGAACTGATGCGGCTGAAAAGCTGCGTCGCCATCGCCGGCACCCACGGCAAGACCACGACGACGTCGATGGTCGCCACCTTGCTCGACGCCGGCGATTTCGATCCCACCGTTATCAACGGCGGCATCATTAATGCTTACGGCACCAACGCGCGGCTCGGCACCGGCGACTGGATGGTGGTCGAAGCCGACGAGAGCGACGGCACCTTCCTCAAGCTGCCGGTCGATATCGCCATCGTCACCAACGTCGATCCCGAACATCTCGATCACTTCAAGACTTTCGACGCGGTGCAGGACGCGTTCCGCAATTTCGTCGAGAGCGTGCCCTTCTACGGCTTCGCGGTGATGTGCATCGATCATCCGGTGGTGCAGACCTTGGTGGGCAAGATCGAGGATCGCCGCATCATCACCTACGGCACCAATCCGCAGGCCGACGCGCGGCTCGTCGATCTCAAGGCGGCGAACGGCGGGTCGACCTTCAAGATCGCGTTCCGCGATCGCAAGGCCGGCACCGCGCATGAACTCACCGATCTGGTGTTGCCGATGCCGGGTCGCCACAACGCGCTGAATGCGACGGCGGCGATCGCGGTGGCGCATCAGCTCGGCCTGAGCGACGAGGTGATCCGCAAGGCGCTGGCCGGATTCGGCGGCGTCAAGCGACGCTTCACCCGCACCGGCGAATGGAATGGCGTCACCATCATCGACGACTACGGCCACCATCCGGTCGAGATCGCGGCGGTGCTGAAGGCCGCGCGTGACTCGACGAAGAACAAAGTCATCGCCGTGGTGCAGCCGCATCGCTACACCCGCCTGCAATCGCTGTTCGAGGAATTCTGCACCTGCTTCAACGACGCCGACACCGTGATCGTCGCCGACGTCTATCCAGCGGGCGAGGCGCCGATTCCCGGCATCGATCGTGACAACTTCGTGCTCGGCCTGCGCGCGCATGGCCATCGCGAAGTGATCGCGCTGGAAAATGCCGCGGCGTTGGCCGGCGTCGTGCGCGGCGTGGCGAAGCCGGGCGATTATGTCGTCTGCCTCGGTGCCGGCAACATCACGCAATGGGCCTACGCGCTGCCGGCGGAATTGAAGGCGCTGGGATAGCGCTCGCCAACTACGTAAGGGAGAATGGGTATGGCCGTTCTCAGCGACGAGACATGGCGTCGCCATGCCAATCCATGGAGCGTGTGGACACGTTACGCGGCCTTTCCGCTGTTGATCCTCGCAATGTGGAGCACACACTGGATCGGATGGTGGGCGTTGTTGCCGGTCGCGGCCGTGGTGCTCTGGCTGATCGTCAATCCGCGCGCCTTTCCGCCGCCGCGTTCGACCGACAACTGGGCCTCGAAGGCCGTGCTCGGCGAGCGGATATGGACCGCGCTGAAGCGGCAGGATGTGCCGGTGCGTCATCGCACGGTCCCGCGCGTCGCATCGGTCATCGCGATGGCCGCGACGTTGTCGATGCTATGGGGACTGTGGCAACGTGAGGCCGCCGTAACCTTCCTGAGCGTGGTCATCGTCATGCTCGCCAAAACATGGTTCGTGGATCGGATGGTCTGGCTGTTCGATGACATGAAAGACTCCAATCCCGAATACCGATCCTGGCTCTATTGATGTTTGCAGATATCATTCCTGAGTTGAAATCCGCGATGCCCGACCTGCGCGGACGGTTGCTCGGCAACGAGCCGCTGGCGCCGCTGACGTGGTTCCGCGTCGGCGGTCCGGCGCAGGTGCTCTTCACGCCGGCGGACGAAAACGATCTCGCTTATTTCCTGCAACGTCTGCGTGCTGACATTCCGGTCTATTGCATCGGCGTCGGATCGAATCTGATCGTGCGCGATGGCGGCATGGAGGGCGTGGTGATCCGGTTGTCGCCGCGTGCCTTCGGCGCAACGCGGGTCGAGGGTGACATCGTGCACGCCGGCACCGCTGCGCTCGACAAGCGGGTGGCGGAAGCGGCGGCGGCTGCCAATCTCAGCGGCCTCGAATTCCTGTTCGGTATTCCCGGTAGTATCGGCGGTGCGCTGCGCATGAACGCCGGCGCCAACGGTGGTGAGACCAAGGACATTCTGGTCGAGGCGACGGCTGTTTCCCGCGACGGCACCTTGCATCGCTTCGACAATGCGGCGATGGGCTTCACCTATCGCAACAGCGGCGTCGATACCTCATTCGTGTTTACCTCGGCGCGCTTTCGCGGCGTGCCCGCCGACACAGAGGTCATCCGCGCGCGGATGCAGGCGGTGCAAGAGCATCGCGAGACGGCGCAGCCGATTCGCGAGAAAACCGGCGGCTCCACCTTCAAGAATCCGCCCGGCCATAGCGCGTGGAAACTGGTCGATGCCGCGGGCTGTCGCGGCTTGCGCGTTGGCGGTGCGCAGGTATCGGAGATGCACTGCAATTTCCTGATCAACACCGGCGACGCCACTGCGCGCGATATCGAGACGCTGGGCGAAACCGTGCGCGCGCGCGTCAAGGCACAATCGGGGATCGACCTGCACTGGGAGATCAAGCGCATCGGCGTCGCGCGCGGCTGATGCTTCGCGCAACGGCCACGCGAGCGGTATCAGTGGCTGAGTTTTTCGAGCATCGCGATGGGCGCCGGCGAAACCCGGAAACTCCCTTCGAAGGGATACTCCTGCATCGCGATGATGCCTAGCGTGACCACCACCGCGGCGGAGAACAGCGTCATCGCCGCGATGAACGCGCGCGGACGTTCGAGATGCACGAGGCCGATGGCGATCTGCGTGAACAGTCCGAGCGTCAGCACCACCAGCCATTTCAGATCGTTGGTATGGTCGGTCGCAAGTGATAACCGCACATTGCGCAGCGTGCTGGCGCGAACCGCCGCGTTGAGAATGGCGGCATGCGCGGCTTGTCCGGATGCCTTTGACAAGGACGGTTGGCTGACCTCGCGGAGCAGGTTGTCATAAGCGGCGGCGGTGTTCGGCGAGTCCTTGAATGCATCCATCGCAGGCCATTCCTCCGCGACGATGGAGGTGACGTAGGCGTGCAGCGCCACGCGAATGGTTTGCATGTCCGAGACAGTAGCGACGCTTAGCGTATGGATATTGCGCAATTCGCCGGCTTCCGCCTGAACGGTGCGGATCGCCTGGCGGCTGCGCTCGCTGATGTCGTTGGCGAGGAAGCCTGCGAGCAGCGCGAACAGGATGGCGACGGCGTTGAAGAACGGTGCCACGACGCCGTGGAACGAATGGATCGACCGCCGCACCGGTGAACGGAAAGCCAGGAACGCGAGGACGGCCACCATCCCGAAATAGAGGATGGAGAGCGACAGGAAGATTCCCGCCGGGGTCATGTCGAGCCAGGCTCTGATCATCGAAGATATTCCCTTGTCGAAGCCCGACTCTCGAATCGCCACCGTTGCGTTTCGACAATACCGTTCCACGCATGATTTGGTCACGAACGCAAATCAGCTTAATGAGGACACAGCAGAAGAGGTGGCGAATGAGCAGTTCGAAGCATGTGGCGGTTCTGTTGGGCGGCTGGTCGTCGGAGCGCGAGGTGTCGCTGCGTTCGGGCAAGGCCTGCGCCGATGCGGCGGAGCGGCGCGGCTATCGCGTCACCCGCATCGACGTGAAGCGCGACATCGCCACGGAGCTCGAGGCGCTTAAGCCCGACGTTGCGCTGATGATGCTGCACGGCCGGCCGGGCGAGGACGGCACCATTCAGGGCATCCTGGAAACGCTCGGAATTCCTTACAGCCATTCGGGCGTGCTGGCGTCGTCGCTGGCGATGCAGAAAGACCTCGCCAAGACCGTGATGGCGGCGGCCGGGATTCCGGTGGCGAAGGGCCTCACGCTGTCGCGCGCCGAGATTGCCAAGGGGCATGTCATGGAGCCGCCGTATGTCATCAAGCCGGTGGCGGATGGCTCCAGCGTCGGCGTCTTTATCGTCACCGAGGGTCACGCGCATCCGCCCCAGGAGCTGTTCCGCGAGGACTGGCCGCACGGCGATCAACTTCTGGTGGAAAAATACGTCCCCGGCAAGGAATTGACCTGCGCGGTGGTCAAGGGCGAGGCGACCGGGGTGATCGAGATCGTTCCGACGGTACGGTTTTACGATTACGAGGCAAAGTACTCTCCGGGCGCGTCAAAACACATCCTGCCTGCACCAGTTTTACCATTTGTTTACCAGGAAGTCCGAAGGTTAACGCTGGCGGCGCATGTTGCGCTCGGCTGTCGGGGCGTTAGCCGGGCGGATTTCCGCTTCGACGATCGCATCGAGGGAACAGGGGGCCTCATCTGTCTTGAGGTTAACACCCAACCCGGCATGACCGAGACGTCACTTGTGCCAGAGCTCGCAGCGCACGCGGGCACAACATTTGACGAGCTCGTGCAATGGATGGTGGAGGACGCCTCGCTCGGTCGGTGAGACTGCCGAGGCCCCAAACTGATCTGAAAGCCGCCGCTTTGGGCGCGGTCATCCTGCTGCGCGAGTGGGTGGCCGACCGCATGCGGCGTCGGACGCCGCCTCCGGTGGCGCGCCGGCCGGTGCCGTCGAGCAATCACCCGCTGATCGTTTTCGTTGAGCGCCGCGTGCCGCGCCGCGCCGGCATCATCGTGACGCTCGCCATCCTGTGCGGTAGCGCCGTGTTCGGTGTCGTCAGGGGCGGACATATAGAAGAAGTCACCACCGGCTTGAGCGACGCGCGCAACGCGGTGGCCAATGCCGCCGGTTTCCGCATCACCGGCGTCGCCATCAATGGCCGCAAGCAATTGAGCCAGGATGAAGTGCTGGCGATCGGCGGCGTCAACGGCCGCTCGTCGCTGTTGTTCCTCGATGCCGCGGTGGTGCGCGCCAAGCTGATGGCGAATCCGTGGATCGCGGATGCCACCGTGCTCAAGTTTTATCCTGGCACGTTGCAGATCGATGTCACCGAGCGCTCGCCGTTCGCGCTGTGGCAGGAGGACGGCAAGGTGTCGGTGATCGCCGAGGACGGCGCGGTGCTGGAGCCTTACGTCATCAAGAAATTCGCGACGTTGCCGCTGGTGGTGGGCAAGGGCGCTGAAAGTCACGCGCGCGATTTCCTCGCGTTGCTGGATCGCTATCCGCAGATCAAGCCGCTGGTGCGCGCCGCGGTGTTCGTCGGTGAGCGCCGCTGGAATCTGCGCCTGAAGAACGGCCTCGATGTTCGCCTGCCGGAGCACGATGTCGGCATCGCGCTGGCGACGCTGTCGAAGTTCGACAAGGAAGACAAGTTGTTCACCCGCGACATCGTCGCGGTCGATGCACGCTTGCCGGATCGCCTGATCGTGCGGCTGTCGGAAGACGCGGCCAAGGCGCGCGACGAGATGTTTAAGGAAAAGAAGCCCAAACGTAAGGCCGGCGACGCATGACGAGTTTGGATCGCCATCAAACGCCCAAGACGCGCCCGATGCCGCAGAACAGGACGGCGCTGGTCGCTTCGCTCGATATCGGCACCAGCAAGATCGCCTGCCTGATCGCGCGGCTGAAGCCGTGCGCGCCGAGCGAGGCATTACGCGGCCGCACCCATGCGGTGGAGTTGATCGGCTACAGCCACATTCAATCGCGCGGCGTCAAGGCCGGCGCGGTGGTCGATATGACCGAGTGCGAACAGGCGGTGCGCCATGCGGTGGCGGTCGCCGAACGCATGGCCAAGGTCCGCGTCGAATCCGTGCTGCTGTCGGTGTCCGCCGGCCGCTTGCAGGGACAGTTGATCGAAGCGGCGTCCGACATTCGCGGCGGCTCGGTCGCGCCGGATGACGTCACGCGCATCACCTCGACCGGCATGCGTCACGCGACGGCTGCGGGCCGCACCGTGCTGCATGCGCTTCCGGTCGGTTACGCGCTCGACGGCGTGAAGGGCATTCGCGATCCGCGCGGCATGGTGGCGCGACAGTTCGGCGTCGACATGAATGTCGTGACGGCCGACGCGACCGTCGCCAAGAATCTGATGCTCGCGGTGGAGCGTTGCCACCTCAACGTCGAAGCGATGGTGGCGAGTCCTTACGCATCCGGACTTTCGGTGCTGACCGACGACGAACTCGATCTCGGCGCGGCCGTGGTCGAGATGGGCGCGGGCACCACGACGATGTCGATCTATTCCGGCGGACGTTTCGTTCATGCCAGCGGATTTGCGGTCGGCGGGCAACACGTCACGATGGATCTCGCGCGTGGCTTAGGTGCTTGCATTGCAGATGCCGAGCGAATCAAGACGTTATATGGCACGGTGTTGACCGGCGGTTCGGATGCACGCGAGTTGATGTCGGTGCCGACCGCAGGTGAAGACGAACAGGATTTCCCGCAGGTGGTGTCGCGGGCGACGATCGCCAACATCATCCGGCAACGCGTCGAGGAGATCTTTGAAATGGTGCGCGACCGGCTGAAGGATTCGCCGTTTGCCGCCGAGCCTCGCGCCCGCGTCATCCTGAGCGGCGGCGGGTCGCAACTCACCGGCGTGCCGGAATTGGCAACGCGGATTCTCGGCCGCTCGGTGCGCGTCGGTCGTCCGCTCGGTTTCGGTCGGCTGCCGAACGAAGCCAAGGGCGCATCCTTCGCGGTGCCGTCGGGGCTCCTGGTCTATCCGCAATATGCTCACCTCGAATTCGTCGAGCCGCGTCACGTGCGGCCATTGAAAACTGGTACCGGCGGCTACTTCGGCAAGGTCGGTCAATGGCTTCGCGAGGGTTTCTGATGAATTCGTTCCGCCCCGTGTCCAACCCATTCACTTCTCCGGCCGTGTGCTGGGGGCATCGCAAAACCAAGCGCGCGTAATCGAGAGGCAACCATGACCATCAATCTCACACCCCCTGATGTTCGCGAGCTGAAGCCGCGGATCACTGTCTTTGGTGTCGGCGGTGCCGGCGGCAATGCGGTCAACAACATGATCACCGCTGGTCTCGAAGGCGTCGACTTCGTCGTCGCCAACACCGACGCGCAGGCGCTGTCGATGACCAAGGCCCAGCGCATCATTCAGATGGGCACCGAAGTGACGCAGGGCCTCGGCGCCGGCTCGCAGCCGGATGTCGGCGCGGCCGCCGCGCAGGAAGTCATCGACGAGATTCGCGATCACCTCTCGGGCGCCAACATGGTGTTCGTCACCGCCGGCATGGGCGGCGGCACCGGCACCGGCGCGGCCCCGGTGATCGCGCGCACCGCGCGTGACCTCGGCATCCTGACCGTCGGCGTCGTCACAAAGCCGTTCCACTTCGAAGGCCAGCGCCGCATGCGCACCGCCGAGTCCGGTATCACCGAACTCCACAAGGTGGTCGACACGCTGCTGATCATCCCGAACCAGAACCTGTTCCGGGTTGCCAACGAGAAGACCACCTTCGCCGATGCCTTCGCGATGGCCGACCAGGTGCTCTATTCGGGCGTTGCCTGCATCACCGACCTGATGGTGAAGGAAGGCCTGATCAACCTCGACTTCGCCGACGTTCGCGCCGTCATGCGCGAAATGGGCAAGGCGATGATGGGTACCGGCGAAGCCTCCGGCGAGAAGCGCGCGCTGACCGCCGCCGAAGCCGCCATCGCCAATCCGCTGATCGACGATTCGTCGATGAAGGGCGCGCGTGGCCTCTTGATCTCCATCACCGGCGGTAAGGACATGACCTTGTTCGAGGTCGATGAAGCCGCCACCCGCATCCGCGAGGAAGTCGATCCGGACGCCAACATCATCGTCGGCGCCACCTTCGACGAGAATCTCGACGGCGTGATCCGCGTCTCGGTCGTCGCCACCGGCATCGAGCAGGCCGCTCTGGCCCGCGCCGCCGCGCCGAATGCTGCGCCCGTCGCCGCTGTTGCGCATGGTGTGTCGACCGACAACCGTCTGGCCGATCTCGCTGCCCGTCAGCGCGCCGCCGCGGCAGTCGCTCCCGCGCCGCGCGCTGAGGCGCCGCGTCAACCGGCTCCGGCACCCGTGCAGCAGCAGGCCCCGAACCATGAGCGCGCAATGATGGCCGCGATCGAAGCCGCCGTGACCGAGCCGATGCCGGCCCCGGCGCCGGCTCCGATGCAGCCCGCCTCCTACGGCGATGTGACGGTGCGCCCGATCGCGCAGAAGCCGTCGCTGTTCCCGGAGCACGACGCGCCGCGCGCCGAGGCCCATGAGCCGCCGCCGCCGGACGCCTTCATTCCGAAGGCCGCCGAGCGGATGCCGATGCGGGCGCCGCGGATGCCGACGTTCAACGACCTGCCGATGCCGGCTCAGAACGAGATTCGCCAAGCAAGGGGCGACGTCGATCAGGACCAGCCGCAGAAGGTCCGGTTGTCGTTGTTGCAGCGTCTGGCCAATGTCGGCCTCGGGCGGCGCGACGAGGAAACCGAGCCGCCGATCGCTGCCCGCGCGTCCGGCCCGGCCATGGAACAGATGCCGCCGCTTCCCGAACGCAAGCCGCAGCGCACCGTGGCCCAGCAGATGGCGGCGCACGAGCCGGTCTCGGAGTATGCGCGGCGTCCCGCACCGCAGGGACTCGACCACCATGGCCGCCCGGCACCTGTTGCGCCGGCGCCACAGGGCGACGATCATCTTGATATCCCCGCATTTTTGCGGCGGCAGTCGAACTGACGAATTGTGACTAAAGTAAACGATTGGCAAACCCCGGCGCATCCCGCCGGGGTTTTCATTTGCGTGAACCGGATGATGAGGATTTATTTAAGCATTTGATTATAAATGTAATTTTCTCTCGCTGAGATCGTGCGGATTGCTCCCGCGCCAAGGCCGTGCCGAAATATGGTTAACGCGCGGCGCCAATGCGGCGAATTCGGGTAACAATGCGTAAAAAAGCGTGAGTTGGCGGGCTTTGTGGCAACCAGTATGGTTTCCGCGTCTTTGGGGACATCCAGATCGAGTCGCGCCGCCTCGGGCAGCTACGATCTTACGGTGTTAAGTTTTGGGCACGTTACGCATGAAATTCAGCCGACAGACCACGCTTCGGTCGCAAGCCACCGTGACGGGTGTTGGCGTACATTCTGGTGCCGCTGTTCAACTGACTCTCGGGCCCGCGCCGGTCGATGCGGGCTTTGTTTTTGTCCGCGTCGCCCCCGATGGGACTGAACGCGAAGTGCGCGCTACCGCCAAGGCTGTCACCGCTACCGCGTTCGCAACCGTGCTGGGCGACCGCGAAGGGCCGCTGGTCTCGACCGCCGAGCATGTTCTGGCCGCGCTGCGCGGCATGGGTGTCGATAACGCTACCATCGAAGTCGATGGCCCCGAAGTCCCGATCATGGATGGCAGCGCCGCGGCGTTCGTTGCCGCCATCGATCAAGCGGGTGTGGTCGAGCAGGCCGCTCCCCGTCGTTTCCTTCAGGTTTTGAAGCCGATCCAGGTCAAGATGGGCGAGAGTGTCGCCGAACTGCGACCCTACGCCCACGGTTTCCGCACCGACGTCGAGATCGATTTCGCCAATCCGGTGATCGGCAAACAGACCTTCTCCCTCGACCTCAATCCCGAAAGTTTCCGCCGCGAAGTCAGCCGTGCGCGCACCTTCGGTTGCATGAGCGATGTCGCCAAACTGCTGGAAGCCGGTTTCGCCCGTGGGGCGTCGTTCGATAACTCTCTCGTATTCGACGAAACCTGCCTGTTGAACGCCGAGGGCCTGCGCTTCGCCAACGAATGCGCTCGTCACAAGGTGCTTGATGTCATCGGCGATCTGGCGCTGGCCGGTCTGCCGCTGCTGGGCGCCTATCGCTCGGTGCGCGGCGGCCACAAGCTGAATCACGCGGTGCTGACGGCGTTGTTGGCCGATCGCAGCGCATGGCGCGTGGCCGAGGGCGAGCGGGCGCGCCGCACGCGTCCGGTTATGGATGCGGTGGGCGGCATGGTCGGAGGGCTTGTCGCTCCGGCTTACGGCCCCGACGTGTCCTGATCCACAGTGTCCTGATCCACAAGTGTCCTGATCCACACACTGTTCCGACTTCATCATCGCGTCGGTCGCATCCCGACAATTCGCCTTAATCCGGGCGAAATGGCTCCGTATCCGGTTGGTCGCGTACGTTTTTTCCGATACAGAAGCGCGATCGCGTGAGCACGGTCCCGAACGGCGAGAGAGCCGCATACGATTGTGCGTCAACTTCGCAGCAATGCATTCCAGACGTCAGGGTCTTATTTGATGGCGGCACCACGTTCGACGTTTGAAGCGCGCGGATCCTCGTTCCGGCACGGTCTGCGCAGCCGGGCGTTGCTGGCCGTTTGTATGGTGGCGTTCGCTACCAGCCTGGGCGGCTGCAGCAGCATGGGTGACATGTGGGACAAGCTCAAAGGCAACAAGGACGACGCCTTCGTCGATGAGCCGGCAGACAAGCTCTACAACGAGGGCTTGTACATGATGAATAAGGAGAAGGATCCCAAAGCCGCCTCGAAGAAATTCGAGGAAGTCGATCGGCAACATCCTTATTCCGACCTTGCGCGCAAATCGCTGCTGATGTCGGCCTACGCCTACTATAACGCCGGCGATTACGACAGTTGCATTGGAGCTGCGACACGCTATGTGACGCTGCACCCCGGCAGCCCCGATGCGGCCTATGCGCAGTATCTGATCGCCAGTTCCCAGTACGACCAGATTCCCGACGTTTCGCGCGATCAGGGCCGCACTGAAAAGGCCATCGCCGCGCTCGAGGAAGTGATCCGCAAATATCCGACCTCGGAATATGCGGCCAACGCCAAAAAGAAGCTGGAAGGCGCGCGCGACCAATTGGCGGCCAAGGAAATGAGCATCGGCCGCTACTACATGGAGAAGCGCGACTTCAGCGCGGCGATCAACCGCTACAAGACGGTGGTGACGCGCTATCAGACCACCCGCCATGTCGAGGAAGCGCTGGCGCGTCTGACCGAAGCCTATATGTCGATCGGCATCGTCAGCGAGGCGCAGACCGCGGCCGCCATTCTTGGCCACAACTTTCCTGACAGCCGCTGGTACCAAGACGCGTACAATCTAGTAAAGTCCGGCGGTCTCGAGCCGAGCGAGAACAAGGGGTCCTGGATGAGCCGGGCCTTCAAGAAGATGGGTCTCGGCTAACCCGATCGCAGGACCAACCTCGCATGCTGGCCCGTCTTTCGATCCGTGACATCGTCCTGATCGAACGGCTCGATATCGAATTCGCTCAAGGCCTCGCGGTGCTGACCGGCGAAACCGGCGCCGGCAAATCGATTCTGCTCGACGCCTTTGCATTGGCACTGGGCGGGCGCGGCGATGCCGGCCTCGTCCGCCATGGCGCCGAGCAGGGGCAGGTGACCGCCACCTTCGACGTGCCGAAGGGCCATCCGGCGTCGGACATCCTCAGCGATAACGATCTCGATGAGACCGGCGAAATGATTCTGCGCCGTGTGCAACTGGCCGACGGCCGCAGCCGCGCCTTCATCAACGATCAGCCGGTCAGTGTGCAGACCCTCAAGGCGGTCGGCGCGGCGCTGGTGGAGATTCACGGCCAGCACGACGAGCGGGCACTGGTCGATGCCGTGACGCATCGCCGTCTGCTCGACGCCTTTGCCGGCCTCGACAAGGACGTCGCCGTGCTGGAGACGCTGTGGGCCGCGCGCCGCACTGCGCAGCAGGCGCTCGACGACCATCGCGCCGGCATGGAGCGCGCCGCGCGCGAGGCCGACTATCTGCGTCACGCCTCGGATGAACTGAAAAAGCTCGCACCGCAGGACGGCGAGGAGACGACGCTCGCCGAGCGCCGCACCGTGATGATGCAGGGCGAGAAGATCGCCGGCGACCTGCGCGACGCGCAGGAGGCGGTGAGCGGCAACAATTCACCGATCGCCGCATTTGCGGCGGCGGTGCGGCGACTGGAACGTCGCGCGGGCGGTTCGCCGGCGTTGGTCGAGCCGGCGGTGAAGGCGATCGATATCGCGATCAACGCATTGGAAGAAGCCGATCAGCATCTCAACGCGGCGCTCGCCGCCGCCGATTTCGATCCGGTGGAACTGGAGCGCATCGAGGAGCGGCTGTTCGCGCTGCGCGCCGCTTCGCGAAAATATTCCACGCCGGTCGATGGGTTGGCGGCACTGGCCGCGAAATACGCGGCGGATATAGCGCTGATCGATGCCGGCGCGGAACAGTTGCAGGGCTTGGAGAAGGCTGCGGCCGAGGCGGTGAAACGTTACGACGCCGCAACTGCAAAGCTCTCGATGGCGCGCACGAAATCCGCCGAGAAATTGAACAAGGCGGTGAATGCCGAACTCGCGCCGCTGAAGCTCGATCGCGCCAAATTCATCACGCAGGTCGATTCGGATGCGGCGACGCCGGGGCCGCAAGGCATCGACCGCGTCGAGTTCTGGGTGCAGACCAACCCCGGCACGCGGCCGGGGCCGATGATGAAGGTCGCCTCCGGCGGCGAACTGTCGCGCTTTTTGCTGGCGCTGAAAGTGGTGCTGTCGGATCGCGGCTCCGCACCCACGCTGGTGTTCGATGAGATCGATACCGGCGTCGGCGGCGCGGTGGCGGATGCCATCGGCGCGCGGCTGGCGCGGCTCGCCGGCAAGGTGCAGGTGATGGCGGTGACCCACGCGCCGCAGGTCGCGGCGCGCGCCGACCAGCATTTGCTGATTTCCAAGGCAGCGCTCGACAAGGGCAAGCGCGTCGCCACCCGCGTCGAACCGCTGGCCGACGAGCACCGCCGCGAGGAAATCGCCCGGATGCTGGCCGGCGCCGAAATCACCAAAGAAGCCCGCGCCGCTGCAGAGCGCCTGCTGAAGGCGGCGGGCTAACGCGGGACTTGCTCGTGCGGCCTGACCAGGTTGTTTCGTCATTGCGAGGAACGTTAGCGACGAAGCAATCCAGTCCTTGCTTCGTGGCATTCTGGATTGCTTCGCTTCGCTCGCAATGACGGTTAGTCTGGGTGTTGCGTTAGAATGCTTGCCAACATGCGGATAGCCGGACGGGCCACGACGGAAACAACCAATGCCGAAATCGAAACCGATCAAAGCGCTTCCCGACGTCGCGACGCTGACCAAAGCGCAGGCGAAGAAGGAATGGACCCGGCTTGCGCTGGAAATGGAAGCGCACAACGAGCGCTACTATCAGAAAGACGCACCGACGATTTCGGATGCGGCCTATGACGAACTGCGCCGCCGCGTCGAATCCATCGAGGCAAAATTTCCCGAATTCGCGACGCCGGACTCGCCGACGCAAACCGTCGGCGCCGCGCCCGCGCGCGGCTTCGCCAAGGTGCAACACGCGGTACCGATGCTGTCGCTCGGCAACGCTTTCAGCGACGAGGAGGTGCAGGAGTTCGTCGACCGCGTGCGCCGCTTCCTGCGGCTCGATGCGGACGACATCCCTGCCATCGTGGCCGAGCCGAAGATCGACGGGCTCTCACTGTCACTACGATACGAGAACGGCGAACTCGTGCGTGCGGCAACGCGCGGCGACGGTTTTACCGGCGAGGACGTCACCGAGAACGTCCGCACCATCAAGGACGTGCCGCATCGCCTGAAGGGCCGCAAGATTCCGTCCGCCTGCGAGTTGCGTGGCGAAGTCTACATGCTGAAGCAGGACTTTCTCGCGCTGAACAAAAAGCAGGCTGAGGCGGGCGACACCGTATTCGCCAATCCGCGCAACTCGGCCGCGGGCTCGCTGCGGCAGAAGGATGTCAGCATTACCGCGTCGCGGCCGCTGAAATTTTTCGCTTACGCCTGGGGCGAGATGAGCGACTATCCGATGGCGGAGCCGACGCAATTCAAGATGCTGGCATGGCTGAAGGATGCCGGCTTCGTCGTCAATCCGCTGATCAAGCTCTGCAAGAGCGTCGACGAGGTGCTGGCGTTCTATCGCCGCATCGGTGAGGAGCGCGCGTCGCTCGGCTACGATATCGACGGCGTCGTCTACAAGATCGACCGGCTCGACTGGCAGGAGCGGCTCGGCTTCGTCTCGCGCTCGCCGCGCTGGGCGATCGCGCACAAGTTCGCCGCCGAGCAGGCGATGACGGTGCTGGAGAAGATCGACATTCAGGTCGGCCGCACCGGGGCGCTGACGCCGGTGGCGCGGCTCACGCCAGTGACGGTCGGCGGTGTGGTGGTGCAGAACGCCACGCTGCATAATGAAGATTACATCAAGGGCATCGGCAACGACGGCCAGCCGATCCGTGACGGTGTCGATATCCGCGAAGGCGACACCGTGGTGGTGCAGCGTGCCGGCGATGTGATTCCGCAGGTCGTCAGCGTCGTACTCGACAAGCGGCCGAAGGCGGCGGAGCCCTATGCATTCCCGCAGACATGTCCGGCCTGCGGCAGCCATGCCGTGCGCGAGGACAACGAAGCCGTGCGCCGCTGCACCGGCGCGCTGATCTGTCCGGCGCAGGCGGTGGAGCGGTTGAAGCACTTCGTCTCGCGCCTCGCTTTCGACATCGAAGGGCTCGGCGAAAAGCAGATCCAGCAATTCTATCAGGAAGGCCTGATCAAAACGCCGGTCGATATTTTCACTTTGCAGCGGCGCGATGCGCAGACCGCGCAGAAACTCGCCAGCCGCGAAGGCTACGGCGAAGTCTCGACGCGCAACCTGTTCGCGGCCATCGATGCGCGCCGCAAAATTGAACTGCACCGACTGATCTTTGCGCTCGGCATTCGTCATGTCGGCGAAGGCAATGCCAAACTGCTGGCGCGGCATTACGGCGCCATCGGCACGTTTCGTGAGGCGATGCTGGCGGCGGCCGCCGGCTTGAGCGACGACGTCAACACGTCGGAAGCCTATCAGGACCTCAACAACATTGGCGGCATCGGTGATATCGTCGCGGATGCGGTGGTCGAGTTCTTCGCCGAGCCGCGCAACGTTACGGCGCTGGATTCGTTATTGCGCGAGATCGAAGTGTTGCCGGCCGAAAAGCCGCGGCAAACTTCGCCAGTTTCCGGCAAGACGGTGGTGTTCACCGGCTCGCTGACAAAATTCACGCGCGACGAAGCCAAGGCCGTGGCGGAGCGGCTCGGCGCCAAGGTCGCGGGATCGGTGTCGAAGAAAACCGATTACGTGGTGGCGGGCGAGGACGCCGGCTCCAAACTCACCAAGGCGCGCGAATTGGGCATTGCGGTGCTGACGGAAGACGAGTGGCTTGGGTTGATTGAGGGGTGATGTACTTCGTCATGGCCGGGCTTGTCCCGGCCATCCACGTCTTTCTTGGTGAGTGGGCGGCGAACATTGCGGGGCATATCCGTTCGAAGAAAGGCGCTGCTTCGCTCGCCTAAACGGAAACACCTCCGAGTGTCATTGCCGGGCTTGACCCGGCAATCCATCTTTCTTCAAGAAAATGGATACGCGGATCAGGTCCGCGCATGACGACAGATGATTCCGTTAAAGGCGGAAGGACTCCAAGACGTGGATGGCCGGGACAAGCCCGGCCATGACGGTCTGAAACGAAAGGCACCGATCTTATCGATGGTGTGCTTTGGCGGGGTCTCGCTGTCGCACCCCTCACCCCGGAAAGTGATCCTCATACGGAATCGGCGCTGTGGCGGCGTCGACCCAAACCTTGGCCGCTTCGTCGAGATGCGGGCGCACCTCGTTGCGCACGCGCGCGTGATAGTCGTTGACCCACTTCACTTCCTTCTTGCTGAAGCGGCGGTCGATGAGGCGGCGGTCGATCGGCGCCAATGTCAGCGTCTCGAACGCGTTCATCGGCTTCTCCGCGCCGTCGATCTCGGCCGGCACCACCAGTTCGAGATTCTCGATGCGGATGCCGAACGCGCCGGTCTTGTAGTAGCCGGGCTCGTTGGAGAGGATCATGCCGCGCTTCAGCGGCGCGGTGCCGAGTTTCGAAATCCGCGCCGGGCCTTCGTGCACCGACAGATAGCTGCCGACGCCGTGGCCGGTGCCGTGCTCGAAATCGATGCCGGCCTGCCAGAGGAATTGCCGCGCCAGCGTGTCGAGCTGCGCGCCTGTGGTGCCATCGGGGAATATCGCGCGGGCGATGGCGATGTGGCCGCGCAGCACGCGGGTGAAGCGGTCGCGCATCTCCTGCGTCGGCTCACCGATGGCGATGGTGCGCGTCACGTCGGTGGTGCCGTCTTCGTACTGCGCGCCGGAATCGATCAGCAGCAGATCGCCCGGCATGATGCGGCGATTGCTCTTGCGGGTGACGCGATAATGCACGATGGCGCCGTTCGGGCCGGTGCCGGAAATGGTCGGGAACGACACGTCCTTCAGCGCGCCGGTCTCGCGGCGAAATGTTTCCAGCGCCTCGACGGCGTCGATCTCGGTCAGCTTGCCGCTCGGCGCTTCGCGATCGACCCATGCGAGGAAACGCGCCAGCGCCACGGCGTCGCGTTGATGCGCGGTTCGTGTGCCGGCGATCTCCGTCGGGTTCTTCACCGCCTTCAGCAGGCTGATCGGATCGCTGCCGCGCACAGCTTTGCCGCCTGCGCCCGTGACGAGGCGGCTCAGCGCATCGGCGGCGGTGGCGCTATCGAGCGAGATCGCCGCGCCGCGCTGCGCAAGCTGCGTCAGTTGCGGCGTCAATTGATCCGGCGTCGCGACATCGGCCTGGCCTTCGAGATAGTCGCGCACGCTGTTGGAGAGTTTTCGCGGATCGATGAAGATCGTCGGCCGCCCGTCCTTCGGCACCAGCGCGTAGGACAACGGCAGCGGCGTATGCGACACGTCTGCACCGCGAATGTTGAAGGTCCACGCCACCGCATGCGAATCCGACAGCACCAGCGCATCGGTGCCGAGGCGCGCGATCTGTTCGCGGATTTGATTCAATTTGTCGGCGGCCGGAATGCCGGCGAATTTCGCATCGTGGATCGACACCGGACCCAGCGGCGGCGCCGGCCGTTCGTGCCACACCGCATCGACCGGATTGTGCTCGATCGCGACCAATTCCGCGCCTGCCTTGGCGCAGGCGGCCGCAAGCCGCTCGGCCGCTGCCGTCGTATGCAACCAGGGATCGAAGCCGAGGCGATCACCCGGCGAGAGATGTTCGGCCAGCCAGCTTTCCGGCGGCGGATCGATCAGCGATTCGACTTTCCACGCCGTGGTGTCGACTTGGGCTGCGGCTTGCAGCGTATAGCGGCCATCGACGAACACGGCGGCTTCATGCGGCAGCACGATCGCGAGGCCTGCCGATCCGGTGAAGCCGGTCAGCCATGCGAGGCGTTCCTCGGAGGGAGGGACATATTCGTTCTGCTGCGCATCGGCGCGCGGAACGACGAATCCGGTCAATTTTTGCTGCGCCAGTTCGGCACGAAAGGCCGCCAGCCGCGCGGTGAGCGCAACGCCGCTTTCGGGATCCTCGAATGTCTGGAAGTGCGCCTCGAACATGATTCCTCGATTGTATGACACGGATGCGGACAAATTTTTCGGAACTCACCGGAAGTTTAGGTCATAAAGTTGTCATCGCGGCGAAACTTAGATTAGATTGCGCCGCCCGCGCCAGACGGGCAGGGACGTCGCCGCCACGGCGAAAGCTCACAAGTCGACAGTATCGGGAAACGTCCGGAGTGTTTCAACTCGGTCCGAACGATGGGGGATGACTTTGCCCGCCTTTACGTTTGAGAAGTTGTCGACCTCCGCGCCGCGCGTCTCCACGCCGCGCGCTCCCGAACCTGTCGCCGAAGTGACGGAGCCGCGCAGCAAACTGCGGCGGATGCTGGATCGCTTCACCGCGCGAGGCCGCACAACGGCGCGCCGTTCCGAATCGTCGAAATCGAAACAGACCGCGCAACGCTAGTGCGTTTTCGATTTTGATGGAAACGCCAGCTCAGAAACGATGCGCGCTCCCTCTCCCGTTGGGAGAGGGTTGGGGTGAGGGGTTACAGCCTCAATGATGATCGTTCCCCCTCACCCGGAGCGTTCGGCTCCGACCTCTCCCCGACGGGGAGAGGTGATGCATCGCCCGAGGTGATTCAATACGACTCGAAAATACTCTAGCGCGATGAATTGAGGGGCCGTCATTTTTATCCAATCCAAACAAAACACACTTTATTTTGGCGTCTGGATTGGTTAGCTTACCACACAAATTCCGTTTTATTTTTTTAAAAACCCCCAACCGGCCGCAGCCAAACCAAGCGT
>JBQCHY010000039.1:0-12029 GCA_051954235.1 Xanthobacteraceae bacterium
GGCCGCGCCGTACGTGCTGACCCTCGTGTACGCCGGCGGTCATCCGGTCTCGACTTTGATGTTGTGGCGCCGAATGACCGGCGCGCCGGTAACGCGGGAGTGGATTGACTTCAAAAACATCGCCCCGGTGCTGCCCCGCACGGTCATTGCATCTGAGGATGCCAGGTTTTGCAGCCATCACGGCGTCGATTGGGATGCCGTGCGGGATGTGTTGGCCGATGCCGAGGATGGTGACGTCGGCCGCGGCGGTTCCACCATCACTCAGCAGGTCGCCAAGAACCTGTTCCTGTGGTCCGGCCGCAGTTACGTCCGCAAAGGACTAGAGTTCCCGCTGGCGTTGTGGATCGATCTGGTGCTGTCCAAGCAACGGGTGCTGGAACTTTACCTGAACATCGCCGAATGGGGACCGAACGGACAATTCGGCATCAATGCGGGTGCGAATTATGCGTTCGGCCGCTCGGCGGAGAATTTGTCGCCGCGCGAAGCCGCGTTGCTAGCCGCGATGCTGCCCAATCCGCACGTCCGCAGCGCCCGCAAGCCGGGGCCGGGGATGCGCCGCCTCGCCGGAACCTATATGGCTAGGGCCAGGGCGGTGGATATGGACGGCTGTCGGAGCCGGAAGTCGGCCGGCTAGGCGGCGTCCCGGTTCGGTCCGGACTTTGAAAACCGGTACTAGCCTTGGGCCCGGCCTTCCGCTATAAGCGCGGCCTTAATCGCCCTTTTCGCATCCGCGAAGCGCCGGGCCGCCGTCATTGGCGATGCCCTTGGCCGTAGTTTGCAAGGATCTTCGTTATGGCCGTTCCGAGAAGAAAAACATCGCCATCGCGGCGCGGCATGCGCCGCTCGGCCGATGCGATCAAGACCCCGACCTATGTTGAAGACAAGGACTCGGGTGAACTGCGCCGCCCCCACCACGTCGACCTGAAGACGGGGATGTACAAGGGTCGCCAGATTCTGAAGGTCAAGAAGGAATCCTGAGCGGGATTGCTTCCGCGCATGCCGCCGGATGCGTCAATGGCGCGTCCCTTGCGGTAATGGTGCGATCGGGCTGAATTCGGGGGCTTGCGGCTGCCCGAATTCACGCCAACTCAAGGACTAGCGTAGCGAATTGGCGTATAGGACGGCGCAGTGATGCGCCGTGCTGATTCGCATGGTTTCTTGCGCGAAAAGAAAGTCCTCTTAAGGAAAGTCTTGCCGATGTCCAGAGTCGGTTTTCCGCTGCTGTTGATCCCGCTCGCGGTCTTCAACATCATGGTCTTTCTGATGTCGGGCGTGTCATTCGACGCGCCTGTGCTGACCGTGCCGTTGCTGTCCGAAGCGAAGTGGACGATCACCGTCAGCGACGTGCTGGTCGCGCTCGGCATTCTGTTGCTGATGCTGGAAATCATCCGGGGCGCGCGCGGCAAGTATCTCACCGATCACCTGCTGTCGTTTCTGTTGCTGGGCGGTGCGGCGGCGGAATTCCTGCTGCTGCCGCAGTTCGCCAATTCGACCTTCTTCTTCCTGGCGCTGCTGACTTTCGTGGATTTCTTCGCGGGTATCTCTCTGCGAGCCCGGCGCCCGAAGCGTGTCGCCGCGCCGCCGGTCGTCGGCACGCCGGCACCGACACCGGAGCCGCGGGTTGAGCCGGTGCCTGCGCCTGCCACGCCGGAAACGCCGCCCGCGAGTTCGAGTGCTCCGGCGCCGCGAACCGAGCCGGCCACCGTGCCGCCGGTGGTCGCCGCAAACGATTCCGCTGCACCCGCGCCTGCTCCGCAGCCAACGTCCGCGCCGCACGCCGCACCGGACATGCAGGTGCATCCGGCTCCGGATTCTCCGGCCCGTTGAGATAATCTCAGACCTCTTGTCGAAAGATCAAATCGAGCGGACAATCCGATTGTCGGGCGGCAACGGCCGGGTCGCGCGACCGACGTAGCCGTAGGCGGCGCTCACGGCGTTTCGCGCCGGCCGGCCAGAGTCGTCGTTGGCGGTGTTGGTCGTCGCAGTCGCGATCAACTGCATGACGAAACCGGCGTCGGGTGTTCCGTATTGTACGAGATGAGCGGGCGGCGGTGCCAAGGGCGGCATCAAGGGTGCGACCGCGCGCGCGGGCATTGGAGCGCCGGCCTTCGTCTCCGGTGCGATCCTCGGATGCCGGATAGTCAGGGCGGTGGCGTGACTTGCGACGATACGCATGATCGATCCAACGGGAAGCCTCGTGTCCCGTTTTGGGACATGAGATTGATCCTCACGATCCATCTCGCAAACGGCATGCCGTCAGGAGAAGAATCACATGGGTAGTGCCCGCCTACCGTTTGTCGATTTGTTTAGGAACTTTGCCTAGCCTGAATCACGGCAGGAGCCTTAATCTTCCACCATCTTTCACCGGGAATCAGGTGCGCGTCCCAGAATGAGGCGAGTGTGAAATTCGTCACCCTATCGACCAGCGACTCGGTCTCGCTGCCGGCGCGCTCCGTTGGCGCCGTGGATCGCGCTTGGCCGGCGTCCGCACGCGATGACGTGACGTCACATGCTTCGGCGGCAGGAGATTTGCCCGCCGTGGTGCTGGGTGAACATCCGACATCGACGGCGATCCTCGCCGCGCTCGGCCGCGCCACGTTCAATTGGGACATCGCCAGCGATGCCCTGAGCTGGCTCGATGGTACTGGCGTTATCTTCGAGTCGCTGTCGATTCCTGCGACCACCACCGGTGCTGAATTCGCCAAGCTGATCGAGCCTTTGCGCTCGGTCCGGCTGGATGCCGTACTTAAGTCTGCCGAGCGGGATCGTGGCGGCGGCGTCGCCTATCGCATCGAATACGGCCTTCGCGCCGATCCTTCCGCGAAACCGATGTGGATCGAGGAATGCGGGCGCTGGTTTGCCGGCGCCGATGGCGCGCCGGCGCGCGTCCATGGCGTGATGCGCATCGATAACGAACGTCACGCGCGCGACCAGCAGCTTTTGGAATTGTCGCGCCACGATCCGCTCACCGGTGAGTTCAATCGCGGTCATCTGGTGACGCTGCTGGCGACCACCTTGGACGACACCGCCCGGTTTCGGACGCAAGCGGCCTTCATGGTGATCGGCATCGATCATCTCGCGCGCATCAACGATGCGTTCGGTTTCGATGTCGCCGATCAGGTGATCTGCGAAGTCTCGGCTCGCATCCGCGCGCGGTTGCGCGGTGGCGACGTGATGGGCCGCTTCTCCGGTAACAAGTTCGGTTTGATTCTGAAGAACTGCGGTGCCGACGACATGCAAATCGCCGCCGAGCGTTTTCTCGCCGGCGTACGGGAGCCGGTGGTGCCGACCAAGCTAGGCCCGGTCGCGGTGACGGCATCGATTGGCGCGGTGAGCATTCCGCGTCACGCGCGCAGCGTCGACGATGCGATGAATCGCGCGCAGGAAGCGTTCGAAGCCGCGAAATCCCGTCGGCAGGGCTCGTATTCGATGTGGCAGCCGAACGTCGAACGCGAAACCCAGCGCCGCCTCAACATCCGCGTCACCGATGAGATCGTCACCGCGCTCAATCAACGTCGCATCGGTCTAGGCTTCGAGCCGGTGGTGGATGCCAAGGCGCGCGACGAGGTGGTGTTCTACGAATCGTTGGTTCGCATGCGGCAGGACAACGGCGAGTTTCTACTGGGACCCGACATCGTTCCGATCGCCGAGAAACTCGGCCTGATCCGGCTGGTCGATCATCGCGTGCTTGAACTGGTGATCGCCGAATTGGCCGAAGCTCCCGGCATCCAGCTCAGCCTCAACATCTCGCCGGGCACGACGATGGATCCGGACTGGTGGGCGATCATGGAATCGCTGCTCAAGGCGCACCCGGATGTCGCCGCGCGGCTGATCGTCGAGATCACCGAGACGGTTGCGATTCAGGACATCGACGACGTGCGCGGCTTCGTCAACCGCTTGAAGAATTTCGGTTGCCGCATCGCCATCGACGATTTCGGCGCGGGCTACACCTCGTTCCGCAATTTGCGCAAGCTCGGCGTCGATATCGTCAAGATCGACGGCGCTTTCGTTCGCAATGTCACGCAGTCGAGCGACGACCGCGCCTTCGTGCAGACCTTGATCGATCTCGCGCGTCGTCTCGGCATCAAGACGGTTGCCGAATGGGTACAGGATGCGGAAGCCGCGCAAATGTTGTCGGAGTGGGGCTGCGATTATATCCAGGGCCATCTGATCGGCCTCGCATCGTCGCAGCGGCCATGGCTCTCCCCGGTTACGTCGCAGCCCGCGATCCACGGCTGAACTGATCGCTTCCATTCAAAATAAAAGGCGACCCTTTCGGGTCGCCTTTGTGTTTCTGGTGATGACGCGGTCGCGAAAAGTTCAGGCGTTCAGCCTTCCTTCTTCGCATCCTTCGACATGCGTTCGAGCTGTTCCTGCATCTCCTTCATCTGACGGCGCAAGTCGTCGATGTTGTTGGTGGTGTCGGGAGACGGCTCGGGTGTCTTTTCCGGCGCTGGTGGCGCGCTGGTGCTCGTGCGCGGCGTCGGCACGAACGGCTTGAACATCGAGAAAGTGCGCTCGAACAGTTCCATGTTGCGACGAACATGTTCCTCGAGCGGAGCGAATGGGCCGGCGCTGAAGGTGTCGCTCAGTTGTTTGCGGAATTTTTCCTGCTCGCGCGTCAGCGAGTCAATCGATTGCTCAAGATAGCGCGGCACCACCATCTGCATGCTGTCGCCATAGAAGCGGATCAACTGACGCAGGAAGGTGGTCGGAAGCAGGTTCTGGCCTGCCTTGTTCTCTTGTTCGAAAATGATCTGCGCGAGCACCGAGCGCGTAATGTCTTCGCCGGTCTTGGCGTCGTAGACGAGGAAATCCTCGCCGTTCTTGACCATCGCCGCGAGGTCTTCCAGCGTCACGTAGGTGCTGGTTCCGGTATTATACAGCCGCCGATTGGCGTATTTCTTGATCGTCGTAGGTTGCTCTGTTTTCGCCATATGCTCTCACATACACACCGGGGACAGGGACGCCATGGGCGGGCGGGTAACGCGATGCAACAAAGTAAGCACTTTCGCGAGGGCTCGGCTACCGTTTTGTGCAACAAAAAGCAGGGTTCGATTGGGGCAACGGGGCGGCCGGTTTCGGCGAGCCGTCGCGACAAAGGATTTGTATTAACAAGCCCATAGGTCCCACCTGAATATTCCCGTCGTGGATCGGAATGACAATGCTGCGGCGCTCGCTGCAACATGGTGCAGCATTGAATGCGATGCGGAAATCACTTTCTCTCGCAAGGCGATTGACAGGCCCCGGCTAGGTTAACAGGATAGCAGCGACAGAGCCCCGCCGCACCGGCGGTTGCCGCGCCAAACCGTAATTCTTGCAAGACTTTAAGCTGATCAGCCCTCAAGCCCAGGAGATGTCCATGTCAGACGATGTCGTCATCGTCAGTGCCGCCCGTACCCCGGTCGGAGCCTTCAACGGTGCGTTCGCCACTATGCCGGCGCACCAACTCGGTGCGGTTGCGATCCAGGCCGCGCTGGAACGCGCGGGCGTCGAGCCCGGCCGTGTTTCGGAAGTCATCATGGGGCAGATCCTGACCGCGGCGCAGGGCCAAAACCCGGCGCGGCAGGCCTCGATCGCCGCCGGCATTCCGGTCGAAAGCCCGGCCTGGGGCGTCAATCAGTTGTGCGGTTCCGGGCTGCGCACCGTGGCGCTGGGCTATCAGGCCATCCTCAACGGCGATTCCGATATCGTCGTCGCCGGCGGCCAGGAATCCATGAGCATGGCTCCGCACGCCCAATACCTGCGCGGCGGCGTCAAGATGGGCGCGCTCGAATTCGTCGACACCATGATCAAGGACGGTCTGTGGGATGCCTTCAACGGCTATCACATGGGCAACACCGCCGAGAACGTCGCCAAGCAGTATCAAATCACCCGCCAGCAGCAGGATGAGTTCGCGACCGGTTCGCAGAACAAGGCCGAGGCGGCGCAAAAGGCCGGCAAGTTCAAGGACGAGATCGTGCCGGTGACCGTGAAGTCGCGCAAGGGCGATATCGTCGTGGATACCGACGAATATCCGAAGTCGGGCGTCACCGTCGAATCGATCGCCAAGCTGCGTCCGGCCTTCGAGAAGGACGGCACCGTGACCGCCGCCAACGCGTCGGGCATCAACGACGGCGCTGCCGCCGTTGTGCTGATGAGTGCGAAGCAGGCCGCCAAGGAAGGTCGTACGCCGATCGCGCGCATCGTGTCGTGGGCTCATGCCGGCGTCGATCCGAAGATCATGGGTACCGGCCCGATCCCGTCTTCGCGCGCTGCGCTGAAGAAGGCCGGCTGGAACATCGCCGACCTCGATCTGATCGAAGCCAACGAGGCTTTCGCGGCGCAGGCTTGCGCGGTGAACAAGGACCTCGGCTGGGATACGTCGAAGGTCAACGTCAACGGCGGCGCGATTGCAATCGGTCACCCGGTGGGTGCATCGGGGGCACGCGTGCTCGTCACCCTGCTGCACGAAATGCAGAAGCGCGATTCCAAGAAGGGCCTCGCCACGCTGTGCATCGGCGGCGGCATGGGCATCGCGATGTGCGTCGAGCGCAACTGAGGCTCCGGCGGAACGCGCCATGACAACGTCATGGCGCTGCCTTCGGATACCTTCGGAATGATAATCAATGCCCGGCCTTGCGCCGGGCATTTTTTGTCGTGAAGATGGCGGAACCGCTGACGACGTATCGGCGGGGTAAAAGGATCTTGAGGAGGATATTATGGCGCGTGTTGCATTGGTGACCGGAGGGACGAGAGGAATTGGCGCGGCGATCAGCAAGGCGCTGAAGGCGGCCGGATACAAGGTTGCCGCGAGCTATGCCGGTAACGATGCGGCGGCGGAGAAGTTCAAGGCGGACACCGGCATCCCGGTCTACAAGTGGGACGTCAGTTCGTTCGATGCCTGTAGCGATGGAATCAAAAAGGTCGAAGCTGAGCTCGGGCCGATCGAAATCCTCGTCAACAACGCAGGCATCACCAAGGACGGCGCCTTCCACAAGATGACCGTCGAACAGTGGAGCGCGGTGATCAACACCAACCTCGGCTCGCTGTTCAATATGACGCGGCCTGTGATCGAAGGCATGCGCTCGCGCAAGTTCGGCCGCATCATCAACATCTCGTCGATCAACGGCCAGAAAGGCCAGTTCGGCCAGGTCAACTATTCGGCGGCGAAGGCCGGCGACATCGGCTTCACCAAGGCGCTCGCGCTGGAAAACGCCAAGGGCGGCATCACCGTCAACGTGATCTGCCCGGGCTATATCAACACCGAGATGGTGCAGGCGGTGCCGAAGGATGTTCTTGAGAAAAGCATCATCCCACAGATTCCGGTCAATCGACTCGGCGAGCCGGAGGAAATCGCGCGCGCCGTGGTGTTCCTCGCGGCGGATGACGCCGGTGCCATCACCGGCTCGACGCTGTCGATCAACGGTGGTCAGTATATGGTCTGATCGATATCGATTAATTCAGTGATGTGTCATTGCGAGGCGTGAAGGCGACGAAGCAATCCAGTATAGAACCGCTGTTCTGGATTGCTTCGCTTCACTCGTAGTGACATCGCCATGACCTCCCGCACCGCGACCCTGATTGGACTGACGGCGATCGTGATGTGGTCGCTGCTGGCAGTCCTCACCGTAGCCACCGGGCGTATTCCGGCGTTCCAACTCGCCGCGATGACGTTTGCGATCGGCGGTCTGGTCGGCAGCGCGACCGTGTTGGTACGCGGCGGCGCGGCGCGCGCGTTGCGGCTGCCGGCGGTCGCGTGGGTGGTCGGCATCGGCGGGCTGTTTGGCTATCACGCGTTGTATTTTCTGTCGCTGCGGCTCGCGCCGCCAGCCGAAGCGGGCCTGCTGAATTATCTCTGGCCGTTGCTGATCGTGCTGTTCTCCGCGTTGCTGCCCGGTGAGCGCCTCGCGCGGTATCACGTCGTCGGCGCGCTATTGGGCTTGGCCGGAACGGTCTTGCTGTTCGCAGGCAACACCGGCGTGCAATACACCGCCGCGCAGATTCCCGGCTTCGTCGCGGCCTTCATCGCCGCGTTCGTCTGGGCGGCTTATTCGGTGTTATCGCGAAAACTGAAAGCGGTGCCGACCGATGCCGTCGCGGGCTTTTGCCTCGCGACCGCGCTGCTCGCGGCATTGGTTCACCTCGCGATCGAAACAACGGTATGGCCCGAGACCGCGATGCAGTGGCTGGCGATCGTGTTACTCGGCCTTGGGCCGGTCGGCGCTGCATTTTATGCGTGGGATATCGGCATGAAGCACGGCGAGATTCGTGTGCTTGGGGCCGCCTCCTACGCCACGCCGCTGTTGTCGACCGGCTTCCTGATCCTCGCGGGATACGCGCAAGCGACCGCGACAATCGCGCTCGCCGCGTTGTTGATCGCCGGCGGCGGATTGATCGCGGCGAAGGATATGTTTCACAAACGTCGTTAGCTGATTGGCATCCAATCGGGCGGCGCCAGTTCAAATTGCGCGAACTCGAATCCGGGCGCGACGGTGCAGCCGACCAGTGTCCAGTCGCCGGTGCTCTCGGCGGCTTGCCACGCGTGCGCCGGCACGATGCCCTGCGGTTGGTCGCCTGCCATGATATCCGGTCCCAATTGTACGGTCCGAAGTCCCGCGTCGTCCGCGATTTCCAATCGCAACGGATCGCCGGCATGGAAGTGCCACGTCTCCACCGCATCGATGCGATGCCAGTGCGAACGCTCGCCGCGCGCCAGCAGGAAATAGATCGCGGTGGAGGCCGCGCGCCCCTGCGCATCGCAACGGGTATCGCGAAACGTTTCGCGAAAATGCCCGCCTTCCGGATGCGGCTTGAGGCCGAGCCGCGCGATGATCTCGGTGGCGGTGGGGCGTGCTATCAGGATTTGCTCTTGCGGGCTATGATGCGGAACTCGGCTTGCGCGCTGGCAACGACTTGCCCGTCGGAATTGGTGAGTTCAGCTTCAACTTCAGCAGATCGTTCGTCGCGCTTGGAGAGGCGAGCGGATGCGAAGATTTGGCCAACTGCTGCTGGCTTCAGGAAGCGCACATCCAGTCGTGTCGTAACGGCTGTCAGTTCTGTTGGAAGGACGCTCATGATCGCATTGCCGGTTGCTGAATCGAGCATTGCGGCCAGCATCCCACCTTGCACGCTGCTATGGCGATTAGTGAAATCGTTGCGCGCGTTAAATCTTAATGCCACTTCGCCAGAGTGTGAGTTCACAGAAACAAGTTCGCGCCCAAGCAGCCGCGCCGCTGGCGGAATTTCCGTTACGTGATCCGACACCAGCCGATCTCCAGGTGAATTGCGCAACGTTACGACTTGTTCTTGCGTTCGCGCAATTCGCCGAACACGTCGGCGGCACCCTTGCCGGCGAGGCCGACGGCGGCGGCGACTTCGGGCGCGTCGGCGCGCAGGAACACGTTGGCTTGCTTTTCCTCGCCGAGCAGCACTGGAATCGTCGGCTTGCCGGCGGCGCGTAGCGCTTCGACTTCCTTGGCGCGGGCTCGCAACGCCGGATTGTTCGGCTCGATCCCCAGCGCGAACTTTACGTTGGAGGCGGTGTACTCATGGCCGCAATAGAGCCGCATGTCGTCCGGCAATGCGCGTAGTTTGAACAGCGAGTCCCACATCATCGGATAGGTACCTTCGAACACGCGGCCGCATCCGATCGAGAACAGCGTGTCGGCGGCGAACAGCGCGCGCTCGCTGTCGAAAACATAACTGACGTGGTCGAGCGTATGGCCCGGCGTCTCCAGCACGCGGGCGGTCAGCGTACCGATCATCACGGTGTCGCCCTGCTTGACGCGCTCGTCAACCGCGGGAATGGCGGCGGTCTTGTCGTGCGGCGCGACGACGCGGCAATCGTATTTCTGCTTCAACTCGGCAATGCCACCGACGTGATCGGCGTGATGGTGGGTGACGAGGATATCCGTCAGGTGCCAGCCCTCACGCTGCAACGCCTTGATCACCGGCGCGGCCTCCGGCGCATCGATCGACGCGGTCGCGCCGCTCGCCGGATCGTGAATCAGATAGCCGAAATTATCCGACAGGCAGGGGAACAGGCGAATCTCGGCGGCCATGACGTCTCCGTTCGTTAAGCTGCCACAAGGCTAGCACAGCCGTTGCTGCGGTGAAACGCCCGCACATTGCCGCGCGTGACGGGATGCACGGCGCGCAAGGCTCGTGCTATTGTTGTTGCATGGCCATCGATGTGATCGACCTGCGCGATTTTTATTCACGGCGTCTCGGCATCGTGGCGCGGCGTCTGATCAATCGCGGCATTCATGCCTGCTGGCCGGAGGCGCAGGGCCAGCGCGTGCTCGGTATCGGTTATCCGACGCCGTATCTCGGCCTGTTCCGCGACGACGCCGAGCGCTGCATCGCGATGATGCCGGCGGCGCAGGGCGTGCTGAAGTGGCCGACCGGACGTCCGGCGTTGGCCTCGCTGGTCGACGAATTGTCGCTGCCGTTGCCGGATGCCGCGGTCGATCGCATCCTCTTGGTGCACGCACTGGAAATGTCCGACGATCCGGAAGCGCTGCTGCGCGAGGTGTGGCGCGTGCTGGCGCCGTCGGGCCGCATGCTGGCGGTGATTCCGAATCGGCGCGGCGTCTGGACCCGTACCGACATGACGCCGTTCGGTCATGGCCGTCCCTACTCACGCAAGCAGATCACCGACTTGCTGCGGCAGACCTGGTTTACGCCGAGCGCGTGGGGCGAGGCGCTGTTCATGCCGCCGATCGGGCGCGGCTGGTTCCTGCGTTCGGCGCTGGCGTGGGAACGGATGGGAGAGGCGTTGTCGCTGCCGGTCGCCGGCGTGCATATCGTCGAGGCTACCAAGCAGGTCTATCGCGCCATTCCTGCGCATCGCGAGCGGACGCGATTGATTCCCTCGCTCGGTCCGGTGCTGGTGCCGACCTCATCGACGTTTCAGCGCTAAAGACCTTGGCCCGAACGATTGAGTGAGGCGAACTCAGGCCGGATCGTCATTGCGAGCTTAGCGAAGCAATCCAGAAAACCTCGCGGTAAGAACTGGCGACTGTGTTGATGGTCAAGAGTGTTTGTGTCGCCATGGGGTGTTGTCTCTGGCCATCTGGTTGAGGATGGTGAGGAGTTTTCGTGCGATGGCGATGATGGCGACCTTGGCGGGCTTTTTGGCGCGGCGCATGGCCTGATACTCGGCCTTGAAGCCGCGCTCGGAGCGTATGGCGGAGAGCGCGGCGAGATAGAGCGCGGCGCGGACGCAGGGCCTGCCGCCGGCGATGGCGGCGCGGCCGGGTCCGGCTCCGCTCTGGGAGATGTGCGGGGCGAGACCGGCGAGGCTGGCGATGGCGCGGCGGTCGAGGGTTCCGAGTTCGGGCAGATCGGCCAGCAACGTCATGGCGACGGCGGGGCCGACGCCTGGAGCGGTCTGCAGCAACGCGCCGCGCGCGGCCTTGCCGGCGGCCACCAGACTGTCGGCGAGTTCGCTTTCGATGGCGTGCCGTTGCGCGGTGAGCAGCGCGATCATCTCGCGGTGGCTTGCCGCGATGACCGCGTCGACGGCCTGCTTGAGCCGCGTTTTCTCGGCCGCGATCATCTCGACGATCTGGCGTCGGCGGCTGGACAGCGCGCGAATGCGCAGCATCTGCGGCTCCGGGACGGGGCGAACGATATCGGGCACCGTCAGAGCAAAGCGCGCAATCAGTTCGGCGTCCAGTCGATCGGTCTTGGCGCGGCGGCCTTCGACGGCCCGAAAGGCTTTGATGCGGCGCGGATCGACGACGCCGAGTTCGAAGCCGGCATCCGCCAGGGTCCGGATCAGCCGCGCCGCGTAGGGACCGATCGCCTCGATGGCGACACGGCGCACGCCATGCGCGCGCAGATGATGAACAAGACTGGCAATGCCAGTGGCTTCGTTCGCAACCCGCCGGGCCCGCCCGGCCGGCGCAACCGCCACATCCAGATAATCGCGTCCGACATCGATGCCGGCCGCGCAAGCAAGTGTTGTCATGGTTCCGCTCCTGTATCCGGGCGCGCCCCGATGGAGCGGCCCTCGCGACTGTTCGGCTCAACGACACAAGCAG
>JBQCHY010000040.1:0-34129 GCA_051954235.1 Xanthobacteraceae bacterium
CCCACCAGATGTCCGACGATCGAACCCGCGACGCGCGGATCGAAGATCACCGGCGCCTTGCATGTCTCTGCCTTGCGCGGATTGGCACGCGCCACCGCACGCGCGCCGGCGCTGCGGCCGATGCTTTCGGGCGACGCGAGATCAGAGCCGTGCAGCGCCGAACTGAAATCGTAGTCGCGCTCCATTCCGGTGCCCGTGCCGGAAATCGCGGTCATCGAGATGCCCTGGCTCGAACGCAAGTAAGCGCCATGAAAGCCGGTGGACGTCACCAGCACCATGCCGCCGATGCCGCAGGACGCCGATGCGCCGCCGGACTTGGTGACGCCCTTCACCGCGATGCCTGCCGCTTCCGCTTCCAGCGCGCGGCGTTCGAGTTCGGCGGTGGACGGCATCGATGGATCGAGCAGATCGAGATCGGGAAACTCGCGCGCCAGCAATGCCGGATCCGCGAGGCCGACATACTCGTCATCGGGGGCGACACGCGCCATCGCCACCGCGCGCTCGGCGAGCTTCGCGATTCCGTCGCCACCGATGTCGTTGGTGGAGACCACCGCCTGCCGTTTGCCGACCAGCACGCGCAGGCCGACGTCGTCGCCTTCGGAGCGCTCGGATTCCTCGACGCGGCCGTCGCGCACCTCGACGCCTTGCGAGACGCCGCGCACCGCGACCGCGTCCGCCGCATCGGCGCCGGCGCGCCGCGCCGCCTCGACGAGGCGCTGCGCCAGATCGCTGAGCGCCGACTGATCGAGCAGGCCGGCATCGGTGGCGCGTGTTTTTTCGGAAGTCGAATTGTTTGGTGAAGCAATCACGAACAAAATCCCAAAGAAGCGAACGAGCGGCCCATCAGGCGCAGATGTGCCCGATTTGCGCGGAATTCAAGCGCCTGGCGGCGCTTTCACAGCAAATCGTCGGGCCTTGTCGGGACCTTGGCAACGACTCGTCAATCATCCCCGCCAAGGACTTGTCAATCATGCCCGCGAAACCAGGGCAAGTGACTTTCGATTAACCAGCCTTCTTAAGCGAATCCGGACGCGGCTCTGGCACAGTCTCACACATCGATCGGGAACATAATCCCGGCGGGGAGACAAGACCTTGAGACGTCAAACAGCGACAGGCGGGATCAATCCCGCAGGGTCGGGCCGCATCGCGCGGCTCGACCCCCACTCACTCCCGGTCAGTTTCGAGGCGCACGACACGCGCGCCGACGGCAACGTCCGGCACATCGAAATGCATCGCGAACATATCGTCCTGCGCCGCGCCGTTCACGGCATGCAGATGGCGATCAACGTGCGGGTGCGCGATTTCCTCGGCGTGGCGATCCGCGACCGTGGTGAGACGCAGATGCTGGTGCTGATGCATCGCGATCCGTCACTGTCGGTGCCGCTGTGCGAGATCGACGATCCGGAAGCGATCAACGACACCTGGCAATCGTGGAGCGAACTTTTCGCGCTGCCGCAGCTCGTCGAGTTCAAGCGCCAGCCGGCGCAACGCCGCCGTCGGCGCAACGCGGTCGCCAAACGCCGCCCGCGCTTTCTGGCACGACGCCGCGCCGGAGAGATGCCGAACGCACCGACAATCCATCGCGGCGAGTTCGAGATCATCGCACGGGATTAATTACTTCGTCATTGCGTGAAGCGAAGTCACAACCATTCGTCATGCCCGCGCTTGTCGCGGACATCCACGTCTTGGCAACATCACAGCAACAAAGACGTGGATGGCCGGAACAAGTCCGGCCATGACGATGGCTGATGCTGTCATCGACGATGTAACCATTGGGTTCCTGCCTTCGCAGGGACGACCAGTTAGGCCGCCCGCAGCACGGCGTCGATCACCAGCATTGCGAACAACAGCAGACCGGCGTCGCGGTTGGATTTGAAGATGCGCAGGCACAGCGCGGAGTCGGAGATATCAAGCCGACGCACCTGCCACGCCAGATGCGCGGCGAAGGCGGCGAGGCCGAGCGCTGCCGGCCATCCCGCGCCCGCGAGCCACAATCCGAGGCCGATCAGCACCACCGCCAATGAGTAAAAAATCGTCAGCGCCAGTTTCGTCTTGTCGCCGAACAGCAGCGCCGTCGACTTGATCCCGACCAGCACGTCGTCCTCGGTGTCCTGATGCGCGTAGATGGTGTCGTAGGCAATCACCCAGCAGATCGAGCCGGCGTAGAGCACCAGCGCCGCAGGATCGAGCCGCCCGAGGATCACCGCAAAACCCATCAGCGCGCCCCATGAGAACGCGAGGCCGAGCGTCACCTGCGGCCAGTAGGTGACGCGCTTCATGAACGGATAGACCGCGACGATCGCCAGCGACGCGATGCCGGTGACAATCGCGAAGCGGTTGAACTGCAACAGCACCGCGAGCCCGACCAGCGCCTGCAACACCAGGAACGCAAATGCCTGCGTCACGCTCACCTGCCCGGCCGGAATCGGCCGCGAGCGGGTGCGCTCCACCTTGGTGTCGAGGTTGCGGTCGGTGATGTCGTTCCAGGTGCAACCCGCGCCGCGCATCACGAACGCGCCGATGAAGAACAGCAGCACGGTGCGAGGCAGGTCGCTGACATCATGCGCCACGCCGGCGGCGAGCGCCGCCGACCACCAGCACGGCATCAGCAACAACCACGAACCGATCGGACGGTCGAAGCGCGCCAGGCGAAGATAAGGACGCGTCCATTCCGGCGCGCGGTTGTCGACCCAGTTGCCGACGGAATCGGCGACGCGGGCGGTCGCGCCGCTCATGGCCGCACCGCGATGGTGCGGGCCGGTCTCATCGCGTCAGCACGTTGCCGCTGAGCGTGTCGAAGGTGCTGCCGCCCTTCTTGCTACGGGTGGTGGGCTCCGACGCCGATGCCGAGGAGCCCAGCACATCGGCCAGGCTCGGGCCGGCGGGTCCGCGCGGCTGCGTTGCCTGCTGGTGCGCCACGTTGCAGACCTGTTTCATCATCTTCTCGGTGTTCTTGTGCCCGTTCTTGAGTTGATCGGTCACCTGCGCCGGGATTCCGCATTTCTGCTGGTTGGCGTGGACGTATTTGATCATCTTCACTTCGGCCTGCGAGAAATTGCCGATCAGCTTGCAGGCTTCGGCGGCCGGCGCACGACGCTCGCTCGCAGCCTTGATCAGGCTGCCGCGCCGCTCCGCTTCCTTCCGCAACGGCAGAAACTCCTTCATGCAGTCTTCCGCGCCCGGCGGCGGACCGCCCTGCGGCGCACCGAACGCACCACCCGCCACCGGCGGCGCGCCGTTCGACGGGAACGGGCTCGGGCCACCGATCGACGCGCGGGACGCGCCATTCACCGGCGGGAACGGCGAATTGGCGGCAGCGCCGTTCACAGGCGGAAACGCTGGATCGTTCTTGATCACGCCGCCATTGTTGTTGTTGACCGGCGGGAACGGCGACGGCTTCTCGGCCGGCGTCACGCCTGCGGGCAGCGGCGCGGGAAACGCGCCTTGCGCGTAAACCGGGCCGGCCACTCCGAGAAGGGCGGCGACTGTCAACGGCGCGATCAGGCTGCGGATGCTCACGGATTTCCCTCCGGCAAAACTCGACGGACGATCAAGGTTCTCGAATACGAAGCGATTTGCGGTTTAGAACCTTTTACGATTCCCGCTCCGCGTTAACAACCCGTCGAATGGGGCAAGAGCGCGGCGCAAGGCTGCGACAACGTGGCATTCACGCCGCAATCCTTTAAGAGTTTGTTTGAAAAACTGGATCTGTGCCCCGGACGCGGTGCGGCATGAAATGCCGCTCCGCAGAGCCGGGGCCGTTCCAACGACGATGTTTGAGACGATCCCGGTTCTGCGCGGCGTCACTTCGTGCCGCAGCGCGCCCGGGAAACCCAGGAAGCAACCTTTCCAAACAGCTTCAGAAGCGCGCCGATCATTGGATTTTCGAATATGCCGCTTGCCGATTTCCGCAGTCCCCGCCTGTTCGTCGACGCACCGCTGTCCGCGGGCGCTCAGGTCGCGCTGGAGCGCGGACAGGCCAATTATCTCGGCAACGTGCTGCGGCTCGGTGCCGGCAGTTCCATCCTGGTCTTCAATGGCCGCGACGGCGAATGGCGCGCCGCGATCGGCGGCGGCAAACGACCGGATCGCCTCGACATCGTCGCGCAGACCCGGCCGCAGGACAGCCTGCCCGATCTCGCTTACGTCTTCGCGCCGCTGAAGCACGCGCGCCTCGATTACATGGTGCAGAAGGCCGTCGAAATGGGCGCGGCCAAGCTGCAACCGGTGTTGACGCAGCATACGCAGGTCAGCCGCATCAACGGCGAGCGGATGCGCGCCAACGTCATTGAAGCCGCCGAACAATGCGGCATCCTGAGTATCGCGGCGGTGGAACTGCCGCTGCCGCTGGAGCGCTACCTCGCCGGGCGTGATCCACAACGATTGCTGGTGTTCTGCGATGAGGGCGCCGAGGGCTCATCGCCCATTGCCGCGCGGAGCGGGGCACACAACGGCGGCATCGACGTCCTGATCGGCCCCGAGGGCGGATTTGCCGAGACCGAACGTGCTGTGCTGCTGAAGCAACCCAAGGTGCTGCGACTGTCGCTGGGGCCGCGTATCCTGCGCGCCGATACCGCCGCGGTCGCCGCTCTGGCGCTGGTTCAGGCCACACTGGGCGACTGGACCACCGTTGCCGGACGTTAATCCTTGCCGCTATTCGAGGTCGAAACCGGCGGCTCGCCGTGCTATTGGCACCCGCAACGAGCGTACCCAGCGGCGCGGCGATCTCGCCATGCCACTGAAACAGACTTAATTTCAATATGTTAGGAAAGTCGCGCGACACCATTTGCGAAGGCGCGCGACGCCTCGACGATATCTTGGACGAGACCGATGACTGACACGCGAGCCCCAGAGGCGACCGGAACCGCCGCCTGGGCGGCGGCCCTGCTGTCGTCATTCGCGCAGGCCGGCTACATCCGCGCCGAACCGCCGATCCTGCAACCGGCCGAGCCATTCCTCGACCTGTCCGGCGAAGGCATCCGCCGCAGCCTGTATCTCACTAGCGATCCGGGCGGCGAAGAGTTGTGCCTGCGTCCCGACCTCACGATCCCCGTGGCGCGCGACTACCTCGTCTCCGCGCGCAGCGGCCAGCCCACCGGGTTCTGCTATCTCGGGCCGGTATTCCGCTATCGCGGCGGCAAGCCGAGCGAGTTCCTGCAAGCCGGCGTCGAATCCTTCGGCCGGCAGGACCGCGCCGCCGCCGACGCCGAGATGCTGGCGCTGGGGCTGGAAGCGACCGCAGCCTTCGGCGTCACCGACGTCGAGATCAAGACCGGCGACGTCGCGCTGTTCATCGCGCTGATCGACGCACTGAAGCTCTATCCGGTCTGGCGCCGGCGACTGATCAAGGATTTCAACCGCAAGATCAGCCTTGCCAAGGACATCGAGCAACTGACGCTCGCGGCCAGTCCGACGCACAACGAATACGAGGGCGTGCTGGCGGCCCTCGCCGGCTCCGATCGCAAGGCCGCGCTGGCGCTGGTCACCGACCTGATGACCATTGCCGGCACTACCAATGTCGGCGGCCGCACCGTCGCCGAGATCGCCGACCGCTTCCTCGAGCAATCGACGCTGAAGGGCGGCGCGTTGCCGCGCGACGCCTTGCAGACGATCAATCGCTTCCTCACCATCAGCGGAACGCCCGAGGAGGCCCTGCAACAACTTCGCGCGCTTGCCTCCGACGCCAAGCTCGACATCAATGCCGCGATCGATCAGTTCGAAAGCCGCACGCAATTCATGAAGACGCGCGGCATCGACATTGGCACCGTTCGCTTCGCCACCGCCTTCGGTCGCGGCGTCGATTACTACACCGGCTTCGAGTTCGAACTTCACCGCAAGGGCAACGGCGACGACCCGCTGGTTGCGGGCGGACGCTATGACGGACTGCTCACCCAGCTCGGCGCGGCGGAGCCTATCCCCGCTGTCGGCTTCTCGATCTGGGTGGAAGCGCTGACACAACTCCGCCATCAGATTGCCGCAAGAATCCCTGGGGCCGATTCATGACCACGCCGTTCGTTCTCGCGGTCCCCTCCAAGGGCCGTTTGCAGGAAAACGCCGAGGCGTTCTTCAGCCGCGCCGGCCTCACATTGTCGAAGCCCGGCGGCGCGCGCGACTATCGCGGCACCATCGCCGGATTGGACAACGTCGAGATCGCTTATCTCTCCGCGAGCGAGATCGCATCGCAACTGGCGCGCGGCAGCGTGCATCTCGGCATCACCGGCGAAGACCTGATCCGCGAAAGCATCCTCGATGCCGACCGTCGCGTTGCGCTGATCAATCCGCTCGGCTTCGGTTACGCCAACGTCGTGGTCGCGGTGCCACAGGCGTGGATCGACGTACGCACCATGGCGGACCTCGATGACGTCACCACCGAATTTCGCGCGCAACACAATCGGCGTATGCGGATCGCAACCAAGTACATCAACCTGACGCGCACGTTCTTCGCCGCGCAAGGCATCGTCGATTATCGCATCGTCGAAAGCGCCGGCGCGACCGAAGGCGCGCCCGCGACCGGCACCGCCGAGATGATTGTCGACATCACCACCACCGGCGCGACGCTCGCCGCCAATGGGCTCAAGGTGCTGGACGACGGCGTGATGTTGCGCAGCCAGGCCAATCTCGTTGCCTCGCGCAACGCCGACTGGTCCGCCGATGCACGCGAGACCGCGCGCATCATCCTCGACCACATCGCCGCACGCGCACGCGCACGCAAATACAAGGAAGTCCGCACCCGCTTCAAAGGCTGCAACGCCGAACTGCTGGCGGAAGCGCACGACCGCTTCGGCGTGGTGTCGCCGTTCGGCGGACCGACTTCATCCGGCATGGTGACGCTGCACTGTCCGCCGGCGCAGATCTACGCGCTCGGCAGCTTCCTGCGTGACCACGGCGCCGACACCGTTTCGGTCGCGTCGCTCGACTACGTGCTGGATCGCGAGAACCCGCTGTTCGCCAAACTCGCCGCCTTCCTTCCGCCTGCGTAATTTCACCGATAGGACTCATTGCCGAATTTATTCCTCGGCCTCATATTATTGAGCGGGGCAGGAAAAACGGTGGCGGACACGATCGATGGTCGAGGAGAAGTTCATCACGGGTGAGGCGACAAGCGACGATCACCGTCGGCTGTCCATCGTCGTGCCGGTCTACAACGAAGCGGCCGGCCTTGCCTTGCTGCACGAACGGCTGAGCCGCCTCGCTGCGAGGCTGCGTCAGCGCTACGCGCTCACCAGCGAAGTGATCTATATCGACGACGGCAGCAAGGACGCGACGCTGTCGATCGCCCGCGATCTTCCCGCCGACGCCATCGACGTGCAGGTGGTGTCGCTGTCGCGCAACTTCGGCAAGGAAGCCGCCTTGATGGCGGGTCTCGATCATGCCGGAAACGGCGCCATCCTGTTCATGGACGGCGACGGCCAGCACTCGCCGGACCTCGTCGAGAAACTGGTCAGCCACTGGATCGACGACGGTTACGATGTCGTCTACACCGCGAAGGCCAACCGCAACAACGAATCCGCGCTGCGCCGCTTCCTGGTCCACGGATTCTATTCGCTCATCAACTGGGGCGCGCGGCAGAAGATTCCGGAAGACGCCGGCGACTTCCGCCTGCTGTCGCCGCGCGCTGCCGCAGCATTGCGTCGCCTGCCTGAACGCAACCGCTTCTTCAAGGGACTTGCGAGCTGGATCGGCTTCCGCCAGATCCGCGTCGATTACGAGCCGGCACCACGCGCGCACGGCGTCACCAGTTTCAGCCCGGCGCGGCTGCTCGGATTGTCGATCGAAGGGCTTACGTCGTTCTCGGTCGCACCGTTGCGCTTCGCCAGTCTGCTGGGATTGCTGCTGGCGTTCGGGGCCTTTCTGTTTGGCTTGTCGATTTTGTGGGAAACGTGGGTCAAAGGCGAGAGCGTCCCCGGTTATCCGTCGCTGATCGTCGGCCTGATGACTATCGGCGGCGTGCAACTGATCATGATCGGCATCGTCGGCGAATACATCGGCAAGATTCTCTCCGAACTGAAAGCGCGGCCGATCTACTTCGTTGCCGAACACGACATCAAACGAGCATCGCCGCACATCGATAGCGCGAACGTCGAGCGGACCACCACTGAATGAGCGCCCCTTCGCCGCGTCGCATCTGGTTGTGCGCCGACGACTACGGCATCAGCCCCGGCGTCAATCGCGGCATTCGCGAACTGATTGAACGCAGGCGCCTCAACGCGACATCGGTGATGGTGGTGGGGCCTGCCGTCGATCGCGACGAGATCGCCGCGTTGCAGGCGGCGGCTTCCTCCAGTGTGCATTGCGCGATCGGACTGCACGCGGTGCTGACCGCGCCGTTTCATCCGCTGACGATGCATTTCAAGCCGCTCGCGGGCGGCCAGTTTCTGCCGCTGTCGAAGTTGCTGCGGGTGAGTTTGCTGCGACGTCTCGATGGTGAAATCATCCGCACCGAACTGAGCGCACAAATCGCCAAGTTCATCGAGTTGTTCGGACGAGTTCCCGACTATCTCGACGGCCACCAGCACGTGCAACTGTTTCCGCAAGTCTGCGACGCCTTTCTCGACGCGACGAAAAGCGGCGCACCCGGCGCATGGGTCCGCCAGTGCGGCCGCGCGCAACCATTCCGGCACGGCCTCGGCGCACCCAAGGCACTGCTACTCGACGGATTGAGTAGGCAATTCCGCCGCAAGGCTGCGCAGGTCGGGCTTCCGTTCAATCCCGGTTTCGCCGGCGCTTATGACTTCACCGATGGCGGCGATTTCGGTGCGCTGATGCGGCAGTTCCTCGACGGCCTTCCCGACGGCGGGCTGGTCATGTGCCATCCCGGCTTTGTCGATGACACGCTGCGTGAACTCGACCCCCTGACCGATCAGCGCGAGCGGGAATATGCCTATCTCACGAGCGACGACTTCCCGGCCCTGCTGACCGCAGCGCAGGCCGAACTGCGCTGACATTGCCGAAATGTAATCCGCGTCGCCGTGAACGAATTATTTTTAGCCACTACTTATTGCGACACAAAGCGCGCCTACATCTTCTCCCGGTTTCGCATTGGAGAATGCCATGACACCGCAAGAACGCCAGATGATCGACGACCTTTTCGACCGGCTGGCCCGCGTCGAAAGCGCGCCACGCGATCCGGAAGCCGAGGCCCTAATTGCCCAAGCGTGGCAACGCGCGCCCAACGCCTCCTATGCACTGGTGCAAACCGTACTGGTCCAAGACGAAGCGTTGAAGCAGGCGCATCAGCGCATCGAGGCGCTTGAAGCGCGCGGTGCGCCCGAACAAAAGCCCGCCGGCGGCTTCCTCGATTCCATGCGCGATAATCTGTTCGGACAAGGCCAGGGACGCGGTTCGGTGCCCAACGTTCCTCCGCCTGGCAACGCTCCTCCCAATCGTCCCGCGTGGAACACCGGACAGGTGCTCGGTCAGGGCGGCCCCGATCCGTATCCGCCGCAACAGCAGCAACCGCAGGCTCCAGGCGGCGGTGGCGGCTCGTTTCTCGGAACGGCTGCTGCAGCGGCGGCCGGCGTTGTCGGCGGTTCGCTGTTGTTGAACAGTTTCCGCTCGATGATGGGCGGCGGTCATCACGGTTTCGGCGATGCATCGGCGTTCGGCAACCGGAGCGGCGGTAGCCCGTGGAGTTCCGATCAATCCGGCGGCAACCTCGCCCGCGACGCAGGTGTGAATGACATCGGCTCCGGCGGACGTGGCAACAGCCGGCAAGATCAATACGATCAAGCCCAGGCCGACGCCGATCAGGACCAGGATCAAGACCAGGACGACGAAGATAATTTCGCCGACAACGACGACGGTTATGACGGCGACGACGATAGCGATTTCGCGTAACTGCTCTCACGTCTCAAACGAGAACGGCCGCCCGAATGAGCGGCCGTTTTGCATTCAAGGCTCAATCCGTTAGATAACGACGACGCGCGCGCCGACATGGACGCGTCCGTAGAGATCGATCACGTCCTCGTTGCGCATGCGGATGCAACCGGACGAGACGTTAGTGCCGATGGTCCACGGCTCGTTCGAGCCATGAATGCGGTAGAGCGACGAGCCGAGATACATCGCGCGTGCGCCGAGCGGATTTTCCGGCCCGCCTTCCATGAAGCGCGGCAGATCGGGACGACGCCTCAGCATGTCCGCCGGCGGCGTCCACGACGGCCATTCCTTCTTCGCGGTGATCGACTTCACACCCGACCAGGTGAAGCCGGGACGACCGACGCCGATGCCGTAACGCAACGCCGTGCCATCCGACTGCACGAGATAAAGAAACTTGTTGGGCGTATCGACCACGATGGTGCCCGCCCGCTCCTTGCCGTGGTACTCGACGAGTTGCTTCTCGTATTTCGGATCGAAACCCGGACGCGCCGCTTCCATCGGATCGCCTTGACGATACATCGTCTGTTGCGGCACAGGCTCCGGCATCATCTGCTCGGGCGACGGCGGATAGACCGGTCGGCGGTCGTAGGACGGCTGCGGGTGATAGCTGCGCGGTTGCGCCTGCTCGTCACCGAACAGAAATTCGATGAACCCACCGCCCATGTTTGAACGTTGCGCATAGGCAACCTGCGTAGGCGCAGGTCGGCCGGCATAGACGGGGGCCGACGACGCGACCGGATACGATCTCTCGAACGCGGCGGCGGGAGAAAACCCCGCGCTCAAGCCAACCGCGCCAACGCACATCATCAGGGAGATATTCTTCAACATCGACGTACTCTGCACTGTTTCGTCGTGAATGGCCGCGAGGCGGCGGCCCGGAATCAATAAAGTTCAAAACCGCGTCGGTTTGGTAAACGAACGCGGCTTCCGGATTCACCACACCCGACGAAAGCCCGCGTTCTTGCGGACAGCGTTTATTTTCCGTCAATGCCAACGCATGATGGTTAATCGTTCGTTGGCGCAAAATCTCTGCGGTTCAGTTCCCGCTGTGAACCTCGCGTTAAAGGCCGGTGCTTTACAACGCTTCGTAGTACTGGGCAGGGATGGGGTCGATGGTTCAGCGCAAGCGCTTTCGCATTGAGGATATTGTCGGCGGTGCACCTGCACCGGAAGAAGAAATGAACAACGACGCGATTCCGACGCATAACCAGATCATGGCGGAGTTGCGGGCGATCCGTGATCAGATGGCCAGCCCAAGCCAGCGTGATGTCGCGCATCAGGACGATACCTCGCAACAGGTGATCGAGGCGCAGCACCTGCTCCAGACCTATCGAGCACAGATCGAGCAGTGCGAGAAACTGAAGGTCGAACTCGACCTGATCTACGACGCCATCAACCGCACCAAGCAAGAAATCGCCGTGCTGCACGGCAAGAGTTTCAATGGCGCGGAAATGGCGAAGGTCACCGGCGAACTCGGTGCCGTCGTCGGCGGTACCGAGGAAGCCACGCAGCAGATTCTGGAAGCCGCCGAGGCGATCGACCAGTCGGCTTCGGCGCTCCTCGCCAGCGGCACCTCGGCCGATCAGCAGCATCGGCTCAGCGAGGAAATTCAGGACCGGGTCGTCGCGATCTTCGAGGCCTGCAATTTCCAGGACCTGACCGGACAGCGCATCAGCAAGGTGATGAACACGATGAAATTCATCGAGCATCACATCAATGTCATGATGGATATCTGGGGCGGCGTCGACGCGATCAAGGCGCATGCGCCGGCGGTGATCGACGATCGCGTCGGCGACGCACGGCTGCTCAACGGCCCGAAGAGCGAGGGCGAAACCGATCACGCCTCGCAGGACGATATCGACGCGATGTTCGGCTGATCGCCACACCTCATCGGCAAACATAGCTAGGTAGGTCGGCTTCGACCTACCTCCGCGATGACTGAGACGGCAGACGAAGCGCCAGCAGACAACTGAGCGCCGCCACCGCACCGACGGCTCCAAACTCCAGCACCGTTCTATCGGACAGACGTTCTGCCGCCGCGGCGACAGCGAACGGCGCCGAGGCTTGCAACAACAGCGCCGGCCGCGCGATGCGTCCGATCACCCGTCCGTATCCGGTGGGGCCGAACATCGCCAGCGGTACCGCGCCGCGCGCAATTGTCATCACGCCATTGGCGGCGCCGAACAGGATGCAAAACAATCCGGCGATGACGACGGACACTCCAGCCAGCGCCAGCGACGTGAAGGCGATCACCATGCAGACGACGGCGCCCCGCGCCACCCATAGCGGACTGGTCTTGCTCGCGAAGGTGAAGTCTCCCAGCCGCGCCATCACCTGCGCCGGACCGAACAGCGCGCCAAGGGTCACCACCGTGGCGGCATCGATCCCTCCGCGCGTCAGCATCGCCAGTAAGTTCGAGGTGACCCCCGACAACAGGAAGGCATGGCAGGCGAAGGCCGCCGCCAGCAAAACAAACGGCCAGCCGTGCGGCGACAGAAACGTCTTCGGCGCAGATGATGCGTTGGCCTGCGGGGGCAACGGAGCATTCGACACAGCGCACGGCAAGGCGAACGCATGCAGCGGTGCGATCACCAACCCGAGCACGATCGCAAACACGAGATAAGTGCCGCGCCATCCGAACTGCGCAAGCAGCATATGCGTGGCCGGCCACCCCACCGTGGACGCGAAGCCGCCCGCGAACGTCACGAAGGTGATCTGCCGCCGTGCGGTCGCACCAAAGATTCGCGTCAGCGTGGTGAAGGCCGGATCGTAGAGCGTCGACGACATCGCCGCCCCAATCAGCAACCAGCACAGCAGGTAGACTTGCCAATGATCGGCGGCGGACGCCAGTCCGATCATGCCCGCCATTCCGGCCAGCGCGCCGAGTGACATCACCCGGTTGCCGCCGTAGCGGTCGATCAGGCCGCACGAGGTCGGCGACAATAGCCCCGACGTCGCCAGAGCAACCGACAGCCCGCTCATACAGAAAGCCAATGACCAGCCGCGCTCGGCCGCGATCAGCGGCATCATCAGTACCGGCGGATAGATCAGGATTCCCCAGCCGAGAATCTGGGTAAACGACAAGACAGTGACAGCGCGCCCCGGCCCGGCAATCAGATCGCGAGGCCAGGACATCGCATCAAGCCATCACATCAAGTCTTCAGAGCAAGGCATTCCGCCGCCGGATCAGGCGTGCGGCGCGCAGCGGACGTAGACCATGTTGCCGTAGCGGGTGCCGGCATCCTTGTCGATAAACCGGGTGACCAGCACGCGGCCGTCGAACGAGATGATCTCGCGGTCCTTCTCGCCGCCGGCCGGCCCCTCCGGTCCAATATAGTTCTTGCCGCTCTGGCTGCCCTTCAGCCGCAGTTCCTGCGGGGTCGCTTCATCGGCGAGATGCATGATGACGCCGCCATTGGCGCCCTGACCGATCACGTAAGGATTCTTGCACTGGCCTTTGGCGGCAGCTTCGGTCCGCGCCCGGTCGTTCGGGTTTTGATAGGAGGCGAGGCCCCAGCGCCCCACCAGCTCGCTTGCCCGGATCGTCGCGGGAATTTCCGGCGGCGCGGCCGGCTCCTGCACCGCCGTCGGCTGCGAAGTTCCAAATGTCTCGCATCCCGCGAGGAAGACCGCAAACAGTGACACCAGACCGGCATTGAGCAGTTTGCGCCCGTGACGAAATTTCGTATCGACCATCATATCCCCCGAGCGAGCTTGCCTTCTCGCCGAATGTCCCGGACAACTCGCCCGTCCTGCCGGAGCAACCTTACAATTGCCGGCGACGTCATGGTTATCGCCGGGTTTCTTCACCATGCGCGATTCGTCTCACCAAGGCCTTAAGCCCTTGCTTGACAGGACCAGCGGCAGCCCATATTTCGACCCTTGATTGGCACTCTCGGCTTCCGATTGCCAAAACGCGGCACGCCGATCCGGTGACAACCGCAACCCGGCACCGCACCCACGCATTTACAGGCGATTCAGACCGTAACCGAACCTCAAAGGAACGTCATGGCTAAAACCAAATTTCGTCCACTGCATGACCGTGTCGTGGTGAAGCGTATCGACGCCGAAGAAAAAACCAAGGGCGGCATCATTATCCCGGACAGCGCCAAGGAAAAGCCCTCCGAGGGTCAGGTCGTGGCGGTTGGCCCCGGCGGTCGCGACGAAGCCGGCAAGCTGATCCCGATCGACATCAAGGTCGGCGACCGTGTGCTGTTCGGCAAATGGTCCGGCACCGAGATCAAGCTCGATGGCGAGGACCTGCTGATCATGAAAGAATCCGACATCATGGGCGTGGTGGGCTAACCAGCCTCCCGGCCTTCCTCGCCATCATGCCAGCGCTCGTCGCGGGCATCCACGTCTTCTCCTTATCCTAACCAACGAGACGTGGATGGCCGGGACATAGGCGAGCGAAAGCGACGCCGTTCTTCAAACGGCTATGCCCGGCCATGACGAAACATCCTAACACATCAGGAGTCATCTATGTCCGCTAAAGACGTAAAATTTGCCGGAGACGCGCGCGATCGCATGCTGCGCGGCGTCGACATCCTCGCCAATGCCGTCAAGGTGACGCTCGGTCCGAAGGGCCGCAACGTCGTCATCGACAAATCGTTCGGCGCTCCCCGCATCACCAAGGACGGCGTCACCGTCGCCAAGGAAATCGAGCTTGAGGACAAGTTCGAGAACATGGGCGCGCAGATGGTGCGCGAAGTCGCCTCCAAGACCAACGATCTCGCCGGCGACGGCACCACCACCGCGACCGTGCTGGCCCAGGCCATCGTCCGCGAAGGCGCCAAGTCGGTTGCCGCCGGCATGAACCCGATGGACCTCAAGCGCGGCATCGACATCGCGGTCGCCGCCGTGATCAAGGACATCGAGAAGCGCGCCAAGCCGGTCGCCTCCTCCGCCGAAGTCGCGCAGGTCGGCACCATCTCCGCCAACGGTGATGCCGCCATCGGCAAGATGATCGCCCAGGCGATGCAGAAGGTCGGCAACGAGGGCGTCATCACCGTCGAGGAAAACAAGTCGCTCGAAACCGAAGTCGACATCGTCGAAGGCATGAAGTTCGATCGCGGCTACCTGTCGCCCTACTTCGTCACCAATGCCGAGAAGATGACGGCCGAACTCGACGACGTTTACGTTCTTCTCCACGAGAAGAAGCTGTCGGGTCTCCAGGCCATGCTGCCGGTGCTCGAAGCCGTCGTGCAGTCAGGCAAGCCGCTCTTGATCATTGCGGAAGACGTCGAAGGCGAGGCGTTGGCTACGCTTGTCGTGAACCGTCTGCGTGGCGGTCTGAAGGTCGCCGCCGTCAAGGCACCGGGCTTCGGCGATCGCCGCAAGGCCATGCTGGAAGACATCGCCATCCTCACCGGCGGCCAGCTCATCTCTGACGAACTCGGCATGAAGCTCGAGAACGTCACCGTGAAGATGCTCGGCCGTGCCAAGAAGGTGGTGATCGACAAGGAAAACACCACCATCGTCAACGGCGCCGGCAAGAAGGCTGAGATCGAAGCCCGCGTCGGCCAGATCAAGGCGCAGATCGAGGAAACCACCTCAGACTACGACCGTGAGAAGCTGCAAGAGCGCCTGGCCAAGCTCGCGGGCGGCGTCGCGGTGATCCGCGTCGGCGGCGCGACCGAGGTCGAGGTCAAGGAAAAGAAGGATCGCGTCGAAGACGCCCTCAACGCGACCCGCGCGGCCGTGCAGGAAGGCATCGTTCCGGGCGGCGGCACTGCGCTGCTGCGTGCGAAGAAGGCCGTCGGCCGCATCTCCAACGACAATGCCGACGTGCAGGCCGGCATCAACATCGTGCTGAAGGCGCTCGAGGCTCCGATGCGCCAGATCGCGGAAAACGCTGGCGTTGAAGGCTCGATCGTGGTCGGCAAGGTGCTCGAGAACAAGTCGGAGACCTTCGGTTTCGACGCGCAGAACGAAGACTACGTCGATCTCGTCGCCAAGGGCATCGTCGACCCGGCCAAGGTTGTGCGCACCGCGCTTCAGGATGCGGCCTCCGTGGCTGGGCTCCTGGTGACCACCGAGGCGATGGTTGCCGAACTGCCGAAGGAAGCGGCTCCGGCCATGCCTGCCGGCGGCGGTATGGGCGGAATGGGTGGCATGGGCGGAATGGGTTTCTGATCCCACTCCCCTACCATCTCGACAAAAATGCGAAGGCCGCCCTCGGGCGGCCTTTTGCTTGCAATGTCGCCGGCCAGCGGTCGCCCAGCTCATGTGGCGGATGAACGCGACAAACTCCATTTCGGATTTCGCCGCGCATGCACTAAACTCGGCCGCGTTCCCTTCAAGCGAGACCTTCTCATGCGCGTGATTTCTGCCTGTCTGATCGGCCTAACGGTAGCGGCTGCCGGATCGGCGATGGCCCAGAACAAAACCAACGCAAAACTCCCGGCCACGACCAGCGAGACGCGCTACTTTACGTCCATCGACGGTTTGATGGACGGCAACGCCGATGTGATCCTCCGAGAGAACTATCAGGGCAAAACCGTCACCTCCGCTGTACTCGACGTGTGCTATCCCGCCGCCAAGGGTTCGGATCGCAAGGATCGCTTCGTCGCAAACCTTGCCGTCAATGGCCAGACCATGACCGGGACCACCCAAAGCATCGGCGACAAGCTGCCGGTGTCGGTGAACCTGACGCGGAAGCAGACCGGCGACACTTACGAATTCAAAGGCCAGATTCGCGTCGGCCAAACCGTGACCAACGTCGTGTCCTCCGACAACGCCGACCTGAGCGAGAAAGAATTTCGGGAGAACCAGACCAACGACGACGGCATCGTTGCCGCGCCGAAGGACTTCACGCAGGTGTCGCCGGAAGCCATCGCCGTCAAGGTCAAGCTCGACAATGCCGCCGACCTGCTGAAATATCTCAAGGGCCAGAATGTCGGAATTGCCGTCAACAGCCTCACCGTTTCATGCGAATCGCTCCGCAGCGGCCAGATGACGCTCAGTCTCAGTGTCGATCCGCAGCGCGCCGCCGACCTGCTCGCCAACGTCAAGTCGCAGCCGGGCGTCGTTGGGGCCGGCTGGACCAGCGGGCTGTTCGATATGGAACGCACCGTCCGCTTCGCCGCGGCGGATTGGCAGGACGGCGCCAAGCCCAATCGCGATAAACTCGCTACGACAATCGGCGCGGTTGCGGCAAAGGTGCTGTCCGCAAAAGTTGCATCCTCGACGTGGAGCGACGACACCGGCAAGCTGACTCTGCTGCTCAAGCGGCCGAGCGACATGTTTCCGGCATTGGCCCTCACCGAAACCATCGAATTGAATGTCATGGTTGCGCCGGACCAGCCCGGTGCATCCAGCCACCTGATGCTCTGGATCAGCGCGCCGTCGATCACCACAGCGGACGAGTCCTCCCCGCCGAAACTAAACCTGGTCGATACCAGCAGCGATGACGACGAGGGCGATCAGAACGACGAATACGGAATCGTCGATGCCGTCGCGAAGGAATTCAAGGCCCAACGCTGGGATCTGGAAAACACGGCATGGAAATAGCAAGCGCGAGCCCCTCTCGCTGCGCTTCTGCATCCATCATTCACTCACACCATCACGGTCGATGACGGCGGCAAGCCGACGCGCCGCGAGCGCCGGCATTACGGACTTTCAATGATGCATTATGACGCCGTGGTTGTCGGCGCCGGCCTCGGAGGCTTGACAGCGGCCGCAATTCTGGCGCGAGCCGGCCGCAAGGTGCTGGTGATCGAGCGCGGCAATTCGGTCGGCGGCGCCGCATCAAGTTACAAGGTCGGCGACCTGTTTGTCGAAGGATCGCTGCACGAGACCAGCAACCCGCGCTATCCCACCGATCCGAAGCATGACATTCTCGATCGCGCGGGCGTGCGCGACGCCGTCGAGTGGATTCCGTCGAAGGATTTTTACGAGGTCCGCGGCGGTCCCCTCTCCCGGCCGTTCGCACTACCCGACAATTTTCCCGATGCTTGCAGCGCACTTGCCGCGCAATTCCCGAAGCATCGCGCGGCGATCCAGCAATTGCTCGATGACATGCGTGCAGCCGCTTCGTCCCGCGCATCGAACGATAAATTGGCTCTGGGTGGCGAATTATCGCTCGCGCACAAACTCGATGACCTGTTCGGCGACAATGAAGCACTCAAATGCGCTCTTGCCGCCAACCTTTGCTATTACCACGACGATCCGACGTCGCTGCCATGGCATACCTTCGCGCGGGCGCAAGGACGTTATCTTCTGAACGGCGCCTGCTTCGTGCGCGGCGGCTCACAGCGCCTGTCGAGCGCGCTGGCACGAGCGATCCGTGCCGCGGGCGGCACCGTGCTGCTGCGTCGCGTCGCCACGCATGTCGCATTCGACAATCATGACCGCCCCGTCAGCGTCACGCATACCTCGCGCGACGGCGGCGATCCGCAAACCGTGGCGTGCGGCCGTATCGTCATTAATGCAGCGCCGACCGCGGCCACAACGATGCTGCCGGATTCTATCGCGGCGCGCTGGTCGGAAACTTACGCCGCACGCCAACCGTCGATCTCATTGTTCACGCTGACTTTGGGGCTCGCGGAATCTCCGCGCCGCTATGGCGTCAGCAGCTATTCGACGCAATTGTTGCCGGACTGGATGAAACGTCTCGCGGACTACGCCGCAGCGACGCGCTTGATGGCCAACGAACCCGACAGCCGCATGCCTCCGCTGGCGATTGCCAACTACGACGCAATCGACGCCGGAATCCCATCTCCGCCCTATACGCTATCGATCATCGGACCGGATCATATCGACAACTGGCGGGAGCCGAGCGCCGAACGTTATCACGCCAAGCGGGTGAACTGGCAAGCCGCGCTGCTGCGCCATCTCAATACGCACTTTCCCGGCTTGGCGGATGCGGTGGTCGCATCGTCGTTCAACACCGCGCATTCGGTGCAGAGCTATCTCGCCACGCCACGCGGTGCTGTCTATGGCTTCGCGTCGAACACCGGTCCGGGCTCACCACGCACTCCGTTACAGCAGGTGTATCTCGCATCAGCCTATGCCGGTTCCGGCGGCTACAGCGGCGTGATCGAAGCGGCCGACGCCTGCGCCGACATGATCCTGCGAGACGGCGAGATGCGAACTGTCAACAAGACTGCTCGCGCGTGATCGAATGAGGCCAAGCGACTCAAGCCAACCGCGCTTCAGTTGGTATTCAAATGAAACCGCAAGGTCGTGCGTCCTGTGAAAGTGACGTAGTCGCCCTTCCGCGCCCAAGTCGTTGCGTCAGCCAATTCCGCCAGCAAGGCATCGTCCATCTGCATCTGCGTCAGTGAGCAGGTGCGATTGTCCATCGCACCGGGAACAAAGATCACGGTATTGCCAGCAACAGAAAACTGCCCTGCCCCACCCTTGCACCACAGTTCAAGCCTGACCTCACCACGATCGCCGATCTCGAGATTCGGAATCCGCTTCGATCCCGGTTGCGGCGGCACGTCCAGCGTCATCTCCAACCCGAACGGAAATTGTTCGGCCGCTATAGCCGAAGAAAAGCCGCAACCGGCTGTCAGCAAAATCGCCGTCGCCAGCGCTGTTCGGAAATCAGCAACAATCATATCGCCTCTTACTGAATCCACCCCGGTAAGAGATACCAGCGATATCTGCTGGTCAATACCGCCATCGTCAAGGCAATCACAACGGAAGTTCCAACAAACGAAAATCCCCGCAGCTTTCGCCGCGGGGATTTCTGTTCCGTGTAGGCTATCGTCTATTTCACGATCATCGCCGTGAACGGATAGACGTAGGCTTGCAGCATCACGAACAAGCCGACAAGGCAGGCCAGGGCGATCGAGTGCTTGAACACGAAACGCAGGATGCTGCCTTCATGCCCATACCAGTTGGTTGCCGTGGACGCGACGACGATCGACTGCGCGTCGATCATCTTGCCCATAACGCCGCCCGAGGAGTTGGCGGCGCTCATCAGGATCGGTGACAGACCGAGTTGCTCGGACGTGATCCTTTGCAGGTTGCCGAACAGCACGTTCGAAGCCGTGTCCGAACCGGTCAACGCCACGCCCAGCCACCCCAGCAACGTTCCGAAGAACGGGTAAAGTACCCCGGTCGCTGCGAAGGCCAAACCGAGCGTCGCATCGATGCCGGACAGCCGGGTCAGCGTGCCGATCGCCAGCATCGCCGAGATGGTGATCAGCGATACCGCGCAAATCCGGATGGTGTTGCCGTAGATCGAAATGATCCTGGCCGGCGAGAAACCCATCACCAATCCGGAAATGATCGCTGCGATCAACATGCCGGTACCCGTGAACGACAGGTACTGGAACGAGAACACGGCGGCTTCCGGCGTCGGCTTGGCGACGATCGGCGCAACCTTGTTGATCATGTGATGCAGTTCGGGAACGGCGTAGTTCCAGGTGAAGATCGGATTGACGGCCGCCTTGAACCAGCCGGTGCCCCAGATCAGCAGCACGGCGCAGACGATGATCCACGGCAACACCGACGACCAGACCTCCGCCTGCGTCAGTTTGGGCAGCGTCGTGCTCTTGTCCGGCTTGGCCAGATCGGCGGAGATGTCATGACCGCGCAACGCCGGCGAGGTCCATAACGTCTTCGGCTGCCAGACCCGCAGGAACAGGATCAAAGCCCCCATCGAAATCAGCGAAGCGCCGATATCGACGATCCACGGATTGATGTAGTTCGAGATCAGGAACTGCGGGATCGCGAACGAAACGCCGGTGACCAGAATGGCGGGCCAGACTTCCTTCATGCCCTTCCATCCGGCGAACGCCCAGATCACCCAGAACGGCACGATCAGCGAGAAGATCGGCAATTGCCGCCCCACCATCGCGCCGAGCAGATAGGGATCGAGGCCAGTCACGGAGGCCAGGCCCTGGATCGGCGTACCGAGCGCGCCATATGCAACCGGTGCGGTATTCGCGATCAGCGAGAGGCCGGACGCAGCGAGCGGCGAGAAGCCCAATCCGATCAGGATCGCACCGGTGATCGCCACCGGCGTGCCGAACCCGGATGCGCCCTCGAAAAACGCGCCGAACGAGAACGCGATCAGCAGGATCTGGATTCGTCGGTCCGTGGTCACGCTGCCGATGGCGCGTTGCAACGTTTCGAACCGCCCCGACGCCAACGTCAGTTGGTACATGAAGATAACGTTGAGGACGATCCAGCCGATCGGGAAGAAACCGACAACGACGCCGAGCAATGACGCGCGGATCGACATGTTGGCAGGCATGGTGAAAACGAAGATCGCGATCAGATTGGCGACGATCAACGCCGTGATCGCCGCGATATGAGCCTTGACCTTGCCGCTGGCGATCAACACCAGCAGCGTAATGACCGGGATCGCCGCGGCGATCGTCGATAAAGCAGCATTGCCGAACGGATTGTAGACTTGATTCCACATCGTCGTTGCCCCACCCATTTTCGACAGAGAGATCGGTTAGACAGACCCTCTCGTCGGTGCCGTTTCAGCCCGGGCCATCACAGCCCTAACGGCTTGTTGATTTCGGAGAGATTGCGCCGCGGATATCGTCCGGATAACGCTGCCCCTCCGCATTGAGGGACCGCACAAATCAGTCCCTAAGTACCTATGCTAGAAGCAAATCCGCATCCGCGACAAGGCAACGCAGCGGCGGAATGTCCCGGAATTTGTCCGGCGAATTCCGGCTCCGGGTGCTTTCAGTAGCGAAATCAACACTTTCCCGGGAGTGAAATAGCTGTGCAGAATCTGGGCAAGACCCTCGCCATCGTCTGGCGCATCGCGGCGCCGTACTTTCGCTCCGAGGATAAATGGCCGGGTCGAATCCTGCTGGCGAGCGTCATCGCCATCGAACTGGCGCTGGTCGGCCTCGATGTCTTGTTCAACCAATGGTACGGGCGCTTCTACAACGCGCTACAGGAGCGCAACTGGGACACCTTCGTTTCGGAACTGACCTACTTCGCGGTCATCGCGGCGATCTTCATCGTGCTGGCCGTGTACCAGCTCTACCTCAATCAGTGGCTCCAGATTCGCTGGCGAGCCTGGATGACACGCCGTTATCTCGGCGAATGGCTGGACAATGCCAATCACTACCGGATGCAATTGCTGGGCGACGCCGCGGACAATCCGGATCAACGTCTCACCGACGACATCAAGATGTTTGTCGAGCAGACCCTCAATATCGGCATCGGCCTGCTGTCGTCGGTGGTGACCCTGTTCTCTTTCTTTGTGATCCTGTGGGGACTGTCCGCTGCCGCACCGCTCCACCTGTTCGGCCAAGTCTATAACGTTCCCGGCTATCTGGTGTGGGGTGCGCTGGTCTATGCCGTCATCGGCACCGCCCTGACGCATCTGGTCGGCCGCCCTTTGATCCGGCTCGATTTCATGCAGCAACGCTACGAGGCGGACTTCCGCTTCAATCTGGTGCGGGCTCGTGAAAACGCCGAGCAGATCGCGCTGCTGCGCGGCGAGAGCGCCGAACGCAACCAACTCCTGAAGCGCTTCACGTCGGTGGTCGACAACTGGATCGCCATCATGATCCGTACCAAGAAGGTCACCGCGCTGACGGCAAGCTACTCTCAGGCTGCGAAAGTCTTTCCATTTATCCTGGTGGCGCCTGCTTATTTCGCCGACAAGATCCAACTCGGCGGCATGATGCAGACGGCAAGTGCGTTCGGCAGCGTGCAAGGGGCGCTGTCGTTCTTTGTCACCACCTATCGCTCGCTGGCGGAATGGCGCGCCGTCGTCAGTCGTCTCGACGGCTTCGAGACCTCCATCGCGCATGCGACGATCCTGCCAAGCGAGCCTGACCGAATCGTGCATGCGACAGCCAACGATGCGACGATTGCCCTCGACGATCTTTTGCTGCAATTGCCGGACGGCAAGCCGATGGTCGCCGCCGAGGCGCTGCATCTGCGACCGGGCGAGACCACGCTGATCAAAGGACCATCGGGCTCGGGCAAATCGACGCTGTTCCGGGCCATCGGCGGCATCTGGCCATTCGGCACCGGCACGATCCGGATTCCGGCGGCGGCCCGGCTGATGTTCCTGCCGCAGCGGCCCTATTTCCCCGTCGGCTCGCTGAAGTCTGCCATCGCCTATCCCGCCGAGCCGGACGCCTTCGACAGCGACGCCGTCCGCGCGGCGATCCAGACCGCAGGACTGCCCGCGCTGGCGGACCATCTTGACGAAGAGGCCCATTGGAATGCGCGGCTCTCGCTCGGCGAACAGCAACGGCTCGGCCTTGCGCGGGCTCTGCTGGCGCAGCCGGATTACCTGTTCCTCGACGAAGCCACCGCCTCGCTCGACGAAGCCGCCGAGGCAAAACTCTACAACGTCCTCGCCGCAAAACTTCCATCCACGACGATCGTTTCGATCGGCCATCGCGGAACGCTCGACACGCTTCATGCCCGCGAGATCACCCTCACCCCGGGCGGGACAACGGGTGTCGCCTATACGATTGCCGGCGATGGGAGTCGCGCATAGAACACCGACCGTTCCAAAAAGAAAGGGCGGCAAACCTGCCGCCCTTTTCGCAACCGGTTCGCACCAGTTTATTTCAAATTGCTCATCGCTGTCAGGTCGGCTGAGAGCTTGACGATGCCGGCGGCACCGCACCACTTCGAGCCGGCGGCCGTCGCGGTGAAGTCGCTGGTAAAGAGATTGCAATTGGCCTTTGACAGGTTGGTGTCGGAGTAACGGAAGTCGAGCGTGAACACCTTGTAGGTGAAGCCGATGCCGACGTTCCAGGTGTCGTAGTCGGCGAACTTGACGTTGCCGTAAAAGGCGTCCGACGTGCCGAGCCACTGACGTCCGAACTCACCCGACAAATACATGCCGACGCCGCTGCTGCCGAACCAATCGGTCGGCGCCGTCACTTTGGCAGTAACCGACGCGTAGGTACCGTCCGCGCCCGAGTTGAGGAAGTTGGGCGAGTAGAACGCATTGGCGCCGACCGAGAAAGTGTCGCTGACGGTATAGGTCACCTTGCCGAAGACCTCGTAGTAGCTGACATCCTTCTTCATGAAGTTGCCGTTGGGCAGGAAGGCTGCCCCCGCCGGACACAGCCCCGCCGCGACGCCGCCGGCGTTGCCGTCGATGCACTGTCCCCCGGGATAGAGATAACCCCAGACGCCAAAGTCGAAAGCGAATGCACCGAACGTCGGCCGGATGCCGGCATAGACATCGACCTCGGCGGCGGCGCGATTGGTGAAGGAGATACTGTTGCCGGCCGCGCCGACATAGAGCTGCAAGTCCTTGGTGACGTTGTAGCGCGGCTCGAAATAGGCACTCACCGACGCTTCGCGATTGGACTGGCTGACACCACGGAACAGGTAGTTGTTGGTGATGCCCGCGCCGAACGCGACATCCCACGGATCGAAGGCGGCCACCGGCGGCGGCGCCTTGGTGTAAACCTTCGTCGGCAGATCGGCGGCGGAGGCGGCAACCGTTCCGGCCATCAGTAGCGCGGATGCGGCGAGATAGATCGTCTTCATGGCAATCCCCATCGAACTTGGTTGAGCCGCTCTCCCGGCCACCGGCCTCTTACGGTCTCGGTGGCGAGTCGCCGGCTTGCGTTCGCTTGCGGGATTCAATCTGCGTGGGGATCGAGCGAACGGAAAGCAACAATGCAAGGCAATTGCTGCCTCATTAGGCGACTGGACGGCAGAAAACGACGTGCCGCACTAGCTGTTGCTGGCAAACAACATTCCAGGTTGGCGGCTTAGTCCGCTATGTCCGGAGGTGACGATGATCGTCTCGCGTCGGCGCACAACATCCTTAACCAGATTGGAATCTGGCCGCTGTTCGGATCGATCGTGCCTCAAGCAAAAGCGAGCGTCCGCTGTGGCGGAAGCGCGTCACACAAAAGCCAACGCCGCTTCCGGTGATTTCGGAAGCGGCGCGGTGGCCTTGCGTCAGGTGGTCCCGGACGAACCGCCGCCATCGGACGGCTCGGGATTGCTCCACAACGGCAACGGTGCCGGCTCCGGAGCTGGTGCTGCGGCCGGCGTCATGGTGCGAGCGGGGCTCGATTTCTTGGCACTACGCCTGACGGTCTTCTTTGCCGTTTTCTTGGCTGCTTTCTTCGCGGCCTTCTTGGGGGCAGCACGTTTCGCCGCGGCCTTCTTGGCCGTCTTGCGACCGGCGGCCTTGGCCTTCTTTTTCTTCGGAGCCTTTTTCGCTGCCTTCTTGGCGGTCTTCTTCGCCGCCTTCTTCACGGACTTGGCAGCTTTCTTCTTGGAACCCTTGGCCTTCGACTTGAGCGCTTTCTTGGCTTTAGCCATCGTCGTCCTCCTGTTGCCGACTGAGACACATCAAGCAGTCCGCGTTTCTCCGCGGCTTTACACCGTTCCTTGCAATTCTGGCTTGGGACCCCCGGTTGCCCAATCGAGCAGCTCAACGGTATGCACCACCGGAACGTCAGTCCCGCTGGCAATCTGAACCATGCATCCGATGTTGCCTGCTGCGATCATATCCGGCCCAGTCGTCGCAATGTTTGCAACTTTCCGATCACGCAGCTTGCTCGCAATCTCAGGCTGGAGAATGTTGTAAGTCCCCGCCGAACCACAACAGAGGTGGCTCTCCGGGATATCTTTCACCACGAATCCATTCTTGGAAAGCAAATCTTTTGGAAGCTGTGTGATTTTCTGTCCATGCTGCAACGAACACGCCGAATGATAAGCGACGACCAGATCGCTGCGATGCTCCGGCGGTGACAAACCAAGCATCGCGACATACTCGGTGATGTCCTTCGCCAGCTTCGAAACGCGGGCGGCCTGCTCGGCATATTGGCGATCTTCCCGCAGCAAATAGCCGTAATCCTTGATCACGGTGCCGCAGCCCGACGTGGTCATCAGGATCGCATCGAGCCCGCCGCCATCGACCTCCCTGGTCCAGGCCGTGACGTTCGCCCGCGCATTGGCAAGCGCCGCGTCGTCATGCCCGAGATGGTGGGTCAACGCGCCGCAGCACACTTCATCCGCCACCAGCACGACCTCGATGCCGTGACGCGTCAGCAAACGAATCGCTGCCTGATTGATTCGCGGCGCCAGCACCTGCTGGGCGCAGCCCTGCAACAGCGCAACACGGCCACGGCGCGGACCGACCGCAGCGAACACCGTCCCGGCGGCGGGGCCAGCCGGCGGCAGACTGCGCGGCGCCAACGTCAGCATCGCCCGCAACCGGCTGACGAGCGTCGGGGCCGCGGCGGCCCCGACCGGCGGCGTCGGCAACAGCGCCAGCAGCGGGCGGCCGAGGCGCGCCAGTATCATGCTGGTACGAAACAGTTTCGGATTGGGCAGCACCCACGCCAGCACGCGCCGCAGCCACTGCTCAGTGAGAGGACGCTCGTATTCCTTCTCGATCTTCACCCGCGCCTGATCGACCAGATGCATGTAGTTCACGCCGGAGGGACAGGTGGTCATGCAGGCGAGGCACGACAGGCAACGGTCGACGTGCTTGACCACATCGGCGGTCGGCGGCTCGTTCTTCTCCAGCATCTGCTTGATCAGATAGATGCGGCCGCGCGGGCTATCGAGTTCGTCGCCGAGCAGCACATAGGTCGGACAGGTCGCCGTGCAGAAGCCGCAATGAACGCACGCCCGCAGGATCTTGTCGGCTTCGGCGATATCGGGATCGGCCAGTTGGGCCAGTGTGAATTCGGTTCTCATGGCGTCGTCCCGCGCGTCATCCGCCCACGGTTGAGGATATTCTTCGGATCGAAGCTGTGCTTGACCCGCTGGCTCAGCGCAGCGACGCCGCTTTGCGGCGGGTGAAACACGTCAACCGCACTCCGCAACGTTTCCGGCGCGCGCACCAGTGTGGCATGGCCACCGGCGGCTTCGGCGCGGCCACGCACCAGCGCGGCATGGGCATCGGAGTCTGCCGGCAGTGCCGCCCAGATCAAACCGCCGCCCCAATCGTAGAGGACGTCGCCGCCGGTATCGCCGGCCAGTCCCTGCCCCAAGTTGCCGCCCGACGCCGGCGGACAAACAATCCGCCACACCGGCCGCCCACCAAAGGCCCCGTCCGCCGCGAACGGCGTGACATCGCGCACCAGCGGCCAAAGACCCGCCGACGCATCGTCGTCGACCACATTGGCCGCGCCGTAAGTTGCCAGCGCTGCGGTCAACGATCCGGCGCGATGCTTCACCGATGCCGCGATACCTTCCAGCCGCAACAACGTCAGGGCCTTGCCACCGGCGATCTCCGCCAGTCGCGTATCCGTATCGCGCAGCACCGATGCCGGAAGATGCGCTGCTCCCGAAACATCGTAGGGCGACCCCAGCGCCGCCGTCATCGCCCGTACCGCCGCGATGTTGTCAAGACCGTGCAAAACCAAAGTGTGCTGGCTCTCGGGGCGCGGCATCACCTTCAACGTTACCTCGGTCATCACGGCCAAGGTGCCCCACGATCCGCACAGCAGCTTGCAGAGATCGTAGCCGGTGACGTTCTTCACCACCTTGCCGCCGGTCTTGAAGGTCTCACCGAAGCCGGACACCGCGTGCGCGCCGAGCAGATGGTCGCGTGCGCCGCCGTCCTTCACCCGGCGCGGACCTGCGAAGCCCGTCGCGAGCATTCCGCCGATGGTGCCGGAATCATGGCCAGTTCCAAGCAGCTTCGCCGGGTTCATCGGCTCGAACGCAAAATGCTGGTTCTTGGAATCGATCAGCGACAGCACATCGGCCAGCGGCGCGCCGGCTCCGACCGTCAGCAGCAATTCGTTCGGCTCATAGGAGACAACCGCGTCGAGTGCCGCCATGTCGAGCACCGCATTGGTCGCCAACGCATGGCCGATGGCGCGTTTGCTGCCGTGTCCGAGAATTTCGAGGGGCTGCTCGTTGGCGAGCGCGGCCTGCACCACCTGCTCGACATCGGCCGCATCGCGTACTTTGAGAATATCCACCAATCGCCTGCCTCGGGTCTTTGATTTGACGCGTTTTTCTCACGCGAACCGGATGCCACTTCGCTCAAAAATACCCTAAAACCGGGGAAGCTCGGGGAATGCCAGCTTGCCGGCATGAACATGGACGCGGCCAAGTTCGGCGCAGCGATGCAAGGTCGGAAACACCTTGCCGGGGTTCAATAGCCCCTGCGAATCGAACGCGCACTTCAAACGCTGCTGTTGCGCAAGATCGATCTCGCTGAACATCTCCGGCATCAGGTCGCGCTTCTCGACGCCGACGCCGTGCTCGCCCGTGAGAACGCCGCCGAGTTCGACGCAGGTGCGCAGGATGTCCGCGCCGAATGCTTCGGCGCGATCCATCTCGCCCGGCAGGTTCGCATCGAACAGGATCAGCGGATGCAGGTTGCCGTCGCCGGCATGAAACACGTTGGCGCAACGCAACTGATACTTCTCGGAGAGTTCGCGAATGCGGGTCAGCGCTTCCGCCAGTCGCCCGCGCGGGATGGTGCCATCCATGCAGATATAATCCGGCGAAATGCGCCCGACCGCCGGAAATGCCGCCTTGCGCCCGGCCCAGAACAGCAACCGCTCCTCTTCGGAGTTCGAAATCTGGCAGGTGGTCTGGCCGCATTCACGCGCGATGGCGTCGACCCGCAGGATCAGTTCGTCGACCTCGACCTTGGGGCCGTCGAGCTCGACGATCAGCAGCGCCTCGACATCGAGCGGATAGCCGGCATTGACGAAAGCCTCGGCGGCGGCAGTCGCCGGCTTGTCCATCATCTCCATGCCGGCGGGAATGATCCCCGCCGCGATGATCCGCGCGACGCATTCGCCGGCCGATTCAACGCTGGGGAAACCCGCCATCACCGCGCGCGCCGTCTCCGGCTTTTGCAGGATGCGCACGGTGATTTCGGTGACGACACCGAGCAGTCCCTCGGAGCCGGTGATCACGCCCATCAGATCGTAACCGCTGCATTCGGGGGCCTTGCCGCCGATCCGCAAAATCTCGCCGGTGATGAGGACGATCTCGCAGCCGAGCACATTGTTCGTGGTCATGCCGTATTTCAGGCAATGCACACCGCCGGAGTTCTCCGCGATGTTGCCGCCGATCGAACAGGCGATCTGCGACGACGGATCGGGCGCGTAGTAGAAACCGGCATGCGCCACCGCCTGGCTGATGGCCAGGTTGGTCACGCCCGGCTCGGTGACGACGACGCGGTTATCGAAGTCGATTTCACGAATGCGCTTGAATTTGCCCATGCCGAGCAGCACGGCGTCGGCGAGCGGCAGCGAGCCTCCCGACAGCGACGTCCCCGACCCGCGCGGCACCACCCGAATGCCATTGTCATGACAATACTTGAGAACCTGCGCGACCTGCTCCGTGGTATCGGGCAACACCACGACCATCGGCGGCTGACGATAAGAATTCAGCGCATCGGACTCATAAGGAACCATTTCGGCCGCGCTGGAGATCACGCCCTCGCCCGGCACGATGCGCCGCAGCGCCGCGATGATTTCATCGCGACGGCTCAGCACGCCCGCGTCCGGCACCGGCATCTTGATGGACATCAACGCACTCCGAATAGCGGGACGATTGCGCTTTGGCGCAGCGGTGCAAGACCTACGACTATAGCCCGCTTGTCTGGAACAACTCTAATGTGGCATCACATTTACGCGCCTCCCGCGAGAAAGATCAACTTCTTTGCGCGGCGCGTTGGACGCGGTTCAACACGTCACCCACAACTCGGGACAATTTCAATGAAACTCCTCACCGTTACGGCCATCGCTTTCTCGTTCGCCATCTCCGCGGCTCACGCTCAGGATGTCGCCGCCGGCAAAACCGCCTTCAACAAGTGCATGGCCTGCCATTCCATCGGCGAAAACGCCAAGAACAAGGTCGGCCCCGAGTTGAACGGTTTGAATGGCCGCAAGTCGGGATCGGTGGAAGGCTACGCCTATTCGGATGCCAACAAGAATTCGGGCATCACCTGGAACGAGAAGGAGTTCAAGGACTACATCAAGGCGCCGAAGGCCAAGATTCCCGGCACCAAGATGGTGTTCGCCGGCATCACCAAGGAGTCGGAAATCGACAACCTCTGGGCGTTCATCGCGCAGTTCGACAAGGACGGCAAAGTCAAACAGTGATCCGGTGAACGCCTTGGGCGCTTTCAAGCGAAGCGGATACCGGTTCGCGAAAAGAGAACGCGTCAAAGCAAGAATCTAGAGCTCCGTTCCGATTTGATCGGAACGGAAATGGCTCTAGGCGCTGACCGCCATCTTGGCCGGCAAGACCGACTGAACCACCAGGCCGCGCGCCCGCGCGTCCATCACGCCGACGGCGCGCAGGGCCAGCAATGTCGTGGTCTGCACTGCGTCGCGGAGTTTGATCGGATCGTCGAGATTGCCCGGCGCCAGCGGGCCAACCAGCGATTCGTGCAGGGCACCCAGCAATGCGGTCGAGGCCAATGCGGTGTCCTGCGCCGGCAGATGCCCGGCGCGCACCGCGGCCGCGATCCGCAATTCGATCTCGCCCGCGATATCGCGGCGACACGCCAGCCGCGACTCACTGACATCGACATCGACCGGCTCCGCGAGAATTCCCCACGCCAGCTTGCGGTGCGAGACGATATGCACGGCGATTGTGGTGACAGCCGCTGCTAATGCTGACGACGGCCCCGGCGCGGCATCGGCCGCACGACGGATCGCAGCCAGTTCGTCGCGCGAGACGTCGACGATCAATTCCGAAATCAGCTCTGCCTTCGACGGAAAGTAACGATACACCGTGCCCGCCGCGACATTGGCGCGGGCGGCCACCGGCGCGATCTGCACCGCGCTCATTCCGCCTTCGATGGCGGCTTCCCGAGCCGCGACCAGAATGGCGCTTCGCCGCGCCGCCAGACGTTTCACCACCTGCTGCGTGCGCCGATAAACCATGGCTTCGTCTTGTCCCGATGTCCCATCCCTGGAAAGAAGTGAACACCTATTCAGAGCCGATGACAAGCCTTTGATTGTAAAACGGATCGTCACCACTCACCGGTAGCGGTGGCGGACGGAAATCCAGCGGTTTCAACCGCCGAAGCCTGCGGCGCGCGCGGCCGCCGCCACCACCATGCCGACGATGACCGCGATGAAATCGTTGCGCGAGACGATAGTGGCCATGATCGCAGCGAGGATGGCGAACATCACCACCGGCCCGCCATTGACCGCGACGGGAAGCGCCGCCGCGACGATGATCGACCCCGGCAACGCGTCAAGCATGCGGCGCACGCGCGGCGTCACCGGCACGTAGGACATCAGCCAAAATCCGCCGAGGCGTGCCGCCACCGTCACCGCGGTCATGACCGCGAAAGCCAGCATCACATCGCTGCGCAGAACATCAGCCATGCGACGGCTCGCGCGCTGTATCGTCGTGCCGCATCAGGCCGGCACTGACAGCTCCGGAAATCGCACCGATAATGATGAACCACCATCCCGGCACCAGCCAGTGCACACCGAGCGCCACGAGACCGGCGACGCCCCACGGAATGGCGCGGCGCAAGCCTTTCCAGGCAGGCACAAGCATCGCCGCGTAGAACGCCGGCATCGCCAGATCGACGCCGTACTTCTTGGGATCGGCCAGTTGCTCCGCCAGCACGTAGCCGGGGATCGCCGCGACCAGCCAAAGGAAATAGAGTACGAGGCCACCGCCGACGAAAAACCATGCATTGGCGCCGCCATGATCGCGATAGCGCGTCGCGGCCAGCCATCCGCCGTCGGTGACCAACAACATCGAAGGGTAGGACTGCCAGCGCGGCAATGTCCCGAACCAGGACCGCAACGAGGCGCTCATCAAGCCGAAGCGGATGTTCACCGTGAGCGTCAGCAGCGCCAACGTGGCGATCGACGATGCCGTGAGGTGATCGGGCCAAGCCTGGACCGCGACGAACTGCGATAGTCCGCCGTAGACAAAAGCCATCATCACTTCGACTTCGGCCAGCGAGAACTGTTTCTGAGCGCACAGCGCACCGAACGCCATGCCGAAGGCCAGCGTCCCGGGCAGCATCGGACCGATGGCGACGATGCCCGGCCAGATCGCATCCTTGGCCCAATAGGCCGGCGCCTTGATCAACTTCGATGTCATGATGAAACCCGCATGGCCTCATGCCTCTGCGGGCAAGTCGCGGTCAGGTCAAGCTGCGCGGGATCATAGTCGTTATGCGCCCTGCCGATCATCTCCAATGAAGCAGCCTTGTGTTGGTTGATGCGCGCGGACCCAAGACACGGGCAAATGGCCCAACAAAAAACGCGGCGTCACCGCCGCGTTTCGTTTTCTTTCGCAAGCTGCCTTACGCCTGCGGCTGCGGTTCGAATCCCGTGTCGGGGTCCGGACGCGGACGCTGCTTGCCGGCCGGCGGCACCGCCGACGTCCGCGGCCCGGACGGCTCAAGCACCGATTCGCGATTCGGCTTCTTGCCGTCGAGCAGATCGGTGATCTCGTCTCCGGTCAGGGTTTCATACTCAAGCAAACCCTTCGCGAGCGCTTCCAGATCGGCCCGCTTTTCGGTGAGGATGCGAGTCGCGTCCTTGTAGCCGGTTTCGACCAGACGCCGGACTTCGTTGTCGATCTTCTGCGCGGTCGCCTCGGAAACGTTCTGCTGGCGATTGACCTGCATGCCGAGAAACACCTCGTCATTGTTCTCGCCATAGGACACAGTGCCGAGTTCTTCCGACAGACCCCAGCGCGTCACCATCATGCGCGCCAGACGCGTTGCCTGATCGATATCCGACGCCGCGCCGGACGTGACCTTCTCGCGGCCGAAGATCATCTCTTCCGCGACGCGGCCGCCCATCATGATGGCGAGGCGCGAGGTCATCTGCTCCAGCGACATCGACAGTTTGTCACGCTCCGGCAATTGCATGACCATGCCGAGTGCGCGGCCACGCGGAATGATAGTCGCCTTGTGGATCGGATCGGTCGCGACGACGTTCAGGCCGACGATAGCGTGGCCGCCTTCGTGATAGGCCGTCAGCAGCTTCTCTTCCTCGGTCATAACGAGCGACTTGCGCTCGGCACCCATCATCACCTTGTCCTTGGCCTCTTCGAACTCGGACTGCGTCACCATCCGCTTGTTGCGGCGGGCGGCGGTCAGCGCGGCCTCGTTGACGAGGTTCATCAGGTCGGCGCCAGAGAAGCCCGGGGTCCCGCGCGCGATGACCTTGAGGTTGACGTCGGGCGCCAGCGGCACCTTGCGGACGTGAACCTTGAGGATCTGCTCGCGTCCGACGACGTCCGGATTCGGCACCACGACCTGACGGTCGAAGCGGCCCGGGCGCAGCAGCGCCGGATCGAGCACGTCCGGACGGTTGGTCGCGGCGATAAGGATCACGCCCTCATTGGCCTCGAAGCCGTCCATCTCGACCAGCAACTGGTTCAGCGTCTGCTCGCGCTCGTCGTTACCACCGCCGAGACCGGCACCGCGATGACGGCCGACCGCGTCGATTTCATCGATGAAGATGATGCACGGCGCGTTCTTCTTGGCCTGCTCGAACATGTCGCGAACACGGCTCGCGCCGACGCCGACGAACATCTCGACAAAGTCTGAACCTGAAATGGTGAAGAACGGCACATTGGCTTCGCCTGCCACCGCACGCGCGATCAGCGTCTTACCGGTGCCGGGCGGGCCGACCAGCAACACGCCGCGCGGAATCCGCCCGCCGAGCCGCTGGAATTTGCCGGGGTCGCGCAAGAACTCGACGATCTCTTGCAAGTCTTGCTTGGCTTCATCGACGCCGGCAACGTCCTCGAACGTCACTCGCCCATGCGCTTCCGTGAGCATCTTCGCCCGCGACTTGCCGAAGCCCATTGCCTTGCCGGCGCCGCCCTGCATCTGCCGCGACAGGAAGACCCACACGCCGATCAGCGCGATAAACGGCAACCACGAAACCAAGAGCGACACGAACCACGGCACGTTGTCGCCCTGCGGTTTGGCGGTGATCTGAACCTTGGCGTCATAGAGCTTCTTCACCAGGCCCGGATCGTTCGGCGCATAGGTCTGGAAGCTCGCGCCGTTGGTGAAGGTGCCGTGAATCTCCGGCCCTTGGATCACCACGTCGCGGACGTGATTCTGATCGACTTCAGTAAGGAGTTGCGAGAACGAGATGTCTTGCGACGAGGTTCGCTGACCCGGGTTCTGAAACAGCGTGAACAAGGCCAACAGCAGCAAGACGATGATGACCCAGAGGGCGAAATTGCGCAGATTGGCGTTCATCGAGGTTCCTTCGTGGCCGCGCGTCGCGCGACCTCCTGCCTTGGACGGATATTTTAATTTAAGTGTCGCTCCAGCCCCTGCCAAGGGAACCGGTCAGGACTATTTAGCGCATCTGGATGCCGTTGAATGCATCCTAGCGAC
>JBQCHY010000041.1:0-20511 GCA_051954235.1 Xanthobacteraceae bacterium
CTGCTTGTGTCGTTGAGCCGAACAGTCGCGAGGGCCGCTCCATCGGGGCGCGCCCGGATACAGGAGCGGAACCATGACAACACTTGCTTGCGCGGCCGGCATCGATGTCGGACGCGATTATCTGGATGTGGCGGTTGCGCCAGTTCTTGCTTTGTGGCTTCTGGATTGCTTCGCTCGCAATGACGGAGAGGGCGGGATGACGAAGAAGTCTGCTTGGCGACGGGAATAAGTTTTGGTCGTCCCTGCGCAGGCGGGGACCTCTCCGTCGTCTGGCCGGGGTGGGTCCGGGGAATCCCCGTACTACACGGCGATTAAATAGCCCAAACGGTGGTTGGCGGGCACACGCCCGGCCATGACGGAGGAAAGATTGTCGCCATTGAATTTATCCCCGCCCGCGCGGGGACGACGGACTTGGCTTCGCTCAATTCGCCTTCGGCGCCGTCGCGGCCGCCGGCTGCGCGGCGGTTTGTGGCGGGCGGCCGACCACGACGGTGACCAGCCCCTTGCCCCACAACTGCTTGGCGACGCGCTTGGCGTCGTCGAGCGTCACCGCGTCGACCATGGCGTTGCGCTTCTCGATGTAGTCGATCCCGAGATGATCAAGCTGGAATTGCAGCAGCGCCGACGCCAGTTTCACCGAGGTATCCATCGCGAGCATCTGCGAGCCCTTGAGATAGGACTTCGCCTCGTCGAGTTCGGCCTGCGTCGGGCCATCGTCGGCCATCCGCTTCACTTCCTTGTCGATGGTCTCGACGGAGGCATTGGCGCGGTCGGCGCGGGTCGCGGTGTTGCCGAGGAACAGCGCCGAGTGCTGCATCCACGACATGTATTGCGCCACCGAGTAAGCGAGGCCACGCTTCTCGCGCACCTCGCGATAGAGCCGCGACGACAGCCCGCCGCCGCCGAGGATGTGGCTGACGATGTAACCCGCCATGAAGTCGGGATCGTCGCGCTTGATGCCGGGGCCGCCGAACATCACCACGGTCTGCGGCACGTCGAGCGGGATGAAATAGCGCTGCGGCGGGGCGGCGGCGGTCACGTCCGGCACGGGCGTCAGATCGGCCTTCGCCGGCAGCGCGCCGAACGTGTCGTCGAGCAGTTTCGCCAGCGTCGCCGCATCGACGTCGCCGACCACCGCGATGGTCAGCGTATCCTTCGCCACCACGCGGCGGGTGTAGTCGCGCAGGTCGTTCGCGGTGATGGTCGGGACGCTCTCGAGCGTGCCGTTGCTCGGCCGCCCGTAGGGATGATCGCCGAACTCGACCGCCATGAATTTATGGCCGGCGAGCGAGCCGGGGTCGGTGCTCTCGCGGCGCAGGCCGGACATGATCTGCGCGCGCATGCGCTCGATATCGGGAGCGTCGAAACGCGGCGCGGTCAGCGACAGCCGCAACAGGCCGAACGCCTCGTCGCGGTCGCCTTTCAGCATCTTCAGCGAGCCGCGCAACTGGTCGCGCGTGGCGTTGAAACTCAGCTCGATGGCGCGGCGGTCGAGCCGCTCATGGAAAGCGCTGGAATCGAGATCGCCGGCGCCCTCATCGAGCAGGCTGGCCACCATGGTCGCGACGCCCGGCTTGGCGGCGGGGTCCTGGCTGGTGCCGCCATTGAAGGCGTATTGCATGGCGATCACCGGCACGGTGGCGTCCTGCACGAACCATGCTTCGAGGCCGCCCGGCGTCACCAGATGCTGAATCTTCGTCGTGGCCTGCGAGGCCGACGGCCAGAAGGCGACGACGGCCAGCGTCAGCGCCGCCATTACCGTCGCGGTCATGCGCATGGTGCGATCGATCACGGTCATGACCGCTTCCCTTCGCTCTTGTCGCCCTTGGCCGTGGTGCTTGGGGGCGTGGTGTCCTTGATCAGATAACCGGTCACAGATCGATTGGGCACGAGCCATGTTCGCGCCGCCTCGCGCACCTGCTCGGCGGTGACGGCGCGCACGCGATCCGGCCAGTTTCGGATGTCGCTGACGTTGAGGCCGACGGTGAGCGCCGCGCCGTACCAGCGCGCCAGCGTCGCCTGGCTATCCTGCGCGTAGATCGCCTGCGCCACCAGTTGCGTCTTGGCGCGATCCAGGTTTTCCGCCGACACGGTATCCTGCCTCAGTTTGGCGATCACCTCGTCGATGGCCTTGTCGATCTGCGCGAACTCGACGCCGGGCTTCGGCGCTACCGCCACCATGAACTGGGTGGGATCGACCGCGGTGCCCTGATAGCCGGCATTGGCGCTGACCGCGAGCGATTGATCGACCACCAGCGCGCGATAGAGATAGGAGTTGCTGCCGGAGCCGAGCAACTGCGCCAGCACTTCCAATGCGGCGCTCTGTTCCGGCGAGGCGGTGACGGCGGACGGCACAAGGTAATAGCGCTTCACGATCGGCTGTTCGACGCGCGGATCGGCCAGCGTCACCGTGCGCGGCGCGGCCGGCGCCGGCTCCTGCGGCCGGATGCGATGCGGCGCGATCGACGGCTGCGCCGGGATCGGTCCGTAGGTCTGCTCCGCCAGCTTGCGCACGTCGGCCGCGTCGACGTCGCCGGCGACGATCAGCGTCGCGTTATTGGGCGCATAGAAGCGGCGATAGAAGGCGAGTGCGTCCTCGCGGTTGAGCTTTTCGATCTCCTGATGCCAGCCGATCACCGGGCGGCCGTAAGGGTGATTGAGATAGAGCGCGGCCATGATCTGCTCGGACAGTCGCGCGTCGGGATTGTTGGCGACCCGCATGTTGTACTCCTCGAGCACGACGTCGCGTTCGGGCAGCACGTTCTCATCCTTGAGCACGAGGCCGGTCATGCGGTCGGCTTCGAATTTCATCATGCGGCCGAGTTGATCGCGCGGCACGCGCTGGAAATAGCCGGTGTAGTCGGCATTGGTGAAAGCATTCTCGTTGCCGCCGACCTTGAGCACGGTCTGCGAGAACTCGCCGGCCGGTTGTTTCGCGGTGCCCTTGAACATCAGGTGTTCGAGGAAATGCGCCAGCCCGGATTTGCCCGGCGTTTCGTCGGCCGAGCCGACCTTGTACCAGATCATCTGGGTGACGACCGGCGTGCGGTGATCGGGGATCACCACCACCTGCAAGCCGTTGTCGAGCGTGAAGGTGGTCGGCGGCGCGGAGGTGTCGGTCTGGGCGGAGGCGACGCGCGGCGCGAGCAGCGTCAGCAGCATGGCCGTCGCGGCGATGGCGTGGGCGGCGGGTTTGTGCATTTGAATCATGAAGGGTGCCGGTTGCGAGGGAGCATCATGAGATCGCGGCCTGTCCTTTGGCGAGAGCGAGGCGGAGAGAGCGTCTTCGATAAACGTGAATAGCAGGTCGCGCGGCGAAAACGCGTTAAATTAAGGTCATGAAGCATCGGCACGGATTTCACCGGCGCGACGACCTTCCCGTTCTTTGCGCGGCATCAAGGCCGCCGCGGATCGCGACGATATCCGGTAAGCGCCAAACGAAATGGCCTGCTTACTTGATTTCCTTGCCGGTCCTGACGTCGTAGCCCTGCTGGCCGAGCGGCATTTGCGGACCGGTGCCGTAAGCGTAATTCGAGGACGGCGTCTGGTAGCCCGGCGGCGGCTGGGTCAAAGTCTCGCGCTCCGGCTCGCCGGTGAAGGGCGCGCTTTCGGTCTTGGTGCCGAACATCGAGCCGAAGATGTTGCCCTTGTAGCCGAGTTGCGACGGACTCAGCATCGGACTCGAATTGGCGCCCGGCTTCAACGGTTCGGTGGCGGCGACGTGCTTGGTACGGCCGACCTCGAGTTCGGCTGGCGTCAGCGGGCGAGCGCCGTCCGGCCCCATCACGCGCTTCTTCTCGGCGGCGCGAATCCGCTTGCGTTCGACTTCATCGACATCTTTCGGCCAGTTGGCTGGCGTTCCCGCGGCGGCGGACTGCGGCGGCGGCAGATCGATCTTGGGCGGGATCACCAGCGGCGACCGCTCGCGATAGTCGATCCCGGCCTCGGTGCCGTTGGTGGCGCCGATACCGGTCATGATGTTGTGGATGATCTTTTCCTCGAATGTCGGCTCGTCGTCATCCTGGGCCTGTGCCACGCCGCTGCCGATCACCAGGCCGATGCCGAGCGTCGTTGCACCGATCCGGACGGCGCGGGACAGGCGGGTCGCCTCCATTGTCGGATTGAAAGCGTTCCAGCGGCTGAGTCCGGCTTTGCGCATGGCGAGAGTCCCATTCAAATCGGCTTCAAATCGGCCCGGTCGCGGTCCGCACTCCCAAGACGCCATACGTCAAGCGGTCCTGGTCTCAAGTGCTCTCGACCGTCCAAGTCGGATTATGCGTTCCGGCAGCACGTATCGGCTGGCATCAGGGCGCTTTTACGGCGTCGGGCCCGCGGAAGGAGTCATACAGCAGCGCCGCGACGCCGACAACGATGGCCGCGTCCGCAATGTTAAACACATACCAATTCAGTGTTTTTCCGCCCCATTGGACGTGGAACAAGGCAAAATCGACCACCGCGCCATAGGCCGCGCGGTCGATGGCGTTGCCGATCGCGCCACCGATAATCAGGCCGAGGCCGATGGTCGCAAGTCGGGTTTTCGAATGCGCCATCCAGATCGCCAGTGCAATCACTGCAATCACCTTGAAGCCAAGCAGGATCGCCGCGCCGATCGGGCCGTCCTGCTGGAAGAGGCCGTAGCTGATGCCGGTGTTCCAGGCCAACACAAGGTCGAAGAATGGCGTCACCTGTACCGCGCCCTTGCGGCCCAGCTCGAACACGAACAGCAACCACAGTTTTGTCGCCTGATCGAGCACCAGCGCGATGGCGGCTGCGACAATGCCGGCGCGGAGGGGGGAGGTCATGGCGAGGCAGCTCTTTCCCTTCTCCCCTTGCGGGAGAAGGTGCCTTCGCAAAGCGAAGGCGGATGAGGGGTATCTTTCGCCTGACCCCTCACCCGGCCGCCTTCGGCGTCCACCCTCTCCCGCAAGGGGAGAGGGTAAGGAAGCGAGCCCATCACGCCGTCACCCCCAGCGCCTTCCACTCGCGCAGCGCCTGCGCGTCGCGCGGGGTGACGTCGGGATACTCCTTGTCCTCGCCGACCTCCGGCGAAATCTTCCACGAGCGGGCGCATTTGGTGCCGACAGCCTTTTCGACCACCACCGCGACTCCCTCGACCGCGGGCAGGCGGAACGCCTCCGCCGGGGCCTCGCCCTCGCGGACCTCGTAGTTCGAGGTGATGCAGACTTCGGCCAGATCGGTATCGAACAGCGTCGCCAGCACCGCGCGGTCGGCGATGTAAATGACCGGCGAGGCTTCGAGCGACGAACCGATGCGCTTGGCGGCGCGTTCCAGTTCCAGCGCGCCGGTGACGACGCGGCGAATATCGCGAATCGTCTGCCACTTTTTCGCCAGCGCGTTGTCACGGTATTGCTGCAAGAGTCCCGGGAACAAAGTGAGGTGCACCGAGGGCTCCGCATTCGGCCGGTAGAGCTGCCACGCTTCCTCCGCGGTGAACGACAAAGCCGGCGCGAGCCACTTCAGGATCGCATCGCACAGAATGTCGATCACCGTCAGCGCCGCCTTGCGCGCATTCGACGACGGCGGATCGCAATACAGCGTGTCCTTGCGGATATCGAAGTAGAACGCCGACAGTTCGGAGTTCATGAAGGTCGCGAGAGACGCGACCACCGTCTTGTAATCGAACGCCGCATAAGCCTTGCGTATCACCTCATCCTGCTCGGCGAGTTCGTGCAGCATCAACCGTTCGAGTTCGGGCATGTCAGCGAGCGCGACCGCATCCTCGTGCTTGAAGTGATGCAAGGTGCCGAGCATCCAGCGGATCGAGTTGCGCAGCTTGCGATAGGTCTCGATGGTGTTCTTGAGAATCTCCGGGCCGATGCGCTGATCGTCGGCGTAGTCGGTCGCGCACACCCACAGCCGCAGGATGTCCGCGCCCGATTGCGCGATCACCTTCTGCGGCTCGACGGTGTTGCCGAGCGACTTCGACATCTTGCGGCCGTTCTCGTCGAGCGTGAAGCCGTGCGTCAGCACGACGTCATACGGCGCGCGGCCGCGCGTGCCGCAGCTCTCCAGCAGCGACGAATGAAACCAGCCGCGATGCTGGTCGCTGCCTTCGAGATACATCACCGAGTCCTGGCCGCCGTCGACCTTGCGCTTGATGCCGGCAAGACCGGGGAAGTGCACCGGGTCTTCCAGCACGAAGGCGTGGGTCGAACCGGAGTCGAACCAGACGTCGAGAATGTCGTCGACCTTCTGCCAGTCTTCGTTGGCGCGCGAGCCGAGGAAGCGTTCGCGCGCACCCTCCATGTACCATGCGTCGGCGCCTTCCTTCTCGAACGCTTCACCGATGCGCGCATTGACGGCATCGTCGATCAGCACTTCGGCGGAGCCGTCGCCCTTCTCGCGCACGAACGCCGCGATCGGCACGCCCCACGCGCGCTGACGCGAGATCACCCAGTCGGGGCGGCCAGCAATCATGCCGGTGATGCGGTTCTGGCCTTGCGGCGGCACCCATTGCGTGACGCTGATGGCCTGCAATGCGCGGGCGCGCAGCGTGTCGCCGGACTTCGCTTTGCCGTGGTCCGCGATATCTTTGTCCATCGCGATGAACCATTGCGGCGTGTTGCGGAAGATCACCGGCTTCTTCGATCGCCACGAATGCGGATACTGATGCTTCAAGCGGCCGCGCGCGAGCAGCAGTCCGCGCGTAGTCAATTCCTTGATGACCGCTTCGTTGGCGTCGCCCTTCTCGCCCTTGTCGGTGAGAACGCGCTTGCCTTCGAAGCCCGGTGCCTGCGCGGTGAGCGCACTGTTCTCGTCGACGGTGTAGGGGATCGTTGTCGAGATGCCGCGCGCATCGAGATCACGCGCACTCGCGGTCCAGATATCGAAGTCCTCGCGACCGTGGCTAGGCGCAGTGTGGACGAAACCGGTGCCGGTGTCGTCGGTGACATGGTCGCCATCGAGCAACGGCACGGTGAATTCGTAGCCGCCGCCAAGCCCCTTGAACGGATGCGCGCATTCGATCGCATCCATCGTGTCGGCCGGGATGTCGCGGACCTTTTCGTAAGCCGTCACGCGCGCCTGCTTGAAGACGTCGTCCGCGAGCTTGTCGGCGAGGATCAGCATGTCGCCGGTCTTGGCCCAGTTGTCGGCGGGAGCGTCAGTGACCTTGTAGAGGCCGTAGCCGATCTTCGACGAGAAGCTGATGGCGCGATTGCCGGGCAGCGTCCACGGCGTCGTGGTCCAGATCACGACGTTGGCATTGGCGAGTGCGCCGTGCGCGGGCGAGGTGACCGGAAACTTCACCCATACCGTATCGGAGGTGTGATCCTCGTATTCGACCTCGGCTTCGGCCAGCGCGGTCTTTTCGACCACGCTCCACATCACGGGTTTACTGCCGCGATAGAGCGTGCCGTTGGCGGCGAACTTCATCAGTTCGCGCGCGATCTGCGCTTCGGCGAAGTAATCCATCGTCGCATAACGGCCATCCCAGTCGCCGATGATGCCGAGCCGCTTGAATTCCTCGCGCTGGATATCGAGCCACTTGTTGGCATAGGCGCGGCATTCCTTCCGGAACGCCACCATCGCGGCGGAGTCCTTGAAGTTCGGCTTCTGCTTGCCCTTGGAGCGATAGTTCTCTTCCTCGATCTTCCATTCGATCGGAAGACCATGGCAATCCCAGCCCGGCACGTAGTTGGAATCGTGGCCGAGCATCTGCTGGCTCTTGGTCACCACGTCCTTGAGGATCTTGTTGAGCGCGTGACCGATGTGGATGTTGCCGTTGGCGTAGGGCGGGCCGTCATGCAGCACGAACTTCGCGCGGCCCTTCGCGCTCTCGCGCAGCTTGCCGTAAAGATCGATCTCGTTCCAGCGCTTGAGGATGTCCGGCTCGCGCTGCGGCAGGCCGGCGCGCATCGGAAATTCGGTCTGCGGCAGGAATAAAGTCTTGGAATAGTCGGGCCCGTCGGATTTCGGGGCGGCGGATTTCTGCGGCTTGTCGGACATGAGACTCTGGCTTGGCTAAATGGCGCGGATGACGAAACAATCCCGGTCTTGCGCCGAGCGAAGCTCAGGCGGAAGCCGGGCCGATAATGATTATGGTGCACCGCGCTAACATGGCGCTTTCCATAGCAGGCGGCGGCGGGAACGCAAAGGCCGTGATCGCGGCAGGGTTTATCCCGGCTTTGCGCCGGCGATGCGGCGGGCCGGATTGCCCGTGACGGTTGCTCCGGCTTCGACGTTCCGGGTGACGACGCTGCCGGCGCCGATCACCGCGCCGTCGCCGATACTGACGCCGGGCAGGATGATGGCGCCGCCGCCGATCCAGACATCGCGGCCGATATAGATCGGACGACCGAATTCGACGCCCGAGCGGCGTGTTGCTGCGTCGCGCGGATGATCGGCGGCGTAGATCTGCACCGCCGGGCCGATCTGGGTGCGATCGCCGATCGTGACCTCGACAACATCGAGGATCACGCAATTGAAGTTGAGAAAGACGCCGTCGCCGAGACGGATGTTGTTGCCGTAATCGCAGAAGAACGGTGGACGTATAGTGACGCCTTGACCAAGCTGCGGAATGCGCTCGGCGAGAATTGCGCGCAACACGTCCGGCGGCGATCCCGCCGCTGCATTGTAACGCGCGAGCCAGTTCGCGGTCTCCGCCTGATCCGCGATGATTTCGGGATCGTCCGGCCGATACAATTCTCCGGCCAGCATCTTCTGCTTTTCGGTTTTCGTCAGTTGATCGCTCCAAGCTTCGGAAAGGCATTCGGCGCGGCGGCGAGCGCGGCCCGCGCCTTGACGCTGTCGTCGTCCATCTGCCGGATCAGCGCATCGATGCCGTCGAATTTCAACTCGTCGCGGATGTAGGCGATGAAAGCGACATCCAGCGTCTTGTCGTAGAGGTCGCCCTTGAAATCGAACAGGAAGATTTCCAGGAGCGGCGCGCCGTTGTCGAAGGTCGGGCGGCGGCCGAAGCTGGCGACGCCGTCATGCAGGCGGCCATCGAGGTTGACGCGCACCGCATAGATGCCATGGCGCAGACCGCAATGCGGATCGAGACGAATGTTTGCCGTCGGGTAACCAAGATCGCGTCCGCGCTTCTCACCGTGGATCACCTTGCCGGTGATGAACCAAGGCCCGTCAAGCATCTCGGTCGCCTCGGCGATCTGGCCCTCCGCCAGCGCCATGCGGATGGCGGTGGAAGACACCGGCCGCTCGTCGATGTCGATATGGGATTGCACATGCACCTCGATGCCGAGCCGCGGCGCTTCACTCTGCAACAGCGCCGGCGAGCCGACGCGGCCCTTGCCAAAATGGAAGTCGTAGCCGATCGAAATTCCGCTGATGCCGAGCCGTCCGATCAGATCCTTTTCGATGAAATCCTGCGCACTGGTGCCGGCGCGCGCGGCGTTGAAGGTCATGATCACGGCGCCGTCGAGGCCGGTCCCGGCCAGCAGACGCAGCTTGCCGGTCTCGTCGGTGAGGCGGAATTGCGGTGTGTGGGGGCTGAAGAAGCTGCGTGGATGCGGTTCGAACGTCACCGCGAAGGAGGGACGGCCAAGCCGTTTCGCCATGGCCATCGCTGCCGCGATCACGGCGCGATGGCCGCGATGGACGCCGTCGAAATTGCCCATGGCGACCACCGCGCCCCGCGGAATGGCGGATGCGGGGGTCTGGTCGCGGATGACGGAAAAGCTGGAAGACATAGATGAATTCGCGATTTTGTCGAGTTTGCCGGTCGAAGTGAGGTCCAGCCGGGCTTGAAGTCAAGCCGGCTCTGGCGATTAAGGCTGCCGACGCGGCGGTTGCAATCCGTACTTTTCGCGCTTGCCGATTAACGCGCTGTTTAAGCCGCGATGGTATCGGTCAGCGCTGGTTGGGGACAAACGGGGCTTGCCGTCACCGTTTGTCACGCGTCGGTCAGATGTGAGGCAGGGAGCTTACTATGGCGGTTGATCTAGCGATGCCGGTCCTGGTGGTGGACGACTACAACACCATGATCCGCATTATCCGCAATCTTCTCAAGCAATTAGGCTTCCAGAACATCGACGACGCAAGCGACGGATCGGCGGCGCTCGCCAAAATGCGCAGCAAGAAATACGGGCTAGTGATCTCCGACTGGAACATGGAGCCGATGACCGGCTACGACCTGCTCAAGGAAGTCCGCGCCGACCCCAACTTCGCAACCACGCCCTTCATCATGATCACGGCGGAATCGAAGACCGAGAACGTGATCGCGGCGAAGAAGGCCGGGGTCAACAACTACATCGTCAAGCCGTTCAACGCGGCGACCTTGAAGACCAAGATCGAGGCGGTGTTTCCGGATATCGTGGCGGCGTAAGCGCACCTGCGATTCCAGCATTTATCATTTTCGTCATGGCCGGATTTGTTCCGGCCATTCGCGCCTTTGAACCTGGAAATATCCGGGGCGTGAATGCTCGCAACATCGGCGAGCACACGATACCGTTCTTCGAACGGCAATGCGCGGCGCAACGGTCGAGGCTCTTACCAGCGCAGTTCTCGGGTCAGCGCCAGCGGTGGATGCCCAAACAGCTCCTTGACCGCGGCTGCATCCAGCGCATCGACGCCCTGGAATTCGCCGGCATGGATGCCGCGCGTGACGAACAGCAAGTTGATTCCGAAGCCATGTGCACCGGTGAGGTCGGTGCGGACGGAATCGCCGATCGCCAGCACGCGGCTGAGCGGGATTTTCGCTTCGCGGCGCGCTTCCGCGATGGACATCGCGCGCTCGTAGATCGGCCGATGCGGCTTGCCGTAGAAGATCACCTCGCCGCCCAACTCACGATAAAGCTCGGCGATGGCGCCGGCGCAGTAGATCAGCCGGTCGCCGCGCTCGACCACGATATCGGGGTTGGCGCAGATCAGCGGCAGGTTTCGCGCGCGCGCCTGCTCCATCATGGCGCGATAATCTTCCGGCGTTTCAGTCTCGTCGTCGAAGGGGCCGGTGCAGACGATATAGTCGGCACTTTCGATCGGCGCGAACGCGGCTTCAAGCCCTCGATAAATCGAGTTGTCGCGCTCGGGGCCGAGCCAGAACATGGTTTTGCCCGGATGATCGGCCACGAAGTGGCGGGTCAGGTCGCCCGAACTGACGATGGCGTCATAAGTGGCATCGGCGACGCCGAGCTTGCGCAATTGCCGCTGCACTGAATCCGCCGGACGCGGCGCATTGGTGATGAGCACCACGGTGCCGCCGCGCTGCCGAAAGGTATGAAGCGCCTCGCAGGCTTCGGGAAAAGCTTCCAGCCCGTTGTGAACCACGCCCCAGATGTCGCTGAGCAGAACGTCGACATCGGCCACGAGGTCGCGCATGTTTTCGATGAAACGCAATCCAGTCATCGGTGTTGCCGTTACCGATCAGTGGGGACGCACGGCACGCCGCGCCAGCGCGGCATTGCCGCTGGCGCGCGGCGGGTCGACCCGTCGAGGTTCGATTTTGGGAGTAACAACGGGGACCTCTTGCTTTGGCTTGCCCGGCACCGCCGGAGAGGAGGGATCGCCCTGGGAGGCAGATGCCGTCTCGGGTCGCAGCGGCTTTGGTGGCGCGAAGAGAAAACCTTGCCCGAAGCGGACGTTGTAGTCCAGCAGATCGACGACGGCGCGCTCGCCCTCGATCCGCTCGGCGATCAGGTCGATGCCGAAGCGCCCGAGCAAATCCGACAGGTCGGCGGCGTGAATGTCGGCGCCGGCCCCCTGCTTCTGGTCCAACAGAAGTGCCGCCGAAACCTTGATGAAGCGCACGCCGCGATCGGCCAGTTCGCGCGGCTCGATACGCAGATCCTCGACATGGTCGAGCGAGAAACGATAGCCGCGTTGCGCCAGCGCCGCCAGATGCTCGCGCTCCACCGGACCGAGGCGGTCGAACGCGCTTTGCTTGAATTCAAGAACGAACGATGCGGCGACGGCACGGTTGGCGTCGAGGAAATCGAGGCACTGCGCGAAGCTGGTCGGGTTGGCGAGGGTCGCGGGGGCGATATTGCAGAACACGCCGACGTCTTTGTTGCGGACCATGAGGCGGCGCAGCACCTGAACGCTGCGCAGGATCACGCTGTGGTCGATGCGGCCCATCAGCCCGGCGGCTTCCGCGGTTTCGATGAAATTCTCGGCGGTGATGACCCTCTCGTTCCCGTCGCGCAGCCGTGTCACCGCCTCGTAGAAGCGCACCTTGCGTTGCGGCAGCGTGACGATGGGTTGCAGATAGATGTCGATGCGGTTGGCGTCGACCGCATCCTTGATGATGCCCACCAGCGCGTCATCGGCATTTGCTTCCGGCGCATCGATGTCGAGGTAATCATCGGTCAAAGCGGCCGGTGAAACGACGGGTTGGGCAACAGCATGGTACAACGGCGCGGCTGCGGGCACGGCGGGAGTCGGCGACGGGGCTTGCGGGCGTGCAGCCGCCGGTGTCGGCGCGGCGATGATACCGTCGGCGAGCTGGTCGTCGTGGCTCGCGACCGCTTCCGCCAGTTGATTGACCAGTCCGCCCAGCTCGCTGATTTCGTCGTGCATCGCCTTGAGGCGATCCTGCGACGCCGAGGTGGCCGACACCAGCCGGCCCTCAATGGCGCTGAGGCGGCGTCCGAAATCGCCGACCTGGCGCGCCAGATCCGCGGTGCCTTGCGAGAGATCGGCGATCTGATTGCCGATCTTTGGACGCTCGCCGAGGCGCATCGAGACGGCGTTGTAGAGGATCATGAAAGTCAGCGCAGCGAGCGCGACGATGGCGGATTGCGACCCGTCGACCCCGGCGACGGCATAAAGAATCAGGCCGAGCGATGCGGCGATCAGCGCCATGCAGATGACGACGAAAATCGTAGATACCCGAAACATGCTCCGCGTGTCTTTCCCGGCGCGCCGGCGGCCATGGTCATAAAGCCGCCGACCGGATCATCAGGTCACGGCTCGTCTCTACCAATAGACCTGATTCGAGCACACGTCTTGCGGGTGATTCGGAACCCGGAAGCTCTCCACAAGGCAGTTCCGGAAACGGCCTCAAGATCCGAAGTAATATCAGAAGGGTTCCGCCGACCGGCAAGTCGGCGGAGCCGGGAAAGCGATCACGCCACAGCGCGGATGATCTTGGCGACCTTTTCGATGATCTCGCCGACCTGGGCCTCACTGATAATCAGCGGCGGGGTCAGCGCGATGGTGTCGCCGGCGACCCGGACCATGATGTCGTTGTCGTGGAAACCGTTTTGCAGGGCTTCGAAGCCGCGCTTACCCGGGCCTTCCTTGTTCGGCGACAGTTCGATGCCGGCGGTGAGGCCGACGGTGCGGATGTCGACGACGTTCGGCTCGTTGCGCAGGCTCATCACCGCGTCGGCGAATTTCGGTTCGAGCTTGTTGGCGCGCTCGAACAGTTTTTCGTCGCGATAGATGTCCAGCGTCGCAAGGCCCGCCGCGCAGGCCAGCGGATGCGCCGAATAGGTGTAGCCGTGGCACAGTTCGATGACGTGCTCGGGGCCGGTCATGAACGTCTCGTAGATGGTGTCGCGAACGATCACGCCGCCCATCGGAGCTGCACCGTTGGTGACGCCCTTCGCAAAGGTGATCATGTCCGGCAGTACGCCGTAGCGTTCGGCGGCGAAGGCGAAGCCAAGCCGGCCGAAGCCGGTGATGACTTCGTCGAAGATCAGCAGGATGCCGTGCTTCTGGGTGATTTCGCGCAGGCGCTTGAGATAGCCCTTCGGCGCAGCGATCACGCCGGTCGATCCGGCCATCGGCTCAACGATGACGGCGGCGATGGTGTTGGCGCCATGCAGATTGACGAGACGCTCCAACTCATCCGCAAGATCGGCGCCCCATTCCGGCTCGCCCTTGCTGAAGGCCTGCTTGTCGCGGTTGTAGGTGGATTGCAGATGATCGACGCCGGTCAGCAGCGTGCCGAACATCTTACGGTTGCCGACGATGCCGCCGACCGAGGTGCCGCCGAAGCCGACGCCGTGATAGCCGCGCTCGCGGCCGATCAGGCGGCTGCGCCCGCCCTGTCCGTTGATCTGATGGTAAGCCAGCGCGATCTTCAGCGCGGTGTCGGCCGCTTCCGATCCGGAGTTGCAGAAGAAGACCTGCTCGAGGCCTTTCGGCGCCAGTTCAGCGATACGGCTGGCCAGTTCGAAGGCCTGCGGAATACCGAACTGGAATGGGGGTGCGTAGTCGAGCGCTTCGGCCTGCTTGCCGATCGCGGCGGCGATCTCCTTGCGGCCGTGGCCGGCATTGCTGCACCACATGCCGGCGGCGGCGTCGATTACCTGCCGGCCGTCGGTGGTGATGTAGTGCATATCCTTGGCGCCGGCGAGCAGGCGAGGGGCCTTCTTGAACGCGCGGTTCGCGGTGAACGGCATCCAGAATGCGGCGAGATCGTTCGGGACGTTCACGCTGCGCTGGTTTGGGCTCTTGTCTAACATGGGGTCCCTCTGCTGCTTGTCGGCGGGTTATTGACTGCACTCAACCTAGATCGTTTTGGCCGCGAGTGGAAACGTAGCAACGCCGCAGAGCAGGTATTTTTAACGCGACGAACACGGCTCTGCGAGGCGCGACGAACGAGGACACGCTTACGCAGTTTTCCTGATGCTCAGGCACGGGATATGCAATCTAAAATTGAATTATGTGATATAAACACAATTAATGGTTGTGTGGTTGAGTGAAGCCCATGACATGGCTCACTCGTCAATTTCATCGTTTCGTACGCTGTCGCGATGCGGCATCCGCGGTCGAATTCGCCATCCTCGTGCCGGTGTTTCTGGTGCTGGTGCTCGGCATCATCGTGTTCGGCTCGTATCTCGCGATGGTGCACGGGGTTCAGCAACTCGCGGCGGAGGCGGCGCGGCGCTCCATCGCCGGCCTGAACGACACCGAACGCGCGAGCCTCGCCGCCGGCTATGTCAGTGCCAATGCCGGTTTCTATCCGTTGATCGCGGCGGAGCGTCTGACGGTGGCCAGTGCCACGTCCGGTACGAACGTCTTCGTGGTCACCGTGGATTACGACGCCTCGCACAGCTTCATCTACGCCCTGCCGACATTTGTGCCGATGCCGTCGTCGCGGATCGAACGCTCGGCGGCGATTCCCTTCGGCGGATTTTGAACGAGGAAACCGGCGATGCCGAACCTGCTGCACCGTTTCTGCGCCGACCGCAAAGGCAACATCGCCATCATGGGCGCAGGCTGCATGATGCTGGTGATGGGGTGCGCCGCGCTTGGCGTCGATATCGGCACCATCTTCGTCGATCGTCGTAAGACGCAGAGCGCCGCCGATCTTGCCGCGATCGTTGCTGCCAGCAATCTATCGAAGGCAGAGAGCGCGGCGCGCGCGACCGTGGTGGACAATGCCTATCCGGCGGACGCGCTGGTGTCGGTCGAACTCGGCACCTATACGCCATCCGTTGGGCTGGCCCCGCAGGCGCGTTTCGTGACGCCGGCGAGCGGCATCGCCAACGCTGCGCGGGTGACGGTGCGAACGCAGACGCCGCTGTTCTTCGCGCGCGTGTTCGCGGGTGCGGATCAATTCACGATCACCACGACGGCGACAGCGGCGAGCACCGCGGTGGCATCGTTCGCCATCGGATCGCGGTTACTGGCGCTTGATGGGGGGCTGCTCAACGCCATGCTCGGTAGCCTGTTGGGGACGTCGCTGTCACTGTCGGCAATGGATTATCAGGCACTGGCCGACGCGAAAATCGACGCGTTGGATTTCCTCTCCGCGCTGGCAACCAAGGCCAACCTGACAACCGCAACTTATGCCGACGTGCTCGACAGCAACGTGAAAATCGGCGACACGGTCGGCGCGTTGCTGACGGCGCAGCAGGCGGCTGGCGGCGTCAATACCGCGACCAGCGCGTTGCAGCAGATCTCCCTGGCGCTGGCCGGCATCAACACGAAGATCACGCCCGGCAAGCTGATCGACCTCGGCCCGTATCGCGATCTTCCGACCGGGCAGAAGCCGCAGGCCGGCGTCAACCTCTCCGCGCTCGACGTCTTGAACGCAGCCGCCAACCTCGCCAACGGCGCGCATCAGGTCGCTGCGGCGGCCAACCTCAATCTGCCGGGCATCGCCGGCGTCTCGCTGACGGCGACGGTCGGCGAGCAGCCGCAGGGATCGAGCTGGATCGCCGTCGGTACGCAGGGCACCAGCGTGCATACCGCGCAGACCCGCGTGTTGCTGCTGGTAAAACTGATCGGCAGCGGCAGCGTGTCGGCGGTGAACCTGCCGATCTATGTCGAGGTGGCGTCCGGAACCGCGACCCTCGACGCGGTGAGTTGCGGCTACCCCGACGTCAGCAGTTCGACGGTACGGCTCGGCGTGATGCCGGGCGTCGTCGATGCCTGGATCGGGAACGTTTCGACGGCAGACCTGAACAATTTCACCAGCAAGCCCAATCCCGGTCCGGCGACGCTGGTGGATCTCGGCGTGGTGAAGGTTGCCGGCAAGGCCCATGCCGGCATCGGTAATACCGCGCCGACGCCGGTGACGTTCAGCTATGCCGAGATTCAGGCGATGACGAAGAAGACTGTCACCACCACCAATTTCACCCAGTCGCTGACCGCGAGCCTGCTCGGCGACCTGTCGCTCAATGTGCAGGTCGGGCCGTTGGGCTTGCCGATCCCCGGCCTCGGCGGACTGGTGACCGGCATCATCGGCGGTGCAACGGGCTCGATCGACCAGTTGCTGGCGCAGGTGCTGGCGACGCTCGGCGTCGGGATCGGGCAGGCCGACGTCTGGGTCACCGGCGTCCGCTGCGACCGCGCCGTGCTGGTGAATTGAGCCTCGTCTCTCGCACTTCGTCATGCCCGGCCTTGTGCCGGGCATCCACGTTCTTAACGGACCAACAAGGAAGACGTGGATGGCCGGGACAAGCCCGGCCATGACGCTTGTGGCTTGCGCCTTGCCCGGTTTGGCTTCCGCTGGTAACCCGTGGAAAACGCCATGTGACAATTGTCACAAGAGCATATGACCGAGTTCACACGAGACCATGTCCGACAAGAAACCCAAAAAGCCGCAAAAACTTCGCGCCCGCCTGCCGCGCGGGCTGGTGGACCGCACCGCTTCCGAGATCGCCGCCACCCGGCGCATGACCGAGGTGATCCGCGAGGTTTATGAGCGCTATGGCTTCGAACCGGTGGAAACGCCGGCGATGGAATATACCGACGCGCTCGGAAAGTTCCTGCCGGATCAGGACCGGCCCAACGAGGGCGTGTTCTCGTTCCAGGACGACGACGAGCAGTGGATCTCGCTGCGCTACGATCTCACCGCGCCGCTCGCCCGCTACGTCGCGGAGAATTTCGACGCGCTGCCGAAGCCGTATCGCAGCTATCGCGCCGGCTACGTCTATCGCAACGAGAAGCCCGGCCCCGGCCGTTTCCGCCAGTTCATGCAGTTCGACGCCGATACGGTCGGCTCAGCCTCGCCTGCCGCCGATGCCGAGATGTGCATGATGGCCGCCGACGCCATGGAAGCGCTCGGCATTCCGCGCGGCAGCTATGTGGTGAAGGTCAACAACCGCAAGGTGCTCGACGGCGTGCTGGAGAGCATCGGCCTCGGTGGCGACGACAACGCTGGCCGCAGGCTCACGGTGCTGCGCGCGATTGACAAATATGATCGGCTAGGTTTTGAAGGAATTCGTTTGCTTCTCGGTGAAGGGCGCAAAGATGAAAGCGGCGATTTCACCAAGGGAGCAGGATTGAATGAAGACCAAATCGAAACGATATGGCACGCATTCTTTCGCGATGATTGGAACGAGGCAGATACGACGACATCGGAGGCCGAGGTCGACACGATTGAGGACGACATCCGACTAGCGGCTGGAAAAGGGCCTCGAGCTGACAATCTGTATTTTCTGAAATTGCTGCGGGGAAAGGTCGATTCAAGCGGCCTTTTTGATGGCGGCTTGGATGATTTGATTGCCATTGAGGGATTAGTTCGCGCGAGTGGCTATGGGACGAAGCGCATCCGCATCGATCCCTCCGTGGTGCGCGGCCTCGAATATTACACCGGCCCTGTCTACGAAGTTGAACTCCTGCTCGAAACGAAAGACGAGAAGGGCCGTCCGGTGCGTTTCGGTTCGGTGGGCGGCGGCGGGCGCTATGATGGGCTCGTGTCGCGCTTCCGCGGCGAGCCGGTGCCGGCGACGGGCTTTTCCATCGGCGTGTCGCGCCTGCAGGCCGCGCTCACCATGCTGGGCCAAATCGACACCAAGCCGGATTTCGGCCCCGTCGTGGTGACGGTGTTCGACCGCGACCGCGTCGCCGATTATCAGAAAATGGTCGCTGAGCTTCGCAATGCGAATATCCGCGCCGAACTTTATCTCGGCAATCCGAAGAACATGGGCAACCAGCTTAAATACGCCGACAAGCGCAATTCGCCCTGCGTCATCATTCAGGGCTCGGACGAGAAGGCGCGCGGCGAAATTCAGATCAAGGACTTGATCGAGGGCGCGAAGGCCGCCGCGGCGATTGCCTCCAATGCTGAGTGGCGCGAGACACGGCCGGCTCAGTTCTCCTGTGCGGAAAGCGACCTCGTCGCCAAGGTGCGCGAGGTGCTCGCGCGGCATGAGGTGACGTGGGGCTGATTGTGTTCGTCTGCCGTCATACCCAGCCTTGTGCCGGGCATCCACGTCCTGTTTGATCTCAGATGGAAGAAAAGACGTGGATGGCCGGGACGAGCCTGGCCATGACAAGACGAGAAGAAACGCAACAAGGAGGCTCGAATGCCCGAAATTACCATCAGCATGGCCGCAGGCCGCAGCGACGAACAGAAGGCCGGCATGATGCGCGACATCACGCAGGCCTTGGTGAAGAATCTCGGCGTCGATGCCGAAGCCGTCGTCATCCAGATCAACGAAGCGCCGCTGCACCATAAAATGAAGGGCGGCAAGACCTACGCCGAGCGCAACCCCGCGACGAAAGCCAAATAGGCAAGACGCGCGAGCCTCAGCCGAACACCGCGACGTTCTGCCGGCTGGTCATCACCGCTTGACCGCTCGCGTTCCAGACGTTCATGACCTGACTGGTGTAGCCGTCCGCTGCGGCATCGGCTTCCGTGCGGATCAGCCACCAGCCGTCGGTGGTGTCGATGGTGTCGGTCAACAGATCGATCGACCACGTCATGGTGCTGATGAGACCGGGCGCGGTCAGCATCGCCACGATCGCGGGCGGCGGCGCGTCCGCGAGCGCCAGTAGCGGCACCAGCGAGGGTTTGAGCGAGGCATCGCGGTGGCGCAGCCACAGCGTCATCATCGGATCTTTCGCGCCGCTGAACGGAAACGCGCCGCCGGCATTCCTGCCTTCGATATGTTGCAGGAAGCGCAAATGCGGCGGCGCATGATCGAAGAAGGTGGGACAAGATTCCGGCTTGCCGATTTGCGCGGCGGCTTTCGCGGCGAACGCGACTTTCGACGCGCGGCCCGCGCCGAAGCAGAATGTCGCGCGCGTGGCGAGGCCGCTTTCGCCCAACAGATCGACGCCGACGAACACGGTGGACTTGCCCTTGCGCAATTCAACTGGCGTCAGTTTCAGTTCGCCGGAAGCCGGACCGATGAAGGATATCTGCGCCGAGCGCAGCGGCGGCAAGTCGCCGAACTGACGTTGCGCGGCCTGGAGACAAAGCGCGGCGCCGAGGCCGCCATAGACCGTCCGGCCTTGCAGCCAGTCCTCGCTGACGCTGATGGCAAAGCCGTCGGCAGTTTGCGTCATGCTGCCCATCAAGGCACTGAACCCAGTCATTCGGATGTCCTAATTCTTCAATCGCTACGTATTGAATGATTATCATCATATATAAATGGTGTTGGGAAGTCCCCAAGATTGTCGATTGAAGGGGTGGGGGTGAGAAAAAGGGCGGGGGACTCGACGCGCATCCGATCCGGTTCTAAAGAATGATGTATGGATGCACGCGATTTTATCAAGATTGGCATGAGCGCCGAACGGCTGCTGACTGTGACGCACGATCTCACGGTCCAGCACGTGGTCCCGAACATGCCGGCCGTTTACGGCACGCCGATGATGATCCTCGAAATGGAGCTGACGTCGGGCGACGCCATCACGCCGCATCTGCCCGCGGGATGGGTCACGGTCGGCACCGAGGTCAATATCCGGCATCTCGCGGCGACGCCGGTCGGGCGCGTCGTGCGCACCACGGCCCGCGTCATCGAGGTGGAGCGCCGCGTGGTCCGGTTCGAGGTCGAGGCGTTCGACGGCGACCGCAAGATCGGCGACGGCCGGCACGGCCGCGGTCTCGTCAACACCGCTGATTTCAGCGCGCGCTTCGGGGTGGTTTGAAGATCGAATTCGTCATTGCGAGAAGCGTCAGCGACGACGCAATCCAGTCCCTGCTTTGTGGCCTCTGGATTGCTTCGCGGAGCCTGTGCTCGGACGGCGCGAAGCGCTGATCCGGGTGCTCGCAATTGTGCGAGTTCACTAATTCGCTGATTGAGGGTTGTTTGATTTTGCGGCGGCGAAGTCCTTTGGGGTTTTGCCGCCGAGGGCTTGATGGGGTCTGAAGGTGTTGTAGTAGACGATATACTCGAACAGTTCGTT
>JBQCHY010000042.1:0-14743 GCA_051954235.1 Xanthobacteraceae bacterium
CGGGCCTTCCGCCTTGAGCACCTGCGCTTCGAAATCGGCATCGGAAACCTTGCCTACGGCGGCCATGATATACCTCGTTGTTCCTTGAAATCGGTGGCGCGGGAATCGCGCCTCACATCTGGCGCTGAACGTAGGAAGGCGACCCCGCCGGGTCAAGGCTCCCATATCGCGCCAGCGCGGATGCCAGCCCGGCGTCCAACGCAGGCGGCGAAAGCTCCATCATTTCAAGCGTTTCGGTCCATGCCAGCGCGGCGCGGATGGTTCGCCCGGGATAGAGATTGGCGAGCACCGCGCGATAGAGCGCCAACTGCCGGACGTAGGCCGATGGGGCGTCCTTGGCGTGGATCGGCGGCGCGTGGTTGGTCTTGTAATCGACGATCAGCACGGCGGCGTCGGTGACGACGAGGCGGTCGATCTGGCCGGAGACGACGACGTGCCCGCCGCGCGGGCGAGGCAGCCGCCCGACGATCGAGACCTCGGCGCGGCTGCCCGGCGCAAACACCGGCGCAAAACGCGGGTCGTCGAGCAGTGCCAGCGCCCGCGCGATCAGGGCATCGCGCTCGTCGTCGTTCCAATCCCGCGCGGCGCGGGCGAGATACCGGCGCGCAGCGTCAAGGCGCTGCTCGCGCGCGAGATCGGGCAGCGATTGCAACAGCCGGTGTACCAAGGTGCCGCGTTGCAGGGCGCGAGCGCGCTGTTCGGCTGACTCGCCGCCATGCATGCCGTGCGCTTTGTCATCGTCGGAATCCGACGGGCGCAGCACAGCCGCTGCGCGCGGGTCCGGTGGCGCGATAACGCGAAGCCACGGCGGCAATGAAAGCTCTGTCGTTGTTTCCGCTGCGGAGGCTGGCGTGGCGATGGAATGCGTGTCGCCGGCGCGGGTGTAGCGCTTCACCAAGCCGGACGGCGTGTCGATGTCTTCGCATCGCAGATCGGAGGCCGCGAGCCCCTTGGCGATCAGGTCGTACCAGGAATTTTCGCGCACCGCGTTGCGGTTGCCGGGCTGGCAGCCGCCGACGATCAGGCGGTCGGCGGCGCGTGTCATCGCGACGTAAAGCAGGCGGCGATATTCGTCCTCGGTGTCGTCCAGCATTGTCGCGCGCGCGGCGGCGACCGCGGCGGGATCGTCGGCCTTGCTGCCGGCCCAGACGTTGACGTTGAGCCCGTGTGGATCTGCGTTACCTTGCGGCACACGGATCAAGCGCAGCCGCTGCGTGTCGCGCGGCGAAGTGGTCGTGTCGACCATGAACACCACCGACGCTTCCAGTCCTTTCGCGCCGTGCACGGTCATCACCCGCACCTCGTCGCGGCCGATGTCCATGTCGCGCTTGACGTCGGTGTCGGCAGCGCGCAGCCACGCCATGAAGCCTTGCAACGAGGCCGGCGCCTTGCGCTCGTAGGTCAGCGCGAGATCGAGGAACTCGTCGAGCGCGTCGTTGGCTTCCGGCCCGAGCCGTTTCAGGATGCGCGCGCGGCCGCCGTCACCGCCGAGCAGCCAGGCGTAGAAGGTGAAGGGTGTGTTTGTGAGCGCGCGCTTTTCGTAACTCGCGAGGCGATCATGTGCGGCTTTCAGTTTTGGATCGCTGTCCGCATGTTGCGCCAGCGCCTCGCGCAGACTGCCTTTACGCTTCGGCGCGATTGTCAGCAGGTCGTCGTCGTCGAGGCCGAACAGCGGACTCTTCAACGCCACTGCCAGCGCGAGGTCGTCGCGCGGCAATAGCAATGCGTCGGCGAGGCTCATCAGGTCGATCACCGCGATATGTTCGGTGAGCTTGAGACGATCCGCGCCCGCCACCGGAATGCCGGCATATTTCAGCGCCTGGATCACGGCGTTGAATGTTGTCTCGCGCCGCCGCACCAGCACGAGAATGTCGCCGTAGCGGAGCCGCCGTCGATCGTTGGCCGGGCCGGTCATGGTGCCGCGCGTGATCAGCGTGGCGATCTCGGCTTGCACGCGGCGCGCTAGCTTTACTTGCGGGCTGGTTTCCGACACCGCGTCGAACGGCGCCTGCCAGCCTTCGATGTCGGGCCGCTCGTCCGGCTTCTCTAGCTCCCATAGGTCGATCAGGCTTGGCGCGGCGTCGTCGAGCGCCAGATGCGGCGGCATGCCGTCGAGATCGGTGGTGATGCTCTTGTAGATGTCCTGCGCCCTGAACGTTTCGGAGACGGCGGACAACACCGTTGTGCCGGAGCGGAACGAATAGGTGAAGGACACCGGCGCAAAACGCAGCCCCGCATGGGTGAAGCGTCGCTCCAGCTCGCGGCGACGATGATCGAACTCGCGCGGCGCGGCACCCTGAAACGAGAAGATCGATTGCTTTTCGTCGCCGACCGCGAAGATGGTGCGCTTGACGCCGTCGCGCGCGCCACTGCCTGCGGTGAACTCCGCGATGATGCGATCGACGATATCCCACTGTCGCGGGCTGGTATCCTGCGCCTCGTCGATCAGCACATGATCGACGCCGCGGTCGAGCTTGTAGTGCACCCAGCCGGACGAGACGTTGTCGAGCATCGCGAGGGTCTTGTCGATCAGGTCGTCGTAATCGAGCAGGCCGCGCTGCTGCTTCTCGGCGCGATAATGCGCGGCGACGGCGCTCGCAATGGCCAGTAGCGCCTCGGTGCGGTCGCGCTGGATGACAGCGCGGCGCTTCTCGATGAGGCCGGTCAGACGCGCGGCTTCGTCGGAGAGTGTTTGCGCCAAGCCGGGCTGCGCATCGCCGAGCTTCTTGGTGAGAAGCGATTTGCGCGGCTCCAGGCTTTGGGTGAGGAAGACGCTGAAATAGGTTTCCAACTGCGCGTCGCCGTCGAGATCGAACGCGGCCAGCAGACGGTTGGCCTGATCCTGATCGGTCTTGCTGCCCGTCATGAAGGTCGTGGCGGTTGCTTTCCATCGTGCGCGCGGCAGATGCGGGCCATCGACGATGTCGCGCTCGATATCCGCGAGCTTGTCTTCAGGTGTAACGCCGAGCGTGCGCGCGAGCTGCACGCGCGCGGCTGCGACGCCGCCGGCCTGATCGGCCCAGGCGAGGAAATGCTCGCGGCTGAGACAGGCTTCGCGCACCACCTCCTTGAAGGTGACGTCGGCGGCGTAAGCCATTGCGGTCGTGAGTGCACGGCCGACCGCACTGTCCGGCGCGTTTGCGGCTTCCAGCAGCACCGCGAGATTGGCGCGCTCCATCATCTCGCTCTGGTCGCGATCGTCGAGCACGGCGAACCGCGCCGGCACGTTGGCCTCGAACGGAAACTGTTGCAGCAGCCGGGTGCAAAGCGCGTGGATGGTCTGCACCTTCAGTCCGCCCGGCGTTTCCAGCGCGCAGGCGAACAGTTCGCGCGCACGCTCCCGCGTCTTCGCGGAAGGCTTCGCCGCGCCGGTGGCGAGGACCGCGGTATCGAGCGCGGCGTCGTCGAGCGTCACCCAGCGGCCCAGCGTTTCGAACACCCGCTGCGCCATGTTGGCGGCGGCGGCCTTGGTGAAGGTGATGCAAAGGATCTTTTCCGGCGAAACGCCATCGAGCAGCAGTCGAATTACACGGTTGACGAGAACGTGGGTCTTGCCGGCGCCGGCATTGGCGGCGACGAAAGCCGAAGTCGCGGGATCGGATGCTTTGGCCTGCGCCTCGCGAACCGCCAGCGGAATGTCACGGCGCGCGCTCATGCCTCGCCTCCGTCGTCGGTGCCGCCGCCCGCAGACCACTCCTTGATACGGGCGAGGTCGTCGTATCGGCCGTAGCGATTGGTCCACATCGAGAGGTTGAGCGAGGTGTAAGGCTGCGTCTCGTCCTCGAAGCGGCGGATCAATGCTTCCAGTTTACGTAATGCTTCGTCAGCACCCTCGTCCGGAAATTGCGGCGTGTCGCCGCGATTGATCTTCAGTTCGACCGGCCTCGGTTCACCCGGCGGCGTGTTGCCGCTGAGGCGGATGTAAAGCAGTTCGCTGACGGAGGAGCCCGCGGCGATGCCTTCGAACCCGCCGTGACGCAGGATCGCGGCTTCCAGCGTCAGTTGCGGCGACAGCCCCATGCGGACTTGCTTGCCGGTCGGTGGAATGCCGGTCTTGTAGTCGAGCAGCGCGAAGGTGCGGTCGGCGCGATGCTCGATGCGGTCGGCGCGCGCCGACAGCGTGAAGGTACGGCCGTCGTCGAGGTGAATTTTTGTCTCGCCGCGAATTTCAGCGTCGATGCGCGTGACATCGCCGCGGCGTTCGCGCTCCCAGCCGGCAAACCATCCGGCGATGCGCAGGAAGCGCGGCCACCACAGCGCGCGTGCCTCGGGCCGTTCCATCAACGCCGCGAAATGCTGCTCGCCAATATTGCGCAAAGCGGCTTCGATATCGTCGGGCAACGCATCGGAAAATTGCCGCGAAAAGTCGCCGAGTGCGGCGTGGATCGCCGAGCCGCGATCCGCCGCCGTCAGCGGCATGTCCACCGGATCGAGCGGCGTGAGTTGCAGGATGCGCTTGGCGAAGATGGTGTAGGGATCGCGCAGCCAGTCCTCGATCTCGGTCACCGACATTTTCAGCGGCCGCAGCGCGCGCGGTGGTTTCGGCGCGGGCTGCGCGATCGGCTTGACGATGTCGGGGCGGTCGAGCGCTTCGGCATAGTGCAGATATTTCGCGCCCGCCTGCTTTGCCTTGTGCCATGCGTCCGTGCCGGCGGTGGCTTCCAGCCGATGTAGAAAGCGTGAAGCGACCGCGGGCGCGCCGCCGGATTTCGCCGCATGGCTGAGAATCACTTCACGCGTGCCGAGCAGTTGCGTGAAATCGTGTGCGGAGAGGCCGATGCGGCGTTCCGGCAGGTCGAGCCCGAGTTGATAGCGCATCGGCCGGCTCAGCCACGGATCGATCCGCGGCGCCGGCGGCCAGGTGCCTTCGATCAATCCGCCGAGGATGACGCGATCATGCTCCGTGAGGCGCGCTTCCAAGAGGCCGTAGATGCGCAGTTGCGCGTCGGCAGCGAGCGGCTGCCGCGCCACACGGTCGCCGAACGCAGTCTGGAACACTTCGGTGTAGTCGCGCAGCGGCACCGGTAGTCCGCTCGGCGCGGGTTTCCCATCGACGGTTTCGCTCAACAGGTCGTCGAAGGCTTTCGACAGCGCGCGGCCGTCGTTGTTGTCGAACGCTGGTGTCGCGTCGGTGTCATCGGTTGCGAGCGCGATCAGTGCGGCACGATGCTGTTCGGCGAGAGCGGTGAAATCCGGCGATGCCTTGGGGCCAGCGCTTTCGAGCACCGCGAAGGTTGCCTGCAACGCCGCGATCAGCGCGGCGGCTTCATCGAGCTGCGGCTCCTTGAGGTGCGCGCGCGGTTCGCTGCCGTGGATCGCGGAGTCTTCCTTCCGGTTGAGCTTGATGAGTTCGGCGCGGAATATCGCGAAGTCGCGTGCGAGGCCGGCGCTGCCGGCGGCGGGACGCGTGCCGCGCAATAGCGCCAGTTCGAGCGTCTCGATGGCGGTGCGCCAGCCGTTCTGCACGCGGCCGAGGCGAAACAGCGGATGTTTCAGCAGCGCCAGCAATGTCGGCGGCTCCAGACCTTCGCAGGCCGCGCGCGAGGTCAGGCGCGCGAAGATGCCGACCGGCGTATCCAGCAGCGGATCGCCGCCGGAATCGTCGTAAGTGAGATTCCAGCGGTCGAGCGCGGCCATCACCCGCCGCGCCAGCGCGCGATCCGGCGTCACCAGCGCCGCCGAGAGATTGAGTTCGCGCGCTTCGCGCATCGCCACCGCGATCGCGAGTGCCTCCATTTCCGGATTGGGTGCTTCGATCACGGTGAGCTTATGCATGGCGTCCGCGATGTGTCGCGCGACGTCAGGCTCGGCGAGGCGCTGATGCCATTGTCCGGTGGCAGTCGCGGGCCGCATTGCTTCGGAGGCCAACACCTCGCGTCCTTGCGGCGCCGGCGCACCAAGTTGAACGATATCGCGACGTTTGACGCCGAAGCGCGCCAGCAATCCATGCAGTGCGAATTGCGGATGGTTCGATGCGGGCGCAACATCGTATTGACCGTTTGCGTTGCGATGGCCGCCGATGCCGTGCCATGCGTCGTCGTCGAGATCGGTGTCGAGGCCGGGCAGGACCACCGCGCCGTGCGGCAGTCGCGCGATGGCGTGCAGCAATTTCGCGGTCGCGGGAATCGAGCCGGTTGAGCCTGCCGCGATCACCGGGCCGTGGTGGTGGGTCTTCAATCGCTCGGCTTCGGCGGCGATCAGGAGATCGCGGCGCGTAGCGGGTTCGATGCGGTCGTTCTCTTTCAAGTGTGCAGGCCACATCTCGCGCGCGACCTTGAGAAAATCCAGCGACAACTTCCAGTAGTCGTCGAGTGCATCGGGCACGAGGCCGTCGAGCGCGGCCCAATCGACGCCGCGCGTGGCTATGTCGTCCATCAGCCGCGCGAGGTCTGTGGCGAGCGCGAGCGTTGCGGCGGGACCGCCCACCACCAGTGGTGCGATCAGCGGGCTTTTGGGGCGCAATTGCTTCGCCCAGGCGCCGACCAGTTGCGCCAGCGTCAGGCGCCGTTGCAAGCCGCCGAGCGGGGGCGGCAGATCGAACGCCTCGCGGATGTCGGTGTCGGCGAACGCGCCTTCGTCTTCGTCGATGTCCTTAAGCTGGACGATGCGCGGCAGCACCGCCGCATCCAGCTTCAACACATCGAGGAACACTTCGCGAGCCAAACGTCCGGCGCGGCGCGTCGGCAGATAGAGCGTGGCCGTCGCCAACGATTCCGGATTCGCACGCGCGGCAAAGCCGTCGATCAGCCGGCCGTCCACCAGCGCTTCGATCAGCGTATGCAGGAACGGCGCGGAGGCGGGAATGTTGAAGACGTGCATGGGTAACCTGATTTGAAAATCAGATTACCCCATCGCAAGGGTGCAATCACAGCGGGAAATTAGCTTGGATTGAATCGACCCGGACGATACCTCTCCCCATGCGGGGAGAGGTCGGAGCCGCAGGCTCCGGGTGAGGGGGGCTTATCGCGATTGAAACCGTAACCCCTCACCCCAACCTCTCCCTATGGGAGAGGGAGCGCGCCTCGCTTCGTGGGAGGTTTTTCCATCAAGACCGGAAATTCTCTAGGCCGCGCTGGCGAGGAACGCCTGTTCGGCCGCCTGCACCGCGTCGGGTGTGCCGACATGCATCCACAGGCCGTCGAGCCGCAGGCCGAACAGCCGGCCTTGCTCGCTTGCGCGGTCGAACAGTTTTGTCAGCGCGAATTCGCTGCTCGGGCTGCCGGCGAAAATCGCGGGCGAGAGAATGGCGACGCCGGCATAGACGAACGGCACCACCTCGCGTTCCTTGCGCCGACGCAGCGTGCCGTCCGGCAGCATTGCGTAGTCGCCGCTGCCGCTGTAGCCGATGCTGCCGGCAGTCGGCGCCATCAGCAGCAGAATATCCATGCGGGCCGGATCAAACGCATCGGCAAGCCGTGTCAGGTTCGGTTGCGCGCCGTCGATCCACAGCGTATCGGCGTTGAGATGATAGAACGGCGCGTCGCCGAGATACGGCAGCGCCTTCACCACGCCGCCGCCGGTGCCAAGCACGGCGTCGCGCTCGTCTGAGATGGTGATGCGCGGTGTGGTCCGCGTGGCGGTGTGATCGATGATCTGGTCGGGCAGGTAATGGACGTTGACGACCGCCTCCGCGACGGCGGCTTCAGCCAGTTTGTCGAGGACGTGGTCGAGCAGCGGGCGACCAGCGACCGGCACCAACGGTTTCGGCATCCGGTCGGTCAAGGGCCGCATCCGCGTGCCGAATCCGGCGGCGAGAACCATGGCTTTGGTGGGGCGAACGGGCATACGTGGCTCCGGCAAATTTGGCTCCGGCAAACGGACAGCGGGAATCGATCACGCCGATGCTATCATGTTCGTATCGGCTGACGCTGCCATATGCAGCGGCGATGACAACGATATGACGGGTGGCGTGTCTTAATGTCTCAGACCTCGACGACCTGCGCCGCGCCACGTCCCTTCTTCTTCTTTTCGCCCGGTTTGAGGAAGTTGACGCCGATCTGGTCGCCGTTGACCCAGGCAAGTTCGCAGCGCCGATAGGCGAGGCCGGTGGAGGATAGCAGCAGGAAGAATTCCTTGAGGTTCAGCCCTTCCATCGAGCCTTGAACCGTCAGCTTGGCGCCGGTTTCGGACACGTCTTCCATGGTGCAGTGGCGACGCCAGGTGCCGTCGATGCCCATCAGGTGCGCGTTGAAGCCACGCTCGAAGGTGATGCGTTCGCCGGTTCGCCGCTGTTCCGCCGCCATGCTCGTTTCCCCACAGCCAGCCAATTCCACGGCCTCAGGTGTAAGCCAGGGCTGGCTAACAGAGGGTAAAACCGAAAGCTCAGGTTTGCGGCGGCGGGACGTGGGTGGCGTACCAGTCGCGCAGCACCGCCAGCGCCGGGTGCGCCAGCGAGCGGTTGAGATAGGTCCAGATGCGCGGTTGGTGGCGCAGGTATTGCGGCTTGCCGTCGCGCCGGTTGAGCCGGGCGAATGTGCCGAGCAGGCGGGTGTTGCGCTGCGCCGACATCACCGCATAGCTCTCGGCGAAGGCGGCGGCGTCGAAGCCGGGATCGAAGCTGCGCCGCGTCTGGGCGTAACGGGCGAACATCGCCAGTTCGAGCGGTTCCGGCACGTCGATGCGGGCATCCTGCAACAGCGACACCAGATCGTAGCTCGGCGGCCCCATCACCGTGTCCTGGAAATCGATCACGCCGACCTGGCCGATGCCGGGGCGATCCGCGAGCCAGATCAGGTTGGGCGAATGGAAATCGCGCAGCACCCAGGTTTCATCGGAGGGTTGCCGCGCCAGCAGCGCGTGCCACATCGCCATGAATTCGTCGCGCGCGGCGGTGCTCGGGTCCGCGCCTCGGTCGGGCAGATACCATTCCAGCATCAGGCTGATCTCGATCAGCATCGCCTCGGTGTCGAAATCGGGAATGGTGTAGGTGGATTGCGGCGTCAGCGGCAGCGTCGATGCCAGCGGCGTGTGATGCAACTCCGCGAGAAGATCGGTTGCCATCTGGTAGCGATCGGGAATCGGCTGCGGCGGCGTGCCGGTGACGACGCCATCGCTGCCGAGATCCTCGAGAATGAGGAAACCGTTGGCGAGATTCGCATGGTGGATCGCGGGTGCGGATAGCCCTTGCGCGCGCAAGCCATTGGCCATGGCGACGAACGGCCGCACGTCCTCGGCGAGATGCACCGCGGCGCTGTAGGATTTGCCGCGATAGAGCGCCGGGCCGTCGGGCCGCTTCGGCGCGTTCATCAGGATCACGGCGCTGTCGCCCTTGTAGAGCCGAGCGTAGGAACGGGTCGAAGCGTCGCCCGCCATGCGCCGCCGTTGCGCCTGATCGTAGTCGGAGCGCTCGAGAAAGCGCCGCAGCGCCGCGAGCCGCGCCACCTGCGCCGCCGCCTTGCCGTGGCCGGTAATCTCGGCGGCGCGGGCGGATGCACCCAATGCAGGGCGATGGCTGAGGGCAATGTCGATGCGGTCGGCGGGCAGGGCGTGCGCCGCGCGCTCCGGCCATTCGATCAGCACCACGACGCCGTCCGGCAACGGATCGAGGCCGATCTCCTCGAGTTCGCCGGCGTCCTCGATGCGGTAGAGGTCGGCATGCAGCAGCGTGAACGAGGGCAGATCGTAGGTCTGCGCCAGCGTGAAGGTCGGGCTCGGCACTTCCAGTGTATCGTCGCCGGCGAAGTAACGGATCATCGCGCGCGCGGCGGCGGTCTTGCCGGCGCCGAGATCGCCCGACAGCGTGATGACGTCGCCGGCGTTGATGAGCAACGCGAGGTCCGCCATCAGATTGGCGGTCGCCGCCTCGTTAGCGAGCGCCACGGCGAATGTCGCGGGAGCCGCCGTCATTCAGCCGCGCTGCGATGGACGGCCTGATCGGCCGGGAATTCGCACGTCACCGTGGTGCCCTTGCCGACTGCGGAATCCACCCGCACCTTGCCGCCGTGCAGTTCGACGAAGGAGCGCACCAGCGACAGGCCGAGCCCCGCGCCGCGATGCCGCGAACCGTTCGAATGACTTTCGAACCAGTCGAACACCTTGTCCTTCACCTCGGCGGGAATACCTGGGCCGTGATCGCTGACGGCGAACACGACGCTATGGTCGTTGCGCCGCGCGCTCAGCGTCACGGCGGAGTCCTGCGGCGCGAAGCCGACGGCGTTGGCGAGCAGATTGTAGAGCACCTGCACCACGCGGCGTTCGTCGCCGACGAATTGGCCGATGTTCGGATCGGCGTCGACGCGCAACGCGATGTGATCGCGCGCCAGCCGGTCCTGAATGCCTTCGGCCGCCGCATCGATCGCCTTGCGGATATCGACCGGGCCGAGATTGAGCGTCATTGCGCCGGCATCGATAGTGGCGAGATCGAGGATGTTGTTGATGATCGCGAGCAGCGCGTTGGTCGAGGCGGTGATGTAGCCGAGATATTCGTCCTGCTTCATCGTCAGCGGGCCGGTGGACGGATCGCTGAGGAAATGCGCGAAGCCGATGATGGTGGTCAGCGGCGAGCGCAGTTCGTAGGAGACGTGGTGGACGAAATCCACCTTCATCTGGTCGGCGGCTTCCAGCGCCTCGTTGCGTTCGCGCAGCGCGCGCTCGACGTTCTCGGTGTCGGTGATGTCCTGGAACGTCAGCATGGTCGCGCCGTCGGGCAGTGGCAACGTCATGCAGTCGAGCACGCTGCCGTCGCTGCGTTCCATCTTCAACGGCTGCGGACTGCGGTTCTCGATGGCGGTGATGGCGTCACGGATGGTCTGCCACGCCGTATCGTCGCTGTAGAGCGGCTTGCACCAGTCCACCACGGCTTCGATGTGCGGCTGCTCGTTGAGCGCTTCGGGCGACAACCGCCACATCCTGGCGAAGGCTGGATTGAACAGTTGCGCGCGGCCGTTGCTGCCGAACACCGCGACGGCTTCGCCGAGATTGTCGAGCGTCTCGCGTTGCACGCGGATCAGTCCGTCGAAGCGCCGCGCGAGATCGAGGCTTTCGGTGACGTCGTCGAACAGATAGGTGACGCCGCCTTCGGGATTCGGCGTGGTGACGATGCTCACCGCGCGACCGTCCGGCAGATACCAGACGTCCTTGGCCGGCTCCACCGCGCGATAGGCCTCGTGTAGGCGTGCTTTCCAGGCGCGGAAATCCGGCTGTTCCGGAATCTTCCGCGCGGCGCGCAGCTTGTCGAGAATGCCGGAGTCGTCGGGATTGCTGTCGAGGAAATTGCGATCGAGATCCCACAGCCGGCGATATGAATCGTTGTAGAACGCCAGCCGCCGCTCGCCGTCGAACACCGCAACGCCGGAGGAGAGTTGATCGAGCGTGCGGCGATGCGCATCGGCCATGCGTTGCAGCGCCGCGCGAAGGGCTGCCGCCTCAGTCGCGTCGATGGCGAGGCCGGCGCTGCCGCCGGGCACGTTGCGCGCGTGAATGTCGTAGATGCGCCGTTCGCCGCCGACCACCACGGGTAACCGCGCATCGAACGCGACGTTATCGTTCAGCGTGCGCGCCATCGCGGCGCGGTCGTCGCTGTCGAGCAGTTCGAGGTTGCCGGCGATCGCATCGGCCGGCGTTGCCGCATCGGTGGCGCGCGCATAGGCGGCATTTGCATAGGCCAGTTGCCCGTTGGCCTTGCGCGCCCACAGCGGCCACGGCGCGGAGGCGGCGATGCCGCGCAGCATTTCGGTTTCGGCAACGAGGTCGCGGTAGCGCAGGCTCATTTCCGCGAGGTCGCGGCGCAGGCCGCCGAGTTCGCGGATCCGCACAATGGCCTGGCCGCCGATGGCGCGGCCCATCGCTTCCACCGCGCGGCCGTTGCTGGCGGTGAGGTGAAGCTGAAAACTCTCGCCGGCTTCGCGCAGCGCGTCGACGGCGTGATCCATTTGCAATGCCGGCTCCGGCGGCAGCCAGGTACCGAACGCCAGTACGCGCTGCGGCGCCAGCGACGGGGAATCCTGCGGCAGCAACAAGGCGATGTCGCCGCTGATGTTCGGGCGATCATCGCCGGCCGGCCACGAGATCAGCACCTGCGGTTCGGCGAACAGCAGCGCGCGATAGCGGTCGGTTTCCGCTTGCAACATGTGAAGGTCGGCGCGCAGGCGGCGTTCGTTGGCGCCGGCACGAACCCGCGTGCGCATCAGCAGAATGGCGGCGAGCACGGAGAAGCCCAGTACGCCGAGCGCCGATGTCGCCGCTGCCATGCTGCGCTGATCGAATTCGGCGAATGCAGCCAGCGTTCGCGCGATGAGGCCGCCGTCATCGGCCAAGGCCGGCGTGGTGGCGAGCAGCGTGGTGGCGGCAAGACCGGTCATGCCGTCGCGCACCAGGGATGTGCATGACAGCATGGTCCGACGTATCGCTGCGATGACGCCTGACATCGTTCGCCCCAAACCGCACGGACGCATCGCGGCCCACCAGTACCGCGTGCGAATCGCTCTCAATATCCCTCAACCGGACTCGCACGAACAGAGTCCAGACCGTGAACGGGAGTCGCGGGTCGAAAAAATGCGGTGTGTGCGGTGCGAATCGATTCGGGTGCGGTGGATTTAGCGGCCTGTCGAGCCGAAGCCGCCGGTGCCGCGCGCGGTGGCGGAGAGTTCGCCGTCGGCGGGAACCAGTGTTGCGCGCGTCACCGGCGCGACGATCATCTGCGCGATGCGCTCGCCGCGCTTGATCATGAAGGGCTCGCGGCCGTGATTGATCAAGAGCACGTTGATCTCGCCGCGATAGTCGGCGTCGATGGTGCCCGGCGAGTTGAGCACGGTGAGGCCGAATTTCGCCGCGAGGCCGGAGCGCGGCCGCACCTGTGCCTCGAGGCCGGGCGGCAGCGCGATGACGAGCCCGGTCGGGATCATGCCGTAGGCGCCGGGTGCAAGCACCATCGGCGCATCGTCGGGAACCGCGGCGACGAGGTCCATGCCGGCCGCATGTTCGGTCTGATAGGTCGGCGGCGGCAGGCCGCGCCCGTGCGGCAGTTGCAGGAATTCGACGGTCACGGGTGTTTCGGGTGCAACGATCATGATGTGTGTTTCTGTAGTGTGACGGCGATCTGCGCGACCAGATGCGTCGCGACTTCGTTCTTGCCCATCGCCGGCCATGAGTCGATGCGGATGCCGTCCGTCGCGCCGTCATCCCTGCTGATGAGATGCACGGTGTTGCGGTCGCCGCCCATGATGCCGGTCGCGGGGGAGACGTCGTTGGCGACGATCCAGTCGCAGCCTTTGCGTGCGAGTTTCGAGCGGGCGTTGTCGAGCAGGTGCTCGGTTTCCGCCGCGAAGCCGATCACCAGCGGCGGCCGCCCCTCGGTGCGATGCGCGATGGTGGCGAGGATATCCGGGTTCTCGACGAGGTCGAGTTGCGGGAAGCCACTCGCGGTCTTCTTGATCTTCTGCTCGCCCTGGTTAGCGACGCGCCAGTCGGCGACGGCCGCGGCGAAGATCGCGACGTCCGCCGGCAGCGCGGCTTCCACCTCGGCCAGCATGTCGCGTGCGCTTTCGACGCGCTTGACGGTGATGCCTTGCGGATCGCTAAGCCCGACCGGGCCGCTCACCAGCGTCACCTCGGCACCGGCCTCTCGGGCGGCGGCGGCGATGGCAAAGCCCTGCTTTCCGGATGAGCGGTTGGCGATGTAGCGCACCGGGTCGATCGGCTCATGGGTCGGACCGGCTGTGATCAGGATGCGACGGCCGGCGAGCGGCCGGGCGCGCGGCGGCCGCACCACCTCCAAGGCCCGAGCGGCGATCTCCAGCGGTTCCGACATCCGGCCGACGCCGGCTTCGCCCGCCTCCGCCATGGTGCCGCTGTTGGGGCCGATCAAGCGGACGCCGTCGCGCTGCAATTGGGCGACGTTGCGGCGGGTGGCGGCGTTGCCCCACATCAGGGGGTTCATCGCCGGCGCCAGCAATACCGGCCGGTCGGTGGCGAGCAGGATGGCGGTGGCGAGGTCGTCGGCATGGCCTTGTGCCATCTTTGCCATCAGATCGGCGGTGGCGGGCGCAACCACGATCAGGTCGCAGTCCCGCGCCAGCCGGATGTGACCGGCATCGAACTCGCTCGCGGGATCGAATAGGTCGGTGTAGCAGCGCTGGTTGGACAGCGCGCTGGCGGCCAGCGGCGTGACGAATTGCTGCGCAGCATTTGTCAGCACGCAGCGGACGGTGAAGCCGTTGTCCTTGAGGCGGCGGATCAGGTCCAGCGCCTTATAGGCCGCGATTCCGCCGCCGATGATGAGGGTGGCTCGCAAATTCCCGGTATTTTGAGCTGAGACCGCATCATTATCGGATGTTGCGATGCGGTATGGCGGCTCTGCGACTGACGCTCCTACGCTGGCCGCTTCGCGCAAAATGTTGCGCACCTCGTCCTCGACGGACCGTCCATGCTGCGCTGCACGCAACCGAAGCTCGGCCTTGATCGCGTCGTCGAGCTTGCGGATGGTGAGGCTGGCCATCGGAGATGCTCCGTTTTCACAGTTTCTACAATATGAGTGCATTGATATCAATGCACTCATATTGTTTATAACCTGCCACACCGTCATTGCGAGGAGCGCAAGCGACGAAGCAATCCTGTGTGTTTGGTTGGCCCGTTTTTGAGCAACGGGTAGGCAGCCAGAAAGCCACGAAGCAAGGACTGGCGACTGTGTTGATGGTCAAGAGTGTTTGTGTCGCCATGGGGTGTTGTCTCTGGCCATCTGGTTGAGGATGGTGAGGAGTTTTCGTGCGATGGCGATGATGGCGACCTTGGCGGGCTTTTTGGCGCG